>NZ_JAVDSG010000001.1:3707500-4325000 GCF_031455225.1 Saccharothrix longispora
GTCCGGCGTGAAGTCGTAGCGCGCGTCGAGCAGGCCGAAGTAGTGGTCGGTGGCGCCGTGGCTGATCCGGACCCCCTTGGGGCGGCCGGTGGACCCCGAGGTGAACAGCACGTACGCGGTGTCCTCCGGGCTCACCGACAGCGGCGCGGCCAGGGCCCGGGAGAAGTGCGGCCGGACCACCGCCGCCGTCGCCCCCTCCGCCCCGGGTGCGAGCACGGTCGCCCGCCGCCCGGCCAGCACCCGCGGGCACTGGGCGAGACCGCGCGCGTCGGCGACGATCGCGTCCACCCCGGCGGCCTGGACCATCTGCGCGGTGCGCGCCGCCGGGAAGTCGGGTCGCAGCGGCACGACGGTCGCGCCGGCGTAGAGCCCGGCGAGGACACCGGCGTACGCGGTGATCCCCTTGTCCGCCAGCACCCCTACCGTGCGGGCGCCGGCGTCGACCAGCGCGCCGCCCCAGAGCAGGGCCAGGTCGTGCAGCCGGGCGTAGTCGATCCGCTGTTCGCCCAGGTGGAGCGCGACCCCGCGCTCCGACCGGGCCAGGCCCCGCAGGAACCGGGCGTGCAGCCCGGTGGAACTCGTGTCCATCGTCGTCCTCCGCCGTGGAATAGGGGTGCCGATGCGTCGATCCGGAGCGGCGACGCGAGGTAGGGTCCAAAAACGAACCGGACGGTCGGTTTTGCCGTCCGCCGAACCCAGCGATCCGGAGTTTGCCATGTGGGACAGCACTTTCGACGAGACGCTGCGCTCGTTCCTCCCGTTCCTGTCCGCCGAGGAGGCCTTGGCGGCCGACACCCCGCTCCGGGAGTACGGCCTCGACTCGCTCGCGACCGTGGAGCTGCTCGCCGTGCTGGAGCAGAACTACGGGGTCCGCTTCCAGGACGACGCCCTGAACCTGGAGACCTTCGAGAACCCCGGCCGGCTGTGGACCACGTTGGCCGGCTTGCAGCCCGCTAGCTGACGTGCGACGGTCCGGTGCCACGCCGCCGCGGGTGCAGGGCCAGGCGGGGGTTCACCGTGACCACCTCGAACCGGCTCGTGGTGGCCCGGACGCGACCGAACAGCGTGTCCGGGCCCGCCACCCAGAGCTTGCGCACCCCGAGCTGCTCCAGCGACGAGACCACCTGCAACCAGTTCAGCGGCTTGACGATGCTGTCGAGCAGCATGGTGCGCACCTGCTCGCCGGAGCGCAGGATCGAACCGTCCTGGTCGGCGATGATCGGCAGGAGCGGGTCGTGGAACCGCAGGTCGCCGATGACCTCGTCCTCCACCTTGCGGCGCAGCGCGCCGAACGCCCGCGAGTGCAGGGGCGGTCGCATCGTGTAGAGCGAGAGCCCGCCCATGCCGCGCACCGCGTCCTTGAGCCAGTCGAGGTTCCGCTCGCGCAACGACACCATGTAGAAGTCGTGGTCGATGTAGCACGAGATGTCGTGCCACTCGCCGCGTGCCGCCAGCTCGGCGAGCACCTCGTCCAGCTTGTCCTCCGGCGTCCGGACGAACGAGTGCGTGACCACGTCCGTGTACTCGGTCGCGAAGAACTCGGTGAGGCAGCGCGCCAGCTCCGCGGTCATCCACACGGCGTCGGAGAAGGTCAGGGAACCGGCGTACACGCTGGCGGGCTTCTCGCCGAAGCTCGGCCCGGTGCAGTAGTCGGGGCTGATGCCGTACTCCTGCTCCGCCCACTCGGCGAGCGCGACGCAGGTGAGCATGAACCCGACCTGCGCGTACTCGGAGTAGTCGCCCTCCGCGTCGCGGAAGCGGTCGATCAGCGGGTAGCCGAGCCGGTCGCCCGCTTCCGCGGTCAGCCGGCGGGCGAAGGGGTTGAGGAGTAGGAACTTGCCGAAGTCGGCGAACCTGCACGGGCTCATCCCGGGGAAGACGATCGCCGACCCCGGCCCGGTGGCCTCATCCATGTCTGGCGACCTCTCTTCCGGCGGTCCGGCTCTCGGACGCGCAGGCGTGGACTTCTCGCAGGAAGCCGAGCAGGACCTCGCGGAACCGCTCGGGTTCCTCCAGGTGCGGCACGTGGCTGGAGTGCTCGAAGATCTCCCAGCGCACGTCGTGGATGCGGTCGGCGTACGGCTGGACGGTCACCGGGGTGGCCTCGTCGTGCCGACCGGAGACGAGGAGCGTGGGCACCTCGATGTCGTCGAGGTGGTCGATCACCGAGTAGTCCTTGAGCGTGCCGGTGACGGTGAACTCGCTCGGCCCGTTCATCACGGAGTAGACGGTGTTGTCCTCGGCCATCTCCAGGAACGAGGCCAGGTACTCGTCCGGCCACGGCAGCACCCGGCACACGTGCCGGTCGTAGAACACCCGCATGAGGTCGAAGTACTCCTGCGTGCCGGTGGTGCCGGCGGCCTCGTGCGCCCGCAGCGCGGCGTCCACGCCGGTCGGGAGCCGCGCCCGCAGCACGTCCATCTCCTGCCGCCACAACGGGTACGACGCCGGCGAGTTCGCGATCACGAGCCCGCGCAGGCCGTCCGGCCGCCCGGCGGCGTGGCGCGCGACGACCAGACCGCCCCAGGACTGTCCGAAGAGGACGTAGTTGTCCTCGATCCCCAGCCGGTGCAGCAGGTTGTCGAGCTCGTCGCCGAACAGCTCGGGGGTCCAGAACCCCGGGTCCGCGTCCGGCAGGTGCGTCGACCCGCCGCCGCCCAGCTGGTCGTAGTGCACCACCGGCCAGCCGTGCTCGGCGAGCGAGCCGAGGTTGCGCAGGTAGTCGTGCGTGCTCCCGGGCCCGCCGTGCACCACGACGACGGCGGGCAACTCCCCTCCGACGACGCCGGTGACCCGGTACCAGGTGCGGTGCCCGCCGAACGGGACCCAGCCCTTGTCCGTGGGTGCCACGACCATGCTCATCACCTCGCTCGCTGTCCACGTCCCGCCCGACGCGATCGGGACCGCTTCCATGTCTAACCGCCGCCGGATCTCCTCCACCAGCCCCTAAGGGGGATCTAAAGCGGTCCTTGCGCCGGTGGGGGCGTGGAGCGGTCCTCCGGGCGCGCGATGACCCGCGGGGGTGCGCACCCGGTCCTCCCGCCCTACCGCACCCCGCTCCGGAGGGGAAGGCGTCCCCGGCAGAACAGGGGTTCCCGCTCCTACCGGGGCCTTGTCGGGTCGGCGCGTCGGCGCGCCGGCCGTACCGTTTCCCCGACAGGCCTGGATTTCCCGTCCGTGACCCCGGAGTGTGTGCGATGCGCGTCATGCTGATGGTCTTCCCGACGAGGACGCACGTCTACAGCATGGCACCGGTCGGGTGGGCGCTGGCCGCCGCCGGGCACGAGGTGCGGTTCGTCGGCCAGCGCAACCCGCGCGAGGTCGCCTCGTTCGCCGAGACCGGCCTCGACGCCATGTGGTTCGGCGGGGACCTCGACATCGCCCGGCACCGACGGCTCCAGGTCGACGGCGACAACGCGATGCAGGGCGGGTTCCGGATTTCGGAGAGCCGGCCGGAGCGCTACACCGAGGAGTACGTGCGCAACGTCTACGAGCACTGGGTGGACGTCTTCCGCTGGACCACCCCGGACCCCCTGCTCGACGAGTTGGTCCGGTTCGCCCGCCACTGGCGGCCGGACCTCGTGGTGTGGGACCCGATGATCTACGCCGCGCCGATCGTCGCGCGGGCCGTCGGTGTTCCGCACCTGCGGATGATGTACGCGGCCGACCAGACCGCGCGGATCGCCGCGCAGTACCGGGACCTGCGCGCGAGCCGGCCGGACGACCGCTCGCCGGACCCGTTCGTGGAGTGGATGACCGCCGCGGTGGGCCGGTTCGGCGCGGACTACGACGAGAGCCTGCGCCACGGCGTCAAGACCATCGACTGCCACCCGTCCTACCTGCGGTACGACGGCGTGGACGTCGACTACGTGCCCGCGCGGTTCGTCCCGCAGAACAAGCCGATGGCGATCCCCCGGTGGGTGCTCGACGAGCCGGCGCGGCCCAGGGTGATGCTGACGCTGGGCGTCTCGAACCGCCAGGTGATCGGCATCGAGGAGACGTCCGTGGCCGACCTGCTCAACGGCCTCGCCGGCCTCGACGTCGAGGTGGTCGCGAACCTCGACGCGAACCAGCTCGCGTCGGTCGGGACGGTGCCGGACAACGTGCGCGCGGTGGACTTCGTGCCGATGAACGAGCTGCTGGCCGGCTGCTCGGCCATCGTGCACCAGGGCGGCGGCGCGACCATCGGCAACGCCGTGGTGAACGGCGTGCCGCAGCTCGTGATCCCCGGCACCACCTGGAGCGAGCGGGTGTCCGCGGTGGCCCAGGTCAAGCGCGGCAACGGCCTGCTGGTGGACCTGGAGGACGTCACGCCGGACTCGGTCCGCGCCGGGCTCCAGCGGCTGCTGGAGGAGCCGTCGTTCCGCGCCTGCGCCGCCGAGGTGCGCGACGAGGTGCTGGCCACCCCCACCCTCGACGACCTCGTCCCGGAGCTGGAACGGATCGCCCGGTGGCGGTGACGCCCCGGCCGGGGCCGGTCCGGACCATCGTCTTCCTCCTCGCGAGCTTCCCGGTACGTCTGGTGGTGTTCCCGCTCGTGGTCGTGACGACCGTGCTCGGCATCGTCACCATCATGCTGTGGGTCGGCATCCCCGTCCTGGTGGCCGCGACCTCCCTCATCCGCGGTTTCGCCGACCTGGAGCGCGCCTGGGTGCGCGCCATGCTCGGGGTCGACGTGGCGGCGCCCCACCGGCTGCCGGGAGGCGGGGGGCTGCTGCACACCTGGCAGGTCCGGCTGGTGGACCCGGTGACCTGGCGCGAGCTGATCTACGTGCTGCTCGCGCTGCCGCTGGGCATCGTCGAGTTCGTGGCCGGGATCGTGTCGGTGGCCGTGCCGCCGTTCGGGATCTTCGTGGCGCCGAAGATCGGGGAGCTGCACGGCGCGCTGGCGCTGTCGCTGCTGGGACCCGACCGCACGGCCCAGCTGGAGGCGCACACCCGGCGGCTGAAGGACTCGCGGGCCCGCGCCGTCGACGCCGTGGAGGCCGAGCGCCGGCGCATCGAGCGGGACCTGCACGACGGGGCGCAGCAGCGGCTGGTGGCCGTGGCGATGAGCCTGGGCCGGGCCCGGCTGAAGCTCGACTCGGACGACCCGGCCGCGGCGCGCGAGCTGATCGGCTCGGCCCACTCCGACGCGAAGCTCGCCGTGTCCGAGCTGCGCGACCTCGCCCGGGGGATCTACCCGCCGGTGCTCCAGGACCGCGGCCTGGACGCGGCGCTGTCGTCGTTGACGGCCCGGATGCTGATCCCGGTGGACGTCCGGGTCGACGTGGAGCCGCGCCCGCCCGCGCCGGTGGAGACCGCGGCGTACTTCATCGTGAGCGAGACGCTGGCCAACATCACGAAGCACGCGGGCGCCGGCCGCGCCTCGGTGCGGGTGACGCGTGACGACGACACCGTGGTCGTCGAGATCACGGACGACGGCCGCGGCGGCGCCTCCCCCCGGCCCGGCGGCGGCCTGGCCGGTCTGGTCGACCGCGCCGCGACGATCGACGGCGTGCTCACCGTGGTCAGCCCGGTGGGCGGGCCGACGGTGGTGCGCGCCGACCTCCCCGTCCGCTGGTGACTTCCCCGAGGAGCGCGAGATGCGTGTCGTGATCGCCGAAGACTCCGTGCTCATGCGCGCCGGCGTGCAGAGCCTGCTCGCCGACGTCGGCATCGAGACGGTCGCGGCCGTGGACAACGGGGACGACCTGCTCCTCGCCGTCCGCGAGCACCGGCCGGACCTGGTGATCGCCGACGTCCGGATGCCGCCGACGTTCACCAACGAGGGGCTGCGGGCGGCGTTGGCCGCCCGCCAGGAGTTCCCCGGGCTGCCGGTCCTCGTGGTGTCGCAGTACGTGGAGGGCAGCTACGCCGTCGACCTGATCGCCAAGGGCGCCGCCGGGGTGGGCTACCTGCTCAAGGAGCGCGTCGCCGACGTGACCGACTTCCTGGAGGCGGTCCGGCGGGTGGCGGGCGGCGGTTCCGCGATCGACCCCGAGGTGGTCGCCCAGATGCTCTCCCGCAGCCGGGACCCGCTCGACGCCCTCACCGCGCGCGAGAAGGAGGTGCTGGGCCTGATGGCGCAGGGCCTCTCGAACGCGGCCCTCGCGCGGAACCTGAGCGTCACCCAGGGCGCCGTGGAGAACCACATCAGCAACATCTTCGCGAAGCTCAGCCTGGAGGCCGGCCGGGACGAGAACCGGCGCATCCGCGCGGTGCTGACCTACCTGGACAGCACCGTCGTGCGCACGTGACCCGGTCCGGGCGGACCCGTCGCCGAACCCCGAGGGGTTCAGCGACGGGTGCGCCAGCTCGTGGACGCCGGGTAGGAAGTCGGCCGGCGGGGCCTGGGGACCGGGGGCGCCGACTCCCCCGCCCGGATCGCACCGGCCACCGCGGAGAGCACCGCGACCAGGGCGGCCAGCTCGTCGTCGTCCAGTGAGCCGTGCAGGACGCGCACGTCGGGCTCGCCCATCAGACCGGCGGGTTCCCGTGCTTGCGCGCCGGGATGTCGGCGTGCTTGGCCCGGAGCATCCGCAGCGCGCGGACCAGCAGCTCGCGCGTGCGGCCCGGTTCGATCACGTCGTCCACCAGCCCGCGCTCGGCGGCGTAGTAGGGGTGCATCAGCTCGGTGCGGTACTCCTTGATCTTCAGGCGGCGCATGCCCTCGGGGTCGTCGGCCGCCTTGATCTCGCGGCGGAAGATGACGTTGGCCGCGCCCTCGGCGCCCATCACGGCGATCTCGTTCGTCGGCCACGCCAGCGAGACGTCGGTGCCGATGGAGCGCGAGTCCATCACGATGTACGCGCCGCCGTAGGCCTTGCGCAGGATGACCTGCACCCGCGGCACCGTGGCGTTGCAGTAGGCGTAGAGCAGCTTCGCGCCGTGCCGGATGATGCCGCCGTGCTCCTGGTCCACGCCGGGCAGGAAGCCTGGCACGTCCACGAGCGTCACGAGCGGGATGTTGAAGGCGTCGCACGTCTGCACGAACCGCGCGGCCTTCTCGCTGGCCTCGATGTCGAGCACGCCGGCGAGCACGGTGGGCTGGTTCGCGACGATGCCGACCGCGTGACCGTCCATCCGGGCCAGCGCGCACACGACGTTGGTCGCCCAGCCCGCGTGCACCTGGAAGAACGCGCCGTCGTCCACGATCTCCTCGATGACGGCGCACATGTCGTAGGCGCGGGTCGAGTCGGTCGGCACGAGTTCGACCAGCCGGTCGGTCCGCCGGTCGGGCGGGTCGTCGGTCGGTTCGACCGGTGGTGCCTCGTTGTTGTTGGACGGCAGGAAGGAGATCAGGTACCGCACGTCCTCGATGCAGCTCTGCTCGTCCTCGTAGACGAACGCGGCGACACCGGAGGTCGTGGCGTGCACGTCCGCGCCGCCGAGGCCGTTCTGCGTGATCTCCTCGCCCGTCACCGCGTGCACCACGTCCGGGCCGGTGATGAACATCTGCGAGGTCTCGCGGACCATGAACACGAAGTCGGTCAGCGCCGGCGAGTACGCCGCGCCGCCCGCGCACGGGCCGAGCATCACCGAGATCTGCGGGATGACCCCGGAGCACCGGGTGTTGCGCTGGAAGATCCCGCCGTACCCGGCGAGCGCCGTGACGCCCTCCTGGATGCGGGCGCCGGCGCCGTCGTTGAGGGACACCAGGGGCGCGCCGGCCGCCGCCGCGAGGTCCATCACCTTGTGGATCTTCTGGGCGTGGGCCTCGCCGAGCGCGCCGCCGAAGATCCGGAAGTCGTGCGCGTACACGAACACCGTGCGGCCGTGCACAGTTCCCCAGCCGCAGACGACACCGTCGGAGTACGGCCGCCGGTGCTCCAGGCCGAAGCCGGTGGCCCGGTGCCGGCGCAGGGCCTCGACCTCGGTGAACGACCCCGGGTCGAGGAGCAGTTCGATCCGCTCGTGCGCGGTCAGCTTGCCGCGCTCGTGCTGCCGGGTGGTCGCCGCGTCGTCGGGCCCGCGGCGAGCCGCGTCCTTGATCTGGCGCAGCTCCACGAGCCGGTTCTCGAACGCCGTCTCCACCGCCACTGCCTCAGTCATGGGCGAACCTCCGGTCGGTGAGCCGATCCGCCGGGTGCCGGGACACGGCCCCCTGGCGGTGGGTGTGGGTGGGGTGCCCGCCCGCGGGCGCCGCACGGAAGCCGGTTCCCGTCGTGCGGCGGGCACGTCGACCGCGTCCCCGTCCGGGGTGTCGCGCGGGGCCGGCGAACCCGGTCCCGCGCGGTCTGCCCCGAGTGGACGGTCGTGTCATCCCGTCGCCTTCCGCGTCGGACCGGGCCTCTGTTCCTCGGGCAAAAGTAGCCGTGCCGAATCGGCTCAACGACCCCTAAAGCCCCCCTAAGGCCCGTCCCGTGGACGATCTCCGGGCAGCCTCGGAACGCCCCGTGGTCGTGCGGCCCGCTGACCCGTCCGGCGAGGTCGTGCGTCCTCCGCGCTCCTCTCCCGGGGCCGGGGCCGGGGTCCGGCTCGGCCGTGCTCGCGGCGGTGTGGGACGCCGAGCCCGGCGCCCCGGTGGCCGCCGTCGGTGATGGGGGTTCGCCGTCGGATCGGGCATCGCGAACGGAGGCGCGGGCCGTCCCGCCGTCGAGTTCGCGCGTTGGTGAGCCCCGACCGGCAGCGCCTGGTCGTCCAGCTCCCGCCCCGTCGATCGAAGCCCTGGACGACCGACGGCGGTCCACTGTGGTCGGAGCCGTCCTGCGCCTCGCCCGCCGCTCGCCGCCCCAGCGGAGCGGAGTAGTCGGCCCGGCTGCTCCGCGTCACTCGAACGGGCGCTGACGGAGCGTCGACCGATTCGGTAAAGCTATTACCGAGGGGGTGCAGCGGAGCGGGTTCCGCTTGTCGTCGTCATTGCACGAGTCGTTCCGCGGTGCGACCACGCAGGTCGAACGATCCCGATCGTGCGCGACCACCGGCCACGCGGTGCGGGGCCGTCTCCGGAAACGGCCGCGGTGAGCAGAGAGGTCTGCGGGTCCTGATGGACGACAAGGTGCTCGAAGCCCAGCGTTGGGTCAACGCCACCTACGGTGGCGTGGCCGGGTACAAGCGGTGCGCTGAGGACGGCAGGACCGGGTGGGGCACGATGTGGTCCCTGACGATGGGGTTGCAGCACGAGTTGGGCATCTCGCCCCTGGTGGCGAACTTCGGCCCCGGCACGCTGGCCGCGCTCCAGTCGTTGGGCGACATCGGTTTCGGGTGGAACCGGAACCAGGACATCGTGCGGATCATCCAGCACGCCCTGTTCTGCAAGGGGTACTGGGGCGCCAACGAGTACGGCGGGTACGGCGCCGTCACCACCGAGGCCGTGAAGGCGATGCGGCGCGACATGGGGCTGCCGGACGGCGGGACGGGCACCGCGGGCGGCCAGACGACGCCGAAGATCTTCAAGGCGCTGCTGACCATGGACGCCTACGTCCTGCTCGGCGGCGGCCGGGAGGTGGTCGTGACCATCCAGCGGTGGCTCAACAGCCGCTACTGGACCAGGGCGAACTACTTCATCGGTCCCTGCGACGGCCACTACTCCCGGGACGTGCAGCAGGCGCTGGTGCGGGCCCTCCAGTACGAGATGGGGATCGCCGAGCCCAACGGCAGCTTCGGGCCCGCCACCAAGGCCGGTCTCCAGCAGCGCACCCAGTACGTCGGCACGTCAGGGCCGGTCACGCAGCTGTTCCACGCCGCCTGCATCTTCAACGAGCCCGTGCCCGGCACGTCCGGGGTGGGGTTCCGGGACACCTACACGTCCGCGACCGCCGACTTCATCCGGGCGTTCCAGCGGTTCTCCGCGCTGCCGGAGCACGGCAACGGCGACTACGCGACGTGGGCGCAGCTGCTGGTGTCGACCGGGGACCCGGACCGGCCGGCCGACGCGTGCGACACGAGGTTCACCATCACCGCGTCCCGCGCGCAGGCGCTGTACCAGGCCGGTTACCGGGCGGTGGGGCGCTACCTCGACGAGGCCCCCGGCGGCACGCTGGACAAGGAGATCAAGCCGGGCGAGTTGCAGGCGATCTTCGCCGCCGGGCTGCGGTGCTTCCCGATCTGGCAGTACAACGCCCGCCAGCTGGTGGACTTCACCTACTCGACCGGCTACCAGCACGGGATGCTGGCGCACGAGCGGGGCGTGCACTACGGGTTCAACCGGGGCACGGTGATCTACTTCGCGGTCGACTACGACGCCACCGACCCGGAGATCACCTCCAACATCGTCCCTTACTTCCTGGGCGTCCGGGGTGCGCTCAACCGCCAGGGCGGCCGGTACGTCGTCGGCGTCTACGGTTCGCGGAACGTGGCCGCACGGGTGAGCGCCGAGGCGTACGTGTCGCACTCGTTCGTCTCCGGCATGTCCTGGGGCTTCTCCGGCAACCTCGGGTTCCCGCTGCCGCTGAACTGGTCGTTCAACCAGATCAAGGAGTTCCAGTTCCAGAACGGCTCCGACGTGTTCGACCTGGACCGCGTCGTCCACCGACCGGGTGCCGACTTCGGGGTGGACTCCGTCGGTCACGCCCCGACCAGCGTGGACCAGTTCCTCGCCTACGTGCGGGAGGTGCACGGCCTCGCGGTGCGTCACGATCCGTCCCGCGCGTCGAAGCTGGTGCTGGAGTGGCTGCGCTACCCGAAGTACAACGACTTCGAGTGGCGCACCACCTTCGAAGGCGTGGACGAGGGGTTCATCTCGGTCTGTCGCGACGCGGGGCTGCGGCCGCCGCCGGAGTACGACTACCAGGACCCGGCGTTCGGCGTGTCGATCTCCGTGGACCACCTGGCCGCCACGGCGAACGCCTACCTGCTCAAGGGGGCCGGAGAGCGCGCCGGTCTCACCCTGGGCGACCTGGGCGGTTGGTGCGGCGACCTGATCACCTTCTACGGTGAGTGGGTGCGCGACGAGTCCGAGAACAAGGACGGCTACGCCTACGCGATGGCGCGGCTGGCCAAGCCGAACGTGCAGACGACGTTCATGCTCAACGACCTCGTCGAGGACATGGACGGTCACCGGATCGGCTTGGCGGTGAAGAACGGCACGAGCGTCGTGACCGCGTTCGAGGACCTGCTGCTCCGGGGCGGCCACCTGTCCCGGGTGAACAACTTCTTCGACAGCCGGTACGGCACGATGACCGACGCCAACAACGCCGCCGTGGCGTGTCTGACGGGGGCGCCCGCGAACCCGGTCGACGCCCTGAAGTACGCCGCCGCCCGCAAGCTGCTGGTGCAGCAGCAGAGCGGCGGGTGGATCGACCCGATCAGCATCACGCCGTCGGACCTCCAGGCGTTCTGCAAGGGTTACGCCGACACGCTGAACATCCTGCGCGGGGCGGAGAACCGGCGGCGCAGCGCCATGAAGGCCGAGTGACGGGCACGTGGAACGGATCGCCAACGACCTCGCCCTCCTGCTGCTGGCGGTGACCCCGCTGCTGGTCCTGGTCAAGCTCGTGCACGGCCTGACCACGCGGCGGGCGACGTTCGCCCCGCGCGGCTCGCGGCGGGCGCGGGTCGAGCCGGTGGCGTGGCTGCTGCTCGCGGCGGTGGACAGCCACACCGCCGCGCTGTGGTCGACCATCGCACACCAGGCGGAAGACCTGTGCGGGCGCTACCGGCCGGACCTGGGCGACGACGTCCACCTCAGCGGCGGCTACTTCTTCGAGTTCCCGGTGGACGTCCGGTGCGTGTGGCGGAGCGGGGAGACCGCGGCGGTGACGACCTGGCCGCTGGACGCCCTCACCGGGGTGTTCGTCCTGGCGGCCGTCGCCGTGCCGGTGATCGCCCGCGTCCGCCGCTCCCGGCGCCACGGCGCACGCCCCACCTCGGACCAGTCGCGACCACACGGGGAGAGCACACCATGACACCGATCGACCGGCGCCGTTTCCTCGCGTTCGGCGGCGCGGCCCTCGCGGGCGGCGCCCTGTGGACCGCCGCTCCCCCGGCGTCGGCCGCTCCCCCGGCGTCGGCCGCTCCCCCGGCGGCGACCGCACCCACCGGCCCGGCGGAGTGGCGGGGCGGCAGGAGCGCCAACGGCTGGCCCGTGCTCACCGCCGGTGGCGCGCCGGAGTTCCGGGTGGAGGGCAGCGGGCTGACCGTGCGCCTCGCCCCGGCGGCGGCCCCGGTCCTGCTGCACGTCGTGCGGCGTTTCCTGTACGAGGTGGAGCACCGGGTGGGGCCGGGCGAGCTCACCGGGCACGTCGAGGACCGGCGCGTCGCCGCCCCGTACGAGTCGGCGTACCTGTCGGGCAGCGGCATCGCCCTGCGCCCGTTGTTCTACCCGCTGGGCGCGCGGGACGGGTTCTTCGAGCACGAGAAGGCCGTGGTCCGCGACATCCTCGCCGACTGCGAGGGGGTCGTCGCGTGGGGCGGTGACCTGATGCCGGTCAAGGAGTCGCACTTCCACGTCGTCGAACCGCCGACGAGCGCCCGTTACCTGGCCGTCGCCGCGAAGCTGCGCCGCTGGGAGGACGCGCCGGGCAGGGGTGCGGGGGCGGTCAGCGCCTTCACCGGCTGAGCGCGCCACCGGCCGCCCGCCCCCGACGGTAGTCGGGGGCGAGCAGGCCGAACAGCAGGTCGTCCACCCACTCGTCCCGCAGCCACGTGTTCTCCCGCCGCAGTCCCTCGCGCCGGAAGCCGACGCGCTCCAGCAGGCGCGCGGACGTGGTGTTGCGGGGGTCGCACTCCGCGGAGACGCGGTGCAGGTCGAGGTCGAGGAACAGGTGCCGGAGCAGGCGTTCGACGGCTTCGGTGGCGTAGCCGCGCCCCTGGAACGGCGTCGCGACGCTGAAGCCGATCTCTGCCTGCTTCCGGTTCTCGTGCAGGTTGACGCCGATGTCGCCGATCAGGTGGCCGTCGAGCGCTATGGCGTACGGGAACCACCCGACCCGGTCCGGGTCGGCGGCGGCGTGCCGCGCCACGGCGGCCGTCGCCTCCCGGAGCGACAGCGGGGTGTCCCACGCCTGGTACCGGGCCACCTCGGGGTCGGAGCGGTAGGCGGCGAACGCCTCCTCGTCACCCGGCCGGAAGTGCCGCAGGACGAGTCTCCGGCTGGTCAGCAGCATCGAGTGGGGCTTTCTGCTCGGGTACTCCGCGTGCGTGGGCTCCCCGTCCGGGTCAGCCCTTGCGCAGTACGTAGCACTGGAAGAGGGCGTGCCCGGACGGGGTGGCGCCCGAGCGCTGCACCGGGGTCAGCCCGGTCATCTCGCACCACTGGCTGCTGATGAGGATCGGGGTGTGGCCGAGCAGCACGACGTGGCCGCCGTCCCGGCACCTGCTCGCCGCGGCGGCGAGCAGGTCGTGGGCCTGGTCGGTGCCGACGACGAACGCGTTGAGGTGCCGGCAGACCACCAGGTCGGCGCTGCCCTCGGGGATCGCGGGCCGGATGCTGTCGCCGCAGTGCGCCTCGTCCAGCCTGGTCCGCGCGCGGGCCACCATGTCGGGGCTGAGGTCCTGGCCGATGGTGCGCGTCCCGGGGAACCGGCGGCCGACGGCGTGGAGGAACGCGCCGGTCGAGCACGCCGCGTCGTAGGCGACCCCGCCGCGGAACCCCAGCTCGGCGAGCCGGTCGGGCACGTAGTCGCGCAGCACCTCCTCGGCGTGGTCCAGTTCGCGGGCCGACTCGTCGGTCACCTCCCAGCCGCCCGTGTCGGTCTCGCGGACGCGGTGGCCGAGCTGCGCGTACGGGTAGTACAGGTCCGTCATGGGGTCGGCGGTGGCCGCGGCGAACAGCGCGGTCCTCTCCTCCTCGCCCAGCGGGCGGTGGAACACGGCCACGTGGTCCTCGGCCACCTGCTCGCGCTCCACCACCCCCAGCAGCATGTGCGGCTCGATGAGGGTGCACTTGAGCCGCTCGGCGGGCCGGCCGTCGCGGTCCGGCCCGGGGTAGGAGGCCTCGGTCTTGCGGCCGACCAGGCGCACGCCGGCCGTGTCCAGGAAGAACAGGTCGTAGGGCTTGCCCTCGGCGTAGGTCTCCACGGCCCGGTCCGGCGAACGCCGGACCACCTGCGGCAGTGCGGTCATCGCTCTCCTCCCAGCGCCCGGCGGATCGCGGCCGCCGTGTCGGGCAGTCGGTCCTCGTCGAACAGCCGCTCGTGGGTGCCTGGCACGGGTTCGACGACCAGGCCGGGCAGCAGGGTCCGGTCCCAGCCGCGCGAGCGCACGGCGTCGCGCCCGTCGTCGCCGTCGTCGGTGACGAGCAGGCACACGCGGTTCCGGTAGGCCGGGGGCGCGTAGTCCGCGGCGAGGTCGCCGTTGTGCAGCAGCTCCTCCGCGATGTCCGTGCCCTCCGGGGAGTCCGGGTCCACCCCCAGGTCGACCAGCCGCTGCCGGATGCCCTCGCGCGGGTCCTCGGGGCGTGCGACGGCGTTGAGGTTGTGGCTGTCGATGAGCAGGAGGTCGGACACGGCGTCGCCGTGCGCGGTCATCTGCCGGGCCATCTCCAGCGCCACCACGCCGCCGAAGGACCAGCCGCCGAGGCGGTACGGGCCCTCGGGCTCGGTGGTGCGCACCCACTCGACGTAGCGGGTGGCCATCTCGGCGAGGGTGGCGAACCGGTTGTCCGACTGCCCGAAGCGGGGGTCGGACAGGACGTGCAGGCGCACGTCGGGCAGCAGCGGCGCCAGCCCGTGGTAGGGCAGGCCCAGTCCCTCGCCGGGGTGCACGAGGACCAGCGCGCCGCCGGTCGCGTCCGGGTTGAGGGTGTGGACGTACGCCGAGCCGGAGCCCGCGACCGGACCGAGCAGCTGCTCGGCGAGCCCGGCGACGGTGGGCGCCTTGAGGATGTGCGGCACGTCGCAGTGCACCTCCTCCGGCAGGTTGTCCCGCAGCACCCGGAGCAGCCGCACCACCAGCAGGGAGTGGCCGCCGAGCGCGAAGAAGTCGTCGTGCGCGCCGATGCCGGTGGTGCCCAGCACCTCCTCCCAGCAGCGCGCGACCAGCTTCTCCATCTCGGTGGCGGGCGGGCGCGACGCGGCGGACGCCGCCGGGTGCGGCCCGGAGCCGGCCAGGTCCAGCAGCCGGCGCTGGTCCACCTTGCCGTTGCCGGTCACCGGCAGCGCGTCGAGCACCACGAGCCGGCCGACCATCCAGTCCGGCAGCCGTTCGCGCAGCCACCGGCGCAGCTCGTCCGCGTCGAGCAGGGCTCCGCCGCGCAGCGCCGCGAACGTGGTCAGCTGGGCGTCGCGGGCGACGGTGACCGCCTGCCGGACCGCGGGGTGCCGCTCGGCGGTGCGGTCCACCTCTGCGGGCTCCACCCGGTGCCCGCGCACCTTCACCTGCCGGTCGCGGCGGCCCAGGAACTCCAGGTCGCCGTCGGTGCGCCACCGGGCCAGGTCGCCGGTGAGGTAGAGCCGCCCCGCGCCGAAGGGGTTCGCGGGGAACCGCCGCGCGGTCAGCTCCGGGTCGCCCAGGTACCCGGCCCCGACGGCGGTGCCGGCGACGGCCAGTTCACCGACGCAGCCGACGGGCAGCTCGCGCAGGTGCTCGTCCACGACGTGCGCGGTGGTGGCGTCGATCGGCCGACCGATCGGCACGCGCTCGCGCAGGCCGTCCTCGGGCACGCAGGTGTGGTGGGTGACGCTGATCGACGCCTCGGCCGGGCCGTACGCCTGGTGCAGCCGGGCGTGCAGGCCGGACCCGGCGAAGGCGCGGACCATCGCGGGCGTGACGCTCTCGCCGCCGGAGAGCACGTGCTCCAGCGCCGCGCAGCCGTCGACCTTGGGGCTGTCGAGGAACGCGGCGAGCAGGCTGGGCAGGAGGTGTGCCACGGTCACCCGCTGCGCGGTGACCAGCTCCGCCAGCGCGTCCGGGTCGAGCACGGTGTCCTGCGGCGCGACCACGACCGCGCCGCCGTGCGCCAGTGGGAAGAACACCTCCCAGAGCGCGATGTCGAACGCGGTGCCCGCCGTGGCGAGCACGCGCGGCGGCTCGGTCGTGGGGAACGCCCGGCCGGACCACAGGACCCGGTTCACCATCCCGTCCTGGGGCGCGAGCACCCCCTTGGGCAGGCCGGTCGAGCCGGAGGTGTAGACGACGCAGGCGTCGCGGGCCGGGTCGGTGGAGCCGGGCGGGCCGGTGGGCGGGAGCGTCGGCGGGGTCACCGCCCCCTCGGGGTGGACGACCGGCCACGCCTCGAACCCGGTCACGTCCGCCGTCGTCACCACGGCGGCCACGGCGGCGTCGGCCGCCACCACCCGCCGCCGCGCCTCCGGGTGGTCTGGGTCGAGCAGCACCGGCACCGCGCCGCTCCGGTAGGCGGCCAGCAGCGCGGTCGGGTAGGCGGCACCGCGCGGCAGGCAGATCCCCACCAGCCGCCCGGCACCCACGCCGACCTCGGCCAGTCGCCCGGCCAGCGCGGTCGCGCGGGCGTCCAGCTCGGCGTAGCCGATCGCGGTGTCGCCCTCCACCACGGCCGGCGCGTGCGGCGTGGCCTCCCGGTGGCGCAGGAACAGGTCGAGCAGCGACGGCGGGGCGTCGTCGTCGCGGGCCGTGCCGTTCCAGCGCCCGAACAGCTCGCGGTCCCCGGCCGGCAGCAGGTCCAGTTCGCGCAACCGCGCCGCCGGGCGGCGGCACAGCTGTTCGGTGAGCAGCCGGAAGGTCTCGATGAACCGGTCCACCTCGGCGCGGGTGAAGTGCGTGGTGTCGTAGTTGAAGTGGAACGCCAGTTTCTCCAGCGGCAGCACGATCAGGCCGATGGGGTACTCGGTCTTCTCCTGGGCGTGCAGGTCGATGACCCGGATGCTCAGGTCGTCGCCGGGCAGGTTGTCCTCGGGGTAGTTCTCGAAGGCCACCAGGTTGTCGAAGACCCGGCCGCCGGACAGCCGCTCGCCGGAGGCCCACGACTTGATCTGGGCCAGCGGGACGTGGCCGTGCGCGGCCGTGGTGGCGAGGTCGCGGTGGATGGTCTCCAGCAGCTCGGTCACCGTCTTGTCCGGGTCGAGCCGGATGCGCAGCGGGATCGTGTTGATGAAGATGCCCACCATGTGCTCCGAGCCCTCCAGCTCGGGCGGGCGGCCCGCGATGGTCAGGCCGTGCACCACGTCGCGCGCGCCGGACTGGAGCGCGAGCAGCATGCTCCACGCGGCCTGGCTGATCGCGTTGGTCGTGACGCCGTACCCGCGCGCCGCCTCGTTCACCAGCCGCGTCAGCTGCTCGGGGAACTCGTGCACGACGGTGTCGAACTCGCCCTCCTGGTCGGCGGGGGCGGTCGAGAACGGGCTGGGGGTCAGGTCCCGCAGGTACTCGCGCCAGAACCGCTCGGACTCCTCGCTGCGTGCGGCCCTCGCGCGGATCCAGCGCACGTAGTCCCGGTAGGGCCGGACCGGCTCCAGGCGCGGCTCGCGGCCGTGCACCAGCTCCTCGTAGACCCGGAACACGTCGCCCCAGATCAGGGACAGGCACCAGCCGTCGAGCAGGATGTGGTGGTGGCTCCACAGCAGGTAGTGCCGGCCGCCGCCGAGCCGCACCAGGGTCAGCCGGTACAGGGGGCAGTCGGCCAGGGAGAGGCCGGCGGCCCGGTCGTCGCCGAGCAGCCGCTCCAGCAGTTCCGCATGGCGGTCGGCGCCCTCGTCGGACCAGTCGTGCACCGACCACGGCGGTGTCAGGTCGTCGCGCACGTACTGCAGCGGCTCGGCCCGGTCGTGCCAGGCGAAGCCGGTGCGCAGGATCTCGTACCGGTCGGCGACCCGCCGCCACGCCTCGCGCAGCACGTCCTCGTCGGTCCCGCCCACGAGTTCCAGGACGTTCTGGTTGAAGTAGGCGTCCGAATCGGGCCAGAACAGGCCCCGGAACAGCATGCCCTCCTGCATGGGCGCCAGGGGGTAGACGTCGGCGACGCCGGGGCGGGCGCGCACCTCGGCCAGGTGCGCGGGGTCGACGCCCGCCAGCAGCGCTTCGTCGTCGTCGCCGCGCGGTTCGGCGACGACCGGGCGGCCGGCGGCCTCCTCGGCCGCGGCGGCCATGCCCCGGACGGTGCGGTGGGTGAAGATGTGCTGCACGTCGAGCCGGATGCCCTGGCGCTGCGCCCGGGCGGCCAGCCGCATGCTGGACACCGAGTCGCCACCGGTGCGGAAGAAGTCGTCGTCCAGGCCGGGGTCGACGCCGTCGAGCAGGTCCGCCCACAGCGCCGCGATCGCCCGCTCGGTGGGCGTGCCGGGCGTGGCGGACGACCGGGAGGTGGTCGTGACCTCGGGCAGCGCCGCGCGGTCCACCTTGCCGGAGGAGGTCAGCGGGAGGGTGTCCAGCCACACCAGCTGCGACGGCACCTGGTAGGCGGGCAGGGTCGCGCCCAAGCGGGCCAGCACGTGTGCCGCCGCCTCCTCGGTGCCGCCGGCGGCACCGGGCCGGCCGGAGACGAAGCCCACCAGCCGCCTGGTGCCGCCCTCGCCGCGCAGCACCACTGCCGCCTGCCGGACCAGGTCCGACTCCAGCAGGGCGGTCTCGATCTCGCCCAGTTCGATGCGATAGCCGCGCAGCTTGACCTGCCCGTCGCGCCGCCCCAGGTACTCCACCGCGCCGTCCGGCCCGAAGCGGGCCCGGTCGCCGGTGCGGTACAGGCGGTCACCAGGACCGCCGAACGGGTCGGGCACGAACTTCTCGGCCGTCAGCGCGGGTCGCCGGAGGTAGCCCAGCGCCACGGCCCGACCGCCGATGCACAGCTCGCCCTCCGCGCCGACCGGCAGGGGCGACAGCTCGTCGTCGAGCACGTGGATCCGGGTGTTGTCGATCGGCGTGCCGATGGGCACGAAGGGCCGCTCGTCGTCGCCGTCCACCGGCCAGTGCGTGACGTCGATGGTGGCCTCGGTCGGCCCGTAGAGGTTGTGCAGCGCGCAGTGCGGCAGGCGTCGGGTGAAGTCCACCGCCACCGGCTTGGGCAGCGCCTCGCCGCTGGAGATCGCGACCCTCAGCGCGCGGGCCTGCTCGACGCCCTCCACGTCGAGGAACGCGGGCAGCAGCGAAGGCACGAAGTGCAGCACCGTCACCGACTCGGCGCGGACGAGGCCGACCAGCGCGGCGGCGTCCCGGCGGGTGCCGCTCGGCGCGACCACGAGGCGCGCTCCGCTGATCAGCGGCAGCAGCTGCTCCCACACGGACACGTCGAAGCCGAAGGACGTCTTGTGCAGGACCACGTCCTCGGGTCCGACCCGGTACTGGTCGCGCATCCACAGCAGGCGGTTGACCAGGCTCCGGTGGTCGACCGCCACGCCCTTGGGGCGGCCGGTGGAGCCGGAGGTGTAGATGACGTAGGCGGCCAGGGCCGGGCCCGGGAACGCGACCGGTCCGGTGACGACGCCGCCCGGGGACGGCCGGTCGGACAGCAGGGTCGGCCCGTCGTAGGCACCGACCGCGCTCTCGCGCGTGGCCGCGTCGGTGATCAGCGCCGCTGCCCCCGCGTCGGAGAGCAGGAACTCCAGCCGCTGCGCGGGCAGCTCCGGGTCCAGCGGCAGGTAGGCCGCGCCCGCGTGGAGCACGCCGAGGACGGCGACGATCCGCCGGTCCGACGGGGGCAGCGCGATGGCGACGACGTCGCCGGGCCGCACGCCCGCACCGGCCAGCCGCGCCGCCAGGTCGGCGGCCGCCGCGTCCAGCTCCGCGTAGGTCAGGGTCGCGCCCTCGAAGGTCACGGCGCCGCGCGTGCCGTGCTCGGCGGCCTGCCGCCGCACGAGTTCGTGCACGCCCACGTCGGTGGGGAAGTCGCGGGCGGTGTCGTTCCACGCGGCCAGTTGCGCGGTGGTCTCGTCGGCGTCGTCGGCGAACAGGTCGCGCACGCGGAAGGTCACGGGTTCCTTCTCCCCTCGGGGTCGCCGCTCCGGGCGATCCGTTCCAGCAGGCGAACCAGGCGGCGGACCAGTTCGTCCGCCTCTGCAGAGGTCAGGGCGTGGCCCTGGTGGGTCAGCTCGAAGGTGAGCCGTTCGTCGGGAAGCACGGTCAAGGACACGGCGAATTCGGTGCTCTCCACCGCGCGGACCACCCGCAACGCGCCGTCGGCGCCAAGCGCCTGGCCCGTGCGGTCACCCGGGTAGTTCTCGAACACCACGATGCTGTCGAACAGCGCGTCCGGCACGCCCGCCCAGCCGCGGATGCGGCCCAGCGGGTGGGCGGCGTGCCGGTAGCCCTCCACCAGGTCCTCCTGGATGCGGCGGAACAGCTCCGGCAGCTCGCCGTCGGCGTCCAAGCGCACCCGCAGGGGCACCGTGTTCAGGCACAGGCCGACCAACCGCTCCGAGTCCGGGACCTCGTCGGGGCGCAGGGAGACGACCACGCCGAACACCACGTCGTCGCTCGCGCAGCGCCGGGCGAGCACCAGTGACCAGGCGGCCAGCACCACGGAGTGCAGCGTGGCGCGGCTGCGCTCGGCCAGCCGGGTCAGCGCCCGCGTCGCCGCCTCCGGGAGGTCCGCGGCGGCCATCGACGCGGTACCGGAGGAGCCCGCCCGGCCCAGGCGCGTCGGTGCGACGCCGGCCAGCCGCTCCCGCCAGAACCCCGCGCCCTCCTCCTCGTCCCGCGTGGACAACCACGACAGGTAGGCGCCGTAGCCGGGGCGGCGCGGCGGCGCCCAGTCGGGTCCGGCGGTGTAGGCGGCGGCCACGTCGGCGAGCACCAGCGGCAGGCTCCAGCCGTCGAGCAGGATGTGGTGGTGGCTCCACAGCAGCCACCGGCCCGCCGGACCGCCGTCGATCCAGTGCCAGCGCTGCGGGCCCGGCGCGGAGAGGTCGAACGGCTCCGCGCGGTCCGCTTCGAGCACCTCGCCCGGATCGGTCGCCACGTGTCCGCGCCAGTCCACCAGCGGGCTCGCGCCGACGACCTGCACCGGCTGTTCCAGTCCCGCGTGGACGAACGCGGTCCGGAAGACGTCCGTGTGGTCCACCACCCGCTGCCAGGCCTCCCGCAGCCGGACCTCGTCGACGTCGCCGTCCGCGGAGAACAGGATCTGGGTGTGGTAAGCGGCCGATCCGGGGCGGGCCAGGTGCCAGGCCAGCATGCCCTGCTGCGCCGGGGAGAGCGACCGCACGTCGCGCGCGCCGGGACGGGCGGTGAGCACCGCGCGCAACTGCTCCCCCGGCGCGTCCGCCAGCGGGAAGTCGGCGGGCACGGCGGCGGTGCCGAACGGCCCGTCCAGCAGGGCCGCCAGGTCGGCCAGCGCGGTCCGCAGGTCCCCGCCCAGGAAGTCCACTGTGGACCGGGAGAACCGCTCGGGGTCGTAGAGCCACTCCACCCACAGGCCGCGCTCGTCGATGCCGGCGATCACCTCGATGCCGCGCACGGCGGCGTGCTCGGGGGCGGCGTACTCGCCGATCGCCTGCCGCTCGACGCGGGCGAACAGGCCCGAGCCGGGACCGCCTGTCGTGGCGCCGAGGTAGTTGACCACCAGGTCCGGCTCCGCCGCGGGATCGGTGTGCAGCAGGCCGTAGCCCACCCCGCCGTCCGGGACGGCGGCCAGGGCCTCGCGGACGGCGTGCAAGGCGGCTGCCGGGTCGTCGGCGGGCACGTCCACGCGCACGGGGTGGACGGCGGTGAGCCAGCCGACGGTGCCGGTCAGGTCGGGCCAGTCGGCCGGGCCCGAGCGGCCGTGCGTCTCGCGCAACAGCGCCACCCGGGGGTTCCCGGTCCACCGGGCGACGACGCGGGTCAGGCCGGCCAGCAGCAGTTCGTCCACCCGCAGCCGGTGCCGGGAGGCCGCCGCCACCAGCTCCCGCGTGGCCGGTTCGCCCAGTGCGAGCACCACCGGACCGCCCTCGCCCTCGCCCTCGCCGGTCGTCGAGGGGAGCCGGGGCAGGTCCGCGAGCTGGTCGTGCCAGTGGGCGCGCTGCTCCGGGGTGTCCAGCCGGGAGGTGAGCGCGGGCAGCGTGCGGGCGAAGTCCGCGAACGGCGTGACCGGCGTCGGCAGGACCACCTCCTCGCCTCGCGAGACCTGCCGGTAGGCGGTGTCCAGGTCGGACAGCACGGTCTCCCACGACGCCGTGTCGATCGCCACGTGGTGGGCGACGAGCAGCACCGCCTGCCCGCCGTCGGGCCGTTCGGCGAGCAGCGCGGCCAACAGGGGGCCGTGGTCGACGTCGACGGCGGCGTGCACGGGTGCGGCGAGCACCACGACCGAGTCCGCGTCGAGCGGCGCGTCGGCCACCAGCACTGTGACCAGGTCGTCCGTGCGGGAGGCGAGGGTGGCGTGGTCCTGCCGGCGCCCGTCGACCCGCACCGGGCGCAGCCGGAACGCGTCGTGGTGGGCGGCCACCGCCTGCAACGCGGCCCGCAACGCCGCCGGCGTGACCCGTTCGGCGGGCTCGGTCAGCACGGCCTGGTTGAAGTGGCCGGGCCGGGAACCGGCGGCGGACAGGAAGCGCCGCTGCGCCGGGGTCAGCCACACCCGGTCGTCCGAGGGGGCGGGCCGCGTCGCGGTGGGCCGCTCGACCGGGCGCGCGGAGGCCGCCAGTTCGGCCAGTGACGCCGCGCGCAGCACCCGGCTCAGCTCCACGCGCAGGCCCGCCGCGCGTGCCCTGGCCACCACCCGGATGGCGCTCACCGAGTCGCCGCCGAGGTCGAAGAAGTTGTCCTCCGGTCCGATCGCCCGTCCGCCGGGGACGGGGAGCACCTGCGCCCAGATGGCGGCGAGGCCGCGTTCCGCGTCGGTGCCGGGCTCGGCGACCGACGGGGTCGGCGGGGGCGCCGGGGCCTCGTCGGGGTCGGGCAGGGCGGAGACGTCCAGCTTGCCGGTCGGGCCGATCGGCAGCGCCGCCACCACCACCAGGTGCGCCGGCACCATCGCGCGGGGCAGCCGCTCCCGCAGTCCCCGGCGCACCTCGGCGCGCAGCCGGTCCGGGTCGGCCCGGGGGTCGGCCGGCACGAAGTAGCCCACGAGGCCGACCGCTCCCCCCGCGTCCGCACGGGGCAGCACGGCGCAGGCGGCCACGGCGGGATCGGCGGTCAGCGCGGCCTCCACCTCGTACGGCTCGACGCGCACGCCGAGGATCTTCACCTGCCGGTCGGCCCGGCCCACGAACTCCAGGCCGCCGTCCGGCCGGTAGCGGGCCAGGTCACCGGTGCGGTAGGCACGTGCGCCCGGCACGTCCGCGAACGGGTCCGGCAGGAACCGCTCCGCCGTCGCCCCGGGCCGGCCGAGGTAGCCCCGGGCCAGCACCTCGCCGCCGAGGACCAGTTCGCCCACCACGCCCACCGGCACCGGCCGCCCGTGGGGGTCGAGCAGGTAGACCCGCGCGTTCGGCAGCGGCCCGCCCAGCGACAGCCGGTCCGGCACCGGGTCGGCGGGGACGCGCCAGTGCGTGACGGTGATCGACGCCTCGGTCGGCCCGTAGGTGTGGTGCAGGGCCGCCGGGGTGCGGGCGGCGAACCGGGCGGGCAGGCCGGGCGGGACCCGTTCACCGCCGCACAGCACGTGCCGCAGCGAGTCGGCGAGCCCTTCCTCCAGGTAGTGCTCCAGCAGCGCCGGCACCAGGTGCAGCACCGCCACCCGCTCGGTCGCCACCAGCTCCGCGATCGCCGCGACGTCCCCGTGCCGCTCCTGGTCCAGCACCGCGAGCCGGCCGCCGCTGGTCAGCGGGTGCATCAGCTCCCACAGCGAGATGTCGAACCCGACGGCCGCGACTTGGGCCAACGCCTCGCCGGGGCGCAGCGGGTACGCCCGCCGCGACCACATCAGCTGGTTGGCCAGGCCGTGGTGCGGGCACTGCACGCCCTTGGGTTCCCCGGTCGAGCCGGAGGTGTAGGCCACGTACGCGAGGCGGCCGGGCTCCGACGGGCGGACCTCGACACCGCGCGGGGCCGGCCGGAGGTCGGCGACGGCGAGGACGGGGATCGCGCCGAACACCGGGTCGGGTCTGTCCGCGACCACCGCGTGGGGTCGGCAGTCGGCGAGGACGCGGTGGTGCCGACCGGTCGGTTGCGCCGGGTCCAGCGGCACGTACGCGCCGCCGGCCTTCCAGATGCCCAGCACGACGGCCGGCAGTTCCAGGCACCGCCCCAGCCGCGTGGCCACCAGGCCTTCCACGGGCAGCCCCCGGTCGCGCAGCCACGCGGCCACCCCGTCGGACAGCGCGTCGAGCTCCCGGTAGGTCAGTCGCCCGGTGGGCGTGGTCACCGCCGTCGCGTCCGGGGTGCGGGCAACCCAGTCGGCGACCAGCGCGAGCACGTCGGCGGGCCGCTCCGACCGGTGCCGCGCGTTCGGTGCGACCAGCACCCGGCGGCGTTCCGCCTCGTCGAGCAGGTCGATCGACGACAGCGGGGCGTCCGGCCGCTCGGCCACCCCGGTGAGCAGGCGTGCCAGGGCCGTCGCGAGGTGCCGGATGCCCGCCGGCCCGAACAGGTCCGCCGCGCCGCGCAGCTCGACGGCCAGCCCGTCCGCGGTCGGGCGCGCGGTCACCTCCAGGTCGAACGCGCCCAGCGGCGGGGTCTGCGGCACCGTCCGCGCGGTCACGTCGCCGAACGCGGTCGTCTCGGGCGCGGCGGCCTCGTCCAGGTCGAAGACGACGTGGCTCAGGCCGCGCCGGCTCAGCCCGAGGTGCCGCACGATCTGCTGGGTGGGCACCGAGCGGTGCTCGAACACGGCGAGCACGGCGGCACGCGTACGGGCCACCTGCTCGGCGAACGAGCCGGTCGGGTCCACCTCGACGCGCACGGGGAGCACGTTGACCAGCGGCCCGAGCACCCCGGCCGCGTCGCCGTCGTCCCGGTCGGCCACGGGCGTGCCGACCACGACGTCCGCCTGCCGGCAGCAGCGGGCCAGCCACGCCTGCACCCCGGCGAGCAGCGCCATGAACGGCGTCGCCCGCTCGCGCCGGGCCAGTTCGGCCAGCGCGACGGCGGTCCGGGACGGCAGCGGCACGCGGGCGCGGTGCCGGCCGGGGTCGCCGGGCCCGGTGCGCGACCGGTCGACGGGCAGGTCCATCCGCTCCGGCGCGCCGCGCAGCGCCTCGGCCCAGAACGCCAGCCCCGCCTCGTCCGGGGGCGCGGCCCGGTCGGCGGCGGCCAGCGCCAGGAAGCTGGGGGCGGGGGGCAGTTCGGGCGCCCGGCGCCCGGTGCTGGCCGCGTACAGCTCGGCCAGTTCGCGCACGAGCGCGCCCGCGGACCAGCCGTCCCCGGCGATGTGGTGCAGCACGACCACGAGGGCGGCGTCGTCCGTGCCGAGCCGCAGCAGGGTCCACCGGACCGGCGGCGCGGCCCGCAGGTCGAACGGTTCGGCGACGAGGTCGCGCACCCTCTCGTCCAGGTCCGCCGCGGACGCGTCGACCACCCGCGGCGAGGGCGGCGCGTCGGGGGTCAGCCGCCACTCCGGGCCGTCCGGGCCGTCGACGAGCACGCTGCGCAGCAGGTCGTGCCGTGCGGCCAGGGACGCCGTCGCCCCGGCGAGGGCGTCCTCGGACAGCGGTCCGGACAACCGCAGCACCACCGGCAGGTGGAAGGTGCCGCTGCCGCTGGTCGCCGCGTGCGCCCAGATCCCCAGTTGCGCCCAGGACAGCGGCGCCGAGCCCACCACGGGGCCGGGAGCGGCGGCGGCCGGGGTCGCCGCGGCCGGGGCGGCGGCCGCCCACGGCGCGAGCGCCTCGATGGTGGGGTGCTCGAACAGGTCCGGCATCCGCAGGTGCGGATAGCCCTGCGCGCGCATCCGGCGCACCAGGTCCATCGCCAGCAGCGAGTGCCCGCCCAGCTCGAAGAAGCTGTCGCGCACACCCA
This sequence comes from Saccharothrix longispora, assembly GCF_031455225.1. Taxonomy (GTDB): domain Bacteria; phylum Actinomycetota; class Actinomycetes; order Mycobacteriales; family Pseudonocardiaceae; genus Actinosynnema; species Actinosynnema longispora. The sequence continues at coordinate 3,733,148 of NZ_JAVDSG010000001.1, forward strand.
CCTCCGCCACGCCGAGCGCCTCGGCCCACAGCGCGCACGCGGCCCGCTCCCGGTCGTCGCGCGGAGGCAGGTGGTGGGCGGGCCCGTCCGGCACGGGCGTGAGCGCGGTGCGGTCCACCTTCCCGGTGGACGTGTGCGGCAGCGCCTGGGCCACCACGACCACCGAAGGCACCATGAACGCCGGCAGCCGGCCTGCCAGGTGGGCCCGCACCCCCGCGCCGTCCACGTCGGGCGGAGCGGCCACGTGGGCCTCCAGCCGGCCGTCGCGCACGACCACGGCCGCCTCGGTCACACCGGGCGCGGCGGCGAGCGCGCTCTCCACCTCGTCCAACTCGATCCGGTAGCCGCGCACCTTCACCTGCCGGTCCGCCCGGCCGACGAAGTGCAGCACCCCGTCGCGGCGGACGGCCAGGTCGCCGGTGCGGTACATGCGCTGCCCGCCCCCGGCGAACGGGTCGGGCAGGAACCGCTCGCCGGTCAGGCCCGGACGGCGGACGTACCCCCGGGCGAGGCCCGAGCCGGCCAGGTACAGCTCGGCGGCCACTCCGTCGGGCACCGGCGCGAGGTAGCGGTCCAGCAGGTAGGCCCGGGTGTTCGGGATCGGCGCGCCGATCGGGACGCCGCCACCGGGCACGAGGTCGGCGGCGGTGACGCCGATCGCGACCTCCGTGGGCCCGTAGGCGTTGACCAGTCGCACCCCGTGCGGCAGGCGGTGCCAGCGGTCCACCGCCCGCCGGTCGACCTGCTGCCCGCCGATCACCACCAGCCGCACCGACGACGGCCACGCCGGCCCGTCCTCGTCCAGGGCGGCGACGAGCCGCTCCCAGTAGCCGGTGGGCAGGTTCACCACCGTCACGCCCCGCTCCGCGCACAGCTCCACCAGGGCCTGCGCCGAGGTGGCCGACTCCTCGTCCCGCAGCACGACGGCCCCGCCGGCTGCCAGGGTGGGGAACACCTCCTCCAGCAGCACGTCGAAGGTGACCGCGCAGAACTGGAGGGCCCGGTCCTGCGGGGACAGCCCGTACTCCCCCACCGCCCAGCGCACGTGGTCCGCCAGCGCGCGGTGCTCGACCAGCACGCCCTTCGGCTCGCCCGTCGAACCGGACGTGAAGATGACGTACGCGGGGTCGTCGGGCGACGGCTCCGGCAGCGGCCCGGCGGGCGCCTCGCCGGACGGCGCGGGCGACACGACCGCGACACCGGCGAACCGGTCGGCGTCGGCGGCGACCACCAGGCGGGCCCCGCTGATGTCGAGCTGCCTGCCGATCCGGTCGTCCGGGTCGTCCGGTGACAGCGGCAGGAACGCGCACCCCGCGACGAGGACGCCGAGCAGCGTCGCCACCAGGTCGGTGGAGCGCGGCAGGCACACGCCGACCACGTCGCCCGGCCCGCCGCCCGCGGCCCTGATCCGAGCCGCCACGGCGTCCGCGTGCCGCACCAGCTCGGCGTAGCCGGTCACCACCGCGCCGTCCACCACGGCCGGCGCGTCCGGGTGGCGCGCGGCGGCGGCCCGGACCAGCCGCACCACCGGGGGCGCGGGCGGCTCCACCGGCCCCGCCAGGACCGGGTCGACCGGCGCGCCGCTCAGCCGGGTCGCGCCGATCCGCACGTCGGGGTCGGCCAGGACGTCGTCGAGCAGCGCGGTGAACCCGTCGGCGACGAGCGCGGCGGACGGGCCGTCCAGCACGTCGTGGTTGAACTCCAGCTCCAGGTCGATCCCGTCCGGCACCGCCCGCGCGATCAGCGTGAGGTCGAACGCGGTGGTGTGGGACGGCGGGCGCATCGGTTCCGCGGCCACCCCGGGGAGTTCCACCGGCACGCCGAGGGAGTCTTCCCACACCAGCATGTGCCGCATCAGCGAGTGGTGCCCGGCGCCGCGCCGCCGACCCAGCGCACCGGCCAACCGCTCGACGGGCACCGCCTGGTGCTCCCGGGCCGCGGACACCTCCTCGCGGGTCCGGTCCAGCACCTCCGAGAAGCGGGGCTCGCCGCGCAGGTCCGCGCGCAGGGGCACGGTGTTGACCAGCATGGTGACCACGTCGTACGCACCGGGGGCGTCCCGGCCGTCCACGGGCACCGCGACGACCACGTCGTCGGAGTCGGAGAACCGGTGCAGCAGCACCTGGAACGCGGCCAGCAGCACCGTGAACGGCGTGACGCCGCGTGCCGCGCACAGCGCGCCCAGTGCGGCGGTGCGCTCGGGCGGCAGCAGCCGCAGCACCCGGCCCGCCCGGTGCCCGCGGTCGACGCGACGGCGCGGTCCGACCGCGAGGTCGCCGTCCAGCACGGCGCCGTCGAGCCGCCGCAGCCAGTGGTCCAGGTGGCGCTCGACCTCGGCGCCCGTGGCGGCGCGCGCCACCGCCGCCGGGTTCGCGGGCGGGCCGAGCCTGGGCGCGCGGCCGTCGATGGCGGCGGCGTACAGCTCGCGCAGGTCCTCCGCCAGCAACCGCATCGACCACCGGTCGCACACCAGGTGGTGCAGCACCAGCAGGAAGACGTGCTCCTCGTCCGCCACCCGCACGAGTCGCGCCCGCAGCAGCGGGGGCCGGCGCAGGTCGAACGGCTCGGACGCCAGCTCCTCGTCCGCCGCCGCGACCCGCGCCTCCCGCTCGGCCGGGTCGAGCGCGCGCAGGTCCTCCACCACGAGCGGCGCCTCCGCCACCTCGTGCACCACCAGCCGCGCGGGGCCGTCGTCGTCGGCCAACGCGCCGCGCAGCACCGGGTGCCGGCGCACCAGGCCGTCCAGCGCCGCGCGCAGCGCCGTCACGTCCACCGGGCCGCGCCACCGGGTCGGCACCGGCACGGTGAACAGGCCGGGACCGCCGAGGAACTCCTCCTCGAACAGGATGCGCGCCTGCGCGTGCATCAGCGGCAGCTCGGTGGCCGCCTCGTCCTGCGGGGCGGCCACCGGCTCGGGGGCGACCGCCGCCAGCTCCTCGATCCGCCGGGCGAGCGCCGCCACGGTGCGGGCACTGAGCACGTCGGCCGGCGACAGCCGCACCCGGTGCCGCCGCCAGGCCGCCGCCGCGGTCCGGGTGGCGAGGAGGGAGTGGCCGCCCAGGGCCAGGAAGTCGTCCGAGACGCCCACCGCGTCGAGCCCGAGGTCCTCGGCCCACAGCGCGGCCAGCTCGCGTTCCAGCGCGGTCGAGGCTTCGCCGTCCGGGCCGCCGGCGCGCCCCCCGGGCGCGGGCAGGGCGGCGTAGTCGATCTTGCCGTTGGACGTGAGCGGGAAGCGGTCCAGGCGCACCCAGCGGGTCGGGATGACCGCCTGGGGCAGGCGGTCCGCGAGGTGCGCGCGCAGCTCCGCCGGCTCGGCGGCGCCCTGGAGGTAGGCCACCACGTGCGCGCCGTCGGCCAGCCGCACGGCCGCCCGGCCGACCCCCGGGTGCTGGTGCAGCAGGGATTCGATCTCGGCCGGGTCCACCCGGTGGCCGCGCACCTTGAACTCGTCGTCCACCCGGCCCAGGAACTCGATCCGGCCGTCGGGCAGCCGGCGGGCGCGGTCCCCGGTGCGGTAGACGCGGCCACCGCCACCCGGGTCCAGCCCGAGCCAGTCCGGCACGAAGCGGGCGGCCGTCTCACCGGGTCTGCCGAGGTAACCGCGGGTCAGCGGGACGCCGCCCACCACGAGTTCCCCCGCCACGCCCACCGGCGCCGGCCGGCCGTCGCCGCCTACGACGGCCACGGCGGCGTTGTGCATCGGCCTGCCCAGCGGGATGCCGCCCGCCGGGTCGTCCGCGCGGCACTCGTCGTGCACCACGGTGATCGTGGTCTCCGTCGGCCCGTAGGCGTGCACCATCCGCGCGCCGGACAGGGCGAGCAGCCGGTCCCGCTGCGACGGCGGGACCGCCTCGCCACCGCACGCCACCAGCCGCAGGCCCAACCGGCCGCCGTCGGCCATCCAGCCCAGCAGCTCCTCCAGCACCGACGGCACGAGGTGCGCCACGGTCACCCGGTGGGCGGTCATCAACTCCGGCAGGTGGGGCACCACGCCGTGCGCCCGGTGCTCGGCGATCACCAGCCGGGCCCCGCCGAGGAAGGCGGCGAGCAGCTCCCACACCGCGATGTCGAAGCCCGGCGACGCGGTCGCCATCAGCACGTCGTCCGGCCGCAGCGGGTACTCGTGCTGCCACCACAGCATCCGGTTCGCCAGAGCGCCGTGGGTGACCAGCACGCCCTTGGGCAGCCCGGTGGAACCCGAGGTGTACACCAGGTAGGCGGCCCGTCCGGGCTCGGGCTCCGGCCACGGGACGTCCCCGGTGCCCTCGTCCCGCGCGTCCTCGACGTCGACGGGCAGCACCGGCCCCTCGACCTCCAGCGCACCGCCGGCCACAACGGCCGCCACCGGTCCCGCGTCGGTCAGCACCGCGGCCCGCCGGCCCGCGGGCCACAGCGGGTCCACCGGCAGGTACACCCCACCCGCGCGGAAGACCGCGAGGCACGCCACGAGTTGGTCCAGGCCGTCCTCGGCCAGCACCGCCACCGACCGCTCCGGCCCGACGCCGACCGCGCGCAGCCGCCGGGCCAGGGCCGCGGTCCGGGCGTCGAGCTCGGCGAACGACAGCGAACGCTCCCCGCGCACGGCGGCGGTCCGCGCACCACCCCCGGCCAGCCCGGTGGCGATCGACCGCCACAGCCGGCCGGGCCCGTGGTCGACCCGGGCCCCGCGCTCCCAGTCCCTGCTGTCCGTCATAGTGCCCTCAGGCTAGGAACATCGTTTATCAATTCCTTATCACCATCCGTGAATGTGAAAACGAATCGATAAACCGGCCGTCTATAAATGCCGTCGGAGGCGATTCCACAGCTGGAGGGTCGTGATGGCGGCACAGGCAGGCAGTGCGTTCGAAGGCATGACCGTCGACCACACCGTGTTCTACGTCGGCGACGCGGACCGGGCGGCGGGGGAACTCGTCGACAAGTACGGGCTGGTGCTGCTCGGCACGTCCGAGACGTCGTCGGTGCGCTCGGTCGCGGTGGGGGGCGGCACGATCCGCCTGGTGTTCACCCAGGCCGTCACCGACGACACCCCGGCCGCCGCGTACGTGAAGGTGCACGGCGACGGGGTGGCCGACATCGCGCTGGGCGTCGCCGACGCGCGCGCCGCGTTCGCCGAGGCGGTGCGCCGGGGAGCGCGGCCGGTGGCCGACCCCGCCGTGGTCGACGACGCGGTCGTCGCCACGATCATGGGGTTCGGCGACGTGGTGCACACCTTCGTCGAGCGTCCCGGCGGCGCGCCCGGCGGAGGCCCGGACCCGGCCGGCGGCCTGCGCCTGCTGGACCACTTCGCCGTCTGCCTGGAGGCGGGCGGGCTCGCCCCGACCGTGGAGTTCTACGAGACGGTGCTGGACTTCCGGACCGTCTTCGAGGAGAAGATCGTCGTCGGGGCGCAGTCCATGAACTCCAAGGTCGTGCAGAGCACGTCCGGCGGGGTCACGCTCACCCTCATCGAGCCGGACACCTCGCGCAGGCCGGGGCAGATCGACGACTTCCTCAAGAACCACGGCGGGGCGGGGGTCCAGCACATCGCCTTCGCCACGGACGGCATCGTGGACTCGGTCCGCCGGCTGCGCGCACGCGGCGTGGAACTGCTCACCACCCCCGCCGCCTACTACGACCAGCTGGTGGACCGCCTGGAGCTGACCCGGTACTCCGCGGCCGAGCTGGCCGAGCTGGACCTGCTGGTCGACGAGGACCAGGACGGCAAGCTCTACCAGATCTTCGCCCGGTCCACCCACCCCCGGGGCACGTTCTTCTTCGAGATCATCGAACGCGCCGGCGCGCGCACGTTCGGCAGCGGCAACATCAAAGCCCTCTACCAAGCCGTCGAGGCGGAGCTCAGCAAGGCCGCCCGCTGAGCGCGGGAGCACGGACGGTGGACCCGCTGCGCCTGGACGACCTGCACGGCTCGCTGACCGACCCGGTGCTGACCGCCATGGAGTTCCTCAACGAGATCGCCAACCGCTACCCGGACGCCGTGTCGTTCGCCCCCGGTCGGCCCTACGAGGAGTTCTTCGACGTCGAAGATCTCCACCGCCACCTGCGCACCTTCCACCGCCACCTGGTGGAGGAACGGGGCATGGACGCCGCACGGGCGCGCCGGGCGCTGTTCCAGTACGGCCGCACGAAGGGCATCGTCCACGAGTTGATCGCCCGCAACCTGGCCGTGGACGAGGGCGTCCGGGTGGACCCGGAGTCCATCGTGGTGACCGTGGGCTGCCAGGAGGCGATGCTGCTCGTGCTGCGCGCCCTGCGCGCCGACCCGCGGGACGTGCTGCTGGCCGTGTCGCCCGTGTACGTGGGCATCACGGGCGCGGCGCGGCTGGTGGAGATGCCCGTGCTCCCGGTGCGCGACGGGCCGGCGGGCGTGGACCTGGACGACCTGGTGGAGCGGACCCGGCGGGCGCGGGCCGAAGGGCTCCGGCCGCGGGCCCTGTACGTGGTGCCCGACTTCGCCAACCCGTCCGGGGCGACGCTGGACGCCGGGGTGCGGCGCGACCTGCTGCGCGTGGCCGTCGAGGAGGACCTGCTCCTGCTGGAGGACAACCCCTACCGCCTCTTCGGGGCGACCGACGAGCGGCCGCCCACCTTGAAGGCGCTGGGCGGCGAGCGGGTGGTCTCCCTGGGCTCCTACGCCAAGACGGCGTTCCCCGGCGCGCGCGTCGGCTACGTCGTCGCCGACCAGCCGGTGGACCTCGGCGGTGGCCGGACCGGGCCGCTGGCCGACCAGCTCTCCCGGATCAAGAGCATGGTCACGGTCAACACCCCGCCGATCGGCCAGGCGCTGATCGGCGGCCTGCTGCTGGAGCACGGGTTCGACCTGACCAAGGCCAACCTCCGCGAGATCGAGGTCTACCGCCGCAACCGCGCGCAGGTGCTCGGGGGACTCGCCGCCCGGATGCCCGACGCGGCGGAACGGGGCGTGCGCTGGAACTCGCCGGCCGGCGGCTTCTTCATCGTGCTGACCGTGCCGTTCCCGGTGGACGACCGGCTGCTCGACCACTCCGCCCGCGAGCACGGCGTGCTGTGGACCCCGATGCACCACTTCCACGGCGACGGCCGGCCGCTGCCGCACCTGCGGTTGTCGGTCAGCCTGCTGACCCCGGACGAGGTCGAGCGGGGTCTGGACCGGTTGGTCGGGTTCGTCGACGAGCAGCTCGGCCGGAGCTGACCCTCACGCCCGCGCCGGTCGACGCGCACCGCCCAGCAGCAGCCACCCCGCGGCGCAGCAGGCGACCAGCGCGGGCCACGGCCACGCCGGGCCGAGCGACAGCAGGCCCGTGAACAGCACCGGGGCCACGACCATGGCCGCGCCCCAGGACAACTGGTGCGTGCCGAGGTAGCGCCCGCGCAGACCGGGCGGCGCCAGCCGGACCGCGAACGCCGAACTGGTGGGGGCGAACAGCAGTTCGGCGGCGGTGAACACGACCACCCCGAGGAACAGGGCGACCAGCGCGGGGGCGGTGGGCAGGAACGCCGCCGCGCCCAGCAGCACCAGGGAGGTCGCCCACACCGCGGCGGCCAGCCGCAGCACGTCCCCCTCGACCCGCCCTTCCGTCCAGCGCACCACGGGGCCCTGGGCCAGGACCACCAGCACCGTGTTCACGGTGAACAGCGCCCCCGGCAGCCAGGCGTGGCCGGGCAGCGTGATACCCACGTAGGCGGGCACCAGCAGGACGATCGCGTAGACGACGACCACGAAGAACCCGTTGGCGAGGACCAGGCGCGTGAAGGGCCGGTCGCGCAGCACCTCGCGGTAGCCGCCCTCCGGGCGCGGTCGCGCGACCGCCGCGCGCCGGCCCGCGAGCGCCCTGGCCTTGGGCCAGGTGCCGATGAGCACGGCTATCAGCAGGAAGCTCGCGGCGTTGGCCACCGCCAGCACCCGGTAGCCGTCGGCGCCGAACCCGACGACCGACGCGGCGACGACCGCGCCGAGCCCCAGGGCCGCGTTGCGGGTGGACCGGATGAGGGCGAACCAGCGGGGTTGCTGGTCCAGGCCGGCCAGGTCCACGACGAGCGCCCCCTGCGCCGGCAGCCAGGCCCCGTCGGCCCAGTAGACGAGCGCGGCGGCGAGCACCAGCTGCCACGGGGTGCTCACCCACAGGTAGGCGAGGAACCCGGCGGCCCGCAGCACGTTGCAGCCGACCACGACCGCCGTGGCGCCGAACCGGTCCACCAGCGGGCCGGCCATCATCCCGGCCGGCACGCCCGCCAGCGCGGCCACCGAGAGGGCGGTGCCGATGGCGAGCAGGCCGAGGTCGGAGACGACCAGGAAGTACGGGATGGTGAACGGCAGGAACAGCCCGCTGCCCAGGCTGTCCACGGCGGCCGAGATCACCAGCCGGTGGAGCCCGCGCATCCGGGGGAGCCCGAGCCGCTCGGCGCGCCGGGTGACCGTCATTGTCCGAATGTTATCGACGGGGTGCACCGGCGGCAATGATAACGAATCGAAAAGACCATTCACTAGAATTGCCGGCAAGACTGTGTGGAGGTATTCCGTGCTTGGAGACAACGAGGACTCGGGCGAATTCGAGGTCGTCGTCAACCACGAGGAGCAGTACTCGATCTGGCCGGCCGACCGGCCGGTGCCGGACGGTTGGCGGACCGTCGGGCGGCGCGGTCCGAAGCAGCTGTGCCTGGAGTGGATCGACGAGAACTGGACCGACATGCGCCCCCTGAGCCTGCGCGAGGCGCTGCGCGGTTCCGGGAACCGGGCTTGACGCCCCGGTTCGACGCGCGGCTCGGCGCGCTCCCCCGCGTGCCGCTGATCACCGCGCCCACGCGGCTGCAACCGGTGGACGGCGTGGCCCCGCGCCGGGTGTTCGTCAAGCGCGACGACGAGAACTCCCCGGTCTTCGGCGGCTGCAAGACCAGGGCGCTGGAGTTCGTGCTCGGCGCCGCGCGCGCCGCCGGTGCCACGGCCGTCCTCACCGCGGGCACCGCGGGCTCCAACCACGTCGCGGCCACCGCCCTGCACGCGGAACGCCTCGGGCTCCGGGTCACCGCCCTCGTGCTGCCGCAGGAGCCGGGCGCGCTCGTGACGCGGAACCTGCGGCTGGCCGCGGGCGCGGGGGCCCGGCTGGAGCCGGTGCCCGCCGGGGTGTCGGTCCACCCGGACCGGGAGCGGCACCGCGCGGCCGTGGCGGAGCTGCTCGGCCGCGGTGAGCGGCCGCACGTGATCCCCTTCGGCGGCGCGGCCCCGGTGGCGGGCGTGGCGCACGCGCTGGCCGGTCGGGAACTGGCCGATCAGGCCCGGGAGCTGCCCGCGCCGCTGCGGGTGTACCTGCCCGCCGCGTCGACCCTCACGGCCGCCGGGATCGCCGCCGGGCTCGCGCTGTCCGGCCTGCCGTTCCAGCTCACGGCCGTGGACGTGGTGGGCAATCCCTCGGCGTTCGGCCCCGGGTTGCCGGCCCGCGCCCGCGACGTGGCCACCCTGCTCGGCGGTCCCGCCGACGCCGTGCGGCCGGAGCACGTCCGGCACGTCGGGTACGCGGGTACCCCCTACGGCCTGGTCGACCCGCACGCCGAGCGCTCCGCCGGCCTGCTGCGCGACGCGGCGGGCGTGGAGGTGGACGAGTGCTACGGGGCCAAGGCGTTCCACCGCATGGTGACCGATGTGGACGATGCCGACGGCACGTACCTGTTCTGGCACACCGGCAGTACACGGAAGGCTGAAGAGGAGGTGTTCACCCCGGTCCACCCGGACCTCGCCTGCTACCTTGGGTGACCATGATCGGACTCCTGAGCCGGTGCTCGTCCGCCCTGGTCATCATGGTCGCCCCGGTCGCGCTGGCCGCCTGCTCCGGCTCCGAGCCCGCCGCGCCGCCACCCACCACCTCGTCGATCTCCCCGGTGGTCGAACAGGCCCGCCGACCGGTCGAGCGCCGCCCCGTCACCGATGCCGCCACCACCGTCCGCGAGATCACCGTCGCCGGGCGGACCCGCTCCTACCGGCTGCACGCCTCCCCCGCACCCGTCGGCGACCCGGGCCGCCCGCTCGCGCTCGTGCTGCACGGCAAGGGCGGTTCCGCCGCGGAGATGGAGCGGCACAGCGGGCTGAACGCCGCCGCCGACGCCGCGGGCGTGGCCCTGGCCTACCTGGAGGGCGTGGACGAGGGCTGGAGCGCCTCGCCGAAGCCCACCGAGCTGCGCCCGGACCCCGCCGCCGACGTGGACTTCGCCCGCGCGGTCGTGGACGAGCTGACCGACGTCGCGCAGGTGGACCCGGACCACGTGTACGCGGTCGGCCTCTCCGAGGGCGGGATCATGGCGCTGCGCCTGGCCGCCGAGCACCCCGACTGGTTCGCCGCCGTCGCGTCCGTGGCGGGCCAGTTGCCGGGCCCCCCTGCCGAGGTGCGGCCGACCGGTCCCGTCCCGGTGCTGTCCATCTACGGCGACGCCGACCCGTTGCGCCCGATCGAGGGGCTCGTCGACGCACCCCCCGGCACGCCGGTGATCGGCAAGGAGCCGCCCAAGCCGACGATCTCCACCGCCGAGACCGTCGAGGCGTTCTGCCGGGTCGGTGACGCGGACGAGCGGCGGCACGAGGAGCTGCCCGCCACCGCGACGCCGGACGGCACCTCGCTCAGCCGGGACACCTGCGCCAACCCCGACAGCGGCCTGCGCGTCGTGTCGATCACCGTGCACGGGGGCGGGCACACCTGGCCGGGCGGCACGTTCCCGCACCGCCCGGGCACCGTGGGCATCACCAGCGGGCAGCTGTCCGCCGCCGACACCGTCGTGGACTTCCTGCTCGGCGACTGACCCCCGTCACCGGGCGGCCCCCGTCACCAGGTGACCGGCAGCTCCGCCGGCGAGCGCAGCAACGAGCCCTGCCGCCACGGCACCTCCCGGGGCGGCACGGCCAGGCGCAGCCCGGGGAAGCGGGTCAGCAGCGAGGTGAGCGCGACCTGGAGCTCGCCCCGGGCCAGCTGGGCGCCCAGGCACACGTGCACCCCGCCGCCGAAGGCCAGGTGGGGGTTGTGCTCGCGCCGGAGGTCCAGCACGTCCGGGTCGTCGAACACCCGGTCGTCGCGGTTGGCCGAGTTGGTGCTGGCCACCACCGCCTCCCCGGCTCGCACCAGCACCCCGCCCAGCTCGACGTCCTCGGTCGCGATCCGGGCGAACGCGCCGCCGGAGCCGAGCGGGATGAAGCGCAGCAGCTCCTCCACGGCCGAGGGCACCAGCTCCGGGTGGTCCCGCAACAACGCCCACCGCTCGGGCTGCTCCAGCAGCAGGTACACCGAGCAGGCGAACTGGCTCGCGGTCGACTCGTGCCCGCCGACCAGCAGCGTGATCCCGGTCTGCGTCAGCTCCTTGTCGGTGAGGCGGTCGTCGTCGTGCGCCGCCACCAACGCGCTCATCAGGTCCTCGCCGGGCTCGCGCCGCCGCTGGTCGGCCAGCTCACCCAGGTACTCCTCCAGCGCCGCCCGCGCCGCCACGATCTCCTCGCGGGTGTTCGCGGTGGTGGACAGCACCGTGGCGGAGAAGTCCCGGAACCGGTAGTGGTCCTCGGTCGGCACGCCGAGCATCTGCGAGATCACCGACACCGGTAGCGGCAGCGCGAGACCCTCCACCAGGTCCGCCGGCGGTCCGGCCTGCTCGACCCGGTCGAGCAGGCCGTCCACGATCTCCTGGGTGCGCGGCCTGAACTCGCGGACCCTGCGGGAGGTGAACGCCCGCGCGACCAGCTTGCGCAGCCGGCTGTGCTCCGGCGGGTCCATGCTGAGCATCGACCCGGCGGGCGCGGCCTCGGGCGTCACCCGCGGCGTCTCCTCCCGCCCGGCCGCGCGGGCCCGGCTGAACCTCTGGTCGCCGAGCACGGTCTTGACGTCCTCGTAGCGGGTGATCAGCCAGCAGTCCTCGCCGTAGGGCAGTCGGACGCGGAGCGCGGGTTGCTCGGCGCGCAGCGGCGCGTAGCCGGGGTGCAGGTCCAAGCGCTCGGGGTCGCCGAAGGGGTAGGGGCGCGTTTCGGTTGTGGTCACGGGTCGATTCCTCTCCAGTGGACCTCGCCGGGTCACGGGCCGGTCGTGGCCAGTTCCGCCGCGTAGGCGTGGGACAGGCTGGGCAGCCGGTAGCGGGTCTCGCCGTCTGCGCCGGAGCCCGCCGGTTCGAGCAGGTGCGCGTCGACCAGGCGCTCCAGCACGTCGTCGGCCTCGGGTGCGGGGCAGCCCAGCAGCGCCTCCGCCGTCCACGACGTCAGTTCCGGTGTGGGCAGCCCGCCCAGCGCCCGGTACAGGTCGGCGGCCACCGGGTCCAGGCGGCTGGCGCTGGAGGCGAGCCCGTCGCGCAGCCGCTGCCCGCAGCCGCCGAGGCCGGACAGCCTGCGACGCGGGCGGTTCAGCTCGTGGACCATCCTCGGCACCCCCCAGTGCGGCTTGCTGGCCAGGTGCGCGGCGGCGGCCAGCAGTGCCCCCGGCACCCGCCCGCACAGCTCGACCAGCTCGGTCACGGCGTCCGGGTCCCGCGCGGCCCGTGCCTCGCCGACGATGCCGCGCACCAGTGCCACCGCGTCGTCGCGCCCGAGGCTGCCCAGCCGCAGCGGCACCGTCCCACTGCGGGCCACCAGCTCCCGGAGGGGGTTGCGCGACGTCACCAGCACCTGGCAGGTGGCGGTGTTCGGCAGCAGGGGCCACACCTGGGCGGCGTCGCGGGCGTCGTCCAGCACCAGCAGCATCCGCCGGGCGGCCATCACGGTGCGGAACAGCGTGGGCCTTTCGGCAGGGACCGGCACCTGCCCGGGTGGCACGCCCAGGGCGTGCAGCAGGTGCGCGAGCACGGTCGCGGGGTCGGCCGGCGGGTGGTGCGGGTCGTGCCCGCGCAGGTCCACGAACAGCTGGCCGTCCGGGAACAGGGCGGTGTGGCAGTGCGCCCACCGCACCGCCAGGACGGTCTTGCCCACGCCGACCCCGCCGACCAGCAGACCCAGCGGCGGCACGCCCACCTGACCGTCGGCGGCGGCCAGCCGGTCCAGCACCGCCAGCTCCTCGGTCCGCCCGACGAACGCCTGCGTCACGGCGGGCAGTTGCGCCGGCGGTCGCCCGACCGCCGGGCGCTCCTCGTCGCGCAGGATGCGCTCGTGCAGCCGGCGCAGCTCCGCACCCGGTTCCAGGCCCAGCTCCTCGACCGAGCGGCGGCGCAACCGCGCGAACGTCTCCAGCGCGGCGGCCCGGTAGCCGGAGCGGTACTGCGCGGTGATCAGCAGGCCGTGCAGCCGGTCCCGCAACGGGTACTGCTCGACCGCCGCCACGAGCCCGGCGACCAGCGAGCGGTGCTCGCCCAGCGCCAGGCGCAGCTCGACCTGCTCCTCGTAGACGGTGAGCAGGTTCTCCTCCAGCTGAGCGGACATGTGCTCCGGCACCGCCCCGGTCACGTTCGCCAGCACCGGTCCGCGGCGCAGCGCGAGCGCCGAGTCGTAGAGCCGGACGGCCTCCTCGCCCCGCCCTTGCCGGGCCGCCGCCCTGGCCAGGTCCACCAGCTCCTCGAAGTCCAGCGTGTCCAGCCGGTGTCCCCCGGGCCGCAGCACGTAGCCGGGCGCGACGGTCTCGATCACCTCGTCCACGACGCCGCACGCGCGGAACGCCTTGCGCAGCGCGGACACGCAGATCGCCACCTGGGTGCGGCTGGTCGACGGGGGCCGGGCGCCCCACATCGTCTCGGCCAGCGCGTCCACCGACACGACGCGGTCGGCGTTGAGCAGCAGCGTCGCCAACACCGTCCGCTGACGTGGTCCCCCGACCTGGACCTTGCGCCCGCGGGCCGCCACCTCCAGCGGCCCCAGCAGCAGGAACTCCAGCTTCCCGGTCATCTCGTCCCCCGGACCACGCGTCCCGGCGCCGGTCACGGTCCTCGTGGCGGTCAGGGCGCACCTCGCCCGGTCGACACCGTCGCAAGCCCGCGGGCCGCGTCGACGTCGGCGCACCCGGCGAGCAGCAGGGCCTGCGCGAACTCGGCGCGCAGCAGTTCCAGGACCCGCGCCACACCGCGTTCGCCGTCGACCGCGAGACCCCACAGGACGGGCCGGCCGAGCAGCACGCCGGTCGCGCCGAGCGCGAGGGCGCGCAGCACGTCCGTCCCACTGCGGACGCCGCTGTCGAACAGTACGTCGCCCGCGCCCGCCACCGCCTCGACGACGCGCGGCAGGGCCGTGACGCTGGGCACCGCGCCGTCGAGCTGGCGTCCGCCGTGGTTGGACACCACCACGGCCGACGCGCCCAGGCCGACGCACCGGGCGGCGTCGAGCGGGTCGAGCACGCCCTTCACCACCAGGGGGAGCCGCGTGCGCGCCCGCAGCCACTCCAGGTCGCGCCACCCGAGCGTCGGGTCGAAGACCGCGCTCGTGTGCTCGGCGACGCCGGAACCGACGTCGCGACGCTCGTGTGCCTCGGTCGTACCGGCGACGAGGTGGGCGGCCCGGACCTCCGCCGGCAGGGCGAACCCGTTGCGCACGTCCCGCCGCCGGTGGCCCATCACCGGCACGTCCACGGTGATCACGAGGGCCTGGCACCCGGCCTCCTCGGCCCGCGCCACCAGTTCCCCGACCAGGCCGCGGTCGCGCAGCCAGTAGAGCTGGAACCACAACGGCGCACCGGTCTTCGCGATCTCCTCGACCGTCCGGCTGCTCAACGTGCCGACGGTGAAGGGGACCCCGGCGGCACCCGCCGCGGCCGCCGCCGCCACCTCCCCCTCGGGGTGGACGAGGCACTGGTACGCCATCGGCGCCACGGCGACGGGCAGCGCGGCCCGCGTGCCCACGAGCGAGACGCCCGTGTCGGCAGCCTCGACTCCCGCGAACGTCCTGGGCACCACCCCGACACCGTCGAGCGCCACGCGGTTGGCCACCAACGTCACTTCGTCGCCGCTGCCACCCGCGATGAAGTCACGCACGTCCGTGGGCAGTCGCGCGGCGGCGAGCCGTTCCACCTCCGCCAGGTCCGCCGGGACGCCCGTGCGAGTGCCGGGGGTATTGCGGACACCCATGTATCGTGGCCTCCTGCCGGTCGGACGCGCCACCTCTCACGCGCACGGAGGCGGTGAAAAGGTCGATTGAAGCCACGCCGGACGCCTCGATGTCGAAGCCCCATTCTCGGCTGGCGAATTCAAGTTATCGCCGACCTATACACGTGTCAAGGCGTTCCAGGTTGCAGCGGCCGGGTGACGCAGCCCGACAAACATGATCCGACACATTTCCAGACCATTTGATACGAATGCCGAACCGCCACTACGCGGAGTCATCGAGCATTACTATGGGACAAACCGCAGGTGAACGGCACACGAGAAGATCCGCTCAGCTCGTTTAACAACATTTGACACTTGTCGGAATACGCGACATTCACCCGGTGGGCCGAGCGGACCGCAGTCGATCCCCGACGCACGCGACACCTCCCGCTGGACCACCCGGGTGAATCGAAAATCTTCTTGTCACGGTATGCGTTTGCCGTTCCCCGCCGGTCCCCGCGGGGATCGGCGGCCTTCGGTTCGCCTTTCCGCAACACCAATTCGACCGGCGGCTCGACCTCGCGTAGTATGTGCGCTTTCCGGGTCCGCCGGACCGGGGTGGCTACCGCGGTGAGAGGCGGCAACGGACGGGGCTGGTCGCGTGCAGCGTCATCCCCTGGTCGAGGGAGACGTCGCTGTCCACGCCCTCCAGTTCGAACTCCTGGAGCACCACGGCGAGGGCCTGCACGGCTTCGAGCATCGAGAAGTGCTCGCCGATGCACGCGCGCGGGCCACGCCCGAACGGGAACCACGCGTACCTCGGGCGACCCGCCTCCTCCTCGGGGCGGAAGCGCTCGGGGTCGAACCGCTCGGGGTCCGGCCAGTAGGCGGGGTGGCGGTGGGTCACCCACGGGCTGACGAACACGTCGGAGCCGGCGGGGATGCGGTACCCGCCGATCTCGGTCTCGTCCACCGCCCTGCGCACGATGGAGGGTACGGGCGGGTAGAGCCGCATCGCCTCCTTGAGCACCCACGTCGTGTAGGTGAGCCGGTCGAGGTCCGCGGCGCCGGGCGGGCGACCACCGAGCACCCGGTCCACCTCGTCCCGGGCCCTGGCCTGGACGTCCCGGTGGTGGGCCATCAGGTGCAGCGCGAAGGTCAGCGCCGTCGCGGTCGTCTCGTGGCCGGCGAGCAGGAAGATCAGGACCTGGTCCCGCACCTCCGAGGCCGCCAACCGGTCCCCGGTCTCGTCCCGGACGCGGGCGAGCAGCCCGAGGAGGTCGTCGCCCTCGTCGCGGCCGTCCGCGGCGCGCTCGGCGATGATGCGGTCGCACAGCTCGTGCACGCGCCGGTGGGCGGTCACGTACCTGCGGTCCCACGAGCGCGGCAGGGTGATCGGCGAGACGGTGCGCCGGGCCACGCTCCCGCTGATGATCGGGAAGCTGTGCCGCATGGTGCCGACCGCCTCCTCGACGTCGGCGCCGAACAGGATGCGGGCCACCACGCGCAGCGTGAGCCTGGTCGACTCGTCGCGCAGGTCGACCACCCGGTCGGTCCGGTCCCGCCACCGGCGCAGGAGGGTGGTCACCTCCTCGCGCATGGCGTCGGCGTACTGGTCCACCCTGCGCCGGGTGAACAAGGGCTGGATCAGCCTGCGCTGCCGCCGGTAGACGTCGTCCTGGCTGGTGAACAGGCCGTCGCCGAAGGACGCCCGGACCTCGACGTAGGTCTTGCTGTCCTTGCGGAAGTTCGCCGCGTCGGTCGCGAGCACCCGCTGGGCGCCCTCGGCCGAGAAGACGCCGTGCAGCGTCAGGCGCAGCCCGGGCGGTCCGGCGACGAACCGGACGACGTCCCCGCACTCGCGCATCCCGCTGAGCAGGACGCCCAGGGAGTCGCGGCGCAGTTCGAACAGTGAGCCGAACAGGCGTGAGCCGGTCGGCGAGGGCGCTGGAGTGGCCATGGCTCCTCTGCTGGTACGAGGTGGTCGTGCGTCGGTGTCCGCGGCGTTCCCGGGAATCCCGGTCACTTCCAACCGGGGAAGTACGGGTCGACGCGGAAGGCGGGCACGGGTTCGGCGTTGGCGGGGTCGAGGGCGTTGAGCACGTGCAGCCAGGCGCGCTCGTTGTAGACGATGCCCGCGTGCTCGCACAGGTCCTCGGGGCAGCCGTCCTGGAGCAGGATGTTGGTGACGTTGTCGCCCTGGAGGAACGCCTTGTGGTACGGGGTGACGATCTGGTCGTGCTCGGTCATGATCACCGTGTACGTGGGGCCTGGCCGGGTGTCGCCCTCGCCGTAGATGGTCTCGATCATCTCCGAGTCCGGCGCGCCCTGGTCGCACAGCGGGAAGAGCTTGCGCGCCATCAGGTGGTAGTAGCGGGGGAACGCGTTGCGCAGCACGTAGGTCATGGTGCTGAACGACACGCCGTGGTTGGACGGGGCGATGGAGATCGCCTTGTCCACGTTGGTGTAGCCGTCCAGGACGTTGAGGTAGTACTGCATCAGCAGGCCGCCGCCGCCCGAGTGGCCGACCAGGTCGACCTTGTCGACGCCGGTGAGCCGCTTGATCCGCTCGACCTCCTCGGCGAGCTGGACGCCGCTGACGGCCAGGTCGTCCACGCCGTTGCAGGGCACCTCCAGCGGGCCGGCCCACCTCGGCCTGCCCCAGTTCATGGTGAACACGCAGAACCCGTTGTTGCGCAGGAAGGGCGCGCCCGCCTGGAAGTTGAACGACTGGTTGGACATGAAGGCGTGCAGGAGCAGCACCGGGCGAGGTCGTTCCTCGGTGGGCCCGAACAGGGGGTCGTTGGCGCCGGGCGGGGGCCTGCCGGGGGTCCAGTAGGCCCGCACGCCCGCACGCATGTCCCACGGCACCGGCAGCGGGCCGGACGGGCGCGCGCGGACGGGCGCGGGGGCTTCGGTCGACTCGGTGGACACGGGTGTGCCTCCTTCTTCGAACGCGGGGGCCCGGCGGGTTCAGGCCGGGAGGTCGTAGCGCATGGGCGCGATGTTCTGCTCGCGCACGGCCGACATCGGGGCGTGCCGGATGACCAGGTCCCGGAGCCTGGTGGCCAGGGGGTTGGTCAGCTGCTCGACCCGGCTCAGCCGCCGGGAGGCGGCCACCAGTCCGCGGGTGCGGTCGCGGCGGTCGGTCTCGTAGCGGCGCAGGGCCTCGGCCGCGTCGTCGCGGGCGGCGAGGTGGTGGGCCAGGGCGTGGGCGTCCTCGATGGTCGAGCCCGCGCCCTGGCTGAGGCTGGTGAGCATGGGGTGGGCGGCGTCTCCGACCAGGGTGACCGGGCCGGCGCCCCAGGTGGCGAGGAACGGTCGGTCCTGGGCGGGGACGGCGAGGATGTCGGCCTCCGGGGTGGCGGCGATCGCCTGGCGCACCTCCTCCGCCCAGCCCGCGAACGCGGCCTGGACGGCGGGCTTGCCGGCGGTCCGGCGACCCACCGGCGACGCGACGTTCCTGGTGCCCCACCAGTAGACGTGGCCGCCGCCGATGTCGATCAGGCCGAAGCGCTGCCCGCTGCCCCAGTAGTGGGCGGCTCCGCCCACGGGCAGGCGGGGGTGCTCGAAGGCGGCGGTGGCGATCCAGCAGACGTAACCGTGCTCGCGGACCGGCTGGTCGCCGACGAGCCGGGCGCGCACCGCCGAGCGGATGCCGTCGGCGCCGACGAGGACGTCCGCGGTGCGGGTGCCGCCGTCCGCCAGGGTGACCGTCACACCGCCGCGGCGGACGCGGTGGTCGGTGACCCTGGCGCCGTGGCGGACGGGGGTGTCGGCCAGCGAGTCGCGCAGCAGGGCGAGCAGGTCGCCGCGGCGGACGTTGACCACCGGGGAGCCCAGCTCGGCGGAGATGGACCCGATCGGCAGGTCCCGCATCAGCCTGCCGTCGGTGGTGCGCAGGCAGAAGCTGGTGCACACGCGCCCCACGCCCTGCTCCACCAGGTCGACGCCCAGGGCGGTGAGGACCTTGGTGGCGTTGGCGGCCAGCCCGAGGCCGCCGCCCTCGGTGCGCGGGCGCGGCGCGGCCTCCAGGACCTCCACGTCGAAGCCGCGGGCGCGCAGCGCGATGGCGGTGGTCAGCCCACCGACCCCGGCTCCCGCGACCAGGACCCTCACCGCTGCCCCTCCCCCGCGGGGAACTGGCGGCGGATCACCGAGTCCAGCACCCGGTCGGGCAGCACGCGGGCGGCCACCGAGGCGGTCCAGGAGTCGGACCCGACCCGGTAGCGGGTGCGGGGCCGGCGGGCGGTCATGGCGTGGACGACGGCGGCGGCGACGGCCTCGGGGCGGGTGCGGCTGCTCCGGGCGCGCTCCTCGTTGGCGGCCACGAACGCCTCGAACCGGGCCCGGTACAGCGCGGCGACCTCGGCGGGCGCCTTGTCGAGCACGTCGTGGGCGGTGCCGGCCACCTTGGACCAGATGGGGGTCATGACGGCGCCGGGTTCCAGGACCGACACGCTGACCGACAGCGGGGCCAGTTCGCGGCGCAGCGCGTCGGAGACGCCCTCCTTGGCGAACTGGGACGCGGCGTAGGGGCCCAGGAACGGGGCGGCGACCCGGCCGATGCCGGAGCTGACGTTGACGATGCGCCCGGCCGGCCCCGCGGGCGCGCCCGGGGTCCTGGTGCGCAGCAGCGGCAGGAACTCCTGGGTCACCGCGACCGCGCCGACCAGGTTGACCTCCAGCTCGGCGCGCAGCTCGTCGAGCGGCACGCACTCCAGTGGCGCGGACACGCAGATGCCCGCGTTGTTCACCAGGCCGACCAGCCCGGTCCCGCCGGTCTCCCGGCGGACCCGGGCGCCGGCGGTGGCCACCGAGTCCTCGCGGGTCACGTCCAGCACCAGCGGCCGGATCGCCGGGTGGGCCCCGGCGAGTCGGTCCGCTGCCGTGTCGGAGCGCACCCCCGCGTACACGGTGAACCCAGCGCGGGCCAGGCCCAGGGCGGTGGCTTCGCCCAGCCCCGACGAGGCCCCGGTGACCACGATCGCGCCCCGGCCTCCACTCTTCGCCATCATCGGCCTTTCGTTCCGGCGCCGGGCGGGACCCGGCGGTGGTTGGAGAGCGGACCGCAGGGCGTGCACCGCGCGGTCGGCGAGCCGCCCGGCCCGCCGGCGGTCGACGGCGTCGGCGACGTGGGTGAAGTTCCAGTGCAGCGCCGAGTTGCTGGTGGTGACCGCGGCGACGAGGTAGCCGCTGACCGAGATGCCCGCGACGAACTGTGCCCCGGACAGCGCGCACACCCCGGTGCGGTCGGGGAAGTCGACGCGGCCGACGTTGGACAGGCACACGTTGCCCGGTCCGGACCGGTCGATCATCGCGACCACCCGGGCGCTGCCGCCGACCGAGCGGGGCGAGATGAACCGCAGCAGGGAGACCAGCGCGAGGTGGTGTTGGTAGCGCCTGCGGCGGCGCAGGTCCCGCTGGGCACCGCGGGCGGTGGCCCAGAGGTCGTCCGGCTCGACCCGCACGTGCGAGGGGACGGTGGCCACGTAGGCGCCCGCGTCCCGGGGGTCGACCGGCGGGACGAGGTCGGCGCGGAAGTCCACGGGGGACCCGATGGTGACCGACCGCGGGGTCCCGGCGCCGTCCTCCCCCGCCACGGCGAGGGCCATGGCGGCGGTGAGCGCGGCGTGCACGGTCACGCCCTCGGCACGGCACCGGTCGACCAACCGGGTCAGGGTCGCGGGGTCGAGTTCGCGGTGCAGCAGCCGGGTACGCCGCCCGTCCGGCGGCACCGGGGTGCTCGGCTCCAGCCGCCGGGGGCGCGCTGTCGCCGCGGCGACCTGGTCGGCCAGGGTGAGCGCGACCAGGTGCGCGCCCCGGGGCAGGCCGTTGAGCCGTGCCGGCAGCAGCTCCTCCGGCGGTGGCAGCGGTGCACGTGGCGGGGTGTCCGAGGGGTCGGTGGCCTGCTCCACCAGCTCGCGCAGGAGCGCCAGGGCGGTGGTGCCGTCGGCGATGACGTGGGAGGCGGTCAGCAGCACGTCGTGCCCGTCCGCGCCGTGTCCGATGTGGACCACCCTGATCAGCGGGCCGGTGCGCCAGTCCAGCGGGATGGTCAGTTCGACCTCGTCGACCTCGTGCTCCCACTGGTCGGGGCGCGTGGCCTCGACAGCGCGGACGGGGACGCGGGGACGCGCAGCCGGGACGAAGCACGGCTCGGGGTCTGCGGCGACGGCCACCCGCAGCAGCGGGTGCCGCCGGACCAGGGTCTCGGCGGCCCGCTCCAGGTCGGCGGTCGCGCAGGGGCCGGTCACCCGGACCCGCGCGACGACGTTGAGCGCGGAGAGCTGGTCGCACACCCAGTACCAGCGCTCCATCGGGCTCAGCGACCTGCGGACCTCGCCGACGGCGTTCACCGGACCACCCCCGCGCTCGCGGAGGCGCGGCGCGGGTCCTCGGCGCGGTCCAGCCCCTCGCCGAGGGCGGCGGCGACGGCGTGGACGTGCGGCGGGGTCATCATCGACAGGTGGTTGCCGGGGACCTCCACCTCCTCCACGGGGTGGTCGGCCCGCTGCCGCCAGCCGTTGCCGGGATCGGCGAACAGGCCGCCGACCGCGCGGTGGGCGGTGGCGAGGTTGGCGGGCAGTTCCTCGGCGGCGCGCAGCAGGCGCAGCGGGCGGCGCACGCGCCGGGGTCGGTGGTCGAGCACCGCCCGGTAGTTGGCCCGGAAGACCCCGTAGAGCCTGCGCAGCAGCTGCGGCGAGCCGTCCTCGGGCAGGATGCCCAGCGCCACGCACCGGACCAGGCCCTCCTCGAAGAGCCTCTCGGGGTCCTCCCCGGACAGGTCCGGCTCGCCGGCCAGGTCGCCCCCGCCGGTCGAGTACCACAGCAGCTCGCGGAAGAAGAACTCGACGAGCTGCCGCTCCGTCACGTGCGGACGGGTGCCCTCGCCCAAGGCGACGGTGTCCAGCAGGGTCACGGTGGGCACCCGCGCCGGGCCGAGCGCCTCGGCGATCTCCAGTGCGACGTAGCCGCCGAAGGACCAGCCCGCGACGTGGACGGGACCGTTCGGGTGGACGCGGCGGATCGCGCGGGTGTAGGCGTCGGCCAGCGCGGGCAGCGAGGTCAGCGGCTCGGTGCCGGGGTCGGCGCCTGCGGCCTGGAGGCCGTACACCGGCCGGTCGCCGGGCAGGTGCGCGACCAGCTCGCGGTAGCACAGCACGTTGCCGCCGATCGGGTGTACCAGGAACAACGGCGTCCCGTGCCCGCTCTCGCGCAGGGGCACCACGGGGTCGAAGGCCGGTCGGTGGGCGTCGTGGGTCCGGATGAGCCCGGCCAGCTCCCGCGCGGTGGGCACGGCGAGGAAGGTCTGCAACGGCAGGTCCACCCCCCACCGCCGGGCGATGGTCATCGCGGCGCGGGTGGCGCCGATGGAGGTGCCGCCCGCGTCGAAGAAGCCGGTGTCGACGTCCAGGCGGTCCACGTGGGCGAACTCGGCCAGCAGCCCGGCCACGGCCTCCTCCAGCTCGTCGCCGGGGGCGGCCGGGGCGGGCGCGCGGGTGGCCAGGGCCCGCAGGGCGTCGTCGTCGCGCTTGCCGCTGGGGGTCAGCGGGATCGCCTCGACCCAGTGGTAGCGCGAGGGCACCATGTGCTGCGGCAAGTCCTCGCCCAGCCGCGCCCGCAGCGACGCGACGTCGGCCCGGTCCGGGTCGCCGACCAGGAACGCCTCCAGCACCGCGTCCCCGGCACCGAGGTCGCGGGCCACCACCGCCGTCTGCTCCAGCCCGGGGTGCTCCCCGGCCAGCCGCAGCACCGCCAGCTCCACCTCGGCGCACTCGACGCGGTAGCCGCGCACCTTGACCTGCCCGTCGGCGCGACCCAGGCACACGATCCCCCCGTCGGGGAGCATGAGCCCGATGTCGCCGGTGCGGTAGCGCAGCCGCCCCGAGGGAGCCGGGACGAACCGCTCGGCGGTCAGGCCCGGTCGGTTCTCGTACCCCCGGGCCAGGCACGGGCCCTCGACGTAGATCTCCCCCGCCACCCCCGGCGGCACCGGGCGCAGCCGGTCGTCGAGCAGGCTCACCCCGACCCCGGGGATCGCGGTGCCCACGGGTGGCAGCGGCGGGTGGTCGCCCCCGGCGGGCAGCTCGTGGGCCAGCACCACGTGGGTCTCGGTCGGACCGTACTGGTTCTCCAGCACCGCGGCCGGGTTGGCCGCGCACAGCGCGCGGATCTCGGGGCTGACGCGCAACTGCTCACCGGAGGAGATGATGGAGCGCAGCGAGCCCGGGTAGGCGCCGGTGGCGGCGGCGGCCTCGGCCAGCGCCTGGAGGGCCACGTAGGGCAGGTGGACCCGCTCGATTTCGCTGTCGCGGATCAGCCGCAGCACGGCGGGCATGTCCTGCCGCAGGCCGTCGGCGGGCACGCGCAGGGTGCCGCCCCCGCACAGGGTGGAGAAGATCTCCTGGAAGGAGACGTCGAAGCTCAGCGGCGCGAACTGCAACGTGGTCGGCGCCCGACCGCCCGACCTCGCCCAGCCGGTGCCGCGCCGGTTCTGCCACTCGACGAGGTTCGCGAGTGCCCGGTGGGGCACGGCCACGCCCTTGGGCTCGCCGGTGGAGCCGGAGGTGAACAGCACGTAGGCGATGTCCTCGGGGTGCGGTCGCGGCAGCGGCAGGGGGTCGCCGGCGGGCGGTGCCAGCAGTTCGGCGGGGCCGAGCACTGCCGCGCCGTCGAGCGCGGCGCGCAGGTCCGGGTCCGCGACGACCCGCCACGGCGCGGCGATGTCCGCCATGGCCCGGACGCGCGCCGGCGGGTAGTCGGGGTCCAGCGGCACCACGGCCGCACCGGCACGCATGACGCCCAGCACCACCGCCACCAGTTCGACACCGCGGCGCATCCGCACCGCCACCCGGGCCTCGCGGGGCATCCCCAGGTGCAGGAGCCGCCGGGCGACGGCGTCGGCGGCGTCGGTGAGCGTGCGGTAGTCCCAGCGGTCGGTGTCGCTCGCGACGGCGGTGGTCGTCGGGTACAGGGCGGCGGCGTGGGCGACCGCCTCGGTCACGTCGCGGCGCCGGACGGCGGCCAGGTCGATCCCGGCGTCGGGACGCCGGACGACCTCGGCCAGGACGCCGACGAGGAGCCTGCCGAACTCGGCGCACTGCTCGCCGGTGAGCGCGTCGCCGCCGGAGCTCAGCCGCAGGGTCAACCTTCCGTCGCGCGGGTCCACGACCGCGGTGGTGAGCAGGGCGAAGTCGGTCTCCTCGCGCACGGTCACGTCCACCAGCTCCGCGGCCGGGGACCGCGGGTCGTCCCCGCGCAGCGCCTCGACGAGGGTGTGGTGGTTGACGAAGTTGAACGCGGTCTCGAACACCGGCCCGCCCCGCTCGTCCTGGAGGGTGCTCAGCGGCAGGCGCCGGTGCGGGTAGGACTCGCGCTCCCAGCGCAGCACGTGGTCGACGGCCTCGCGCCAGGTGCCCGGCCCGGCGCCCAGTCGCACCGGGACGGTGTTGAGGAACAGCCCCGCGCACAGCTCGGCCCCCCCGCGCTCGGGCCGGGTGTGGGTGACGCAGCCCGTGGTGACGTCCTCGACGCCGGTCATGGCCCGCAGCGCCAGGCAGTGGGCTGCCAGCAGCAGCGACTTGAGCGGCACACCGCGGCGGCGGGCGAAGTCCTTGGCGCAGGCGTCCAGCCAGGCCGGCAGCGCCAGGGTGCGCTCACCCGGGCCGGGCGAGGCCACGTGCGCCCGCACCGACTCGACGGCCGTGGGCCGGGAGCCCTCCAGCACCCGTGCCCAGTGACGGCGGGCGGCCTGGTCGTGGCGGGCGTCGTGCTCGGCGCGCACCTGCTCGGCGAGCAGCAGCGTCGAGCCGGGGGCCCGTTCGGCGGGGGCGCGGCCCGCCACCAGGGCCAGGTGGTCCTCCAGCAGCTCGCCGACCAGAGCGGCCACGCTCCAGCCGTCGAGGATCGCGTGGTGGAAGGCGAACACCAGGTCCACCTCCCCGGAGCCGTCCCCGCGGACGAACGCGCGGAGGCGGTGCAGGGGCGCGGCGCGGGCGGGCTCGTCGTCCGGCAGCGGGTAATCGGCGTGGTGCAGGGCGGCCATGTGCGCCTCGACCTCCCGCTCCAGCGCGTCGGCGTCGGCGGGACCGCGCACCACCTCCACCGGGTCGTGCGCCTCGGCGAGGACGAGTTGGAGCGGGGTGGAGCGGCCGGTGAGGTCGAACGTCGAGCGCAGCGCGGGGTGGCGGCGCACCAACTCCCGGGCGGCGTGCCGGAAGGCGACCTCGTCCCAGGGCATGCGCAGCCGGTAGCGGAAGACGTCCTTGTACAGCGGGGAACCGGCGCGCCGGCGGCTGTGGAACAGCATGCCCAGCTGGAGCCGGGTGGCGGGGAAGGCGTCCTCCACGCCGTGCAGGCCCGCCCGGTCGATCAGCGGCACCAGCTCGAACGGCTCGGTGACCGCGATCTTCCGCGCGGGGGCGGGCGGTCCCGCGTCCAGGTGGGCGGCGAGCGCGGCGACGGTGGGGTGGGCGTGGAACCGGTCGAGGTCGAGGGGCAGGCCGCGCTTCTCTGCCTCGGTGCGCATCCGCAGCACCAGGATGGAGTCGCCGCCGACGGTGAAGAAGTCGTCGTGCACGCCGAAGGCGTCGGTGCCCAGCACCTCGCGCCAGACCTCGGCCAAGGTCTCCTCCAGCGGGGTGCCGGGGCGGTCGGAGCCGCGCTCGCGGCGGCCCAGGGCGGCCAGCGCCCGGCGGTCCACCTTGCCGCCCGCGGTCAGCGGCAGCCGGTCCACCCGGACGAACTCGGAGGGCACCATGTACCCCGGCAGCCACCGGACCAGCGAGTCCATCACCGTGCGCACCAGGTCCGGCGCGTCGGCGCGGCCGGGGACGAGGTAGGCGACCAGCCGGGTGCCCGAGCCGGTGTCCTCGGGGACGACCGCGGCGGCCGACACCCCGGGGCAGCGGGTCAGGGCGGCCTCGACCTCGCCGGGGGCGACCCGGTTGCCGCGGACCTTGACCTGGTCGTCGAGCCTGCCCAGGTATTCCGCGGTGCCGTCGGCCAGCCAGCGGGCCAGGTCCCCGGTGCGGTAGCGGCGGCGTTCGGGGATCGACTCGTCCACCACGAACGCCTCGGCCGTGAGCGCGGGTTTTCCCAGGTAGCCGCGGGCGAGGGCGACCCCGGCGATGTTCAGCTCGCCGGGCGCGCCGATCGGGCAGCGGCGGCCGGCGGCGTCGAGGACCATCAGCGCGGTGTTGTCGACGGGCCGGCCGATGGGCACCCGCGTCAGCGGGCCGGAGCCCGGCACGTCGTAGTAGGACACGTCCACGGTGGCCTCGGTGGGCCCGTACAGGTTGGCCAGCCGCACCTCCCGGTTGCCCGCGGCGGCGAGAACCGCGCCGAACCGCTCCGCCAGGGCCGGGGTCAGCGCCTCGCCGCTGGCGAAGACCTGCCTCAGGGTGCGCACCCCGGCGGCGGCGCGCGGATCGGCCTCCAGGTGGTCGAGGAAGGGCCCGAGCATGGAGGGCACGAAGTGCACGACTGTGGCGCCGTGGCGCTCGATCGCGGCGGCCAACTCGCGCGGGTCGCGCTCGGCACCCGCCGGGACCACCGCCACCGCCGCGCCCGCGTGCGCCCACCACAGCAGCTCCCACACCGAGACGTCGAACGTGGTGGGGGTCTTGTGCAGGACGACGTCGTCGGGCCCCAGCGGGTAGCGGCGCTGCATCCAGGCCAGGCGGTTGACGACCGAGCGGTGCTCGACCATCACGCCCTTGGGGACCCCGGTGGAGCCGGAGGTGTAGATGACGTAGGCCAGGTCGCCGGGTCGGGTGGTGGCCGGGACCGGTGCGGCGGTGCCGTTCCCCGGCTCGTCCCCGGGGTCGTCCCCCAGGTCCACCGCGAGGGACAGAACACCGAGGTCGCCGAGGTCGGAGTCGGCGACGGCGAGCCGGGCCCCGCAGTCGGCCAGGACCGTCCGCACGCGCTCGGCCGGGTGGCCGGGGTCGATCGGCACGTAAGCCCCGCCCGCCGCGTGCACCGCGTGCACCGCGACCAGGAATCGAGGGGACCGCGGCAGCAGCACCGGCACGCACTCCTCGGGGCGCAGGCCCTGCGCGCGCAGCTGCCCGGCCAACCGGGCCACGTGCCGGTGGAACCGCTCGTAGGTGAGCGCACCGGTGGTCCCGTCCGGGGCCGACCAGGTCACGGCCCGCCGCTCGGGGGTGCGCACCGCCTGCTCGGCGAACAGCCGGTCCAGGGTCGCGGTCTCGTCGAAGCCCGGTCCCGCAGGGCGCTCGAAGGCGTCGAGGCGGGCGGACTCGTCCGGGCCGAGGACGGGCAGCACGCCCAGGGGCGCGGTCGGGTCGTCCAGTCCCGCCCGGAGCAGGCGGGCGACGTGCCCCATCGCGGCGTCGAGGGACAGGCCGTCGCCGAAGACGTCGTCGGCGTGGAAGACGTCCAGGTGCAGGGAGCCGTCGGACCGGTCCTCGCGGGCGACGATGTTGACCACGTCGAGGGCGTAGCCGGAGGCGAGCACGGTCAGCTCGACGTCCTCGCCCGGCCCGCCCTCGGGAGCGGTGATGTAGGAGTAGGTGACGTCGAACAGGTCCCGGGCCGGGTGGCCCGCCGCGCGCAGGGCGGCGCGCAGGTCGCCGAGCGCGAACCGCTGGTGGGTCAGCAGCTCGCCGACCCCGGCCGCCACCCGCTCCGCCAGTTCCAGCAGCGTGCCCCCCTCGTCGACAGGCACGTGCAGCGGCAGGACGTTGGCGACGTGCGACATGGTGGCCCGCTCGACCGGGGTGCGGCGGTTGAGCAGCGGGACGCCCAGCACGACGTCCCCCTCGTGGTGGAGGCGGCGCAGGTAGGCGGCCACGGCGGCGGTGGTCACCGAGAACACCGAGTGCCCGGTGGCCCGGATGCGGTCGACGAGGGCGGCGTCCACGCGGGTGGAGTGGCGCAGGCGGCGGTGGGTGCGCACGGTCGCGGTGCGGGCGAACAGGGCAGGGGTCAGGGGGGCCATCGCGGCGACCAGGGCGTCCCGGTCGGCGTCGTGGTCGGGCGAGTTCCGGTACCGCGCGTCGGCCGTCACCGCCTCCAGGCAGCTGGGTGCCGGGTGCGCCGCGGTCGGGGGCGCCCCGGCGCGGCAGGAGTCGGCGATCTCCCCGAGCGCCACGTTGATGCCCCAGGCGTCGGCCACGACGTGGTGGAACCGGGTGTAGACGACCAGGGAGGCGTCGTCGTCGACCAGGACCGCCGTGCGCACCAGCGGCCCGTCCAGGGGCATGGGGGTGTCGGTGGCCCGCTCGATCCACCGCAGGCACGCCGCGAGGGGGTCGGGCTCGGCTCGGAAGTCGACCACCTCGACCTCGGGGTGGTCGGGCCGCACGCGCTGCCGCCACTCGTCGCCGTGGAGCCCCAGCCGAAGCCGCATCGCGTCGTGGCGCAGGGTGGTGCGCCGGATGGCGGTCCGCACCCGCTCGACGTCGGTGGTGCCGCGCAGGCGCAGGTAGCCACTGGGCTGGGACAGGGGCAGGTCGGGGTAGGCGAGGGCAACGCCCACGATGTCCCGCTGGTAGTGGCTCAGCGGGTGCCACTCCCCGGTCGTCCGTGGTGGTGGGTGCTCCCCGGTCGGGTCGGGCGCGGTCGGGTCGGGCGCGGTCGGGTCGGGCGCGGTCGGGTCGGGCGCGGTCGGGCCGGGCGGTTCGGGGGCCGGTGCCGCCGGGGTCACGAGGGTCAACAGGTGCTCGGTCAGCGCCGCCGGGGTCTTGTGGTCGATCACGACGTTGGTGGGTACCGGCAGGCCGGTGACCTGGCGGAGCCGGTTGCGGAAGTCCACCCCGCCCAGGGAGTCGAACCCCATGTGCTTGAAGCGCGCATCGGGGTCGATCGCCTCGGCCGAGTCGTGGCCCAGCACGGCGGCGGCGACGGCGCGAACCAGGTCGGTCAGCGCAGCGCGGCGCTCGGCCTCCGGCAGGCTCGCCAGGTCACCGGCGCGGGACCGCTCCCGCGGGGCGGGGGCCGAGGCGGCGCGGCGGGGCGACCGGACCGGGCCGCCGAGAACGGTGGGCCGGTCCCCCGCGGTTCCGGCACGCGGGTCGAGTCGCGCCGGGACCAGCAGCCCCAGGCCGCTGTCGAGGGCGGCGTCGAACAGGGCCAGGCCCTCGGCCGCGGACATGGCGGTGAAGCCGGTGCGGCGCAGTCGGGCGAGGTCGCGGTCGTCGAGGTGGCCCGTCATGCCGGAGCGGTCCGCCCACAGGCCCCAGGCCAGGGAGGTCGCGGGCAGGCCGCGGTGGCGACGGTGCTCGGCCAGCGCGTCGAGGAAGGTGTTGGCCGCCGCGTAGTTGGCCTGTCCGGGAGTGCCCAGCACGCCGGCCGCCGAGGAGCACAGCACGAAGGCGGCCAGGTCCAGGTGGGCGGTGGCCTCGTGCAGGTTCCAGGCCGCGTCGAGCTTCGGCCGCAGCACGCGGTCCACCCGCTGCGGGGTCAGCGCGGTGAACACCGCGTCGTCCAGCACGCCGGCGGCGTGGACGACCGCCGTGAGCGGGTGCGACGCGGGAACCCGGGCCGACAGGGCGGTCACCGCCCGCGGGTCGGCGGTGTCGCAGGCCACGAACAGGGGTTCCGCGCCGAGAGCGCGCAACTCCCCCGCCAGCGCCCGCGCGGCGGGGGTGTCCGGTCCGCCGCGCGAAGCCAGCAGCAGGTGCCGCACGCCGCGGGTGGTGACCAGGTGGCGGGCGAGCAGGCCGCCGAGGACGCCCGTGCCGCCGGTGATCAGCACGGTGCCGTCGGGGTCGAGGGGACGCGGCAGGGTGAGGACCAGCTTGCCGGTGTGCCGGGCTTGGGCGAGGGTCTTGAGCGCGTCGGGGGCCTGCCGCACGTCGCGCACCGACACCGGTAGCGGGCGCAGCGCGCGCCGCTCGAACAGCACGCCCAGCTCGGCCAGGGCGGCCCCGGTCTCCTCCGGCCCGACCGCGGTCAGGTCGAAGTGCCGGTACCGCACGCCGGGACGGGTCCGCGCGATCTCGTCGGGGTCGCGCGGGTCGGTCTTGCCCAGCTCGACGAAGTGGCCGCCGCGCGGCAGCAGGTCGAGCGAGGCGTCGACGAACTCGTGGGCGAGGGAGTTGAGCACCACGTCCACGCCCGCGCCCCCGGTGGCCGCCAGGAAGCGGTCGCGGAAGTCGAGGGTGCGCGAACTCGCGATGTGGTCCTCGGGCAGGCCGGCGGCCCGCAGCACGGCCTGCTTGGCGGGGCCTGCGGTGGCGAACACCTCGGCACCGAGGTGGCGGGCGAGCTGGGTGGCGGCCATGCCGACCCCGCCGGTGCCCGCGTGCACCAGCACGCGGGCACCCGCGGTCAGCCCGGCCAACCGGCGCAGCGCGAAGTGCGCGGTGAGGAACACCGCCGGGGTGGCGGCGGCCTCGGCGAAGGTCCAGGACCCCGGGAAGCGGGCGAAGTAGCCGCGCTCGCGCACCACGACCGGGCCGACGCCGTAGAACATGCCCATGACCCGGTCGCCGGGCGCGAGGTCGCGCACGTCGTCCGCGACCTCCAGCACCACGCCCGCGCCCTCGTTGCCCAGGTCCACTTCCGGGTCGGGGTAGAGCCCGTGGGCGATCATGACGTCGCGGAAGTTCAGGCCCACGGCGCGCACGGCGACCCGCACCTCCCCCGGCGCCGGCGGTCGCCGGGACTCCGGCCAGTCGGCGAACGCGGTGTTGGCCGCCTCCAGGGTGCCCGCGCCCAGGGTGCGCAGCCGCCAGTCGGGCCTCCGCAACCGGTCGAGCCCGGCGGTGACCGTGCCGCCCGCCGGTGCGAGGCGCGGCACGACGGGCCCGCCCCGCCGGAAGGCCACCTCGGTCTCGCCCGCGGCGAGGACCGCGAGGGCTTCGGGGACGCGGTCGCGCCAGCCCTCCCAGTCGTCGAGGTCCACCAGCGCGACGCGGTCGGGGTGCTCGGTCCGGGCGCTGCGCAGCAGGCCCCACACGGGAGCGTGGGCCAGGTCCTCGACGTTTTCGCCGGGGCCGGCGGACACCGCGCGCCGGGTGAGCACGACCAGGGTGGCGCCCTCGGCGCGCGGGTCCACCAGCCAGCGCTGCACGAGGCCCAGGACCTCGTCCAGCGCCCGTCGCGCCCGGTGCGGGAGGTCCGGGCCGTCGGGGGCGGTGTCGCGGCGCAGGACGACGGCCCCCGCCGCGGTCCCGCCTGCCCACTCCGCCCACTCCGTCCACCGGGGAGCGGTCGCCGCGGCCACCGGCGCGGGGGTCCACTCCAGGGCGTGCAGGGAGTCGCGGGTGCCCGCGCCCGCCGCGCGGAGCCGATCCCGGGTGATCGGCCGCAGGGTCAGCTCCCCGACCGCGCACACCGGCTGCCCGGTCGGGTCCGCCAGCGCCAGCGCGTAGGCGTCGGGGCCGGTCGCGGTGATGCTGACCCGCAGGGCGGAGGCGCCGACGGCGTGCAGCCGGATGCCCGACCAGGTGAAGGGCAGCCGGATCAGGTCGGTCCCGGCATCGGGGCCGGTGTGCACGAGGGCGTGCAGGGCCGCGTCGAGCAGGGCCGGGTGCAGGCCGAACTCCCCCGGCTCGACGCCCTCGGGCAGGGTGACCTCGGCGTGGACGTCCGCGCCCCGGCGCCAGACCGCGCGCAGGCCGCGGAAGGCCGGGCCGTACCGGTAGCCGCGCGCGGCCAGCCGGTCGTAGGCGTCGGAGACGTCCACCGGCTCGGCGCCGGGAGGGGGCCAGGCGGCCGGGTCGGGGGTGGTCTCGGCCGGCGTGGACCCCAGGGTGCCCTCGGCGTGCCTGGTCCAGGTGGCCCCGGCGCCCGGCGGGGTGTCGCGGCGGGAGTAGATCCGCACGCCGCGGCCCTCGGGGGCGTCGCCGGTGACGACGACGCGGAGGAGGACGGCGTCCACCTCCGGGATCACCAGCGGCTCGCGCAGCACCAACTCGACCACGGTCGGGCTGCCCGCGCGACGCCCGGCGAAGGCGGCCAGCTCGGCCATGGCGGCGCCCGGCAGCAGCACGACCCCGTTCACGGCGTGGTCGGCCAACCAGGGGTGGGTGGCCAGGGAGAGGCTGCCGGTGAACTGGAGGCCGTCGTGCTCGGGGTGGTCGTGGGCGGTGGCCAGCAGCGGGTGCTCCGGGGCCGGTCCGGCCGCGGTGGTCCCGGTCGTGGGGGACAGCCAGAACCGCTTGTGCCGGAAGGCGTACGTGGGCAGCTCGACCGGCGCCCGGTCGCCGAGGCGGGCGGTCAGGTCCACCGGCAGGCCCGCGGCGTGCGCCTCGGCGACCGAGGTCAGCAGGCGGCGGGGCCCTCCGTCGTCACGACGCAGGCTGCCCACGACCACGGCCGGGTCGTCGGCGGGGGCGTCCTGGAGCGACTCCTCCACTCCCGCGGTGAGCACGGGGTGCGGGCTGACCTCGACGAAGAAGCGGTGGCCGCGGGCATAGGCGGCGCGCACGGCCTCGTCGAAGCGCACCATGCGCCTCAGGTTGCGGTACCAGTACGCCGCGTCCAGCTCCGTGCCCTCGACGGGGCCGCCGGTCACGGCGGAGAGGAACTCCACCTCGCAGCGCGTGGGCGAGATGCCGGCGATCGACTCCTGCACCGCGCCGTCGAGCGCTTCGACGTGCGCGGAGTGGGAGGCGTAGTCCACGGGTACCCGGCGCACCCGGACGTCGTCGGCCTCGGCGGCGGCGGTGAACTCGTCGAGGGCCGCGGCGTCACCGGAGACCACGGTCGAGCGCGGCCCGTTGACCGCGGCCACCTCCAGCCTGCCCGCCCAGCGCGCCAGGCGGTGGACGACGTCGGCGGCGGCCAGGGGCACGGAGGCCATGCCCCCCGTGCCCGCGATGGCGGTGATGGCCTTGCCGCGCAGGGTGACGACCGCGGCGGCGTCGGACAGCGAGAGCGCGCCCGCGACGCAGGCGGCGGCGATCTCGCCCTGGGAGTGCCCGATCACCGCGGCGGGGCGCACGCCGAAGGACTGCCAGCAGCGGGCCAGCGAGACCATGACGGCGAACAGGGCGGGTTGCACCACGTCCACCCGGTCGAGACCGGGTGCGCCGGGCACGCCGCGCAGGACGTCGAGCAGCGACCAGTCGACGAATTCGGCGATCGCCGCGGCGCACTCCTCGATGGAGGCGGTGAACACCGGGTCGGTGCCGAGCAGGCCGGTCGCCATGCCCACCCACTGCGAGCCCTGCCCGGGGAAGACGAACACCGCGCCGGCGTCCGGCCGGGCGCGGCCGGTGCCGTCGCCCTCGGCGAGGGCGGTCAGCCCGGCGAGCGCTTCGGCGCGGTCGCCGGCCACCAGCACGGCCCGGTGGTCGAACCGCGTCCGGCGGGCGGCGAGGGTGTGCGCGGCATCGGCGAGGTCGAGGTCGGGCCGCTGGTCCAGGTGCTCGCGCAGCCGGACTGCCTGGGCACGCAGCGCTTCGCGGGTGCGGGCCGAGAGCACGATCGGCACCGCTCCCCCCGCGTGCGCGCGGGTCCGCTCGGCGGGCGGGGCCTGCTCCAGGACGACGTGGGCGTTGGTGCCGCTGATCCCGAACGAGGACACGGCGGCGCGCCGGGGGCGGTCGGACGCCGAAGCGGGCCAGGGGACCGTCGTGCTCGGGACGCGCGCGGCGCCCGTGGACCAGTCGACCGCCTCGGTGGGGCGCGCCACGTGCAGGGTGCCCGGCACCAGGCCGTGGCGGACGGCCTCCACGGCCTTGATCACGCCCGCGACCCCGGACGCGGCCTGGGTGTGGCCGATGTTGGACTTGATCGAGCCGATCAGCAGCGGGTCGTCGGCGGAGCGGGCCGCGCCGTAGGTGGCCAGGAGCGCGCGGGCTTCGACCGGGTCGCCGACGCGCGTGCCGGTGCCGTGCGCCTCGACCACGTCCACGTCCGCGGGGGTGAGCCCGGCGTCGGCGAGGGCGGCGCGGATCACCCGTCGCTGGCCGTCCTCGCTGGGCGCGGACAGCCCCTCGGAAGCACCGTCCTGTCCTACGGCGGTGCCGCGCAGGACGGCGAGCACGGGGTGGCCGAGGCGGCGCGCGTCCGACAGCCGCTCCAGCACGAGCACACCCGCGCCCTCGGAGACGCCGAACCCGTCGGCGCCGGCGGAGAACGGTTTGCTGGTGCCGTCGGGGGCGAGCGCGCCGAGGTGGCCGAAGCCGACGAGGATGCTGGGCGCGCACACCACGTTCGCCCCGCCCGCCAGGGCGAGCGAGCACTCGCCCGCGCGCAGTGCCCGCGTCGCGAGGTGCACGGCGGTCAGCGACGAGGAGCAGGCGGTGTCCACGGTGACCGCGGGCCCCTCCAGGCCGAGGGCGTACGCGACGCGGCCCGAGGCCACGCTCGGGGTGGTGCCGGTGGTGAGGTGGCCGGCGTGCTCCAACTCCCCGGCGAACACGCGGGGGCCGTACTCCTGCGCCACCACGCCGAAGTAGACGCCGGCGTCACTGCCCGCCAGGGTCGAGGGGTCGATGCCCGCCCGTTCCAGCGCTTCCCAGGACACCTCCAGCAGCAACCGCTGCTGCGGGTCCATGGTAAGCGCTTCCCTCGGGCTCACGCCGAAGAACGCAGCGTCGAAGTCGCCCGCGCGGTCGAGGAAGGAGCCGCCGCGCGCGTAGGTCGATCCGGGTGCGCCGGTGTCCGTCAGCGCCCGCAGGTCCCAGCCTCGGTCGGCGGGGAAATCGGGACGGGCGGCATTCCCCTGGCGCAGCAGGAAATCCCACAGCTGTTGCGGCGAGGACAGCGCTCTCGGGTAGCGGCACCCCATCCCGACCACGACGACGGGGTCCGGTCGGTCCGCTTCCCCACCCGGGGCACCTCCGTCGGCCGAGCCTTTGCGCAGCAGCATACGCAACCCTTTCCTCGGCTTGTGCCCGCGCACGACGGATCTCCTGCGATTGCGCGGATTCCCCCGCCGGGCCACCCCGAAATCCGTCCTGAATGGATTTCCCTCGGGCCCTCGGCGACTCGGGTGCTTCCCGACTATGCACGGAACCGCTGCGCGAGGTCAATGCCAGGTCTACCGTCGAGGCGGAACACGCACGCGGAGGAACGATTCCGCAGAACGGGAAACCCGGCGAAAGCGCAGGTGGAAGACCCGCGCCGACAACGGGACACCGTCTTCCCCACCCGTCCGGCGGAACCCCGGGCGGTATGACGGCCGAGCCGACGACATGACCGGTTCGGCGGAACGAATCCGGTCCGCGCCCCGACAGGCACGTGACGAAACCCTCAACCGATTACGCGAATCAGCGACGGCATCACTCAACCGGTGGAGTGCTGGGTGACGTAACGCGAGGCTGAAGACCCAACCCCTTCGGCATGCCGAATCCCTTGCGCGGCGCACCGCGGCACGACCCGCGACGACCAGGAGGTCGACTCACATGACAGCGCACGGCGATCAGACCCGCACCGAGAACCGCGGGCTCGTGGAGATGGGCTCGGACCACTGGTTGGACGCGCTGCTGGGGCACACCCCCCGGCGTCCGGCCCCGTTGGCCGCACCGCCCGCGGGCAGCGCCCTCGAACCGGTTCCCGGCGACCGGGGCCTGCCGTTCATCGGGATGGGGGTGCACACCGTGCGCTACGGCCCTGCGTTCCTGCTGGCGCTGATGCGCCGCCACGGCCCGGTCTCGTGGTGGCAGGCGTTCGGCCG
The DNA here is from genome assembly GCF_031455225.1 of Saccharothrix longispora. Classification (GTDB taxonomy): domain Bacteria; phylum Actinomycetota; class Actinomycetes; order Mycobacteriales; family Pseudonocardiaceae; genus Actinosynnema; species Actinosynnema longispora. The sequence continues at coordinate 3,768,684 of NZ_JAVDSG010000001.1, forward strand.
CAAGGTCGTCGCGGTGTCCGGGCCCGAGGCCGTGCAGGTGGTGCTGGCCAACAGGGACAAGGCGTTCGCCAGCGGCTGGCCCGCGGTGATCGGCCCCTGGTTCGACGGCGGTCTGCTGGCGATGAACGCGCCGGGACACCTCGCCGACCGCCGCCTCGTGCAGACCGCCTACGGCGAGGAGGCGTTGGACGGGTACCTGCGCGCGATGGCCGAGGACGTGGAGGAGCGCTTGGACCGGTGGCCGGTCGGGCGCCGGTTCCGCCTGGTCGACGCGACACGGGAGCTGTCCGGGCAGATCACCACGCGGGCGTTCCTGGGCGTGCCCCACGAGGGCGTCGGGCGGAAGGTGGTGGACGCGGTGGAGGAGTGCATCCGCGCCGAGACCGCGCTGGCCAGGGTGCGGCTCCCCGGCACGCTGTGGCACCGGGCGCACCGCGCCCGCACGTGGCTCGTCCGGTACCTGCACCAGGCGCTGCCCGACGCGCGCGCCCGCGCGGGCGAGGACTTCCTCTCGGTGCTGAGCCGCGTCGACGGGTTCACCGATCGGCAAGTCGCGCTCCACGCGCTGTTCACGGTGATCGCCTCGCACGACACGACCACCGCGGCCACGCTCGCCTCGGTCTACTTCCTCGGCAAGCACCCGGTGTGGCAGGAGCGCGCCCGCGCGGAGTCCGCGGGGGTGGTGTCACGGGACGCCGCGGGCGTGGACCGGCTCACCACCTTGGACCTGGTGGTCAGGGAGAGCATCCGGCTGGTGTCGCCGTCGCCGATCCTCATGCGGGTGGCGGTGAAGGACACCGACGTGCTGGGCCACCACATCCCGGCAGGGCAGCTGGTATCGGTGTGCACGGGGGTCAACCAGCTGATGCCGGAGCTGTGGTCGCGACCCGACCGGTTCGACCCCGGGCGCTTCGACGAGGACCGCGCCGAGGACCGCGGCCACCGGCTGGCCTGGGCGCCCTTCGGCTGGGGCGCGCACAAGTGCATCGGGATGAGGCTGGGGATGCTGAAGGTCAAGGCGACCCTGGACGCGCTGCTGCGCCGCTACGAGTGGAGCTACCCGGAGTCCTACGAGGCACCATGGCGGTTCACCTCGCTGCCCGCACCCGCCGACGGTTTGCCCACGGTGCTGCGCAGGATCTGACCGTCCAATAAAGACTCGATAACCGGGGGCCTCGTCGGCGAGTGGATTTTCGTTGCTCCGCCCCACTTTCGGCCCTTGGTCCCGCTGGCGCCCTGTGCCATGGTGGGGTGGGCCACGGAGACCTGCCGATGGGAGAGCGCGATGTGGCGTCGACGGCTGCTGGTCTTGCTCGGCGTGACGGGACTGGTGTTGGGGACGGGTCAGGCGATCGCGGGCCCGGTCGACCGGGCGGACGTGGTCCGCACCGACGCGGGGCCCGTGCGGGGGGTGGTCGAGCGGGACGCGCGGCTCTTCCAGGGCATCCCGTTCGCCGCGCCGCCGGTCGGCGAGCTGCGGTGGCGCCCGCCGCAGCCGGTGCGGCCGTGGCTCGAGCCGCTGGACGCGGGCACACCGGGCAACGCGTGCGCCCAGCCCTCGGACTTCGGCCTGCCGGAGAGCTTCGTCGAGGACTGCCTGTACCTCAACGTCACCACGCCCCGGCGCGGACGCGGGCTGCCGGTCATGGTGTGGATCCACGGCGGCTCGTTCACGACCGGCGCGGGCGCCGTCTACGACGCCCGCGCCCTCGCCACCCGGGGTGACGTCGTCGTGGTGACCGTCAACTACCGCCTCGGTCCGTTCGGCTTCCTGGCCCTGCCGTCGCTGACCGCCGAGTCCCGCGGGTCGCAGTCGGGCAGCTACGGCATCCAGGACCAGCAGGCCGCGCTGCGCTGGGTGCAGCGCAACGCCGCCGCGTTCGGCGGCGACCCGCGCAACGTGACGATCTTCGGCGGCTCCGCCGGCGGGGCGAGCGTGTGCGTGAACCTGACCTCGCCGACGGCGGCGGGCCTGTTCCACCGGGCCATCGTCCAGAGCTTCAGTTGCGCGAGCGGGCTGGCCACCAAGCAGCAGGCCGAGGCCGCCGGCACCGAGCTGGCCACCCGCTTCGGCTGCCCCGACCCGGCCACCGCCGCGGCCTGCATGCGCGGCAAGCCGGTCCGCGAGCTGACCCTGTCCTGGCCGGGCGGCTTCCCGGTGGTCGGGAGTCGCGAACTGCCCCTGCACCTGCCGGAGGCGCTGCGCCGCGACCGCTTCAACCACGTACCGCTGATCATGGGCAACACCCTCGACGAGATGCGCCTCTACATCGGCCTGGAGTTCGAGGCCAGGGGCAACCCGGTCACCCCGCGGATCTTCGAGGAGCGCGTCCGCGAGGTGTTCGGCGCCGCGGCCGACCGGGTGCTCGCCCGGTACCCCCTGTCGGACTTCCCGTCCCCCGCCATCGCCCTGTCCACCGTGGTCACCCACGCGGGCAACACGCTCGCGACCTGCGACCACCTCGCCGGCTACCGGCTGGCCGCGGCCCGACCGCGCCCCGTACCGGTCTACGCGTACCAGTTCGCCGATCGCACGGCCCCGGTGCCGGTGGACATCCCGGGCTTCGACGAGGGTGCCATGCACGCCACCGAACTCCCCTACCTGTTCACCGGAGTCTTCGGCGCCCCCTTGACCGAGGGCCAACGCGGCCTGTCGAACACGATGATCGACTACTGGACCACCTTCGCCCGCACCGGTGACCCCAACCGCGACGGCCTGCCCCGGTGGCTCCGCCACCGCCCCGGGACCGGCGCCGACGTCCTGACCCTGGACGTCCCGACGGGAGGCGGCATCCGCCCCACCGACGTGGCGGGGCAGAGCGACTGCGCCTTCTGGAACTCGATCGGCTTCGGCAACGGCTCGGACCGGCCGTAGTGGCGCCACGTCCCGGTCGCGCCGTCAGCGGCGCACCGCGGTCCAGTGGTCGTCCACGTAGGTGTCGCAGGCCGTCCTCGGAGCGGGCCCCAGGACGGTCCGCCACCCGGCGGGAACGGGGGTGGCGGCGGGCCACAGGCTGTGCTCGCCGCGGTCGTTGAGCAGGACCAGGAACGGGCCGTCGCCGTCGAAAGGGCTTGTCACACCGGCACCTCGTGGGGTTTCGGGACGCGGCCGCGCACCAGTGGGCCGGTGGCCGCCGTGGTCAGCAGGGCCACCAGGACCAGGATGGTGAAGGCCGCCTCGTTGATGAGGCCGTGCTGCAGGCCGATGGACACCACGACCAGTTCCGTGACGCCCCGGCAGTTCATCAGGGCGCCCAGGGTGAGGGCGTCCCCCGCGGACCAGCCGGCGGCCAGTGCGCCGCCGGCGGCCCCGACGACCTTGGAGGCGGTGGCGGTCAGGAGCAGCACCAGCAGTGCCCACCACATCCCGACGTCGCCGCCGAAGAGGCCGAAGGCCGTCTTGAGGCCGATGCCGGCGAAGAACAGCGGCAGCAGGACGGAGACCGCGAAGCCCTGGAGCTGCTCCCCCACCGCCGTGATCAGCGCGCTGTCGCGGGGCACGGCCAGGCCGAAGAGGAACGCGCCGATGACCGGGTGCAGGCCGACGACCTCGCTGAGCGCCGACCAGGTGACCGCGCCGACCACCAGCACCGGCAGCATGACGGCTTCGGGCTTCGGGCGGTCGCGCAGGAGCCGGTCCAGGGCCGCGAGGGCCGGTCGCGCGCACAGGGCCGTGGCCACGACCAGCGCGACCGCCGTGGCAGCCTTGGCCGGCACGGCGCCCGCCCCGCCGCCGTCGGTCAGCGTCAGCACGACCGCCAGCGCCGACCAGGCCACGGCGTCGCCGATCGCGGCGCAGGCGATGGCCACGGTGCCGATCCCGGTGGTCCGGGTGCCGGAGTCCAGGAGGATGCGCGCCAGCACGGGCAGCGCGGTGATCGACAGGGCGATGCCGAAGAACAGGACGTAGGGCGGGAGCGGTTCGCCGGCGGGCAGGAAGGCGTCCCGCCACAGCCACGCCATCAGCGCCCCGGTGGCGAAGGGCACGGCGATCGAGCCGGCCACGACCAGGCCGACGACCCGTTCGCTGCCGGCGACGCGTTCGAGCCTCAGTTCCGCGCCGAGCAGGAACATGAACGTCACCACGCCGAGCTGGGCGGCCATCGCGAGGCCGTCGGTGACCTCGGGGGTGAACAGCGCCCGCTGCCCGTCGGGCCACGCGGCGCCCAGGGCGGAGGGGCCGACCAGCAGGCCGCCGGCGATCTCGCCCACGACGGGCGGCTGGCCCAGGCGCGCGAACAGCAGGCCGAGGAGGTGGCTCACGGCGAGGACCAGGCCGACGGCGGCCAGGAAGCGGGCCACGGAGGTGACGCCGTCGCCGACCTGCGGGCCGAGCAGGGCCAGGGCGCCCGCCAGGGCGGCGGCCCCGACCAGCGGTCCGACCCGGTGCCGCCACCCGGCCGCCCGCGAGGGCCGGGAGGGTGTCATCGCGGCCCGCCGGCGGGGGTGGGCGGGAACGCCGGGGCCAGGTGCGGGAGGGTCTGCACGCAGGCGATGAGGCTGCGCAGCTCCACGGTCAGGTAGTTGCTGTGGACGAGCAGGGCGCAGAGCTGCCCGAGCGGCAGCCAGCGGTAGGAGCCGGGCAGCGCCGTCGGGAAGTCGTCGCCGACCTCGACGACGACGTACCGGTTGCTGGCGTCGAGGAACCGGCCGCCCTCCTCGGACTGCATCACGTCGTAGCGGATCGCGGCGGGGTCGGCGGCGAGGACGGCGTCCAGGAACGGCGGGATCTGCTCGGGCGGGAGGCCCCGGTAGTTGTCCGGGGTGCAGTGCACGGAGGCGGCCAGCTCGACCCCGTTGAGGGAGCCGGCGTCCAGCCTGGCCTGCACGAGCACGTCGAGCGAGCCGCGCGTGCGGCGCACCAGCAGCGCCAGCAGGCCGCTGCCCACGGGGGCGATCAGCGGTTGGCACCAGGAGGTGACCTCGCGCGACCCGGTGCTCACGTCGACGCCCACGACCGTGAAGAACCGGCCGCTGTCGTGCTCGATGCGGTCCGGGCCGCGCCGCCAGCCGTGGTTCGCGCCCCGGTTGAGCGGGATGCGCGCCTGGAGGAACTCGCGGCGGGCGCGCTGGTCGGTCACCCAGCTCAGCACCTCCGCCGCGCCGCGCGGGTCGTGCTCCCGGAAGGACTCCAGCACGGCCGCCCCGAAGTCGTCGGTGTCGAACCCGTCGCCGTCGCCGTCACCGTCGGGGTCGGGGTCCGCGGCGGCGGCGGCGATCTCCGCGACGGGCAGGCAGGACAGCACGGTGCGGGCGTCCATGTTCACCACGTCGTCGCGGTGCAGCAGCCGCCGGATCTGGCCGAGGGTCAGCCAGCGGAACCGGTCGTCGTGCTCGACCGGCGCGGTCGTCTCCACGACCATGTTGCGGTTGCGCTTGTGCAGGAACCACGCGTTCTGCTCGGACTGGAGCACGTCGACGAGCACGCCCGACGACCGGTCGCGCAGGAAGTGCTCCAGGTGCGGGATGGAGGCGCCGCGGTGCACGCCGGTGTAGTTGCTGCGGGTCGCCTGCACGGTCGGCGAGAGCTGGACGACGGTGACGTTGCCCGGCTCGAACTTCGCCTGCATCAGGAAGTGCAGGACGCCGTCGAACTCCTTGACCAGCAGCCCGAGGACGCCGATCTCGGGCTGCACGATGATCGGCTGCACCCAGGTGTCGGTGTCGGCGGTGACCTTGACGGCCTCGACGGTGAAGAACTTGCCGCTGTCGTGGCCGAGGTTGCCGGTGTCCTCGGCGAAGTGCCAGCCGCGCAGCTCCGCGAAGGGCACGCGGCGGACGACCGCGGCGCACTCGGTCCGCTGTCGCTCCAGCCACGCGTCGACGTCCGCGTTCGGGGTGAGCGGGCTGTCCGCGCGGCGGGCCGAGCGCAACAGCCGCCGGCCGGTGTCCACCCCCGCGGACGGTCCGGTGCCGTGGGCGGTCATGCGCACCTCCGTTCGTGCTCGACCCCGTTCCGCGGAACGGTCCCGGGACGGGTCTCGGGGACGGGCACCGCATTGTGCGGTCAGGGAGGTCGGCCGGCGCTGCTCAGAATTGACCGTCACGGCCGGGTCGTCGCGGTGCACACTCGGCGGGCCCCGGGCGTCCCGGTGGCGCTGCCGGACCGGGAGACGTGACGATGGCAACCCTGGTGTGGGACTACCTGGCGGAGTGGGAAGACGAGCGCGCGGACATCATGGACGCCGTCGAGACGGTGTTCTCGTCGGGCCGGCTGGTGCTCGGCCCGAGCGTGGCCGGGTTCGAGCGCGAGTTCGCCGACTACCACGGCGCGGCCCACTGCGCGGGTGTGGACAACGGGACGAACGCGCTGGTGCTGGCGCTGCGGGCGCTGGGCGTCGGTCCCGGTGACGAGGTGGTGACGGTGTCGAACACGGCCGCGCCCACGGTCGTGGCGATCGACGCGGTCGGCGCGGTGCCGAAGTTCGTCGACGTGCACCCCGACACCTACCTGATGGACACCGACCAGGTGGCGGGGGTGCTCACCGAGCGCACGCGCTGCCTGCTGCCGGTGCACCTGTACGGCCAGTGCGCCGACCTGGACCCGCTGACCGAGCTGGCGCGCCGGCACGGGCTGGCGCTGCTGGAGGACTGCGCGCAGGCGCACGGCGCGCGGCGGCACGGGAGGATCGCCGGGACGACCGGCGACGCGGCGGCGTTCTCGTTCTACCCGACCAAGGTGCTGGGCGCCTACGGCGACGGCGGCGCGGTGGTCACCTCCGACGACGAGGTGGACGCCCGCCTGCGGCGGCTGCGGTACTACGGCATGGCCGAGAAGTACTACGTGGTGGAGACGCCCGGCCACAACAGCCGCCTGGACGAGGTGCAGGCGGAGATCCTGCGCCGCAAGCTGCGGCGCCTCGACGGGTACCTGGCGGCCCGCCGCGAGGTGGCCCGGCGCTACGCCGAGGGGCTCGCCGACACCGACCTGGTGCTGCCCGCCGTGGCCGACGGCAACGACCACGTGTACTACCTCTACGTGGTCCGCCACCCCCGCCGGGACGAGGTCCTGGAGGCGCTCAAGGCGCACGACGTGCACCTGAACGTCAGCTACCCGTGGCCGGTGCACACCATGAGCGGTTTCCGGCACCTGGGGTGGGCGCCCGGTTCCCTCCCGGTGACCGAGCGGCTCGCCGGGGAGATCTTCTCGCTGCCCATGTACGCCGGGCTGGCGCCGGACGTGCAGGACCGGGTCATCGACGCGGTGCGCTCGGTCCTGGCCGAACTGTCCTGATTGGAGCGTTCCGTGAAAGCACGCGGGCTCGCCGTCGACGGCGCGTTCGAGTTCACCCCGAACACCTTCCCCGACGAGCGGGGGCTGTTCACCTCCCCCTTCCAGGAGGCGGCGTTCACCGAGGCCACCGGGCACCGGCTGTTCACCCCGGCGCAGACCAACCACAGCCGGTCGCGGGCCGGCGTCGTGCGCGGCGTGCACTTCACCACCACCCCGCCGGGGTGCGCCAAGTACGTGTACTGCCCGCGCGGCGCCGCCCTGGACTTCGTGGTCGACCTGCGGGTCGGCTCACCCACGTTCGGGCAGTGGGACGTGGTCCGCGTCGACCCGGTGGACTTCCGCGCCGTGTACTTCCCGGTGGGCCTGGGGCACGCGTTCGTGGCGCTGGAGGACGACACGGTGATGTCCTACCTGGTGTCGTCGGCGTACGTGGCGGAGCACGAGCTGGCGGTGCACCCGCTGGACCCGGCGCTGGGCCTGGAGCTGCCCGACGACCTCGAACCGCTGCTGTCGGACCGGGACGCCGTCGCGCCGACCCTGGCCGAGGCCGGGGCGGCGGGCCTGCTGCCCCGGTACGAGGAGTGCCTGCGGCTGGACCGGGAGCTGACCGCGTGAGCGCGCGGGCGGTGGTCCTGGGCGGCACGGGGTTCATCGGCTCGGCGGTGCTGCACGCGCTGGCGCGCGACGGCCTGGCCGTGCGCGCGGTCGCCACCCGGCCGACCCCGCCGCCGCCGGGCGCGACGGCGTTCGAGGCCGTGGTGCTGGACCTGACGGCGCCGGGCGCGCTGGCCGGGGTGGTGGCCGACGCGGACGTGGTGGTGTACGCGCTGGCCCACCGGTCGGGTTCGGGCTCGTGGCGGGCCGCGGACGGCGACGCCGCGGCCGAGCGGGTCAACACCGGGTTGGTGCTCGACCTGGTCGACGTCCTGTCGGCGCGGGGCGGCCCGCCGCCGGTGGTGCTGTACGCGGGGACCAAGAGCCAGCTCGGGGACACCGACCGGGTCCGCATCGACGGTTCGGAGACCGACCGGCCGCGCACCCCGTACGGCCGGCAGAAGCTGGCCGCCGAGCTGGCGCTGACGGCGGCGGACGCGGACGGCGTGCTGCGGGCGGTCTCGCTGCGGCTGCCCACCACCTACGGCCACGTGCCGGGGTCGGGCGCGGTCGACCGGGGCGTGGTGTCGGCGATGGCGCGGCGCGCGCTGGCGGGCGAGCCGATCACCATGTGGCACGACGGGACGGTGCGGCGGGACCTGCTGCACGTCGCGGACGCGGCGGAGGCGTTCCGCCTGGCGCTGCACCACGTCGACCGCCTGGCGGGCCGGCACTGGGTCATCGGCACCGGCCGCAGCGCGCCCCTGGGCGAGGTGTTCCGGGAGGTCGCCGGCCTGGTGGCCGAGCTGACCGGGCGGGAGCCCGTGCCGGTGCGCTCGGTGCCCCCGCCGGGCGAGGTCGACCCCGGTGACCTGGAGAGCGTGGAGTTCGACGCCTCGGCGTTCACCGCCGTCACCGGGTGGCGGCCGCGCGTCCGGGCGGACGAGGGGTTGCGGGACACCGTGGCGCGGCTGGTGGCCGACGGCGCGGCGCACCGGTAGCGGAGTCGCGGGAGGAACGGACGGCGCGGCGGGAGAACCCGTCGCGCCGTTCGGCGTGCGCGCGGCAAGTCGTTGCGGGACAACGAAGTGCGCGATCCGCGAGTGCTCAACGTTGCGCAGACCGGGCCCGGTGGCGGGCAGCAGGATTCTCCTCACAGCACAGAGCGAGGGGAGGTGACCACACATGAAGAAGCTCGTCGTCCGCCGCCTGGAGACCGTCAAGACCAGCGCCGCGACCTCCTGCTCGGTCGTCGTCGCCTGACGACACCCGGCAGCAGCCGAATGACGACCGGCGGGTCGGCGCGTGCGCCGACCCGCCGGTTCCCAACGGAGGAGAAAGGACCGCACCGATGCCCGGTTACCCGCCCGACTCGGTGATCACCGTGCTGCCGTACTCGCATCGGCGCGAGGCCGACTCCGCGGTCATCGGCGACGTCGACCGCCAGGTCTTCCTGAGCATCCCCCCGGAGGGCCTCGACGTGCTGGAGTGGTTCGCCGAGGGCTGCACGCCCGCCGAGGCGAGCCGCCGCTACGAGGCGAAGCACGGCGAGACCGCCGACCTCGACGACTTCATCGACGCGATGGTCGCCGAGGGCTTCATCACCGTGGACGGCGCGACCGGGGACGAGGCGGCGAGGACCGTCACGGCCACCGCCGCCGCCGGCACCGCGACCGGCGCCTCGGGCGCCGCCGCACCGGCCGGGGACCCGGCGCCGGGCCTGCGCTGGAAGAGCCACATGGAGTGGATCAGCCAGAAGACCGCGCGGCGGATCTTCTCGACCCCCGTCCTCGTGCTCGCCGGCCTGGTCATCGCCGCCGGCGTGCTGACCGCCGTGCTGAACCCGGGCATCATCCCCGGCGCCACGGTGCTGCTGTTCCCCGAGCACTTCGCCCTGCTCACCTGGGCGACCATGGCGATCATGATCGTGGGCATCTACATCCATGAGGTGGCGCACCTGGTGGCGGCCCGCGCGGCCGGGGTGCCCGCGCGCATCGGGATCGGTAGCAGGCTCTACATCCTGGTCGCCGAGACCGACATGAGCGGCATCTGGCTGGCGTCCAAGAAGGAGCGCTACGTCGCGTTCCTGTCCGGGCCCATCGTGGACGGCGTGTTCGGCTCGATCGCGATCATCCTGCTCAAGCTGATGGAGACCGGGGCCCTGTCGGTGCCCCAGGAGATCCAGTGGCTCACCGCGGCGGCGCTGTGGACCTACTTCGGCCGGCTGCTGTGGCAGTGCTTCTTCTTCATGCACACCGATTTCTACTACGTGATCACGACCGCGATCGGGACCCGGAACCTGATCAAGGACACCGAGAAGTGGATGCTCAACGGCCTGCGCAGGCTGTGGCGCTCCCCCAAGCGCGAGGACCTGTCCGACCTGAGCCCGCGCGAGATGAAGTCGGTGCGCTGGTACTCGGCGGTGTACCTGCTGGGCCGCGGCGTCACGATCGCCTCGCTGTTCGCGATCACCCTGCCCGTGCTGATCGGCTACCTGTCGCAGGCGTTCCTGTTCGCCACCGGCCAGGACAGCCGGATCAACTCGTTCGACTTCGCCACCATCGTGCTGGTGGCGGTGCTGCTCGACGGCGGCGGCCTGTTCGTGTCCACCCGCAACCTGCTCCGCAGGCGGCGCGCCCGCCGCGCGGAGCAGGCGCTGCACGGTGAGCGGCTGGCCGCGGCGCAGACGGCGGCGCGGGCGGGCGCGGTCGGCTCCTGACCACCCCCGCGGTGCGGGACGGGTTACCGTACCCGGGACACGACCCGCACTGTGGAGGCATGGACACGTGACCGCGGCCGGCATCACGACCCGAGAACTCAACCGCGCCCTGCTGGCACGCCAAGGACTCCTGGAACCGATCGACGACTCGGTCCCGGGAGTCCTCGCGCGTGTGGGGGCGGTGCAGGCGCAGAGCTGGCCCGCGGTCCCCGTCGCGGTGTGGACCAGGACCGCCGACCTCGCCCCGGAGGCGTTCCTCGGCGCGGTGGAGCGCGGCGAACTGCTGCTCGCGACGCTGCTGCGCGGCACGCTGCACGTGGTGGCCGCCGAGCAGTACCCGGCGTACGCGGCGGTCACCGCCCTCACCGGCGCGGCCGACTGGCGGCGCAAGACCGAGGGGCCTGCGCCGCTGATGGACCGCCTGGTGGCCGAGCTGCGCGAGCACACCGCCGAGCGGGCCCGCACGGCCGACGAGGTGTGCGCGTTCATCGAGGCGTTCCTGGAGCGGCACCCCGACGCCACCACGGACGAGGAGATCGCGTTCCAGCGGCAGTACAAGTGGCGCCCCTTCCGGGGCGTGCCCGCGTTCGTGCGGGCCCCGGCCGACGGGGAGTGGGGCACGAAGGCCCCGGAGGCGCTGCGCGCCGCTCCCCCGGCCGCCGAGGACCAGGAGGCCGCCCTGGCGGAGGTGATCAGGGCGCACCTGCGCGCGTTCGGCCCCGCGGCGGCGGACGACGTGGCCACGTGGATCGGGCACCGAACCCCGCCCGTGCGCGACGCCCTCGCCGGCATGGACGACCTCGTCACGTTCTCCGAGGACGGCCGCCGCGTGCTGTACGACCTGCCCGACGCGCCCCGGCCGGACGCGGACGCGCCCGCGCCGGTGAAGCTGCTGCCCGCCTTCGACAGCACGCTGCTGGCGTACCGGAGCACCCACCGGGAGCGCATCCTGCCCGCCGCGCACAAGGACGTCGTGTACGCGAAGTCCAACCTCCAGATCAAGCCGACCTTCCTGGTCGACGGCCTGGTGGCGGGCATGTGGTCGATCGCGGTCAAGCGGCGGGTGGCCACCGTCGCGCTGCGCCCGCTGGAGAAGCTGTCCGCGGCGGACCGCGAGGCGCTGGAGGCGGAGGCGGTGCGGCTGGCCCGGTTCGCCCAGCCCGAAGCCAAGGACCACGCGGTCGTCGTGGAGGAGGGCTGACCACGGGCATGATGGGCTGATGGCACCGGCGGCGCGCACGGGGTGGGACGGTCTCGCACTGGTCGCGGGCCTGCTGGGCGCCACGGCGGGGGGCGGCTACCTGTGGCTGATCGGACGGCAGGGGAACGACCCCGTGGTCTGGTTCCCCACCGCGCTGGTCGTCGGCGTGCTCCTCGCGGTCTACGGCGCGGCGACGGCCGCCCCCGCGCGGACCGCCGCGCTCGCGGTGTCCGGCACGGTCCTGGTCGTGCTGGGGCTCGTGGGCATCTTCTCCGTCGGCCTGCCCGTCCTCGCCGCGGGTGTGCTCGTCCTGACCGCCGGCGCCCGGTCGCGCCGCCGGGTGCGCCCGTAGGGCACCGGCCCGGGCACCGGCCTGCCCAGGCCACCGGCGGTCCTCAGGCCATCGCGGGCCGGGGCCGGAGCACCGGCCTGCCGTCGACCATCTCGTGCACCTCGCCGCCGACCCGGCGCACCACCGCCGGGTCGTGGGTGACCACGAGCAGGGTGAGCCCGCGCTCCTCGCGCAGCTCGGAGAGCAGGTCGACCACGCTCGCCGCGACCGCGCGGTCCAGGGCGCTGGTCACCTCGTCGCACAGCAGCACGTCCGGGTCGGCGGCCAGGGCGCGGGCGATGGCGACCCGCTGGCGCTCGCCACCGGACAGGGCGGCGGGCAGCGAGTCGGCGTGCCGCTCGGTGAGGCCGACCCGGCGCAGCAGCCCGACCACCTCGCCGGTCACCGCCTCGTCGTCGGCGCACAGGCCGAACTGCTCCAGCGGCCGGGCGACGATGCGGCGCACGGTGTGCCGCGGGTTGAGCGAGTCGTAGGGGTTCTGCGGGACGAGCTGCACCCGGCGGAGCTGCTCGGCGTCGCGGCCGGCCACCAGCGGGGCCAGCGGCACGCCGTCGAGCAGGACGCCGCCCTCCGCGGGGGCCATGAGGCCCGCGACGACGCGCAGCAGGGTGGTCTTGCCGCAGCCGGAGGGCCCGACGAGGCAGGCGCTGCCGCCGGCCGGGGCCCGCAGCGACGCCCGGTCCAGCACGACCCCGACGCCGCGCCGGTGGACGGTGACCCCGGAGACCACGAGCAGGTCGGGCGCCCCCTCGGGCGGTTCCCGGCGCAGCGGGGCGTCCTCGGCGACCACGAGCTGCCTGGTGGCGGGGTGCGTCGGCGCGGTGAGCACCCGCGCGGCCGGCCCGGTCTCCACGACCCGGCCGCCGTCGACCACGGCGAGCCGGTCGGCGGCGGTCGCCAGCGCGGGCAGGTCGTGGGACACCAGCACGGCGGCGGCGCCGGAGACCCGGCACAGCTCGACGAACTCGGCGAGCAGCCGGTCGGCGTTGTCCGCGTCCAGGGCGCTGGTCGGCTCGTCCAGGACGACGACCGCCGGGCGGTGGGTGAGCGCGATGGCCAGCGCGAGGCGCTGGAGCTGACCGCCGGACATCTGGTGCGGACGGCGGTCCAGGAACGCGTCGTCGTCCGGCAGGTTCGCCCGGCGCAGCGCGGCCCTCGACAGGCCGTCGACCTCGGCCCGGGCCACGCCCCTGGCCCGCAGCACCTCGGCCAGCTGGGCGCGCACCCGCAGGTGCGACGGCAGGGCGGTGCGCGGGTCCTGGGCGACGTAGGCCGCGTGCCGGGCGCGCAGCAGGCGCAGCGCCCGGCCGGAGCGCGCCCCCAGGTCGTGCCCGGCGACCCGGGTGACGCCGCCGACGTGGACGAGGCCGGGGCGCAGGTGGCCGAGCAGGGCCAGGGCGATGGTGGTCTTGCCGCTGCCGGACGCGCCGACCAGGCCCAGCACCTCGCCCGGCCGCACGGCCAGGTCCACGCCGTCCACGACGACGCGGCCGGTGGCCGCCGCGGCGACGCGCAGGTCCACCACCTCGGCGGCGGACACCGGTCGGGGGTCGTCGGAGACGGGGCGCGCCACCCGCGCGCGGCGGGGTGGCCGGCGCGGTGAGCGGTCGACGGCCAGGCGGTCGGCCAAGGCGCTGGACAGGCTCAGCAGCACGACCAGCGCGATCACCGGAGCCAGCACGGCGAGCGGCTGCAACGCCAGGCCGCCCCGGTTCTCGAAGATCATCAACGCCCAGTCTGCGGTCGGCGGCTGCACCCCGAGGCCGAGGAAGCTCGCCGTGGCCACCGCGTACACCGCGGCGACGAACCGCACGCCGAGGTCGGCGGCCAGCACGGGACCGAGGTTGGGCAGCACCTCGCGCACGAGCACGGACCGGCCGGGCTCGCCGCGCGCCACCGCCACCTCGACGTAGTCGCGGACCAGCGCGCCGGCGGTCGCGGTGCGCACCACGCGGACGATGTCGGGCAGCAGGACGACGGTGATCGCCACCGCCGCGCCGCCCGTGCCGCGGCCGACGCCCGTGACGATCACGGTGAGCAGCACGATCGCGGGCAGGCCCATCAGCACGTCCGCGGTGCGCATGACGGTGTGGTCCACCCAGCCGCCCCGGTGCGCGGCGAGCATCCCGGCCGCCGTGGCGAGGGCGTAGGTGACCACCAGCACGGCCAGCGCCACGAGCACCAGCGTCCGGCCACCGTGCAGCAGCCTGCTCAGCACGTCCGCGCCCAGGTAGTCGGTGCCCAGCGGGTGCCCGGGCGCCGAGGGGGCGAACGGGAACGACACCGACTCGTCGGGCGCGTGCGGAGCCAGCAGCGGACCGAGCACGGCCACCAGCAGCACCAGGCCCAGGGGCACGACGAGGCCCCACGGCACCCGCGTGCCGCGCCGCGTCTGCGACGTCACCGGGTCACCCCCCGTTTCGGGTCGAGCAGGACGGCGAGCACGTCGCCGAGGAGGTTGAGCAGGACGGTCACCGCCGCCGCGACCAGCGCCACCGCCTGCACCACCGGGACGTCGCGCCCGGCCGAGGCGGTGACCAGGGCCGAGGCGAGCCCCGGGTAGCCGAACATCGTCTCGGCGATCAACGCGCCGCCGAGCAGGAACCCCGCGTAGCGGCAGAAGATCGGCAGGGCCGGCGGCAGCGCCGAGGGCAGCACGTAGCGCAGGACGACCCGGTGCTCGGGCACGCCGTTGAGCCGGGCGTTCTCCGCCGCGTCCCCCGCGGACACCTCCCGCACGCCCGCGCGCACCAGCCGCACGTTGTGGGCCAGGCACACGGCGAGCAGCGTGACCACCGGCAGCACCAGGATCTCCGGGGAGTCCAGCGGCTGCTGCCCCGGCGGCACGAACGACACCGCGGGCAGCACGCCCAGCTGCACGGCGAACACCACCACCAGCACCGTGCCGATGACGAACTCGGGCACCGACACCAGTCCCAGCGTCGCGCCCGACACGATCCGGTCGGCGGCGCGGCCGGCGCGCAGCGCGGACCACACGCCGAGGCCGATCGCCAGCGGCACCAGCAGCACCACGGCGAGCCCGCCGAGCAGGGCGGTGTTGCCCGCCCGCTCGGCGATCACGTCGGAGACCGGGCGGTGGCTGACGTAGGACACGCCGAAGTCGCCGCCCACCGCGCCCCACAGCCAGTCGAGGTAGCGCACCACCGCCGGGCGGTCGAGGCCCAGCTCGGTGCGCATCGCGACCACCGAGGCCGGGTCGGAGTCGGGGCCGAGCGCGGCGGTGGCGGCGTCGCCGGGGGCCAGCTCGGTCGCGGTGAACACGATCGCCGACACCGCCAGCAGCACCCCGACCCCGGCCACCAGCCGGAGGGCGACGAACCGGGGCAACCCCCCGGCCCGCCGCACCGCCACCTCCGCGGTCATGCCAGGAACGCGTCGCGGAAGCTGGGGAAACCGGGGTAGCCCAACGACTTCACGCCGTTGACCTTCGGGGTGCCCGCCGAGCAGATCGGCGCGCGGGCCCACACCAGGTCGCCGCCCTCCTCGCTGAGCAGCTCCTGGAGGTCGCCCATCGAGGTGCGCCGCTGCTCCTCGGTGACGGCGGTGCGCACCGAGGCGGCGAGCTGGTCGACCTTCTCCCCCGCCAGGCCGGTGAACGGCAGCAGCGCGTCGGAGCCGTAGAAGAACAGCACGTCCAGCGGCAGGGGCCGGGGCTTGCGGTTGGCCGACTGGAACTGCGCGCCGATGAACACCTTGTAGTCGGCGAGGAAGTCTGCGGCGGGCACCTTGTCCAGTTCGATGGTGATGCCGGCGGCCTTGGCGTGCTCGGCGAACGCGACGGCGCCCTCGGTGAGGCCGTACTCGTAGTCACTGGTGCGGATCTTGAGCTTCAGGTCCGACATGCCGGCGTCCTTGAGCAGCTTCTTGGCGCGCTCCGGGTCGTACTCGCGCTGCGGCAGGTCCTCCGCGTAGTACGGCAGGTGCTTGCCGAACAGGTCGTTGCCCAGCTCGCCGAAGCCGAGGGTGACGTTGTCGACCATCTTCTGCCGGTCGACCGCGTACCGCAGGGCCTGGGTGATCCGCGGGTCGGTGAAGGGCTCCTTGGTGCGCTTCATGGACGCGCCGAAGTTCGCCCACTCCCACTTGGGCGGCACGAACAGCTTCACGTCGGCGTTGTCGCGCTCCACGCGCGCCGAGGTCAGCGGGATGCTGGCGGCGTAGTCGAGCTGCCCGGCCTTGAGGGCGTTGAGCCGCGCCTCCGGGTCGGCGATGGACAGCAGCTCCAGCTCGTCGAGGTACGGGCCGCCCTCGGGGCGCCAGTAGTTCGGGTTGCGCTTGAGCAGGCCGCCCTTGCCCGGCTCCAGCCGGTCCACGGTGAACGGGCCGGAGCCGATGGCCTTGTCGAAGTCGGTCGTGTCCTTGGAGAACACGAACACGCCCTGGGTGAGGGCGAGGTCGAGGAAGCCGTGCGGGCGCAGCATCGGCAGCACGAGGGTGCGGTCGTCCTGGCGCTTGGCGTTGGCCAGGTCGATGTCCATCAGCAGCGGCGCGGTGTTGGACTGCTGGTCGACGTAGGTGCGCAGCGTGTGCAGCACGTCCTCGGACGTCATGGTGCGCCCGTCGTGGAACGTGATGCCCTCGCGGAGCCTGATGGTCCACTGGCTGCCGTCGGCGTTGGGCGCGATCTCCTCGGCGAGCACGAGGGTCGGCTTGCCGTCGGCGTCGATGTCGCACAGCACGTCGTAGACCACGCGCGTGCGGACGTAGTCGATCGGCGTGTTGGTGGACTTCAGGATGTTGGCGGTCTCGTTGCTGCCGCCGATGAACGCGGCCCGCATCCGACCGCCGCGCTTGGGCTCGACCGAGGGCGCCGTGCTCTGCGCCAGCGGTCCCGCGCCGGACCCGCCGCACGCCGCGAGGGCACCCGGCAGCGTCGCGGCGAGCGACACACCGGCGAACCCGCGCAACAAGGCTCGCCGGTTAAAACCACGACCGTCCGACATGGACATCGCACCTCCTGATCCAGAGCAGGGTCGCGCTCGGCGACCGTCGGCGGCACGCTAGTGGCCGGCGCGCGCGGGCGACTGCTCAGAAGTAGGCATCCGGGACGACCCGTGATGCGCAGTTCGGCACAGACAGGCGCGGGTGGCGGCTGCGATCGTGCGGGCATGACCGAGCGATTGAAGGACGTGCCGGAGGACTTCACCCGCGTGCTGTGCGTGGTGGCCCACCCGGACGACATCGAGTTCTCCGGCGCCGGGGCGGTGGCGGCGTGGACCGCGGCGGGCAAGGAGGTGACCTACGTCCTGGTGACCCGGGGCGAGGCGGGCATCGACGGCCTGGACCCGGCCGAGTCGGCGGAGGTGCGGGAGCGGGAGCAGCGCGCCAGCGCCGAACTGGTGGGCGTGAAGGAGGTGGAGTTCCTGGACGGGCACCGCGACGGCGTGGTCGAGGAGGGGGTGGCGCTGCGCCGCGACCTGGCCGCCGCGATCCGCCGCCACCGGCCGGAGCTGGTGGTGGGCTACAACCACCGGGACGAGACGTTCACGAACCGGTGGAACAGCGCCGACCACCGCGCCGTGGGCCGCGCCCTGCTCGACGCGGTGGCCGACGCGGGCAACCGCTGGATCTTCCCCGAGGCGGGCGAGCGCTGGGCGGGCGTGCGCCACGTGGCGATGCTCGCCTCGCCCCGGCCGACGCACGCGGTGGACGTGAGCGGGTCGGTCGACCTGGCCGTCGCGTCCCTGGAGGCGCACCGCGCCTACCTGGACGCACTGGGCGCCACCGACGTGCGGACCCCGTTGACGGGGCTGTTCGAGGCCAACGGTCAGCGCTACGACGGGCGTCCGGCGATCACGCTGGAGTTCGTCAGCGGCGGCTGACCCGGCCGGGCCGCGCGGCGGGCGACCGGGCCGGCGACCCGCGTGTCCGATCCCGGGTGTTCAATTCTGGGCATCACCGCACGCCGGCCGGGTGCCACCCTCTGCCCATGCCTGCGATCCCATACCTCAAGTACGAGAACGCCGCCGCCGCGCTGGACTGGCTCGGCACCACGTTCGGCTTCACCGAGGACAAGCGCTACGCGCACGAGGACGGCACCGTCTTCCACGCCGAGATGAGCACGCCGCTCGGCGATCCCGTCTACCTGGCGGGTCCGGGGGGCGAGTACCGCAACCCGCGCAACAGCGGCGCGGTCAACGCCATGGTCTCGGTCGACGTGGCGGACGCCGACGCGTTGCACGAGCGGGTGACCGGCGCGGGCGGCGAGGTCGCGTTCCCGCCCACCAACACCCCGCAGGGCATGCGGGTGTTCAAGGTGGTGGACGTGGAGGGCCACGAGTGGTTCTTCAACCAGCGGCTCGACGGGTCCGCCTGAGACGGGTCCGGAACGACGTGGGGCCCCCGACCGACCGGTCGGGGGCCCCACGTCGTTCGGGTGCGGTGGCGACGCGCATTCCAGACGGAATGGGATATTCCACCGTCCCGCGTCACCCGTTCGGAGCCTTCCATAGCCCATGAATTCGCAATACCTTCGGATGCGGATTGCGTTGACGACAACCCTTCGCGAATCCACACAATACGGGGGCCTGGGGGCTGAAAATATATCGATCACCTTCCGCACGTTCCGGCGGAATCGACTTGGCGCGACTTCGGGGAAATGGTCGCGAATCCGTCGATGGCACCGCGATGCACCCGCGACCCGGCCCAGCCCGTTGTTGACGAGCCCGCTCGGTGAGGTGGACAGATGTTCGGACTGGTCGTGGGGGGCCGCACCAGATGAACCGGAAAAGCTCGGCACGGTTTTCCGCCCGCATCCCGCAGTGGGGCCGCGCAACGGTCGAGAGAGGTAAGAGCCACCGGTATGCGCAGATCGGATTGGTTTCGACTGATCACCCTCGGCGCCTTGTGGGGCGCTTCGTTCATCTTCCTGCGGGTGCTCGCGCCCGTGCTCGGCGCGGCGACCACCGCCGGGGTGCGCGTCGGCCTGGGAGGGCTGGCTTTCCTGCCCTACTTCGCCGTCGTGCGGTTCCGGCCCCGCTGGCGGGCGCACTGGGTCGTCTACGCGGTCGTGGCGGTGTTCAACGTCGCCGCGCCCATGCTGCTGTTCTCCTACGCCGCCGTGCACATCCCGGCGTTCTACTCGGTCACCATCAACTCCAGCACGCCGCTGTTCGGCACGCTCCTGTCCGCGGCGTTCCTCGCGCAACGCCTCACGGCGCGCGGGATCGCGGGGCTCGTGCTGGGCATGGTCGGGGTCGCGCTGATCACCGGTGGGGGCGCGGCCGTCCAGGGCTCACCGGTGTTCTGGGCCTCCATCGCGGCCTGCCTCGCCGCGTCGGCGCTCTACGCGCTGTCGGGCGTCTACGTGAAGCGGTTCGCGCCGCACGTCGACCCGATCGGCACCGCCGGGTGCTCGCAACTGCTGGCCGGGCTGATCCTGCTGCCGTTCTGGGTGGTGGACGTCCCGCACGTCGAGCCGACCGCCCGCATCGTGCTCAGCATGGCCGCGCTGGCCGTGCTGTGCACGACGGTCGGGTTCCTGCTCTACTTCCGGTTGGTGCGGGACGTCGGCCCGGCGCGGGCGATGATGGTCGCGCTGCTGACGCCGCTGTTCGGCGTGGTCTGGGGCGGGTTGTTCCTCGGCGAGGCGCCGACCACCTCCGCCGCCGCGGGGTGCCTGCTGGTGATCGTGTCGGCGGGCCTGGTCCTGGTCCGGACCGGGACACCGGTGCCGGTCGGGGTCCCCGGGCGGCGCTGACGGACTCGTCGGAAGGTCCGCCGAGGGGGTCGCGGTGAACGCGCGGCGGGGCGACCTGACCGCGCGGGTGGGCCCCGACGACCACCGGGCGCTGATGGGTTCCTTCCCCACCGGCGTCGCCGTGGTGACGGCGGTGGGCGCGGACGGCGCACCGCGGGGCATGACGTGCACCTCGCTGGCCAGCGTGACGTTGGACCCGCCGACCCTGCTGGTGTGCCTCGACACCGCGCGCCGCACCACGGCCGCGGTGCGGCGGGGCAGGTTCGGGGTGAACCTGCTGCACGCGCCGGGCCGCCGGGCCGCCGAGGTGTTCTCCTCGCCCGTGCCCGACCGGTTCGGCGCGGTGGCCTGGCGGAGCGCGGCCGTGACCGGGATGCCCTGGCTGTTCGAGGACTCGCTCGCGTTCGCGGGGTGCGTCGTGCGCGAGAGCACCGTGGTCGGCGACCACGTCGTGGTGCTGGGCGAGGTGTCGGAGATCAACTGGAGCGGCGGGACGCCGCTGATGTACGGCAGGCGGGAGTTCTCCACCTGGGCCCCGTGACGGCCCGGCCGAGTGCTCCCACGCGGAACAACGGAGGTCTTTGCGTGTCCGATCGGATCGGGAAAATCCTCATCGTGGGTGGCGGGACCGCGGGCTGGATGGCGGGCTCCTACCTCGGCAAGGCGTTGAGCGGCACCGCCGAGGTCACCGTGCTGCAAGCGCCGGACATCCCGACGCTGGGAGTCGGCGAGGCCACCATCCCCAACCTCCAGACCGCGTTCTTCGACTTCCTCGGCATCCCCGAGGACGAGTGGATGCGGGAGTGCAACGCCAGCTACAAGGCGGCCATCAAGTTCGTCAACTGGCGCACCCCCGGACCGAGCAGCCCGCACGCGCGCCCGCTGGACGACGGCAGCGGCCGCGGTGACCACTTCTACCACTCCTTCGGCCTGCTCAAGTTCCACGAGCGGATTCCCCTGTCCCACTACTGGTTCCACCGCCGCCGGCACGGCGCGACCGACGAGCCGTTCGACTACGCCTGCTACAAGGAGCCCGCGCTGCTCGACGCGGGCAAGTCGCCGCGCAGGCTCGACGGCACGCCGGTCACCAACTACGCCTGGCACTTCGACGCCCGGCTGGTCGCGGACTACCTGCGCCGCTTCGCCACGGGGAAGCTCGGCGTGCGGCACGTCGAGGACCGCGTCGAACGCGTCACGCGAGACGCCAACGGCCTGATCGAGTCGGTCACCACGGCGACCGGGCGCACGTTCACCGCGGACCTGTTCATCGACTGCTCGGGTTTCCGGGGGCTGCTCATCAACAAGGAACTGGGCGAGCCGTTCCTGGACATGAGCGACCACCTGCTCAACAACAGCGCGGTCGCCTCGGCGGTCCCCCACGACGACGAGGCCGACGGCGTCGAGCCCTACACCTCGTCCATCGCCATGAGCGCCGGGTGGACGTGGAAGATCCCCATGCTCGGCCGCTTCGGCACCGGGTACGTGTACTCCAGCGACTTCATCGACCAGGACGACGCGGTGCGCGAGTTCTGCGCGCTGTGGGGGCTGGACCCGGACACCGCGCCGCTCAACAAGATCCGCTTCCGCGTCGGGCGCAACCGGCGCGCGTGGGTCGGCAACTGCGTGAGCATCGGCACGTCCTCGTGCTTCGTGGAACCGCTGGAGTCCACCGGCATCTACTTCACCTACGCCGCGCTGTTCCAGCTGGTCAAGCACTTCCCGGACAAGGGGTTCAACCCGGTGCTGATCGACCGGTTCAACCGCGAGGTCGAGACCATGTTCGACGACACCAGGGACTTCATCCAGGCGCACTTCTACTTCTCGCCCCGCAACGACACCCCGTTCTGGCGGGCGAACAAGGAGCTGCGGCTGGCCGACAGCATGCAGGAGAAGGTGGAGGCCTACCGCGCGGGCCTGGCGATCAACCCGCCCGCCTCGGACGACGCGCAGCACTACTACGGCAACTTCGAGGAGGAGTTCCGCAACTTCTGGAACAACAGCAACTACTACTGCGTGCTGGCGGGCCTCGGGGTGGTGCCGGACGCGCCGTTACCGCTGCTGGAGCACATGCCCGAGGCGACCCGGACCGTGGAGCCGGTCTTCGACGACATCAAGCGGCAGCGGGAGCGGCTGCTCGACGAGCTGCCGAGCACCTACGAGTTCCTGCTGCGGCAGCACGGCCGCTGATCCGCCACCGCGGACCGCGGGGCTCGCGGTGCCCGGACCGGCCTGGTCGCCGCCCCGGGCACCGCGTGCCCGCCGCGTTCGCGGTCTAGTCGGCCGGCGGGTAGACCACGTCACCGGAGCGGGCGTCCACCAGGCCGATCGCCTCGACGGGGCAGGACTCGGCCGCGTCGAGCAGCGCGTCCTCCCGGTCGACCTCCTCGCTCACGACCCGGGCCGGGGTGCCCGCGCGCACCTCGAACCGCCCCGGCGCGAGCGCCTGGCAGATGCCCGAGCTGATGCACGAGTCCTGGTCGAGGGACACCTTCCACCTGGTGGTCGTCATCACCACTCCACCGGCAGGCCCTGGAGGCTGTGGATGACGGCGTTCTTGCGCCACGGCAGCTCCGACTCGTCGGCCGCGAGGCGCAGCGTCGGGAACCGGGCGAACAGCGAGCCCAGGCCGACCTGCATCTCGATGCGGGCGAGCTGCGCGCCGACGCAGTGGTGCGCGCCGTGGCCGAAGCTGGTGTGCGGGCCGGGCGCCCGGGTGATGTCGAAGCGGTCCGGGTCGGCCCACACCTCGTCGTCGCGGTTGGCGGAGTTGGTGACGGCGATGACGCCGTCACCCGCCCGGATGAGCGTGCCGCCGACCTCCACGTCCTCGGTCGCGACCCGCATCAGGCCGCCCGCCGCGCCGCCGGGGATGAACCGCAGCAGCTCCTCCACGGCGGCGGGGACCCGGCTGGGGTCCTCGCGCAGCAGCGCGAGCTGGTCGGGGCGGCCGAGGAGGATCAGCACGGCGTTGGCGAGCCGGTTCGACGTCGTCTCGTAGCCCGCCACGATCAGGCCGCCCGCGAAGGAGACCAGCTCGCGCTCGGTCAGCGCGTCGTTGTCCTGGTGGGCGATGAGCACGCCGAGCAGGTCGTCGCTGGGGTTCGCGCGGCGGGCCTGCACCATCGCCGCGAGGTAGCCGATGAGCGCGTTGCGGGCCGCGACGGCCTCGTCGAGCTTGTCGGCGGTGCTGTGGAACATGGCGTCCGACCAGTGCCGGAACCGGTCGCGGTCCTCGCGCGGCACCCCGAGCAGGTCGCAGATGGTGATGATCGGCAGCTGGGAGGTGTAGAGGCCCACCAGGTCCGCGGGCGGGCCGGCCGCCTCCACCTGCGACAGCAGGTCGTCCACGGTGGCCTGCACGCGGCCGCGCATGGCCTCCATGCGGCGGGCGGTGAACGCGGGCGCGACCAGCCGGCGCAGCCGGGCGTGGTCCGCGCCCTCCTTGCTGACGATGGACTCGGGGTCGCCCTCCACGCCGGGCATCAGGCGCGGTGCGCCGGGCAGGGTGGCGGCGGCGCGGCTGAACCTCGGGTCGGCGAACACGGCGCGCACGTCGGCGAACCTGGTCACCAACCAGGCCGGGTCACCGCTGGGCAGGCGCACCCGCATCACCGGCTGCTCCTCGCGCATCCGCCGGTACTCCGGGGACGGGTCGAGCGCGGAGGTGATCGGGAACGGGAAGGGCGGGTCGGTGGGGGCGGCGGTGGTGGTCGCCTCGGCCTGGGTCATGGCGGTGCTCCTAGGTGCTGCCAGGTACGGGGTGCTGCCGGGTACGGGGTGCTGCCGGGTACGGGGTGCTGCCGGGTACGGGGTGCTACCAGGTGACGGGGAGGCTGTGCACCCCGTGGACGAACATGTCGGTTCGGAAGGGGACCTCGTCGAGGTCGACGGCGAGCCGCAGGCCCGGGGCGCGCTCGGCCAGCGTCGTCCAGAGCAGGCCGAGCTGGAGCCGGGCCAGCAGCTGGCCGAGGCACTGGTGCAGCCCGAACCCGAAGGCCAGGTGGCCGCGCACGTCGCGGGTGATGTCGAACCGGTCCGGGTCGGGGTAGACCTCGGCGTCGCGGTTGGCCGAGGACAGGACCACCACGACGCCCTCGCCGGCGCGGATGGTCGTGCCGCCGACGACGACGTCCTCGGTGGCCACGCGGCGCAGGCCGTAGTCGATGACCGTCTGGTGGCGCGCCAGCTCCTCCACCGCGGGGACGACGAGCCCGGGTTCCGCGCGCAGGCGGGCGAACTGGTCGGGGTGGGTCAGCAGCAGCAGCGTGCCGACGCCGATCTGGTTCGCGATGGTCTCGAACCCGGCGATCATCAGCAGGGTGGCGACGCCGACGACCTCGTCGTGGGTCAGGCCGCTGCGGTCCCGGTCGCGCGACATCCGGCCCAGCAGGTCGTCGGTCCCGGCGGCGTGCTTGTCGGTGACCAGCCGGTCCAGGTACTCGCGCAGCTCGTCGCGCACGACCTGCCGGGCGGCGGGCGACGCCTCCTGGTCGCCGATGACCGCGGTGCGGTCCTGGAAGAACCCCCGGTCGTCGTAGGGCACGCCGAGCAGCTCGCAGATCACCAGCGTCGGCAGGGGCAGCGCGAGGGCCTGCACCAGGTCGGCGGGCGACGGGCCGGCCAGCATGGCCGACACCAGGTCGTCGACGATCGTCGTGATGGCCGGGCGCATCTCCTCGACCCGCCGGGGCCGGAACTCCTCCAGCACCGCGCGCCGCAGCCGGGTGTGGTCGGGGGCGTCCATGCGGATGAACGTGCCGGGGCCCGGCGGGCGCACGGTCATCCGGGCGGGGAAGCCGGGGCGGGAGAAGTCGGAGCTGAAGCGGGGGTCGGCCAGCACCGCGCACGCGTCGGCGTGCCGCGTGACCAACCAGACGTCGCTGCCGTCGAAGTCCAGGCGCGAGCGGCTGATCGGGGCGTGGGCGCGCAGCTCGGCGTACTCCTCCGCCGGGTGCGTCGGGCGGCTGCGCGGGATGGGGTAGCGCTCGGCCACCACCGGCGCGCCGGGTGCGGGAGCCGGGTCCATGGGTGCCTCTCCTCCACGGGGACGGGCGGGCGTGGCGCGCGACCACGCCCGCCGCGCCCGGTCACTCGAAGTCGTAGTCGAACCGGTAGGCGGCGTTGCCGCTGTCGGAGTGCTTCGCCACGAAGCCGCCCTTGCCGGTCAGGCCGGCCAGCCCCCCGGTGCCGGAGCCCGGCACGACCGTGAACTCGACGGTCGCCTGCTCGCCGTCCAGCTCGCCGGTGTGGTGGAGCACGAACGTGCCCTTGCGGTCGCCGATGCGACCGACCACGTGCTCCAGGCCGACGAACGTCGTGGACTCGTCGCTGCGGTAGGCCATGACGTACTCCTTGAGCCCGCTGCCCTCGACGTCGCCCTCGAAGACGTAGCGGATGGTGGAGCGGGTCAGCTTGATCCCGTCCTCCTCGGAGAACGTGGTCTCGTCCCAACTGCGCAGCAACAGGTCACCGGTCGCGGTGAAGCCCATGATGTTCCTCCTACTCGAAGTGCCGGTCAGGGAGCGGAGCCCGCCGTCTCGGTGGATTCGGCCGCCTCGGCGGACTCGGCGAACCAGTTCCGCATGCCGCCCTCGATCCCGGCGACCTGCCGCCAGATCAGGCCGTCGCGCAGCACGTAGGCGCCGAAGCCGAGTTCGTGCTCGCCGCGCACGCTCATGTGGGCGCGCACGAAGATGGTGTCCTCGGTGTGGGTGTACTCCAGCAGTTCCTCGTACCTCGCGGCGATGTCCATGTACCGGCCGAAGGTCTCGCGGATCTCGTCGATGCCGTTGAGCACGCCCTGGAAGCGGACCACGACCGCCTCGGGGTGGTAGGTCTCGACGAGACCGGCGATGTCCGCGTTCTGCAGGCACTCGATCTGCCGGGCGAACAGCGGGTGGACTCGGGACAGGTCCAGGTCGGCCACGGTGGGTCCTCCTCGCGCGGTGGGCACCCCCGACTGCGGGGGGCGCTCAGGAGGTTGGCACGCGCTTCCGGGCCCCGTCTGCGCACTGTTGAGCGCTTCGGCCCAGCAGGTCCTCGCGCACGGCCCGCATCAGCGCGGGCGGCGCGCCCCGCAGGTAGAAGTGGTCCCCGGCGAACGTGCGCAGGCTGAACGCGCCGCGCGTGACGTCGCGCCACGCGGCCAGCTCGTCCACGTGCGCCTCCGGGTCGGCGTCGCCGGTCATGGCCGACACCGGGCAGCTCAGCGCCGGTCCGGGCAGCGGGACGTAGGTCTCGTTCAGCTCGAAGTCGGCGCGCAGGGCGGGCACGAACAGGCGCGCCAGGCCGGGTTCCGCGAGCAGTTCGGGGGCGGTGCCGCCGAGGCCGGCGAGGGCGGTCAGGAACGCGGCCTCGGGCAGGTCGTGGCGGGGCCCGTGGCGGGCGGGCAGGTGCGGCGCGCGGCGGCCGGACGCGAACAGCCGGACCGGCGGGTCGACGCCCCTCGCCACCAGCGCGCGGGCCGCCTCGTAGGCCACGACCGCGCCGGTGCTGTGCCCGAACAGGGCGTACGGCCGGTCCAGCGCCGGGGCGAGGGCGTCCACCAGCTCGGGCACCAGCGTGGTCATCCGGCGGTGCGCGGGTTCGCGCAGCCGGGACTCGCGGCCCGGCAGCAGCACCGGCCACACCGCGATCTCCGGGCCCAGCGGCTCCCGCCACGGCCGGAACCCCGTCGTGCCGCCGCCCGCGTGGGCGAAGCACAGCAGCAGGACCCGGGCGTCCGCTCCCCCGGCGTCCCGGGGCACCCACGGCGCGGTCACGGGGTCACCTCCGGGTCGGTGATCACCAGGGACGTGGTGACGCCGCCGAACCCGAACCCGTTCGACAGCGCGACGCGCGCCCGCACGTCCTCGGCCCGGTCGCCGGTGTGGCGCAGACCGGGTTCGACGGGGTCGCGCAGGTTGGGGTTGGGGTGCAGGAAGCCGCCGCGCAGCTGCACGACCACGGCCACCGCCTCCAGCACCCCGGCGGCGTGCAGGCAGTGCCCCGTCAACGCCTTGGTGGCGTTGACGCGCGGCCCGTCGCCGAACACGCGCAGCAGGGTCCCGGCCTCGGTGCGGTCGCCCAGCGGGGTGCCGGTGGCGTGGGCGTTGACGTAGTCGACGTCCGCCGGGTCGAGGCCCGCCGCCCTGAGCGCGGCGTTCACCACCTCGACCTGGTCGTCCGCGCTCGGGTGGGCGAGGCTCGTGCCCGCCATGCGCGCCGCGTGCCCGGGCAGGGCGGCCAGCGCGGGCGCGCCCCGGCTCGCGGCGGACCCCGGCCGCTCCAGGACCACGGCCGCGCACGCCTGACCGGGCACGAACCCGCGGTGCCCGCGGTCGAACGGCCGGCACAGCGCCGCCGGGTCCGCGCCTTCGTCCAGGGCGGCCACCGCGCCGAGGTTGACCAGGGCCTGCCGCTCCAGCCGGGACGGGTCCGCCACCGGTCCCACGACGAGCACCGCGTCGGCCGCGTCGCAGGCGAGCAGCCGGGACGCGGTGATCAGGGCGACGTTCCCGCTGGCGGACGCCCCGCCGGCGGTCAGCCCCTCGCCGCGCAGCGCGAACACCTCGGTGAGCACGCCGAGCAGGTCGGTGTCCATCAGGTGCAGGGCGGCCCGACCGGGGACGAACGCCGGGTCGGCGGCCAGCTTGCGCGCCACGTCGTCGGCGTAGCCACCGGTCAGGTTGTGCCCGGCGACCACGACGGCGACCCGGTCGGCGGGCAGTGGGGCGCGGTCCAGGGCCGCTTCCCGCCACGCCTGCGCGACCGTGGCCACCGCGGCCCGGACACCCGGCGGGGCGCGGTGGGCGGCCCGCCGCGCCCGGTCCCGCACGCCGTCGTCGGCGTGCGCCTCGACCAGCGCGGCGGCCAGGTCGACCGGCGGCAGGGGCGCGCCCGCGCGGGGGCCGTCGAGGTCGTCGACGACCCGCACCACGCCGCGCGCGCCCGCGCGCAGCCGGTCGGCGAAGGTCGGCACGTCGTCGGCGACGGCGCAGCGCACCCCCGTCCCGGTGATCACCGGGACGGGGGTGCCGTGAGGGGTCATACCCGCTCCGCCAGCAGGTCGACCAGCGAGCGGATGTCGGACACGTGCTGGAAGTCCATCACCGGCACGACCACGTTCAGGCGCTCCATGGTCATGGTGACGACCTCCGCGCGGTCGATGCTGTTCGCGCCCAGGTCGGACATCGCCGCGTCGATGGTGACGCGCTCGCGCGGGATGTCCGGCACCACGGTGAGCAGGTTGTCCCGCACCACCGCGAAGATCTCGTCGTGGGTCATGGTGTCCTTCCGGGGGTCAGCGCCACTCGTACTGGCGGTGGTAGTCCTCGACGTGGCTGAGCACGAGCATCGGCTCGCGGCCGGGGACGCGGTCCAGGTACTCGTCCCACCGGGCCAGGTCGACCTCGCGGTCGCGCACCGGCACCAGGCAGCGCAGCGTCTCCTTGAGCAGCAGGTCGTACTCGGCGAAGGTCAGCTCGACCCGCGCGTCCAGGCGTTCGGCGATGCGGCCCGCGCGCACGGTGGCCGCCGCGCGCGGGTCGGTGACGCCGCTGAAGAACTCGGCCGAGCAGCCGGAGCCGTAGGAGTACAGGCCCAGCCGGACGCCGCCGCCGAGCGCGGCGTTGTCGATGGCGCTGGCCAGGCCGAGGTAGACCGAGCCGGAGCACAGGTTGCCCACGCGGCTCGCGTACGCCGTCGCGGGCCGCAGCCTGCGCTCGAAGTCGGCCTCGATCTCCGCCGGCGCGGCGCGGCGCAGGTCGCGCATCATCTTGCGGTGCGCGGCCTTGACCAGTCCGACGAACGGCGTGTGCATGACGAGGTGGTCGAAGGTGTCGACGAAGTCCGCGTCCTCCACCTTGTCGGCGTAGTCGGCGAAGCTGTTGGCCAGGCAGTCGAGGTAGGCGAACAGGGACCGGTCGACGTCGGCGATGTCGAACTCCGGCGTCGGGCGGGCGGAGTCCAGCGTCTCGTAGCTGTGGTTGCCGAACGCGCCGAGGTCCATCGCCAGCACGGCCGGGTCGTCGCCGAGCAGCACGGCCGCCGCGCCGTGGCCGGTGGCGGGTTCGGCGTACTCGGCGCGGGCGTCGACCAGGGCCACGTCCGTGGCGATCACCAGCGCCTTCGCCCCCGGCGACACGCCGGAGGCGAGGTAGCCCACGGCGAGCTGCACGGCGGCCGTCGCGGCGTAGCACGCCTGCTTGACCTCCACCACGCGGCACTTCGGCGAGAGCCCGAGGTGCCGGTGCACGTACGAGGCCACCGACTTGCTGAGGTCCACACCGGACTCGGTCGAGGTGACCAGCAGCTCGATCCGGTCCCGCTCGGCCGGGTCGAGCGCGTCCACGATCGGCTTGGCGGCGTTGACCGCGTTGGTGACCGGGTCCTCCACCGGCAGGCCGATGGAGCGCTCGGACATCATCAGGTTCGCCAGCCGCGCGGGGTCGAGCCCCCGGCCCCGGAACAGCTCGGGCACCGGGATGCACGCGACCCCGAGGTAGGCGTTGACCGCCTCGATCCCGTAGGCGCTCACACCGGCCTCCGCGCGAGCAGCCGGTCGACCAGGGCGTCGAGGTCGGGCAGGCCGCTGAAGTCCGACATGGGGGCGACGACGCCGAGCCGGTCCATGGCCTCGACCACGATCTCCACCCGGTCCACCGAGTCCGCGCCCAGTTCCTTGAGGGTGGTGGCGGCGGCCACCCGGGCCGGGTCTGCCGCCGGCAGGATCACCGAGATCACCTCGCGCACGACGCGCTCCACCTCCGGCCGGCCGCTCATGCCGCACCCCAGGTCAGCTCCTGGCAGGCCACGGCCACCACCGCGCCGCTCTCCCTGTCACGCAGGACCACGTCCACCACCTCGTCCGTCAGCCCGCCGGGGGAACCGGTCAGCGACGACGACACCTCGGCGGAGAGGACGGTGTCGGCGTCGACGTTGCTCAGGTAGCACAGCCGCCGGGTGCGGGTCCGCCGCGCGAGGAACGCGGCGTCCGGGCGGCCGGCGGAGCGCCACGCCGCCAGCAGCGCCCCGTCCACGATCGAGAAGTAGGCGGCGAAGTACACCAGGCCCACGCCGTTGAGGTCGCGGGTCGGGTCGATGCGGTAGTCGGTGGTGAACCCGGCGAACCCGGGCTCACCGGCGGTCGGCGCGTCCCGCAGGGTCAGGTGCTGCCGGGCCTGGGCGCAGGCCAGCCGCGGCGAGTGCTCGCGGGGCAGCTCCGGCAGGTGCGCGGTGGTGAACCCCGGCGGGGAGGCGCGGACCAGGCCGCGGTTGCTGCCGGGCGCGGAGCGGGAGACCCAGCGGTTGAAGTTGAGCGCGTACAGGCAGTCCGGGCGGCGGTCCTCGAAGAACTCCGCGGGCTCCAGGGTCGGGTCCGCCGCGCCCGCGCTGCCGGCCGGGGCGACCCGGTGCAGCGTCGCGACCGACTCGGCCCCGCAGGCGAACACGGCGGTGCGCACGTCGATCCGGTCGCCGAAGGTGAAGCCCGCCGGGTCCGCGCCCCGCACGTCGAACAGCTGGAACGCCAGGTACGTCGGCTCGCCGTCGGCGTTGCGCGCGGTGAGCGCGTCGACGCCGCACGCGTCGCTGACCGCGCTCCACGTCCAGTCGCCGAGCCGGCCGACGAACAGCGAGTTGGCGCCGCACATGGCCGGGCTGAGCACGAACTCCCGCGAGGTGGTGGTGGTCGTCCCGGTGCTCATCGCACACCCCCGGCGGTGGCCGCCCCGGCGGCGGACCGCTCGGCGAGGAACCCGTCGAGCAGGGCGTTGAACCGGTCGGCCGCCGTCAGGCTCGGGAAGTGCCCCGCGTCGGGGAACTCGTGGAAGCGGACGTCGGGCAGGGTGCCGTGCAGCAGGTGCCCGGTCTTGAGCGGGATGACCGTGTCCAGCGCGCCGTGCACCTGGAGCACCGGCACGTCCAGCTCCGGCAGGCGCGGCAGCAGGCCGGGGTCGGTGGCGAACTCGTCGAGGTAGCGCAGGCCGGTGTGGGTGCTCATGCTCTCGCAGCGCAGCAGCATCCGCTGCAACCCGGCCCGGTCGACGGTCACGCCGTTGCGCTCCAAGCGCCGGAAGTCCTCGTCGGCGACGAGGCTGAGCCGGTTCATCTCCCCGGCGCGGTTGCCCACCCGGTAGGAGCTGCCGATCAGGGTCAGCGACGCCGTGCGCGCCCGGTGGCGCAGCGCGAACGCCATCGCCACGATGCCGCCGAACGACGCGCCCGCCACGTGCACCGGTCCGGCGACGTCCAGCGCGTCGAGCGTGCGCGCGAACAGGTCCGCCAGGCCGTGGACCGAGATGTCGGTGGCCTCGGTGGTCGCGCCCACACCGGAGTGGTGCACGGCGAGCACGCGGTACCGGTCGGCCAGCGCGGCGAACTGGGGGCCGAAGAAACCCGCCCCGATGTTGAACGGGTGCATCAGCAGCAGCGTCTCGCCGGAGCCGGCGGTGAACGCCTCGACCTCGCCCGAGCCGACCCGGACCAGCACGCGTCGCACGTCCGGCCGGTAGCCGGTGAGCACGGCGAAGTTCTCGTCCAGGGGGCGGTGCCCCTCGTCCATCGCCTCCCGCACGTCGTCGGGCAGCCGGTCGGCCGGGTAGTAGGCGGCGTCCGCCGCGCCGGTCCCGCCCGCGTCCGCCGCGCGCACCAGCGCCGGGGGCGTCGTGCCGGAGCGCGCCAGCGCGGCCAGCCGCGCCCCGGCCTCGGCGGCCTGCGCGGTGGTCGTGCCGACCGGGACGGCCAGCCGGATCAGCGAGTCGCCGTCCAGGTGCGGGGCGGCGCGGACGCCGGTGGCGCGGAAGACCCACGCCAGGGCGGACGCCACCGGGTGCTCCAGCCCGGCGGCGCCGGGCAGCCGGGCCGCGTCGAGCAGCACGGCGTGCCCGCCCGCCGGTCCCACCACCGGCAGGCCGGCGTCGACCACCGCCTGCCACAGGGCGCGCACGGCCGACATCCGCTCCAGCACGGCCCGCTCCGCGCCGGCGGTGTCCGCCAGCGCGGCCGTCATCAGGCGCCGGGTGGCCAGGCCGGCCTCGACGCCGCGCAGCGCGACCTGCTCGCGCAGGGTCGCGGCGAGTTCGTCGTCGTCGGTGAGCACGAGCCCACCCGAGGTGACGCCGTAGTCCTTGGACATCCCGATCGTCACGGCGCGAGCACCGGCGAGCAGTTCGGCCAGGACGTCCACCAGCGGGCGGTCCGGGTCGCGCAGCTCGTGCTCGCGGACGAACGCCGCGTTCTCCAGGCCGCGCGTGGCGTCGAGGACCAGCGGCACGCCGTGCCGGTCGGCGACCTCCCGCACCCCGCGCAGGTTGGCCAGCGACACCGGGTGCCCGCCGCGGGCGTTGGTGCTCAGCTCCACGCACACGAACGACACGCGGCCCCGCTTGGCGGCGAGGACGCGGTCCAGTTCGACGAGGTCCAGGTCGCCCAGGAACGGCTCGGCCGCCGCCGGGTCGTTGCGGACCTGCACCGGGGTGAAGCCGTGGTCGAGCTGGCTGACCGCCCAGGTGGGGAACAGCGCGTTCTGCACGACGTCGCCCCGGCGGCCGGGCCAGGCGCGGCAGAGCAGGGCCTCGGCCGACCGGCCCGAGCCGGTGGGCACGACGCAGCGGTGCGGCAGCGGCGTGGTGACGCCGAACGCCCCGGAGGCGAGGTCCACGGCGGCGGTCACGGCCTGGGCGGCGGTGGCGAGGCGGGCGGAGTGCGCCCGCACGTGCGGGGTGTCCAGTTCGGTCCAGGAGTCCGTGGTGAAGTCGAACTCCACGTCGCCGGCGGGGATGCGCAGCGGGTTGTGGCCCGCCCTGGACAGGGCCTTGTCCCGGCGCGCGACGTCGCCGTCGGACGGGGTGGGGTGCGGTGCGCCGGCCGGGGTGCGGGTCGAGGTCGGGGCCGGGGTGCGGGTGGGGGCCGGGGCCGGAGCCGGGGTGGGCGCCGGTTCCGGGGTCGCGCGGTCCTGTGCGGTGATGGCCGGCGGGTTGGCGATCATCAGGATGATCGACGCGACGTCGGCGGGCGGCTGGTCCGCCGGCTGGCAGAGGTAGACCGGGTGGTTGGTGGTCTGGAACTTGTTCTTGAAGCGGAAGTTGCCCTCACCGGTGAACACGCCCAGGGAGCGCAGCTCGGCCAGGCCGCGCTCGACGTCCGGGTCGGCGTTGGGCGAGCCGGTGATGCGGACGCCGAAGGTCCCGCCGAAGCTGAACGAGGTGTCCCCCTCGGCGGCCAGCCTGCGGATGATCTCCACGATGGTGTGCTCCAGGCAGCCGCGCGGGGTGCTCTCCCGGTAGAACTCCAGGTCGAGCAGGTGCGCCCGCTCCGACGGGATGCGCGTGACGATGACCGCGCTCTGGAGCACGCCGTCGAGCCGGGTGAGGAACGCGCGGTGGCGCGGGCCGAGCACGCCCCGGCCGATCTCGTCGCGCACCGTGCGCACGTACGGGTTGACCATGTCCTTCTGGGCGGCCCAGTCGCCGATCAGCTCGGCGACGGCCGCGTCCGTGGCCGGGTCCGAGCCCACCGCGTACTCCACCACCTCGGCCTTGCCGGCCCGCTCGAACCGGTTGACCTGGTTGCGCAGCTTGCGCGCCTTCGGGCCGTCGACGTCGAACGTCGACAGGTCCTCGATGCGCTGCACCGCGCCGAACGGGGTCGCCGACAGCGGGCGGCCACCGGCCTCGGCCATCGGCGACATCGCCAGGAAGGCGGGCTTGGCGCCCTGGGCCGCCGCGTGGGCCAGCCACTCCCCCGCCAGCTCGGGCAGGTACTCGGCGCTGCCGACGTAGCTCCACGCGAACAGCACGTCACCGCGCCGGGAGAAGTGGAAGTAGCCCTCGCGCCGGGAGCCGAGGAAGATCAGCGGCGCGATGTCGCGACCCGGCAGGCCGCCCTCCTTGGCGTGGGCGAGGTCGAGCCGCCGGACCAGGTCGGCCAGCTCGGGCCGGTCGTCGAGCTCGCGCTTGCCGACCACCAGCTCGCCGCCGGCGACGGCGTCGCTCACCGCGCTCGGCTCGGCCCGCTCGGTGCCCGCGATCAGCTCGGCGACCCCCTCGCCGAACA
Source organism: Saccharothrix longispora (assembly GCF_031455225.1). Lineage (GTDB taxonomy): Bacteria > Actinomycetota > Actinomycetes > Mycobacteriales > Pseudonocardiaceae > Actinosynnema > Actinosynnema longispora. Next base: position 3,802,538 of record NZ_JAVDSG010000001.1, read on the forward strand.
CCTCGTCGAGGTGGGCCGCGAGGCGGGCCGGGGTCGGGTGGTCCAGCAGCAGCGTCTTGCGCAGCGCGCCGAGGCCGCGCTCCAGGGCGGCGACGACCCGCAGCAGGTCGAACGACGTGAAGCCGCTGTCCTCGAAACCGGCGTCCGGCGCGACCCGGTGCCCCACGGTGTCGGCGATGAACTCGACCAGCGCGTCGACGGTGGAGCGGGCGGGCGCGGCCGGTGCGGGGGTGGGGGCCGGTGCCGGGATGGGGGCCGGTGCGGGGGTCGGGCCGGCGGTCACCAGGGGCGCCACGAACGCCGCGAGCGTGTCGACGGTGTCGTGGTCGTACAGCTCGACGGCCTTGAGGTCGAGGGCGAAGGTCGAGTTGATCAACCGCACCAGGTCCATGCGGTAGATGGAGTCCAGGCCCAGCTCGCCGAACGGCCGGTCGGGCTCGATCTCGGCGGCGGGGGTGCCGAGGATGTTCGACAGCTCGTCGGTGACCAGCCGGGCGACCCGGGTGGCCGCGGCCGGGTCCGGGACGGGCGTCGCGGGCTGTCCGACCGGCGGGGCGGGCGCGGCGACGGGCCGCACGGGCGGTGCGGGTGCCGCAGGCGGTGCGGGCTGCACGGGCGGTGCGGGCGTGACCGGCGCGGCCGCCGCGCCCGGCCGCGACAGCTTGATCTTGGGGCGCGGCGGCGCGGGCTTCGCGGCTGGGCGCACGGTGGCCTCCTCGGTGGTCGGTGTCGCGGCCGTCGGTGTCGCGGCTGCGGGTGGCACGGCTGCGGGTGGCACGGCGGGTGCCTCGATCTCGGTGTCGAACCAGTGCCGGTCGTCGGCGAACTCCGTGCCGGGCAGCGGGACGCGGCGCGGGGCCGGACCGGGCCGGCAGGCCGCCCAGTCCACCTCCGCGCCCCGCACCCACGCACGGCTCAGCTCGTCGAGCGGTGATCCCGGCTCGGCGGGCTCCTGGCCCCGCCGCGCCCGGCCCCGGTGCACGCGGTCGTCGTCCAGGTCGCGCAGGAGCGCGATCAGCTCCTGGCGGTCCGCCGCGACGAACGCGGCGCGCTCGGGCAGGGCGTCCCGGCCGGTCTGGAGGACGTGCGCGGCGGTGGCCGGGGCGACACCGGTGCGCTCGACGTGGTCGGCCAGCGCCCGCGCGGTGCGGCGCAGCGCCTCCTCCGTCGTGGCGGACAGCGGGAACACGGCCGGACCGGTCGGGACCGGCAGGTCGGGCACGGGTGGCGCGGACTCCACGACCACGTGGGCGTTGGCGCCGCCGAAGCCGAACGAGCTGACCCCGGCCCGGCGGACCGGCACGTCCGACCAGTCCACCGGCTCGGTGGCGAGCCGCAGCGGCGTGCCGTCGAGCCGGACGAGCGGGTTGACCTCGGACACGTGCAGGGTCGCGGGCACCACGCCGCGCGACACCGCGAGCAGGGCCTTCACCAGGCCCGCCGCGCCGGCCGCCGCCTCCAGGTGGCCGATGTTGGACTTCACCGACCCCACGGCGACGTGGGGCGCGTCCGCGACCGGCAGGCCGTGGTCGGCGTAGAGGGTGGCGAAGGCCCTCTTCAGCCCTTCGACCTCCACCGGGTCGCCGAGGGCGGTGCCGGTGCCGTGCGCCTCCACGTAGCCGACGGTGCGCGGGTCGACGCCGGCGGCGCGGTGGGCGCGCACCACGACCTGGGCCTGCGCCTCCGGGTTGGGCGCGGTGAGCGACGCCGCCCGGCCGCCGTGGTTGACCGCCGAACCGGTGACGACCCCGTACACGTGATCGCCGTCCGCGAGGGCCGCGCGCAGCGGTTTGAGCAGCAGCACGCCGCAGCCCTCGCCCCGCACGTAGCCGTCCGCGCCGGCGGCGAACGCCTGGCACGCCCCGCTGGGGCTGAGCATCCCGGACTGGGTGAACGCGCTGAACAGCCCGGGGCTGAGCAGGGCGTTCACCCCGCCCGCGAGGGCCAGGTCGCACTCGCCCGCCCTCAGCGCGGCGACGGCGCGGTGCACGGCGACCAGGGAACCCGAGCACGCGGTGTCGACGGCTTCGCTGGGTCCGCGCAGGTTGAGCAGGTAGGACACGCGGTTGGCCAGCACGGAGTGGGCGATGCCGGTGGCGGTGTGCGCGCGCACCGGGACGTCGTGCCCCCGGAGCAGGTCGTCGTAGTCGGACGTGGACACCGCCGCGAACAGGCCGGTGGCCGTGCCCGCCAGCGAGGACGGGCGGTACCCGGCGTCCTCGACCGCGCGCCACGCGGTCTGGAGGAACAGCCGCTGCTGCGGGTCCATCAGCGCCGCCTCGCGCGGGGCGATGCCGAACAGCCGGGCGTCGAACCGGTCCACGTGGTCGAGGAACCCGCCGCGGACGTCCGCCGTCCGCTCGTCGGCCAGCAGGTCGGCGCGGTCGTCGGGCACCGGTCCCACCAGGTGGCGGCCCGCGAGCAGGTTGCGCCAGAACGACTCCAGGTCGGGGGACCCGGGGAACATCCCGGCCATCCCGACGACGGCGATGCCGTCCGGGTGCGCGGTCGGTCCCGATCCCGATCCCGGTTCCGGGCCGGGCCCGGACCCGGCCGGCGTGGCGGGCGCGGCGGGCGCGGCCGACGGCTCGCGCACGGGTCCGGGGGACGTGGCGGCGGCGATCTCGGCCCGGTGCTCGCGGTCGAGGTGCACGGCGAGCGCGCCCAGGGTGGGGTGCTCGAACAGCACGGTCGGCAGCAGGTCGAGGCCGTAGCGCTCGTTGAGCCGGTTGACCAGCTCGGTGAGCGTGATCGAGTCGAAGCCCTGCTCCAGCAGTTCCGCGTCCAGCTCGACGTCGTCCGGTTCGACCAGCAGGAAGTCCGCGGCCAACGCCCGGAGGTCGGCGGTCACGACCGACTCGACCGACTCGACCCGGTCGCCGCCGGCCGGGGCCTCCCGGGACGCGCGGTCGTGCCCGGTGGTCCCGGCCGACCCGGTGGTCCCGGTCGACACGGTCACCCGGGTGACCCCGCCGGCCACCGCGCGGTCGAACGCGGCCAGGGCGGCGTCGGTGGGCAGCGGGCGGAGTCCCCAGCGCCGCCGCAGCAGCTCCTCGGTGGCCGCGTCGACGGTCATCCCGCCGTCGGCCCACAGGGACCAGCCGATCGACACGGTGCGGCCCGCGCGGAGCCCCGCCGCGCGGCGCTGGTCGCGCTGCTCGGCGAAGGCGTCCAGGAACGCGTTGGCGTAGGCGTAGTCCGCCTGGCCCGGGTTGCCGGTCCCGGCGACCACCGAGGAGAACAGCGCGAAGAAGTCCAGCGGCTGGTCCGCGGTCGCCTCGTCCAGGGCGAGCGTCCCCGCCACCTTGGGCCGCAGCACGGCGGCCAGGTCGGCAGCGGTCTTCACGACCAGCCGGGAGTCGCGCCGCACGCCGGCGGCGTGCACGACGCCGCGCAGCGGGCCGACCCGCTCCACCAGCGCGCGCAGCGCGACCGGGTCGGCGACGTCGAGGATCTCGTGGGTCGCGCCGGGGATGGTCGCCACGAGCGCTCGCCGCCGGTCGTCGAGCGCGGAGCGCCCGACCAGGACGACGGTCCCGCCGCGCCGGGCGAGGTGGCGGGCGACGTGCAGGCCGACCGCGCCCGCGCCGCCCGTCACCAGGTAGGTGCCGCCGGTCGTCGGGGTGGTCGGGGCACCGGGCTGCCACTCGGTCGTCGACCTGACCAGGCGCTGCCCGCCGGCGTGCCGCACCTCGGCCACGCCGGGCTCGCACGAGAGCAGTTCCGCGGCGGTCGTGTCGGCCAGGTCGGCGGCCGGGGCCGCCGCCCGCGCGCCCTCGAAGCCCACCACGGCGGCCCGGAGGCCGGAGTGCTCCAGCGCGGCGGTGCGCAGCGCACCGGCCGCGGCCTCGTCGTGGGGTCGGGCGTGCGCGGTGGACGCCGCGTAGGTGTAGAGCGCCCGCACCGGCCGGGGACCGCCCTCGGCGAGGACGGCGGCGGTGAGCCAGAGGAACGGGGCGAAGCCGTGGCCGACCTCGTGCGCCACCTCGGCGGCGGAGGCCGGCGCCGCGCCGGGGTCCCAGCACCGCACCACGGCGTCGGGCAGCATCCCCCGGACCGCCAGCTCGCGCACCACCAGCCCGTACTGGGCCTGTTCGCCGGCGACGACCTCGTGGGTGCGGTGGTCGACCCAGCCGTGCAGGACGCCCGGCACGACCACGACGCAGCGAACGCCGTCGCGCTCCAGGCGGTCCGCCACGGCCTCGCCGGTCCCGGCGTCGGAGGCCAGCAGGACGGCGGTCGTGGGAGTGTCGCCGCCGGGGGCGGTCGCGGCCGGCCGCCAGACCGGTGTGGTGTACGAGCACTCGTCGGTGGGGCCTGTGGCCCTGATCTCCAGGCCGCGCAACGACACCAGCGCCGCGCCGCCCGCGGTGGTCAGGTCCGCGTCGTACAGCTCGCGCGGGCCGGGCTCGCCCACGCGGGTCACGTGGACCTCGCACGGCCCGGCGAGCACGCCGTGGACGGCCAGTTCGGCCAGCGCCACCGGGACGCGGACCGACGACCCGCCGCACGCCGCGGCCACCGCCTGGAGCGCGCCGTCGAGCAGGGACGCGTCCACGTCGGACCGGGGCGCCACCCTGGGGCTGAGCCGCGCCCAGGCCACGCCGTCGCCGGTGCGCAGCTCGTCCACGACCCGCAGCCCCGGGCCGTGGGCCAGACCGGCGGCGGCCATGCCGGCGTAGAAGGCGGTGACGTCCGCGGTGGTGGTGCAGCGGTCCGCGACCGACACCGGCGGGTGGACCGGGGCCGGGTCGTCGGACAGCAGACCGGAGGCGAGGACGGTGCCGGCCACGCGCACCGCGAAGCGGGTCCCGCCGTCGGTCGGGGTGAGGTCGACCGGCACCGGCCCCGTCAGGTCGTCCACGAGCACCGGCGCGCTCCACCGCAGGTCGCGCAGGACGGCGGCCGGGCGTCCGTGGCGGGCCGACTCGACCACGGCCGCGGCGGGCAGCCAGCGCGCACCGCCGACCCGGTGGTCGGCCAGGTGCTCGGGCACGTCCAGCGGGGGCCGGTCGGCAGCGGGCCGGACCGGGACGGCCCCGGGCGTCCCGGTTCCGGGCTCGGCGACGCCGGGCTCGACGACGCCGGATCGGGCGGTTCCGGGCTCGGCGGCGACCGGTCCCGGTGCCCAGTAGCGGTTGCGGTGGTCGAACGGGTAGGTGGGCAGGGGCACCACGCGGGGCAGCGGGTCGCGCCAGCGGGCGCGCCAGTCCACCTCCGCGCCGGTGACCCAGGCGGCGGCGGTGGTGGCGGGTGACGCGTCCGGCGGCACGACGGCGTCCGTGCGGGCGGCGGTGCCCGACGCGACCGCCGGGTGCTCCGCGCCGTCGGCGAACGCCCGCAGCGCGTCGACCAGGCCGGGCAGGTCCGTCGCCCGCACGGCGACCCGCGCGGACATCTCCCGCCTGCCCAGCTGGGTGGTCCGGGCGATCCGCGCCAGGGCGACGTCGCCGCCGGCGAGGTGGTCGGCGATCCTGCGGGACAGGACGCGGAGCCGGTCGTGGTCGCGCGCGGACAGCACCACGAGGTGCTCGTCGCCGGCCCCGGCACCGGCCCCGGGGTCGGCGTGCTCGGCCACGTGCTCCTCCAGGACGATGTGGACGTTGGCGCCGCCCGCGCCGAACGAGCTGACCCCGGCGCGGCGGGGGCGGCCGACCGGTTCGGGCCACGGCGCGGCCTCCCGCTGCACGCGCAGCGGCGAATCCCGGAAGTCGATCTTCGGGTTGAGCCGCGCGAGGTTCGCGGCGGGCACGAGGGTGCGTTGCCGCAGCTGGAGCAGCACCTTGGTCAGGCCCGCGATGCCCGCGGCGCCCTCCAGGTGCCCCAGGTTGGCCTTCACCGAGCCGAGGGCGCACTCGTGCCCCTCGGCGCGGCCGAGCGCCCGGTTGAGCGCGGCGACCTCGATCGGGTCGCCGAGCTGCGTGCCGGTGCCGTGCGCCTCGACGTAGTCCACGGTGGCCGGGTCCACGTCGGCGCGGCGCAGCGCCTCGGCGATCAGCGCCGCCTGCGCGGTCGGGTTGGGGACGGTGTAGCCGCTGGTCTTCCCGCCCGCGTTGGCGAACCCGCCCCGGATGACCGCCCACACGTCGTCGCCGTCGGCCAGCGCGTCGGCCAGCGGCTTGAGCAGCACCGCGCCGACGCCCTCGCCGGGCACGTAACCGTCCGCGTCTGCGTCGAACGCGCGGCAGCCGTCACCGCCGGCCAGCATGGTCATGCCGGACAGCGCCACCAGGTGCGCGGGGTGCAGCACCAGGTTGACCCCGCCCGCGACGGCCTGCCGGCACTCGCCCCGGCGCAGGCTCTCGCACGCCAGGTGCACGGCCGTGAGCGAGGACGAGCACGCCGAGTCGACGGCCAGGCTCGGGCCGGTCAGGTCGAAGGTGTAGGACACCCGGTTGGCGATGGACCAGTACGCCGAGTGCGCCGCCGGGAACTCGCCCCTGGGCCACCCGTCGGCCGCCGCGAGCTTGCCGTAGGACCCGTACATCACGCCGACGAACACGCCGGTCTCGCGGACCGCGCCGTGCCGGCCGAGGTGGCCGGTGCTCTCCAGCAGGTTCCAGCAGGTCTCCAGGAACAGCCGCTCCTGCGGGTCGACGGCCGCCGCCTCGCGGGGCAGCACCCCGAACAGCGGGGCGTCGAAGGCGGCGATGTCGTCGAGGAACCCCGCCCACCGGCCGCGGCTGCGGTTCGGGACGCCGGGCCGGGGGTCGAAGTGGGCACGCCAGTCCCACCGGTCGGCGGGCACCTCGGTCACGCAGTTGGCCCCGGCGAGCAGGTTGGTCCAGAGCGCGTCGAGGTCCGGTGACTTCGGGTACCGGCCGCTGACGCCGATGACGGCGATGTCGCCGTCCCGGACCTCCCGGGCCCTCACCGCGGCCACCGCGCCGGGCTCGGCCACCGGGGCGGGCTCGGCCACCGGGTCGGGGGTCTCGGCGGGGGCCGGGACCTCGGCCTGCTTCGCGGCGAACGCGTCGGCCAGCCGGGCGGCCAGGTCCTCGATCGTGACGTGCTCGAACAGCAGGGTCGCGGGCAGTTCGCCCAGGTCCGCGGAGAACCGGCGCAGGATCTCGGCGCCGTTGAGCGAGTCCACGCCGTAGTTCTCGAACGTCTCGCGGTCGCCGAACGCCGACTCGGGCAGCTTCAGCACGTCCGCGAACACCGAGCGCACGTAGTCCCGCACCGCCCGGTCGGCGGAGGGCAGGGCGAGCCCGTACTCCGCGAACCGGCCGACGTCGGCCTTGAGCACCAGCGCCTGCCGCACGCCGGAGGCCAGCAGTGCCCGCAGGACGGCGAACCCCTCGTCGGGGGAGATCGAGCCGACGCCCAGCGCCGCGAACCGGCGCGCGTGCGCCTCGTCCGCCACCGCGCCGACCCCGCCCCAGTAGCCCCAGTTGACGACGGTCGCCCCGGCCGCCGCCGCGACGGCGTCCAGCGCGGTGCTGCCCGCCGCGTAGTTGGCCTGCCCCGGGGGGCGGACGAACGACGCGGCGGAGGAGAACACCACCCGCACGTCCAGGTCCTCGTCCGCGACGGCGTCCAGCAGCGCGGTCGCGCCGGCCAGCTTGGGCGCCAGCACCTCGGCGAACGCCTCGTCCGCCATCGTCGCGAGCGGGCCGTCGCGCCACACGCCCGCGGCGTGCACGACGCCGTCCAGGCCGCCGAAGCGCTCCTTCGCCGCGCGGACCGCCCAGCGCGCCGACTCCGGGTCGGTCACGTCGGCGCTCAGGTAGAGCACCTGGCCGCCGGCGGCGGACACCCGTGCGGCGCGCTCGCCGATGGCGGCGTCGGAGGGGCGGCGGCCCACCCACACCAGGTTGGCCCGGTGCTCGCGGGCCAGGTGCCCGCTCAGCGCCAGGCCCAGGCCGCCCGCGCCGCCGGTGATCAGGTAGGTGCCGCCGTCGGCGAACACCGGTCGGGTGGGGGCGGGCGGCGCGAGGGGCGCGAACCGGCGCACGAGCCGCTGCCCGTCGCGCCAGGCCACCAGCGGTTCGGCCAGGTCCTCGGTGACGACCAGGGCCGCCGCCCGCGCCGGGTCGACACCGGTCGGGTGGGCGGGCACGTCGACGCAGCCGATCCGCCAGCCCGCGTGCTCGGCCCCGGCGGCGCGCGCCAGGCCGACGAGGGCGGCGATCCCGGGCCGCACCGGGTCGCCGTCGCGCACGGCCACCGCGCCGGCGAGGACGACCCGCACCTCCAGGGTCGCCCTGGTCCGCGCCAGGGCGCGCAGCAGCCGGAACACCGCCGGCGCGACGTCCGGGTCGGTCGTGCCGGCGGCCACCACGTACACCAGGTCCGCGGCGGGGTCGGCGGCGTCGAGCGCGGGCAGGCGGACGTCGTCGGCCGCGTGCTCGGCGGCCAGGGCGGCGGCGAGCGCCTCGCAGCCCCGGGCGGCGTGGACGGCGACGACCCGGCGCGGGCCGACGACGCGCACCGGCGCGGGCGCGGGGGTCCACCGCGGCACGTAGACCGGGACCGCGGGGGCCGCTCCCCGGTGCGGGCGCAGCGCGAGGCCGGCGAACGAGACGAGCACCCGCCCGTCCGCGTCGCACAGGCGCACGTCGAACCGGTCCTCGCCGCTCGCGCGGACCGCGTGGGCGTGCGTCGGGGTGCCGTCGTCGGCGTGCACGACCACCTCGTCCACGCTGTGCGGCACCAGCGGCGTCGGGCGCTCCCCCACCAGCGCGGCGACGGTCTGCAACGCGCCGTCCAGCACGCGCGGGTCGGGTCGGTGCCCGCCCGGTTCGCGGGGTGCGAGGGTGGCCAGCACCTCGTCGGCACCGGCCCGCAGGTCGGTGACGACCCGGAACCCGGGGCCGTAGCGCAGGCCGGCGCGGTCGAAGGCCGAGTACAGGTCGGCGGGCGGCACGGGGCGGGCGCACCGGGCGCGGGCGGCGACGAGGTCCACGCGCTCCGGCTCGCCGCCGGTGGCGAGCCGGCCCGTCGCGCACGGTTCGCCGCCGTCCGGCGCGAGGTCGAACCCCGTCCCGTCGACGGTCAGGGTCGCGGTGGTGGGCCGGTCGACGGCCAGGGGCCGCAGCCAGGTCACGTCGCGCAGCCGCAGCGGTCCGGTGAGCCCGGCGCGGCGCGCGGCGGTCACGGCCAGGGCGATGGTGGCCGTGCCGGGCAGCACCGGCGTGCCGGACAGCACGTGGTCGGCGACGAGCGGCGCGTCGGGCGCCAGGGCCAGGGTCACCGGTCCGGCGGGTTCCGGCGCGGCGGCCGGCACCTCGGCGGGCACCGCGACCGGGACCTCGACCGGCGCTGCGGGGGCCGGGTCCCCGGGGGCGGCGATCCAGTGCCGGTCGCGGGCGAAGGGGTAGCCCGGCAGGGACACGGGCCGGCCCGGCAGGTCGGCGAACACCGCGGCCAGGTCGCCCTCGCCGCGCTGCCAGTCGCGGGCGACCCGGTCGAGGTCGGTGTCGCCGCGCACCGGTTCCGCGCCGGCGAGGAGCCGGTCGAGCTGGGCGCGCAGGTCGGCCAGGTCCCGGGCGACGAACGCGACGCGGTGCCGGAAGTGCGTCCGGCGCACGGCGAGGGTGTGCGCGACGTCGGTCAGGTCACCGCCGCCGAGCACGCCGGAGTGGATCATGCCGTCCGGGGCCAGCGCGGCCCGCAGGTCGTCGATCCGGGCGCGCAGCGCCTCCGCCGTCCGGGCGGACAGCGCCACCACGGCGCGCCCGGGCCTCGGTCGGGGGTCGGCGGGGGCGGGCGGGGCTTCCTGGAGCACGAGGTGGCAGTTGGTGCCGCTGAAGCCGAAGCTGCTGACCACGCCCGTGCGGACGCCGCTCGGTCCCGGGTACCAGTGCGCCCGGTCGGGCAGGACGCGCAGCGGTCCCCCGGTCAGGTCGGCGTCCGGGTTGGGCTCGGTGAAGTGCGGCGACGGCGGCAGTTCGCCGTTGCGCAGCGCCAGCACGACCTTGACCAGGCTGGTGATGCCGGCGGCCAGGGTGGTGTGGCCGACGTTGGCCTTGACCGAGCCGAGGACGGCCGGCGAGCGCCGCCCGCCCAGCACCTCGGCGAGGGCCTTGACCTCGATGGGGTCGCCCAGGGCGGTGCCGGTGCCGTGGGCCTCGACGTAGTCGACGTCCTCGGCGGAGATGCCCGCGCGGGCGTGGACCGCGCGCAGCAGGGACGCCTGCGACGTCGCGCTCGGGGCGGTGATGCCGTTGGTGCGGCCGTCGCCGTTGACGCCCCCGGCGCGGATGACCGCGTGGACGCGGTCGCCGTCGGCGAGCGCGCGGTCCAGGCGCTTGAGCACCACGGCGGCGCACGCCTCGCCGAGCACGATGCCGTCGGCGGAGGCGTCGAACGGCGCGCTGCGGCCGGTGGGCGACAGCATCCCGGTCTTGCCGGTCCACACGTGCATGCGGGGCGTGTTCATCACGGCCACACCGCCCGCGACGGCCGTGTCGCACTCGCCGGCGCGCAGGCTGTCGCACGCCAGGTGCACGGCGACCAGCGACGACGAGCAGGCCGTGTCCACCGCGATCGTCGGACCGGTCAGGTTCAGGTGGTAGGCGATGCGGGCGGGCAGGATGGACGCGGCGCTGCCCAGGAAGCTCTGACCGGTGTCGTCCCGGCCCGCCTCCTCGACCAGCCGCAGGTAGTCGCCCGCGCCCGCGCCGACGAACACGCCGCACCGGCCGCCGCCGACCTGCCCGGCGTCCTCCAGCGCCGACCAGGCGGTCATCAGGAACAACCGCTGCTGCGGGTCTACCAGCTCGGCCTCGGCGGGCGAGAGCTGGAAGAACGCCGCGTCGAACAGGTCCACGTCGGACAACATCGCGGCCCAGCGGCTGTTCGTGGTGCCGGCGCGCAGGCGGTCGGGGTGGTAGACCGCGTCCACGTCCCACCGCTCGCGCGGCACCTCGCGGACGCTGTCGTGCCCGGCGACCAGGTTGTGCCAGAACGTCGGCACGTCGGGGGCGTCCGGGAAGCGGCCGGACACCCCGATCACCGCGATCGCGTCGTCGGGGTGCGCCCGCGCGCCCGCGCGAGCGGGTTCGGACTCGTCGCCCTCCCCGCCCAGGGGGCTCCGCTCGGCGCGCACCCGGCGACCGCGCGGCGCGGCCAGGGTGAGCGGCGCGGCGGCGGGTCGCGAGGGCGCGCTCAGCACGACCTGCGGCGGGTGGGACGCGACCCGGTCGCCGCTCACGGGCGCGGGACCCCGGGACCGGTCGTGCTGGACGGGCTCGGCCGGCTGCCGGCCGGGGGCCAGGGCGGCGTCGAGCAGCGCGCGGGAGCGGGCGGCGACCTCCAGGACGTGGTCGGTGAGCCGCGCGACGTCCGGGTGGTCGTAGACGGTCACGGAGTCCAGGTCCAGCCCGAACCGCTCGTTCACGGCCCGGACCAGGGTGACCGCGCCGATGGAGTCCACGCCCAGCTCGTTGAACGTGCGGGTGGGGTCGAGTTCGTGGCGGTCCACGAAGAGCTGCGCGCACAGCGACTCCTCGATCACCCCGACCACCTCGGCGCGGGCCGGCGCGGGCGGACCGGCGGGCACGGGGGCGGGGGCGGCCACCCGCTCGACCGGCGCGGCGACCGGCGCGGTGACCACGGGCGCGGCGGGGATCGGTGCGGCGTACACCGGCGCGGGCCCGGCCTGGACGGGGGCGGCCTGCGTGGGCGCGGACTGCGCGGGGACGGCGGGCGCGGCGGGGGTGCCGTTCCGGCGGAAGGCGTCCGCCTTGCCCTGGTGCGCGCGCACCCGTTCCAGCGACTCCGCCCCGAGCACCCGCTCGTGCAGCTCCACCTCGCGGCGCACCACGCCGGACAGCTCGGCCAGCACCCGGCCGGCCAGCTCCTCCTTGAGCGCGACGACGGCGGCACGCGGCTGGGCGGCGATCGACCGCGCCAGCTCCAGCGCGGCGGGCAGCACGTCGGCCGCGTCGTGGACGACCACGTGCGCGCCCCGCCGCTCCAGCTCGGCCCCGGACAGCGTCCTCGCGCCGAAGAACATCTCCGCCGCCGTGGACGCGCCGAACCGGCGCTGGAGCGCCTGGGTGGCCCCGACCCCGGGGGTGAACCCGAACTTGAGGAAGTTGGCCGCGTACCCGGCTTCCCGGGCGAGCAGCACCACGTCCGCGTGCAGGCCGAACGCCAGTCCGCCGCCGGCGGCATGGCCGTCCATCGCGGCGATCACCGGCAGGGGGCAGCGCGGCAGCCCCTCGTAGACGAACGGCGCGTCGGTGAACCGGCCGTTGCCGTCCGCGAGGTCGGCCAACCCCTCGGGGGTGCCGCCCATGCAGAACACGCCGTCCGAGCCGGTGAGCACGACCACCTTCAGGTCGGTGCGCGCCGCGACCTCGGCGAAGGTCGCCTCCAGCGCGGCCAGCAGCTCGGGGGTGAACATGTTGTGCCCGCCGCGCATGGTGACGAGGGCGATGCCCTCGGCGGGGACGCGCAGTTCGACGGGGGACGCGGAGGTCGGCACCGTGTTCTCCTCGTGGTTCGGTGCGGCGGACGGCGACGCGGAGCGCCACCGGCCCACCCAGTGGGCCTGCTCGCGGAACGGGTAGGTGGGCAGCGGGACGCGGCGGGCGCCGGGTTCGGCGCAGCGGTCCCACGGGACGTCGGCCCCGGCCACCCAGGCGGCGGCCAGCGCGGTGAGGTCGCCGGCCCGGTGCAGGTCGAGGCAGGTCCGCGCGTCGGGCGCGGTCTCGGGGTCGGCGGTGCCCCACGCGCACCCGGCGGACGGGGCGGCCCCGTCGAGGTGGCGGCGCAGGCCGGCGCGCAGTTCGTCGGCGTCGGCGGCCACCACGGCGAGCCTGGCGCGCAACGGGGTGCGCCCCGTCGCGAGGGTGTGGGCGATGTCGCGCAGCGCCGGCCGGGTGCCGCCGCCGGCCGGTCCCGACCGCGCCGCGACGAGGGCGGCGAGGTGGGCGGGGGACGCGCCCGGTCCGGCGGTGACCGGCAGCGGCGCACCGAGGGCGTCGCCGCAGCGGCGGGCCAGTTCGAGCAGCATCGGCAGGTCGAAGCCCAGGTCGGTCAACGGCTCCGCCGGGTCGACGCGGTCGACGGGCACGTCGAGCAGCGCCGCGATCCGGTCCAGCAGCGTGGTGAGCACGTGGTCCGCGGCCGGGTGGGGCCGACCGTCCAGCGCGTCCAGGAGGTCCTCCGCGCGGCGGCGCAACGCGTCGTCGTCCCGCGCGGACAGCACGAACAACCGGGTGGCCGGGGTGTCCGGCGGGGCCGCCGACCGGGGCGGTTCCTCCACGACGAGGTGGCTGTTCGCGCCGCCCGCGCCGAACGCGCTGATGCCGGCGCGCAGGACGTCGCCGCCGACCGGCAGCCAGGGGCGTGCGTCCCGCTGCACCGCGAACGGCGAGCCGGCCAGCCTCAGGTGCGGGTTCGGCTCGTCGGCGTGCAGGGAGGGCACGAGGGTGCGGTGCTTCAGCTGGAGCAGCACCTTGGTGAGCCCGGCGATCCCGGCCGCCGCCTCCAGGTGGCCGATGTTGGACTTGACCGAGCCGATCGCCACCGAGGCCGCCGGGAGGTCGGTCCCGAACGCGGCGCGCAGCCCGTCCAGCTCGATCGGGTCGCCCAGGGACGTGCCGGTGCCGTGCGCCTCGACGTAGCCGACGGTCGCCGGGGCCACCCCCGCGCCGGTCAGGGCGCGACGGATCAGGGAGGTCTGCGCGGTGGGGCTGGGCACGGTGAACCCGCCGGTGCGACCGGTGTGGTTGAGCGCCGTGCCGCGGATGACGCCGTGCACGTGGTCGCCGTCGGCCAGCGCCCGGGACAGGGGCTTGAGCAGCACCGCGCCGACGCCCTCGCCCGGCACGTAGCCCGCCGCGCCCGCGCCGAAGCTGCGGCAGCGCCCGTCGGGGGACAGGAACTGCCCCTGCGACAACTGGAGATACTTCTGGGGGTGGATGGTGGTGTTGACGCCGCCCGCGAAGGCCAGCTCGCACTCGCCGCGCCGGATCGCCTGCACCGCGAGGTGGACGGCGGTCAGCGACGACGAGCACGCGGTGTCCACGGACAGGCTGGGGCCGGTCAGGTCCAGCACGTGGGAGACCCGGTTCGCGACCGAGGCGTGCATGGCCACGGGTGCGACGCCGGCGTCCTGGTACAGCTGGTAGTGGCTCCACGTCACCCCGGCGAACACGCCGACGTCGCGGCCGCTCAGCACCTGGCCCGCGTCCTCCATGGCCTGCCAGCAGGTCGTGAGGAAGAGGCGTTCCTGCGGGTCCATCCGCTCGGCGTCGCGCCGCGAGATGCCGAAGAAGGCGTGGTCGAACCGGTCGACGCCGTCCAGGAAACCGCCCCAGCGGCTGTAGGTGCGCCCGTCGAGGCCGGGGCGCGGGTCGAAGTGGGCGTCGTGGTCCCAGCGCTCGGCGGGCACCTCGACCACGCTGTCCACGCCGTCGAGCAGGTTGCGCCAGAACGCGTCCAGGTCGGGGGCCTGCGGGTAGCGGCCGGCCAGCCCGATCACGGCGATCGCGCCGTCGTCCACGACCTCCGGTGCCCGCTCCACCCGGACCGGCTCGGTGCGGGCCGGCTCTGCGCGGACCGGCTCGGCGGGCGGCGGGACCAGGTCGTCGATCCGCGCCGGGTCGCCGTGGACGACGACCGCCACACCGTCCGGGCCGCTCAGCAGCCGGTCGAGCACGGCGAGGCCGTCCGCGGTGGGCATCGGCGCGGTGCCCTGCACGTCCCACACGCGGCGCAGGGCGGCCTCGGGCAGGCGCATCCCGCCCTCGGCCCACATGGGCCACCCGATCGACACGCTCGCCCCGGCCCGGTCGGACCGCTCGGCCCGGCGGCGGGCGAAGTCCTCCAGCGCGCCGTTGGCGTAGGCGTAATCGCTCTGCCCGGTGTTGCCGATCGCGGCCGTGAGCGACGACGCCACCGCGAAGAAGTCGAGGGGCGCGTCGCCGATCGCCTCGTCCAGGTGGACGGCCCCGAGCAGCTTCGGCTCGACCACGGCGCGCAGGTCCCCCGGCCCCTTGCGGACGAACAGCCCGTCGCGGGTCACGCCGGCGAGGTGCAGCACCCCGTCGACCCGCCCGAAGCGGGCGCGGGCGGCGGCCACGGCGGACGCGGTGGACGCGGCGTCGGTCAGGTCCGCGCCGAGGGGCAGCACCCGCGCGCCCAGCGCGGCGAGGCGGTGGGCGCGCTCGACCAGTCGCGGGTCGTCGGCGTCGCGGCCGACCAGGACCAGGCAGGCGCCGGGTCGGCGGGCCAGGTGCTCGGCGACGGGGCCCGCGACACCGCCCGCCGCGCCGGTGATCAGGTGGACGCCGCCCGCCGCGGACCGCACCGGCGGTTCCGCCGGCGCGGGCAGGTGGCGGCGCGCGGAGCGCACCGGGCCGCGGTGGCGGACCTCCACCTCCGGGGAGCGGTCCCCCGCCTCGGTGAGCACCAGGGCGGCGAGGGCGTCGGCCGGCGCGTCGTCGACCTCGACCGCGCGGCACCGCACGGACGGCGACTCGGCCGCGATCGTGCGCGCCGCGCCCGCCACCGCCGAGCCCAGCGAACCGTCGTGCACCACGTGCACCACGTGCACCGCGCCGCTCGCGCCGGTCCGCGCGAGCGCGCCCGCCGCGTCCCACAGCACGACGCCGGCCTCGACCGGGTCGGGGTCGTCCAGGGCGATCACGAGCACCACGACGGGGCGCGCGCGGCCGGCGAGCAGGTTCCCGACGTCCTGGCCGGTCGCGTCGACCAGCGCGCCGTCGTGCCGGGGGCGGAGCGCGGCGGCCAACGCCTCGCTCCGCGTGCCGGGGAGGCGCACCACGACCACGTCGCCCACCGCTTCCGGCGCGGGGGCGAGCGGCGTCCACACGGGCCGGTAGACGCGGGTGGCGACCTCGTGGACCGGCGCGGGTCCGGCCGCGGTCGTCGCGGCTGTGGACGGCGGCTCGGTCGCGGTCGGAATGGCGGTCGCGGTCGGGGCGGTCGGGGCGTGGAAGCCGTGCAGGCCGCCCAGGTGCGCGGCCACCCCCGCGACGTCGGTGAACTCGAACAGCAGCGTCGGGTACAGCGCCGTCCCCGCCGCGCGCTCCAGCTCGCGGCCCAGGTCGAGCAGCGCCACCGAGTCCAGGCCCAGGTCGTAGAAGCCGGTGTCGGCGGGCACGTCCGCGGGCGCGCGGTCCAGCACGCGGCCGATCAGCTCCCGCAGGTGGGCGCGGTGAGCCCGGACGGCGTCGGGTCCGGGCGGCAGGGCGTGGACCCCCTCCTCCGCGCCGGGTGCGGCGGCCTCCACGACAGGCGGTTCGGCGCTCGTGCCGCCGTGCAGCAGCCGGGTGATCAGTCCGGGGAACCTGATCCGCTTGCACGTCAGGCCGCGCACCTCCGCGCACAGCACGCCCTCGTCGTCGTAGAGGCCGTAGCTGTTGGTGATCACGTCGCCGGAGTCGGCCAGCACCTCCACGCCGGGCGCGTACAGCCAGGTCCGCCCGCGCAGCGGGCGCGGAGCGCGGAAGCCCTCCACGAACATCGGGATGAACGGTTCCCGGGACACCGCCTCGGTCTGCCCGTAGGCGGCGATCGTGGAGGCGTCCATCTTGGCCGGGTGCAGGTGGAACAGCTCCTCCGTCCCGGCGGCGGCCGGATCGAGGTCCAGCTCGGCGAGCAGGTAGCCGTCGCCCACGTGCAGCGTTCCCCGGCACGTCATGGCGGGTCCGTGCCGGATGTCCTCGGCGCGGGCCCGCGCGTACAGCTCGGCCAGCTCGTAGCGCCGCACCGCGCCGGCCCGCAGCGCGGCCGGGTCGATCCGGTCGTCCGCCTCCCGCTCGTCCAGCAGCAGCCGCGCGGTCAGGTTGGTGTGCCAGGGGTTGTCCGCGCCCTCCCAGCGGCTCGACACGGACACCGCCCGCACGCCGGCGGCGTCCGGCGCACCCACCAGCACCCGAATCTCCCGGCCCCGACCGGGTTCGGTGGCGATCGGCTCGGGGAACAGCACGTCGCGCAGGTCGGCGCGGGTGTGCGGCAGCCCGGCCCCGGCGAGCACCCGGTGCACGGCGTCGAGCAGCGTCACCCCCGGCATGACGGACACGCCGTGCACCCGGTGGTTGTCCATCACGAAGTCGTCGTGGGCCAACTGGATGCGGCAGTCGATGGCGCCGTCGTGCATCACGGGGTCCTTTCGCCGTGCTCGCTGTGATCACCGGCGCCGGGCCGGCCGGCACCGGCCCCACCGGCGAAGCGGAGGGTCGCCAGGGACGTCACCAGCGGGGCCGGTGGCGGTGGCGTGCGGTCGATCCAGTGCCTGCGCCGACGGAACTCCGGCGGCGGCAGCGGGGTCCGCCGGGGGGTGTGCGGTGGCGGGTTGGAGACGATCGCGTGGGCGTTGGTGCCGCCGAGTCCGAAGGCGCTGACCCCGGCCACCCGGCGGTCGGCCTCCCACGGCGCGGTCGCGGTCGCCGGCCGGAACGGCGAGGACGCGAAGTCGAACCTCGGGTTGGGCCGCTCGCAGTGCAGCGTGGCGGGCACGACGGCCCGTTCGACGGCGAGCGCGGCCTTGATCAGACCCGCGACGCCCGCGGCGCTGAGCAGGTGCCCGATGCCGGACTTGACGCTGCCGACCGCGCAGAACCCGGTGCGGTCGGTGTCGGCGCGGAACGCGTCGGTCAGCGCGCGCAGCTCGATCGGGTCGCCGATGCGGGTGGCCGTGCCGTGCGCCTCCAGCAGGCCCACGTCCCGCGCGGACAGGCCGGCGAGGTCCAGCGCCCGGCGCACCACCGCCGACTGGGCGGTCGGGTTGGGCGTGGTGAGGCCCATGGTCCGGCCGTCGTTGTTGACGGCCACCGCGTCGATCACCGCGCGGACGCGGTCGCCGTCGCGCAGGGCCGCGGCCAGCGGCTTGAGCAGCAGCACGCCGCAGCCCTCACCGGGCACGAACCCGTCGGCGCGCTCGTCGAAGGTGCGGCACCGCCCGCTGGGCGACAGCGCACGCGCGGCGGTGAACTCCAGGTACGGCTCCTCGTCGAGCAGCACGTCGACCGCGCCGGCCAGCGCCAGCTCCGACTCCCCCGCCAACAGGCTGCGCACGGCCAGCTGCACCGCGACGAGCGCCGACGAGCAGGCGCTGTCCACCACGAGGTTCGGGCCGTGCAGGTCGAGGTGGTGCGCCAGGTGCGCGGCGATGAAGTTCTGGTCGCCCGACGGCCCGCCCGCGCCGGGACGCCTGCGGTAGTTCGACATCCGGGCGCCGACGAAGACGCCGACGTCCCGGCCGCGCACCTCGTCGTCGTGGTAGCCGCCATCGCGCAGCGCGCCCACGGCGTTCTCCAGCAGCAGCCGGATCGCCGGGTCGAGCGCGGCGGCCGCGGCGTCGTCGAGGCCGAAGTGGGCGGCGTCGAACCGGTCGATCCCGTCGACGAACCCGCCCCACCGGCTGATGCTGCTGCCGGGCGCGTGGTCGGTGCGGTGCAGCCCGTCGACGTCCCACCGGTCGGCGGGCACCTCGGTGATCGCGTCGACGCCGTCGACCAGGTTGCGCCAGAACGAGTCCACGTCCGGTGCGCCGGGGAAGCGGCAGGCCATGCCGACGACCGCGATCCGACCGTCGGCGACCGGGGCCGCAACCGGTGCGGGGGCGGGGGCCGGGGCCGCGTGGTCCGCCGGGGATGTCGGAGGTGCCGGGGACGTCGGCGTGCCGAGGACGGCCGCGAGCCGGTCGGCGGTCGGGTGCTCCAGCACCAGCGAGGGGTCCACCGGCCGGCCCAACCGCGCCTCCAGTCGCACGACCAGCTCGGCCAGCAGGACCGACTCCAGGCCGAGGTCGGCGAACGGCGTGGCCGGGTCGATCGCGGACGCGTCCGCGCCCAGCGTCTCGGCCACCACCCGGACGAGCCAGTCGTGGTCGCCCGCCCCGCCGGTCACACCCCGGGGGGCGGTCCCTGCGCGGGGCCGCAGCGCGGCCACCGGGTCGAACCCGCCGGGAGCCGCCGGGGCGGGCAGGAGCACCGGGCGCGCGGTGGCCACGGCGCGGTCGAGGCAGCGCAGCGCCTCGTCGTCGCCGAGGGCCCGCAGCCCCGCGGCGGCGCAGGCCGCCGCACCGGACGCGCCCGAACCGCTGTCCCGCCACACCGGCCACTGGACCGAGGTGAGGCCGCGCACGCGGGCGACGGCGTCCAGAACCGCGTTGGCCGCGGCGTAGCCGGCCACACCGGCGCCGAGCGCGGGCAGCGCGGCCGACACCGACGAGAACAGCACGGTGTACGCGGGGCGGTCCGGCGCGCAGGCGTCCAGCAGGTCGGTCAGCCCGTCCACCTTGGCCGCGAAGGCCCGGTCCAGGTCCGCCGGGTCCTGCCGGCCCAGGGGTGCGGGCGGGCCGCCGGCGTCCCCGGCGCAGTGCGCGATCCCGCCGACGGGGCCCAGTTCGGCGCGCAGGGCCGGGATCGCCGACGCGACCTCGGCCAGCTCGCCGGACCACAGCCGCACGGTCGCGCCCGCCGCCTCCATCGCGGTGACGGCCTCCGCGATCCGGGCGTCGCGCGCCGACAGGCCCGGCGCGTTCCACAGTTCCCGGGCGGCGACCGGGCGGCGGCCCGTCAGCACGACGCGGCGCGCGCCCCGGCGCACGAGGTGCCGTGCGACCACGAGACCCAGCCCGCCCGTGCCGCCGATGACGAGGTGGACCCGGTCCGGGTCCGGCGCGGCCGGTTCACCGGGCTCGGCCACCGGGGTCAGCGCGGGCCGGTGCCGGGCGCCGCCGCGCGCGCAGACCTCGCCCGGCGCGTCGGCGACGACCCACTCGGCGGGCACGTCCTGTTCCGGCGCGTCGGTGTCGAGGGTGGTGGCGAGCACCGCCGGGTGTTCGGCGGTGAGCACCCGGACGAACCCGGCGACCTCCGCGCCCGCCGTCGTCGGCGACGCGCCGGGCAGGTCGGCGAGCCCCGAGGTCACGTGCAGCACCCGCAGCGCGCCGGTCCGGGACCGCAGCAGCTCCTGGAGCAGGGCGACGCGGGCGTGCCTCGGGACCGGCGCGGGGTCGAGGTCGCAGAGGTCGAGCACACCCGCCACCACGCGGTCGGCGCCGGTGACGCCGGGCCCGGTGACGTCGAGGAGGGTCACGGGGCCGCCGATCGCGGCGGTCACCCGTGCCGCGAGGTGCGCGGTGGCCGGGGTGTGCAGGCACAGCACGTGCCCGGTGACCGGCGCGGTCGCGGCGGTCGCGGCCGGCACCCAGGTCCGCTCGTACAGGGGCACCTCGGCGGTGACCGGCGCGGGCGGCGGGACCGGCTCGGGCGGCGACGGGAGCGCGGGCGGCGCGGGCGGCACGACGATCGACGCCCGGCGTGCCGGCAGGCGGCACGGGACGCGCTCGAACGCGGTGCCCGGCAGTGCCACCGGCCGGTGGCCGCCGTCGTCCAGCAGGGCGAAGTCGACGTCCTCGCCTGCGGCCCACCGGGCGGCCAGCTCGTCCGGCGACACGCCGCGCGGGTCCAGTTCCGGGGCGGTGGCGCGTTCGTCGGCCCGGACCACCCGACCGCGGTGCACGGCGGTCGGGTCGCCGGCGAGGAACCGCGCCAGGCGTTCGCCCGCCTCGGCGCGGGTCGACGCGACGAACGCCAGCCGCTCCACGCCGTGGTCGCGGCCGACCTGGAGGGTGAAGGCGATGTCGGCGAGGTCGTCGCCGCCGGTCAGGCCGAGCAGGTACGCGCCCGCGTCGCGCGCCGAGGCCAGGCCCGGCGGCAGTTCGCCGCGCGCGATCCGCTCCAGTTCGGCCCGCAGGGCCGCCGGGTCCGCGGCGGTGTCCGCGAGGAGGTGGTCGGCCAGCCGGCGGGCCTGTTCGGTGAGGCCGGTGGCGGTGCGCGCGGACAGCACGACCACGGCGGGTCGGGCGGGGCGCGACGGCGCGGGCGCGGCGACGAACTCCTCCACGACCACGTGCGCGTTCGACCCGCCCGCGCCGAAGGCGCTGATCCCCGCGCGGCGGGGGCCGAACCGGGGTGCGGGCCACGGCGCGGCCTCGCGCTGCACCGCGAGCGGGCTCGCCGCCCAGTCGACCTCGGGGTTGAGGCGGTCGGCGTGCAGCGACGGCACGAGGGTGCGGTGCCTCAGCTGGAGGAGCACCTTGGTGAGCCCGGCGATGCCGGCGGCGGCCTCCAGGTGGCCGATGTTGGACTTCACCGACCCCACCGGGACCGAGCCGGGCGCGAGCCCGTCGCCCAGCGCGCGGGTCAGGCCCGCGACCTCGATCGGGTCGCCCAGGGAGGTGCCGGTGCCGTGGGCCTCCACGTAGCCGACGGTGTCGGGGGCGATGCCCGCCTCGCGGAGGGCCGCCGCCACCACCTCGCCCTGCGCCACCGGGTCGGGCACGGTGTAGCCGGAGGTGTGCCCGCCGTGGTTCACCGCCGTCGCCCGGATCACGCCGTGCACCCGGTCGCCGTCGCGCACGGCGTGCGCGAGCGGCTTGAGGAGCACCGCGCCCACGCCCTCGCCGGGCACGAACCCGTCGCCGTCGGCGGAGAACGCGCGGCACCGCCCGCTGTCTGCGGTCATCCGCATGGCCCGCTGCTGGACGAACTTGTTGGGGTGCAGGGACAGGTTGACGCCGCCCGCGACGGCCACCTCGCACTCGCCCCGGCGGAGGCTCTGCACCGCCAGGTGCAGCGCGGTCAGCGACGCCGAGCACATCGTGTCGACGGTCATGCTCGGCCCGGACAGGTCGAACGCGTAGGACACCCGGTTGGCGATGCCGCCGGGCGTGGACCCGGTGTACGCGGGTTCGCCGTCGGCGGAGCGCTCCACGCCCAGGAACGGGTACTCGTTGTGCATCGCGCCCACGAACACCCCGACCCGGCCGCCGTGCCGGTCGCGCAGCCGGCGCGCGGAATAGCCCGCGTCGTCCAGGGTGAGCCGGGCGACCTCCAGGAACAGGCGCTCCTGCGGGTCCAGCAACGCGGCCTCGCGGGGCGCGATGCCGAACAGCAGCGGGTCGAAGTGGTCGACGTCGGCCAGGAAGCCGCCGTGCACGGAGCCGGCGGGCCAGTCGGGGCGGGCCCGGTCGGCGGGCAGCGGCGTGACGCGGTCGCGCCCGGCGACCAGGTCGGCCCAGAACGCGTCGAGGTCGTCGGCGCCGGGGTAGCGACCGGCGAGGCCGATGACGGCGATCGGCTGCGCGTCCGCACCGCCCGGCACCGGGGAGGCCGCGGGCTCCGGCTCGGGGCGTCGGGTCGTCCGCGCGGCGGGACCGGTCAGCCCGGCCGCGACCCCGGCGAGGTCGCGGTGCTCGAAGAAGAGGGTGGCGGACGCCGGTCCGAAGCGCTCCCGGACGAACACGGTCATCCGCACCGCCGTGGCCGAGGTCAGCCCCAGGTCGGCCAGGGGGGTGCGCGGTCCCACCCGCTCGGGCGGCAGCCCGGTGATCTCGGCGAAGGCGGCGCACAGCGCGCGCTCGACCTCGACGAGGTCGGTCCCGGTGGTGGCAGCGGCGTCCGGGTCGGCGGGGCGCGTGCCGGCCGCTCGCGGGCCGAACCGCCTGCCGGGGAGGGCGACGCGCCGCCCCGGAACTGTCCACAGGGGACGCCAGTCGACGTCCTCGCCCGCGGCCCAGCGGCGGGCCCGCTCGTCGCGCGCCGCGACCGCGCCGCCCGAGGCGAACGCGTCGAGGTCGGCGATCAGCGCGTCGAGGTCGGCGGCGTCGAACGCGGCGCGCACCGGGCGGGCGGCCCGACCGCACTGCGTGGTGTAGGCGACGTCGGCCGGTCGCGGTCGCACGTCGGCGAGGTGGTCGCGCAGGGCGGCGGCCGAGGTCCGCAGCGAGGCGTCGTCGTCCGCCGACAGCAGCACGGCGGCGGGACCCGCCGGTTCCGGGCGCGGCGGGACCGCGTCCGGGCCGCGCAGCACGACGTGGGCGTGCGAGCCGGTCGCGGCGACCGCCGTGACCAGCGCGCGGCGGGGGCCGTCGGGCCAGGGCCGCACCGCGGTGCAGGGGTGGACCGGCGAACCGGTCCAGTCGACCAGCGGGCTGGGCTCGTCCGCGAGGAGGGTCGGCGCGAGTTCGCCGTGCCGCAGTTGCAGCAGCACCTTGGTGAGCTGCACCAGACCGGACGCGGCCTCCAGGTGGCCGACGTTGGGCTTGACGGTGCCGACGGGCACGGGTTCGCCGCGGTCGGCCAGCAGCGCGGTCAGCGCCTCGACCTCCGCCGCGTCGGCGATGGTCGCGCCGGCCGCCGCGCACTCGACGTAGCCGACGTCCCCGGGCCCGACGCCCGCAGCCTCCAGCGCCGCCGCCGCGGAGGCGCGCAGCGCGTCCGCGGCGGGCGCGCCGAACCGGCCGCCGCCCCCCGCGTGACCGAGGGCGCTGCCCTCGACGAGGGCGTGCACGGTGTCGTCGGCGGCGTCGGCGGCGCGGCGCAGCAGCAGCACCCCGACGCCCTCGCCGGGGGACCAGCCGGGACCGGCCGCGTCGAACGCGCCCGTGGACCCCGCTTCGGCGACCAGGCCGAGGTCCGACAGCAGGGCGGCGTGGTAGCGGTGGCCGATCAGGTTCACGCCGGCCACGAGGGCCGCGTCGCACTCCCCCGCCCGCAGCGAGGTCGCGGCGAGGTGGACCGCGGTGAGCCCGGAGGAGCAGGCGGTGTCGACGGCCACGCTCGGGCCGGTGAACCCGAACGCGTGCGAGACGCGGTTCGGCAGGTCCGCGGCCAGCGAGGGCAGCACCGCCCGGTCACCCGCGCGCCACCGGTCCGCGCCCACCTGCTGGTGGTCGTGCCACATGGCGGCGACGAACACGCCCACGCGCGGGGGCAGCGAGGAGGGGGTGTGCCCGGCGTTCTCCAGGCACTGCCAGGCGGTGTGCAGCAGGAGCCGCGTCTGCGGGTCGAGCGCGGTCGCGTCACCGCCGGCGGAGGGGAACAGCGCGGTGTCGACGGGTTCGACGTCGGCGAGGTAGCCGCCGGGCACCGCGCCGAGCACCTCGCGCCGCGCGGCGGGCGGCGCGGCCACGGCCGTCGCGCCGGAACGCAGCAGCCGCCAGAGGCCGTCCACGTCGTCGGCTCCCGGGTAGCGGCCGGCGACGCCGACCACGGCGACCTCCGTCGGGACGGCGCGGGGCGCGGGGAGCCTGCCTGCGACGCCGGTGGCGTGCCCGGCCGGTCCGCCGAGGAAGGCGTGCAGCAGCTCGTCGCCCTCGGCGAGGGCGAACTCGTCGCGCACCCGGTCGAACGCGAGGTCGCCGATCGGGCACAGGCCGACGCCGGCGTCGGCCTGGCCCAGCATGAGCAGCTGGCCGAGGTAGCCCGCCTCCAGCAGGAGGTAGCGCCGCGCGTCCTCGCCGTACAGCGGGGCCACCGCCCGCGTGCTGCCGACCAGGTAGACCTCGAAGGCCGCCCGGTCGTGCACCGGTCGGTTGTAGACGAAGTGCACCGACCGGTCGATGGCCGGTTCGGCGGTGACGAGCACGAGGGCGTGCTCGTGCGGGTGGTGGTAGTACAGGCCGGGTTCGGCGCCCGTCACCGCGCCGGGCCGCAGCCGCACGTAGACCTGCACGCCGTAGGTGTCGCCGGCGGAGGGGTAGAGCCTGCGGGTGCGACCGTCGACGTCGGTGTCGCGCAGCAGGGCCAGCAGCGCGCCGAGGTCGGCGACGTCGACCGGCCGGTCGGCGAACTCGCGGGTGCTGGCCCGGCGGCGCACCTCCTCGGCGCTCGGCACGGGGCCCGGCAGCGCGACGCGGCGCGCGTCCTCGCCGAACCGCCGGGTGCCCCACCCGGCGGCCTTGAACGCGGCCCGCTCCTCGGCCGAGAAGAAGTCGACCGAGGCGGGCGGCCCGGCCGGCGGGGGTGGGTCGGCGAGGCGGTCCGCCACCGCCCCGCCGGGTTCGGGGAGACCGCCGGTCAGCTCCGCCACGTGGGCGGCGATGGCGGTCACGGTCGGGTCGTCGAGCAGCACGGCGACGGGGACGCGGCAGCCGTGCGAGCGTTGGAGCGCGCCCGAGACCTGCATCATGGTGAACGAGGTCGCGCCCTGGTCCCACAGGTCGGTGTCCGGGTCGATCTCGGCGACGCCCAGCAGCGTCGACAGGATGCCGCGCAGCTCGTCGGCGACCGCGGACGCGGACACGGCGGGCACCGCGGCGACGGGCTCGGCCGGCTCGGCGGACACGGCCGGCTCGGCGGGCGCGGGCCAGGGCAGCGCGTCGCGGTCCAGCTTGCCGTTGGCGGTGGCCGGGAACACGGCCAGCGGCACCACCGCGTTGGGCAGCATGTAGTCGGGCAGGGTGCGGGCGGCGTGCGCGCGCAGCTCGGCGGTGGTCACCGGGCCGCCGGTGGGCACGACGTAGGCGACCAGCCTGCGGTCGCCGCCGGGGTCGGCGCGCACGAGCACCACGACGTCCTTCACGCCGGGGTGGCCGCGCAGCGCGTGCTCGACCTCGCCCAGCTCGACGCGGAACCCGCGCACCTTGACCTGCCCGTCGGCCCGGCCGAGGAACACCATGACGCCGTCGGGCCGGTACAGCGCCCGGTCGCCGGTGCGGTAGAGCCGGCCGCCGGGTTCGGGCGAGAACGGGTCGGCGACGAACCGGGCGGCGGTCAGGGCCGGCATCCCGAGGTAGCCGACCGCGAGGCACTCGCCCGCGATGTAGAGGTCGCCCTCGACCCCGACGGGCGCGGGGTCCAGCCGCTCGTCGAGCACGTAGTAGCGCGCGTTGTCGATCGGGCGGCCGTACGGGATGCTGCGCCACTCCGGGTCCACCTGGTCGACCCGGTGGTAGTTGGACCAGACCGTGGCCTCGGTCGCGCCGCCGAGGCTCACGACCTCCGCGCCGCGGAACACCCGGCGCAGTTCGTCGGGCAGGCTCAGCGGGGTGTAGTCGCCGCTGAGGAACACCAGCCGGAGCGAGTCGGTGCCGGGGTCGCCGCCGCGCAGGTCCGCCAGCAGCGGCATCACCTGGGCCAGGGTGGTCGGCGCGGAGTTCCAGAAGGTGATCGGCTCGGTGCGCAGCAGGTCCAGCAGCACGGCCGGGTCGCGCAGCTGGGTCTCGTCGGCGACGTAGACCGACGCGCCGCACCCCAGCAGGCCGAACAGGTCGAACACGGACAGGTCGAACCCCAGCGAGGTGACCATCAGGCCGGTGTCGGCCGGGCCGAACGCGAAGGTGCGCCCGCACCAGTTCAGCAGGTTGAGCAGGGCCCGGTGGCGCACGGCGACGCCCTTGGGGGTGCCGGTGCTGCCGGAGGTGAAGATGACGTAGGCGAGATCGTGCTGGTCGACGACGGGCGTCGGCGGGTGGTCGGCCGGGTCGGCGTCGGCCACGTCGAGGTGGCGGAGGCCGGCGGGCGCCTCCCAGCGCGGGCCTCCGTCCCGGAGGACGACCTCGACGCCGCTGGTGCTCAGCATCGACGCCGCCCTGGCGGCGGGCAGGGCGGGGTCGACGGGCACGTAGCAGCCGCCCGCCTTGAGCACGCCGAGCACGGCGGCGACCAGGTCGGGTCCCCGGGACAGCGAGACCGCCACCGCCGTGCCGCGGCCGACGCCCCCGGCGCGCAGCGCGTGGGCGAGCCCGTTGGCGCGGCGGTCCAGCTCGCGGTAGGTGGTGGTGCCGGTGCGGTGGCGCACGGCGACGGCGTCCGGGGTGCGGCGGGCCTGCCGCTCGACCAGGACGTGCGCGGGCGCGTCCACGGGGAACGGCGCGGCGGTGTCGTTCCAGGCGGCGAGGTCCGGCGCGGCGGGCGCGCCCTCGGCGCGGGCGTCCCAGCCGGTGCCCGCCGCGAGGGCGGCCAGCAGGGCGGTGAACCGCTCGAACGCGGCCTCGACCGCGCCGGGCGGGAAGTCGTCGGGCACGGCGTCCCACCAGCAGGACAGGACGTCGCCCTCGGCCATCGGGATGCAGTCCAGCGACACGTCGGGCGTCGCGGTGCGCCACGGGCCGCCGCGCGTGCCGGGCGGGAGCGGCGCGTCGTCCATCTCCAGCAGCCCGGTCCACACGACGGGGAAGCCGGAGCCGGTGGTGTCCCGCTGCCGCAGCACCTTCCGGCGCAGCTCGCCCAGGCCGTCGGCGGCCGACGCCGCCAGGTCGGCGGCGAGCAGGTCGTGGTTGTCGGCGGCGCGCTGGGCCACGGTCCGCCCGGCCGGGCCGCGGGCGAGCCAGCTCAGCACGGTGTGCTCGCCGGGGCGCAGCGCCTCGGTGGCCCCGGTCCAGCGCACCACCGGCACCGCGAAGTCGCGGTCGACGCCCGGTTCCAGGGCGGTCAGCAGCGCGGCGACCAGCACGGCGTCCGGGTGCAGGCCGCGCGCGTCGATCTCGGCGCGCAGCGCGGCCCACCCGGTGAGCCGGGAGGACAGCCGGGTGCGGCGCCGTCGCGGCGCCGGGGTCGTCGGGGGGCCGGCGGGGAGGTCGGCCAGGCGGTCGCGCCAGTGCGCGGACGCGGCGGCGACGTCCTCCGGGGAGGGGGCGGGCGCGCCGTGGCGGGCGGGCTCGGGCAGGTACCGGGCGTCCGCGCCGGCCGTGCGGGCGACGAGTTCGCGCAGCACCAGGTGGATGCTGCGGCCGTCGAGGACGATCAGGTCCACGGCGGCGTGCAGGGTGGCGGACCCGTCGGGGCGGCGCACCACGCGCAGCTCCCACTGCGGCCGGCGGCCCAGCGGGAGCGCGGCGCCGACCATGTCGGCGGCGGTGCGCTCGGCGAACGCGTCGCCGTCCGCGCCGGCGGGCAGGTCGACCACGGCGATGTGCGCGCGGTCGGGCGCCTGCGGCAGCACGACCAGGTCGCCCTCGTGGGAGGCGCAGGAGCGCAGTGCGTCGTGCCGGGCGACGAGCCGGACCCACTCGCGGGCCAGCGCGTCGACGTCCAGGTGGTCGAACTCGAAGCTGTGGTGGACCTGGCAGCCGTCGTCGGCGGTGCGCTCGGCGGCGCGCGCCACCCAGTACGCCTGCTGGAGCTGGTTGAGCGGGCGGCGGACCTCCGCCTCGTCGGGGGTGGCGAGCACGTCCAGCGCCGTGGCGAAGCGGGCGGAGAGCACCTCGGGGTCGCCGGTGTCGAACCGGTCCGCGGCCACGTCCCAGCGCCACGCCAGGCCGCCGCGCCAGGGCCACACCTGGCAGTCGAGGGCGACGCCGGACGTGCGGCTGGAGCCGTGCACCACCGCGTCGGCGAAGCCGCCGTCCTCCCCCTCGCGCGCGGCGTCCAGCAGGCTGGTGAAGACCACGGGCAGGTCGGGGGCGGGACCGCGGCCCCGCAGCGCCCGCAGCGCGGTGACGCCGGAGGTGCCGATGTGGTCGAGGTCGCGCCACAGCAGGTCGTGCACCTCGCGGACCGCCTCGTCGAAGGGCAGGGCCGTCGTGGCCGGCGCCGCGAACACCACCGTCGAGGTGAACGCGCCGACCACGCGGTCGGCGGCGGCGGGCAGGCGGGTCCGGTCGCTGGTGGTGAGGACCACCGAGCAGGGCGCGGGAGGGCCGGGCCGGGTCAGCGACTCGGTGAACGCGGTCAGCAGCAGGGCCGTCGGCGAGACGCCGAGCCGGTCGGCGCGGGCGCGCAGGGCGGCCCACCGGTCCGCGTCGAGTTCGCCGCCGAACCGGGCGCGCCGCCCGGACGAGCCGGCGGCGGGCCGGACCTCCACGGGGGCGGGCGGCAGCGGGTCGAGCCGGGCGGTCCAGTGCGCCAGGTCGGCGGCGCGGGCGGCGGGGTCGCGCTCGGCCGCGAGGAGGAGGGCGCAGTCGCGCAGCGACAGGGGCGACGCGGGCGGCACGTGCGCCGGGTCGGTGTAGAGGCGGTGCCAGTCGGCGAGCAGCACGGCCAGCCCGCGGCCGTCGACCGCGAGGCCGTCCACGGCCAGGTGCACGACGGCGGTGTCGTCCGCGTCGAGGGAGATCTCCACCGTCGCGAGCGGTTCGCCGAAGCCCGGGACGCCGTCCTCCAGGCGCCGGCGCACCGCGCGCACGTGGGCGGCGAAGGCGTCCGGGGTGGAGTCGCGCCGGTCGTGCACCGGCACGGGCGGTGCGGCGTGGTCGGGCAGGACCCGCTGCGTGCCCGTCTCGGAGACGACCAGCCGCAGCGCGTCGTGGTGCGCCACGAGCCGGTGCCACGCGGCGACCAGCCGGTCGCAGTCGGCGTCGGGGACGGTGAACTCGCGGTGGACGCGGCAGCCGACCGGGTCGTCGGTCAGCTCCGGGTCGCGGCCGACGACGTACGCCTGCTGGAGGGGGCTGAGGGGGAACGGTTCCGCGGCCTGGCCGGCGGGGGCCTCCGGAGCGGACACCGCCGGAGCCGGAGCCGCCGGAGCGTCCTCCAACAGCCGGTCCACCAGGGCGCCGAGGTCCGCGTCGGCCAGCCACCGCACCGGCACGTCGGCGCCCAGCCTGCGGCGCAGTTCGAGCACCACGCGGGTGGCCGCGATGGAATCGAGCCCGCATTCCCGGAGGGTTCGCCCGGGAATCGGTCCGGCAGCGGGGAGCACTTCGGCGAGAATTGCCGAGACAACCGAAAAGACATTCTCGCGATGTGCCGCAAGCGCCGATTCCACGGTTACCTCCGGATATGTCGACCACCTGGAGGGTAACAACCGGAGCCGTGGATTCCTGCTCACAACTGAGCACGCCGGGGGTGCCGCGCGGGAAGCGCGGCACCCCCGGCGGTCAACACGCGCAGCCCTCCAGGAACGCGGTCATCCGCGACTCGTTGATGCACAGGAACGAGTCCGGCACGGATTCGACCAGACCGGCGTCCCGGAAGCGCTTGAGGAAGTACCCGACGCGCGACCGGGTGGTGCCGACCATGCCGGAGAGGTCCTCCTGGGTGATCCGGTCCCGGATCTCCACGACGTAGCCGCAATCGGCCCGGTTGCCGACCTTCTGCGCCAGGTGCAGCAGGATCGCGGCCAACCTGCGCTCGCTGTCCATGGTGAGCAGGTTGGTGATCATCTGCTGCTGCTCGACCACCCGCTCGCCGAGCTTCACGATGAAGTCCTGGAGCAGCGCGTCGTCCGACAGCGCCTGCCTGAGCCGGGACGCCGGGACCTGCCGCAGCACGGTCCGGGTCATCGCCATCGCCGACTCGGCCCGCGGCGGGCCGAACAGCGCCAGCTCCCCGAAGGTGTCCCCTTCGGGGTGGATGGACAGCAGACATCGCTTGCCGTCCCGGGAATAGGCCACGGTTTTCACCTGGCCGCTTTCGACCAGGTAGACGCCGGAATCCCGGCTACCGACGCTGTAAATACTCTCGTCCTTCTCCACGACTATGCGCGCCGCGCCTGCGCAGTTAGTGCGGATGTACGACGAGATACCGTTCGCGGATCGTTCGACGGTATTGCGGGATGAGCGCACGGAGCACCCCCAGTGTGCATTGTTCGGGCGGATCGAACACGGTTGGGATGTACTGCTGCGGAGGGACCGCGGCCTGTCGGCCGCCGAACCGGTCTCCT
Organism: Saccharothrix longispora; assembly: GCF_031455225.1. Taxonomy (GTDB): domain Bacteria; phylum Actinomycetota; class Actinomycetes; order Mycobacteriales; family Pseudonocardiaceae; genus Actinosynnema; species Actinosynnema longispora. The sequence continues at coordinate 3,832,859 of NZ_JAVDSG010000001.1, forward strand.
CCTCGATGACCTGCTCAGCCGACCTGCGACGCGGTCCCGGCTAAACGGGACCGGAGCAGTCCGGTCAGGTGCGCCGGGGCGCGGAACAGGGTGAGGTGGTCGCCGTCCGGCTCGACGTGCAGCCGTGCGGCGGACAGGCGCTCCGCCACCGCCAGCGACCCGGCGGGGTGCGCGGTCCTGTCCTGCTCGCTGGTCACGACCAGCGTGTCGACGTCGACGCGCGCCAGGTAGGGGCGGGCGTCCTGGGCCATGACCACGAGGTTGAGACGGCAGTAGCGGAAGAACAGTTCCCTCGACGCGTAGGGGTAGAGCACGAGGTGCGCCAGGTCGGCCGGCACGCCCGCGAGGGCGTTCTGGAGCAGGACCTCGTGCACGGCCGCCGCGGTCTCCCGGTCCTGGGCGGCCATGCCCATGAGGGCCTGGAGGTTGCGCTGGTGGTCGGTCTTCGGCGCGTCGTCGCCGAGGTCGAAGTCGCCGTGCCACAGGCTCAGCGAGTCGACCCGGCCGGGCAGTTCCGCGGCGGCGGCCAGGGCGAGCAGCGCGCCGCCGCACATGCCCGCCACGTGCGCGGAGGGCACCGAGAACGCGTCCAGGACCGCCGCCAGGTCGGCCACCTGGGCGGCGATGCCGTGCTCCAGGTCCACTTCGGAGGCCAGGTCGGCGAACAGCCAGCGGCTCTCCCAGGTGATGACGGGCCGGTCGACGGCCAGTGCGCGCACCCAGCCCTCGACCAGGCGGACCGGCATGCCGCACGGGAGCACCAGCAGCACCGGCCGCCCGGTGACCGGGCCGACCGACCACGCGGGCAGCCGGGCCCCGTCGGCCGTCTCCACCACGACGCCGGCCTCCGGCGCGAGGAGGTCGTCCGCCGCCGCGCCCGCGACGACCCGGTCCACCTCGGACCGGTCGGGCAGGCCCGTGGCGGCGAGGGCGGCGGCCGTGCCCGCCAGGTCGAGGTGGTCGCCGAGCACCTGGTCGAGGACGGAGCGCGGCGCGTCGGCCGGGCCGACGCCGTAGCGGGGGCCGCCCGACAGGGCGGTGATCCGGGCGAGCAGGTCGGCCGCCGCCGCGGGCCACGGGGAACCGTCCTCCGGGGCCGCCGCGACGACCGGGGGCTCGGGCAGCGCACCGGCCAGCGGGGCGGCCGACCGCACCGCCGCCGCCAGCCTGGCGACGGGGTGCGGTCGGGCGCCGGTGCTCATCAGGCCTGCGCCCCGTCGACGGACGGGACGCCGTGGCGCGAGGGGAACCGGTGGCCGCGGGTGGTCTCCGTGACGATCCGGTTGTGCGCGTTGGTGTTCTCGCCCGTGACGAGGACTGCGCCGTAGCGCTCCAGCGACACGCGCCCGCCGTACTCCTCGATGTCCTCGGAGTCCGGGTAGACGTCCACCGACGTGGGCACGTACCGCGAGGCGAAGCCGAGCCGCATCTCGTCGGTCTTGCCGCTGTGCGGGTGCGAGGCGTGCATGAGGGTGGACCAGAACATGATGGCCTCGCCGGGCCGCATGACCATCGACACGGCCTTCGACTCGTCCGGGCTCCAGTTCTCGTCCTTCTGGAGCTCCCGGTAGTCGTAGCCGAAGAAGCCGCGCCGGACGCCGTCCTTCTCCGCGTTGTTGATGCGGTTCGGGTCGTAGTGCATCTTCTTGGTCTCGTCGTAGAACATCTGCTGGTGCGTGCCGGGGATGAACTGGAGGCAGCCGTTGTCCTCGTTCGCCTCGGTGAACGCGGTCCACACGGTGATCGTGCCGCCGAACTCCTCCTGCCCCTCGGGCCACAGGATCTGCGGCTTGCCGGAGGCGTTGGCGAACGTGTCCGCCTGGTGCCAGTCGGTGCCCTCGTCGCCGGGGTACTTGGGGAAGAACTCGGTGCGCCAGCACAGGACGTCCGGGCCGAGCACGCTGTTGACCCGGTCGGTGATCTCCGGGCGGCAGATGTGGTCGGCGAGGAACCGCATGTCCAGGTGGCGGTCGTAGTTGGAGATGTTGGTGTTGCCGGACTCCGCGGCCTCGTCCTGGTAGACGGCCATCGAGCGGTCGAGCATCCGCAGCCGCTCGCGGCGCCAAGCCGCCACCATCTCGTCGATCTCGTAGACCTTGAACGGGCCGAAGTACCCGTTGGCGCGGAAGCTGTCCAGCTCTTCGGGGGTCAGCGCGAACGTGCGCTCACGACCTGCCAGCGTCATGTCTCGGGCTCCTTCGGTGTCAGGCGGTGACGTGCTCGGTGGTGGCCGCGCGGGCCAGTTCGACCTGCTCGGCGATGGCCAGCGCGCTGGCCGTGCCGTCGAGTTCGCCGCCGGTGAGGCGCAGGCCGAACCGGAGGTTGACCCCGGTGATGATCCGGACGAACGACAGGGAGGTGGCGCCGATGTCGAACAGGTCGGCCGCGGGGTCGACCGGGCGTCCCATGACGCCGGTGGCGATCTCGGTGACCGCGGTCACGACGTCGACCTCGGCGGCGGGCGGGTTCTCTTCCGTGAGCGGCAAGTCGTTCACAGCCTTTCTGTTCACCTTGCCCTGGGGCGTGAGGGGGAGCGCCGCCACCGGGCAGACGGTCGACGGGCGCAGGTGCGCGGGGAGCCGCTCGGCGACGTGGTCGCGCAGCGCGGCGACGAGGTCGTGGCCGGCGGCCCCCGCCGCGGGCACGACGTGGGCGACCAGGCGCACGTCGCCCTCGCCGAAGTCGCGGGCCGTCACCACGGCCGCCGCGACCCGCGGGTGCGCGAGGAGGCACGCCTCCACCTCGCCGGGTTCGATCCGGTAGCCGCGGACCTTGAGCTGGTCGTCGACGCGGCCCAGGTAGTGCAGCTCGCCGCCGGCCTGGCGGACCCCGAGGTCGCCGGTGTCGTAGAGCCTCAGCACCGGCCGACCCGCGCCCGGGTCCACCCGCACGAACCGCTCCGCGGTCAGCCCGGGGCGGCCGAGGTAGCCGCGGGCGAGGCCGGGACCGCCGACGTGCAGCACGCCCGGCGTGCCGACGGGCACCGGCTGGCGGCGCTCGTCGAGCACGTGCACCACCAGGTCCGGGATCGGGCAGCCGATCGGGCTGACCGACGGCCGCTCCAGGTCCGCCGCGGTGATCCGGCGTCGGGTGACGTGCACGCACGTCTCCGTGATGCCGTACATGTTGGTCAGGCGGGGGCGGTCGTCGCCGTACCGCTCGACCCACGGCCGCAGCAGGCCCACGTCGAGGCGTTCGCCGCCGAAGACGACGTGCCGCAGGGCGTAGCGGGCGGGCTCCTCGACGGCGTCGGCCGCGATCAGGGCGCGGAACGCCGACGGGGTCTGGTTGAGCACCGTGACGCCCTCGGCGAGCAGGAGCCTGCGCAGCAGGGCCGGCACGCGGGTGGTGTTCGGGGGCACGACGACGATCCGGCCGCCGGTGAGCAGCGGACCCCACGTCTCCCAGACGGAGAAGTCGAACGACGGCGAGTGGAACATCGTCCACACGTCGTCCTCGCCGAACCCGAACCACTCCCGGGTCTGCGCCACCAGGCGCAGCACGGCGCGGTGCTCGACCACGACGCCCTTGGGCTCGCCGGTCGACCCGGAGGTGTAGATGACGTAGGCGGCCCGGTCCGCCCCGGCGGGCGCGGCGGGCTCGGACGCGGCGGGCGTCGACACGGCGGTCCCGGCGGCCGGGTCCCGGTCGGTGGACGCGCCGAGCCAGACCACGCCGGCGGACAGGTCCGCGGGCAGCGCCCCGGCCGAGCGGGTGGAGGCCACGACGACGGGGACCGCGCTGTCCCGGAACAGGTAGCGCACCCGCTGCTCCGGGTAGTCGGGATCGATCGGCACGTACGCGCCGCCCGCCTTGCAGATGCCGAGCAGGCCGACCACGAGTTCGGCGCCGCGCGGGGCGCACAGGCCGACCAGGGTCTCCGGGCCGACGCCGACGGCGCGCAGCCGGTCGGCGAGCGCGGTCGACGCCTCGTCGAGCGCGCGGTAGGTGAGGACGCCGTCGGCGGCGGTCACCGCGACGGCGTCGGGGGTCCGGGCCGCCTGCGCGGCGAAGACCTCGTGCAGGAGGGTCGCGGGGGACTCGGTCATCCCGTCGCCCCGATCGTGGCGGCGCCGCTCATGCCGGGTCCGGTTTGGCCGTCGCGTAGAGCCCCCAGTGGTGGGGGGTCAGCGCGGTGTCGAGGAAGCTGCCCTGGGTGAACATCCGCGCCCACGTGCCGCCGCCGCCCTTCTCCGGGGCCCGCTCGCGGAAGAAGATCTCCCGGGCGCTCTCGTCGCGCACGTGCAGGCGCATGAGGCTGCGGTAGGTGGACAGCGAGCGCATGTGGATCAGCCAGTGGATGCGGTCCATCGGGCCGAACGCGTCCTCGTAGACCAGCACGGTGGCCTCGCCGGCGAGGTTGTCGTTGATCACCTGGGCGGCCTCGCGGGCGAACTGCCTGGCCTCGGACCGGTAGTCGTAGAGGATCTCGGCGGTCCGGTGCAGCAGGATGCCGGCGTTGGCGGAGTGCAGCAGCTCCTCGTCGGACTGGGTCGTCTGCGCCCGCGCGGGCGGGAGGTCGACGTCGGCGTCCTCGCTCAGGTAGACGTCGGTGCTGCGCTCCAGCTCACCGTCCACCTTGGTCCCGTACATCCCCCAGAACTGGGGCAGCATGACGGTTTCGCTGAGGCTGCCGTCCAGGAACATCCTCGACCAGGTGCCGCCGCCGCGCTCGGGGGCGATGCGCTGCTTGCCGAACAGCGCCCGGTACCCCTCGTCCGAGTCGCCCATCCGGACCAGCGTGTCGTAGGCGTCCATGGACTTCAGGTGGATGAGCCAGTGGATGCGGTCCTTGACGCCGAAGGTCTCCTCGTACAGGAAGACCGAGGCGACGCCCTCCTGGGTGGTGTTGATGTGCTCCGCCAGTTCCCGGGCGAAGACGCGCGCCTCCGAGTGGAACTCGTTGCGCACCTGGGCGGTCCGCTCGACGATCATGCCCGCGTTGGCGGTGTGCAGGACGCTGCCCGGCGCCAGCGCGGTCTGCCCCTGCGCCCCACGCGCGGGCGACACCGCGGAGAGCTGTCCACCGGTGAGCGGTTCAGCGATTGTCACGCATTCCTCCTCCAGTCCCCCGCGGCACCAGGTGCCCTGGAGACGCGGGAACCATATATGGCCGATGTATCTCGCAGAACGTCCAAACGGATGAACGGCACGCGGCCCCTATAACTATTTTCGGGGCGACCCTATGCGTCTACCCGATGGCTCCCCAGCTCACTTTTGAGCATGTCGCCACCGGCCATTACCCGGAGCCACGGAGCGAATACGGAAACGGCATCCTCCATGAGGCGCGAGGCCAGGACGTCGACATGGCGTTTACGCCAATGTGCCAGTTCCGTGCCTTTGAGGTATCGGTTGAACGACCCCATCGCGGGCCCCGTGTGCACCTGGGCGTTGACCCGCTCGCCCGGACCGCCCCGCAGGGCGGCCCTCGTCCCGTCCACGAAGTAGGCGCGGAAGACCTGGGCCATCCGGGCCTTGGGGTCGCGCAGCGCCCGCTCCAGGTCGGCGGGCCGCTCGCGGCGCAGGTACTCCTCGGTGGTGCGCCACACCTCGGCCAGGGGCCGCCGGAAGAACCTGCTCTCCAGGGACGCCACCGTGGCCGCGTCCAACTCCTCCAACGAGCCGTGCCTGCGGTACAGCTCGTAGAGCCTGGTGGCGCGGGCCGCGAACAGCGTGCCCCGGCGGGCCACCTGCACGCGCGCGCCCAGCTCGAACATGTCGCCGGCCGGCGCGTAGGCGGTGTCCTGCACGTCCAGGCCCGCGAGCAGGTCCTTGACGTCGTCGGACACCCCCGCCTCCGGGGTGCACTGGTTGATCGACCCGGTGACCACGAACTCCGCGCCGAGCAGGAAGACCGCCGCCACCGCCTCGGGCGAGCCGAGGCCGCCCGCCGCGCCGACCCGGACCCGCCGCGCGTAGCGCTGTTCCGCCATGACCTCGTCGCGCAGCCGGCACATCGCGGGCAACAATGTCAAGGCCACGCCGCCGTCGGTGTGCCCGGCCGAATCGGATTCCACGCAGACGTCCCCGGCGACCGGCAGCCGAATAGCCGCCGCGGCCTCCGCGCGGGTGAGGTGACCGCGCGCGACCAGGTCGTCCAACAATGATCGTGGGGGTGGTCCCATGAATGCGGCGGCGACCTCCGGGCGGGAAACCTTGGCCAGCACGTGACGCACGGCGACCGCATTCCCGTGCTCGTCGTGGTGCGCGCCGGAGAACCGGAACCGGACCACCGGCGCGGTCACGGCCGCGTACCCCGCGGCCTCGACGTGGCGCACGTCGTGCCGCAGGCAGAGGGACACCAGGGCGTGCTCGCGGGCGTCGTCGTCGAGCCCGTGCAGCAGGTTCACGCCGAAGCGCCCGCCGCGCCCGAGTTCGCGCGACAGCCGGGCCACCGCCTCCTCGACCACGTGCTCGCGCAGCCCTCCGGCGCCGAAGAACCCCATCAGCCCGGCCCGCGCCATGCGCAGCACCAGCTCCACCGACGAGATGCCGTGGTACATCGACCCGGCCAGGTAGGCGTAGCGGAGCCCGTAGTCCGCGCGGAACTCGGCCGACCCCAGGTCCTCGGGGCGCAGTCCGGGCGCGACCGGCGCGGGGGTGGGCGGAAGCGGGGCCACCGGGACCGGCGTCGCCGGAACCGGCGCAACCGGCGGGACGGGGGGCGGGGGCAGCGGGCGTTCCAGGGCCTTGCGCCACAGACCGGTCAGCACGGTGCCCGGCCCCAGCTCGCGCAGCTCGTCCACCCCGGCGCGGCGCAGGTGGTCCACGGTGCGGGCCCACTGGACCGGCCTGACGATCTGCTCGGCCAGCAGTGCGGCGACCCGGCCGGGGGCGTACGGCTCCCCCGTCACGTTGGCCACGACGGGGACCACCGGGTCGGCGAAGGTCTCGGCCTCGACGACCCGCCGGAACTCCTCGGCCGCGCCGGCCATGTAGCGGGAGTGGAAGGCGGCGCTGACGTTCAGCGGCACGCAGCGCACGCCGGGCAGGGCGGTGAGCACCGGCGCGAGCGCGCCGAGGCTGTCCCTCGGACCGGACAGCACGACCTGGTCGGGCGCGTTGACGTTGGCCGGGTCCACGTCCGGCGCGTGCTCGGCGGCCAGTTCGGCCACCCGCCCCGCGTCCAGGCCGAGCACCGCGAGCATCCCGCCGCCGCTCGCCTCCCCCATCAGCTCGCCGCGCCTGCGGACCATGCGCAGGCCGGCCGCGAAGTCGAAGACGCCCGCCGCGAACAGGGCCGCGTACTCCCCCAGGCTGTGGCCGGCGAAGTACGCCGGCAGCGGTTCGCGCTCGCGCGCGTCGAGGAAGGTCAGGGCGCCCACGACGAACAGCGCCGGCTGGGCGTAGCGGGTCTGGCGCAGCAGGTCGTCGGGGTCGCGCAGGAGCAGGTCGCGCACCGGGAGGCCCAGCTCGCGGTCCGCCTGCGCGACCAGGTCGGGGAAGCGGTCGAGCACGTCCGCGCCCATGCCGCGGCGCTGCGCGCCCTGACCGGGGAAGACCCATGCCTGCACGGACACTCCTCACCTCGACGCGGGACGGGCGTCAGCGTTCCCAGGGGAACCGCTGCTCGGTCACGAACGCGGCCATCCGCTCGCGCACGGTGGCCGAGTCGAGCAGCCGGCGGAACTCGGCGACGGCGGTCCGCTCGACCTCGTCGGTGACGATCCACATGCGCCGGAAGTAGCGCTTGACGTCACCGACGGTGACCGGGTCGACCTTGCCCACCCGGAACACCAGCCGGCGCAGCAGCGGTTCGAACTCCTCCGCGCGCGACACGGCCTCGTCGACGAGGTTCCACCGCTGCGCGCGGTCGACGTCGACCGCGGTGGTGGTCAGGGTCATCGAGTAGGCGGCCTGGAAACCCGACCGCCGGATCAGGAACGGCGTGACGCAGGCGGGCAGCAGGCCCCACAGCGCCTCGGGCAGGCTGAACTGCGTCCGGACCGTGGCGTGCACCAGGTCGCAGGCGGCGACGATGCCGACGCCGCCGCCGGTGACCCGGCCGTCGACCTGGGCCACGACCACCCTGGGCGTCTCGGTGAGCCGCCGCAGCACACCCAGGAACTCGGCGCCGCCGCGCTCGGCGGGTCGGGCTCCCGGGTCGGCCGCCGAGGCCAGGTCCATGCCCGAGCAGAACACCCCGCCGGTCGCGCGCAGCACCACCACGCGGCAGCGCGGGTCGGCCTCGGCGGCGTCGAGGACCCGGTGCAGGTCGGCCAGCAGGTCGCCGGTGATGCTGTTCTGCTCGCCCGGCCGGTCGAGCACCGCCGTGCAGACCTCGCCGTCCAGGCTCGCCCGCACCGCGGGGGTGGTCGTCAGCTCCACCGGTACCCCCGGTGGAAGTCGCGGATCTCGTCGAGCACCAGCAGCCCCCGACCGGCGAAGCGGTCGTCGTAGACGTCCTGGTACTCCTTGGTGTCGAAGACGTGGTCGCGCACGCCGCTCATCCGGTGCGCGGCCCCGTCGACCAGCACCTCGTACTCGGGCATCTCCAGCGGCCTGCGGTCGGCGATGCGCCGGCCGACGCCGGCGGCGGCCAGCCGCGCCTTGGCCCCCGGCGGCACCACGCCGCTGTAGAACTCCGACGCGCACCCGGAGCCGTAGGAGAACATCCCGAGCCGGCTGGGCCGGTCGAACGCGCCGTGGTCGATGGTCGAGCACAGCGCCAGGTACAGCGCGGCGGAGTACACGTTGCCGACCTCGGCGCAGTACTCCAGGGAGCCCGCGACCCGCTCGGCGAAGTCCGCGTCGATCTCCGGGGTCGACAGCCCCGCGTGCCTGCGCACCAGCGTGCGGTGCGCGCCGCGGACCATGCCGGCGAACGGGGTGTGCAGCACCAGGTGGTCGAAGGTCGTCACGACGTCCGCGCCGACGACGCGCTCGGTGTAGTGGCGGTAGCTCTGCTCCAGGCACTCCAGGTAGGACAGCAGTGACAGGTCGGAGTCGCCCGCCTCCAGGTCCGGCCGGGGGCGCAGGGTGTCCATCACCTCGTGGCTGTAGTAGCCGTTCGCCCCGGCGTCGAGGGCGAGGACGTCGGCCCGCCGGCTGACCAGCATGGCCACCGCCCCCGCGCCCTGCGACGGCTCCCAGTAGGTGCCGCGGGCCGCCGCCATCGCCGCGTCGGCCGCGATGACCAGGGCCTTCACCTCGGGGTCGGGGTGGGTGCCGACGAACGCCGCGGCCATCTGGAGCGCCGCGGTGCCGCCGTAGCAGGCGTGCTTGACCTCGAACGAGCGGCAGCGCCTGGGCAGGCCGAGCGCCTCGTGGACGTAGGTGCTGATGGGCTTGCCGAAGTCCACGCCGGACTCGGTGCCGACGATCACCAGCTCGACCATCTCGCGCTCGTCCGGCGCCAGGGCGTCGACCAGCGGTTTGGCGGCGTTGACGGCGTTGGTCACCGCGTCCTCGCACGGCAGCCCGACGGACTTCCGCCGCATCATCAGGTTCTCGAACCGCCGCTGGTCGAGGTCGCGCGCCAGGAACAGCTCGCGCACCCCGACGCTGGTCCGGCCCACGTAGACGTCGATGGCCTCGATGCCCACCGCTGAGTCCGTCGTCACTGGTCCCCCTCGCTCCGGTCGTCCTGGTCGGTGGCGGCGTCAGCTGCCGGCCGCGCCGGGGTAGTGCGGGATGAGCACGGTGTCGTGCAGGGAGCCGTCGAGGAACAGCGCGCCCCAGTCGCCGCCGCCTGCGTGGTCCGGCACGCGCTGCTTCGCCAGCAGCGCCCGGAGCTCGTCGTTGCCGGTCTCCTGCTCCAGGACGGCGCGGTAGTCGTCCAGGGTGCGCAGGTGGATCATCCAGTGGATGCGGTCCTGGGTGCCCCACTGCTCCTCGTAGAGGAAGACCGTGCAGCGCCCGGCCAGCTCCCGGTTGAGGTGCGCGCCCCACTCGAAGGCGAACTTGCGGCCCTGCTTGCGCAGCGCGTAGCGGACCTGGCCGGTGCGGTGCAGCACGACGCCGGCGTTGCCGCTGTGCAGCATGACGTCCGGGGACTGGTCGGTCTGGAACTGCGCGGGCGCGGCGAACAGGCCCTCGACGTCGTGGTCGTCGGCGTGGGTGAGGCCGTGCTGGGGCACGATGATGTGCTCCCGGAAGGACCCCTCGGCGAACATCCGCTCCCAGTTGCCGCCGCCGTCCTCGCCGAGCCGGTCGGCCTCGGCGATCTCCTGGTACTCGGCATCGTGGTCGACCATCTCCAGCAGCCGGCCGTAGTCGTTGGGCGCCTTCATGTGGATCAGCCAGTGCAGCCGGTCCTGCACGCCGAACAGCTCCTCGTAGACGAGCGTCGTGGCGTACGGGTGCAGCGCCTTGTTGGTGCCGTCCTGGAGGTCCCGGGCGAACGACCGGGCCTGCCGGCGGAACCGGTAGTTCACCTGGCCGACGCGGTGGATGATCAGCCCGCTGTTGCCGGTGTGCAGCAGTTCGTCCACGGGGTCGGGGGTCTGCTCCTGCGCCGGCGGCACGAAGGTCCACGCCGTCATCGCCTGCTCCTCTCGAAGAGATGCCCCCGCGGCCGTTGTGCGGCAGGCGGAGCAGGACGCTAAGCACGCCGGGAACCGAGCGCCGCTCAAAGTTGTGCATCCGGGAAGACCAGGCAGGACGCAGGATTCGGGGCACGACGGGGAAGTCCACAAACGGACCGTCAGGTCCGTTTGAGCTATGCTCCCGCCGTAGGCCCGCCCGCCGCGGGACGCTCGGTCGAGGCCCGCGGGGTCGGCCGGCAGAGACGAGCTCAGCAGAGGGAGTCCGGTTCCATGTCCCAGACGATGTCCTTCGACAAGGACGCCGACGACTACGACGCCTACCACGGCGGCCTGGAGCGGGGCCGCAAGGCCGCCGCCGACATCGCCCCGCACCTGGTGCCGGGCACCGTGCTGGAGGTGGGGGTCGGCACCGGCCTGGTCGCCTACGGCGTCCGCGAGCTCGGCCACCCGGTGGTGGGCGTCGACATCGCCCCCCAGATGGCCGCCCGCGCCGGGTACCGGCTCGACGGCATGGCCGTGCTGGGCACCGCCGAGAAGCTGCCGTTCGGCGACGACTCGCTGCCGAACGTGATCATGGTGCACCTGCTGCACGTGGTGGACGACATGAAGGCCACGCTGAGCGAGGCGGCCCGCGTGCTGGCCCCCGGCGGCCGGCTCGTGGCCGTGCACGGCGTGCCCGAGGCCGAGCCCGACGACATGGTGGCCGCCGCGGCGGCGCTGGACGTGCTCAAGCCCGAGGTGCCCGACACCCCGGAGAAGCTGCACGAGACGGCCGCCTCCCTCGGCCTGCGGCTGGTCACCACCGGCGGCGCGAACCCCTACGAGCTGGACATCACGCCCGAGGAGTACGCCGACAGCATCGCCGGGCGGGTGTGGTCCTACCTCAAGGACGTCGACGAGGACGACTGGGAGCGCCTGGTCGTGCCCACCGTGGCCGCCCTCCGGGCGCTGCCGGACCCGACGACCGCGCGCCACCAGGTGTGGCAGGTCCCCATCTCGGTCTTCACCCGGGACTGACCGCCCGGACCCCACCCGGGAGCACGGTCCGCCGACCTCCGGCGGGCCGGGTCCTCCCCTGCCCGAACCCGGAGGAACCGTGTCCCAGGAATCCGCGCCCGAGGAACCCGTGACCGAGGACGTCACCCTGCCCGTGCTGCTGCGGGACCTGGCCGCGACCGCGCCCGACGCCGTCGCGATCACCGTCGACCCGGACTCCACGCTGACCTTCGGCACGTGGGAGCGCCGCTCGCAGGCCGTCGCGCTGGAGCTGCTGGCCCGCGGCCTCGAACGCGGCCGGCGGGTCGCGGTGTACTTCGGCGGCGACGAGTGGGTCGACTACGCGGTGGCCTACCTGGGCGTGCTCAAGGCGGGCGCGACGGCGGTGCACCTCAACGGCGGCATGACCGACGAGGAGCTGCTGCGCCGGCTCGACCAGTGCGACGCGGTCGGCTTCGTGCACGGCTCCGAGGCGCCCCGCCCGGTGCTGCTCGGCGACGGCCGCTGGAGCACGCCGGTCACCGGGCTGGAGACCGGCCGCACCGGTCCGACCGGCGTGGCGCCGCGCACCGACGACATCGCCGATGTCCTCTACACGACCGGCACCACGGGGTTGTCGAAGGCCGTCGCGTGCCCGCACGGCAACTACGTCTTCGGGCGCGGCCGGGCGACGATGGACCACATCGCCGCCGTCGACCACATGCTCGCCCCGATGCCCCTGGGCACGTCGACCAGCCAGGCCACGATCTGCTTCCCGATCCTGTCCGGCACGCCGCTGCTGCTCAACGCCCCCGGCGACCCGGAGCGGTCCGCGGAGCTGATCGAGCGGCACCGGCTGGGCACGGTCATGGTGCCGCCGCACGCCGCGATCCAGCTGGTGAACTCCGGTGCCGCGACCCGGCACGACCTGAGCTGCGTGGAGACGGTGGCCACGGCGTCGGCGGCCTTCCCGCCGGCCGTGGCGGAGGCCCTGCTGGCGGCGCTGCCGCAGGCCAGGCTGGCGACGTCCTACACGTCGATCGAGGCGGCGCCCGCCGTCGTGATCAACGTGTTCGACCCGGCCTCGCCGACCGCGCTCGGCGTGCCCGCGCACGGCACCGAGCTGAAGATCACCGACGACGACGGCGCGGAGCTGCCGAGGGGGGTCGTCGGCCACATCTGGCTGCGGTCGGCCGCGCCCAAGCGGCTCTACCTCGACCCCGAGCTGAACCGGGTGACCCACGTGGACGGGTGGACCCGGCTCGGCGACCTCGGGCACGTGGACGGGTCGGGCGTGCTGCACTTCTTCGACCGCGCGGTGGACGCGGTCCGCACCGCGCGGGGCCTGGTCTCGACGTTCGCGGTGGAGTCCGCGCTCTACGAGCACCCGTCCGTGCGGGAGGCCGCCGCCTACGGCGTCCCGGCCGACGACGGCGAGCGGGTGGTGGCGCTGGTCGTCACGGGCGACCCGGGCGTCGTCGCGGACCTGTCGGCGCGGGCCTCCGAGCGGGTCGGCGTCCCGGTGGAGGTCGAGCCGGTCGACGCGCTGCCCCGCAATTTCCTCGGCAAGGTCGTGAAGCGCGAGCTGCGCGCGCGACCGGCCGGCACCCCACGGCCCGCGACCGCGGGTGACGCCCCGAAAGGAAGTGAACGACCGATGAGCATCGAGTCGGCCCTGCTGGAACTGCTGCGCTGCCCCCACGACACCGGGACCCCGCTGACGGCGGAGGGCGAGGAGCTGGCGTGCTCGTCGTGCGGCCGCCGGTACCCGGTCGTGGACGGTGTCCCGGTGCTGCTGCCGGTGGCGGGCTGACCGCCGCACCCGGCACCCTGGACACGTCGACGACCCGAACCACCAGCACGGGGGGCAGCATGGCCGGCAAGGCCGAACGCGGTGCCGCGCGTTCCCGCACGGACGCGGTCCGCAACCAGCGGCTGCTCGTCGAGGCCGCGGGCCGGGCGTTCGCCCGGTCCGGCCTCCAGGTCCCGGTGTCGGCGGTGGTCGACGAGGTCGGCCTCGGCAAGGGCACGGCGTTCCGGTGCTTCCGCACCAAGGAAGACCTGGTGGCCGCGGTGGTCGCGGCGCGCCTGTCCGAACTGGCGGCCGGGACCGCTCCGCCGGCCGGCGGCGAGTCGCCCGCGGCGGCCCTGCTGCGGTTCCTGGAGCGGTACGTGGAACTGCTCGTGGCGGATCGGGGGGTGGCGGAGGCGCTGGGCGACCAGGTGCGGGCGCACCCGGAGATCCGGGCCGCGATGACGGCGGTGGTCGAGGCCGTCGACTCGGTCGTCGGACCGGCCCGCGAGGCCGGCCGGCTGCGCGCGGGCGTGACGGCGGTGGACGTGGTGGTGCTGGCGGGCGCGGTGGCCGGGACCGCGCGCCAGTTGGGCGCCCTCGGGCCCGACGCCTGGCGGCGCTACCTGCGCGTCGTCGTGGACGGGCTGCGCCCGGGTGACGGCCTGCCCGCTGGCGAACTGCCCGGTGGCGAACCGGTCGGTGGCGAACTGCCCGGCCCGGCCCCCACCGCCGCGGACCTCGACACCGCGATGCGCTCCGCCCGCTGAGGGACCGCCCGGCGGTCCACGTCGTTCCCCCCGGTGCGCTGTTCTGCGCAGCCCCGGGGGCGTCCCCTCCTGGAGGATCGACCGGCAGCGCCGTTAAACGGACCCGCTGGTCCGCTTAACTGCTACGGTGAATCCCCCGTCTCTCCAGGAGTTCAGCAATGACCGCATCTCCGGGTCTTGACAGCCAGCCCGCCTCCGGAGGAGGCGCGTCCGGGAACCGCTGGCTCGTCCTCGTCATCGTCTGCCTGGCCTACTTCGTCGTCGCGCTGGACGCCACCGTGGTGAACGTGGCGCTGCCGTCGATCGAGCGCGAGCTGGGCATGACGCCCGCCGCGCTCCAGTGGGTCGTGAACGCCTACGCGCTCGTCTTCGGCGGCTTCCTGCTGCTCGGCGGCCGGCTCGCCGACCTCGTCGGCCGCAAGACCGTGTTCATCGCGGGTGTCGTGCTGTTCACCGTCGCCTCGGCGCTGAGCGGCCTCGCCACCTCGGCGGAGGTCCTCACCATCGGGCGCGGCCTCCAGGGCCTCGGCGGCGCGCTGATCGCGCCCTCGGCGCTGTCGATCCTGACGACCGCGTTCAACGACCCGTCCGAGCGGACCAAGGCGCTGGGCGTCTGGAGCGCCATCGGCGCCGGCGGCAGCGCGTTCGGCCTGCTGATCGGCGGCCTGCTGACGGGTCTGCTGTCGTGGCACTGGATCTTCTTCATCAACGTGCCGTTCGGCGTGACGGCCCTGGTGCTCGCGATGCGCGCGGTGTCGAACTCGCGCGAGGAACTGCCGCACCGGAGCTTCGACCTCGCGGGCGCGCTGACCGTGACCGGCGGTCTCGTGCTGCTCGTGTGGACGCTGAGCAACGCGCAGGCGTGGGGCTGGACCTCGCCCGTCGTGCTGGGCCTGCTCGGGCTCGGCGTGGCCCTGCTGGTGGCGTTCGCGGTCATCGAGTCCCGCAGCAAGTTCCCGCTGATGCGCCTGAGCGTGCTGCGCATCCGCACGCTGGCCGTGGCCAACGCGACGCTGATCTTCCTGACCTCCGGCATCTTCACGATGTTCTTCTTCTCCGCGCTGTACCTCCAGGGCATCCTGGGCTACGGACCCATCAAGGGCGGCCTGGCGTTCCTGCCCGCCGCGATGGGCGTGATGGTCGGCGCCACCGTCGCGGACGCCCTGACGCGCAAGATCGGCCACGTCGTCACCGGTGCGGGCGGTCTGGGCCTGGCCACGGTCGGCATGCTGCTGCTGTCGCGCATCACGGCGCAGTCGACCTACGCCGCGGACCTGCTGCCCGGCCTGCTGTGCCTGTCGATCGGCCTGGGCATCGCCTTCGTGCCGATCACGTTCCTGGCGACGTCCGGCGTCCCCGAGGCGGACTCGGGCCTCGCGTCGGGCATCTACCAGACCGTGCAGCAGATCGGTGGCGCGATCGGCCTGGCGGTGCTGGCCGTGCTGGCGGCCAACCGCACCGAGGAGGCCCTCGGCGGCCCCTCGCCGCTGCCGCTGCCCGACGCGCAGGTCGCCGGGTTCAACGTGGCCTTCGTCGGCGGCGCGGTGCTGCTCGCGGTGGGCGCGGTGGTGTTCGCGGCCCTGCTGCGCAAGCGCCACGTCGCGCCGCTCGTGGCCGAGGCCGAGGCGGCCAGGGCCGTCGACGGGAAGCCCGCCGACGGGAAGGCCACCGACGGGGAGGCCACCGACGGGGAGCCCGCGGTGCGGGAGACGCGGGCCGGCGAGTCCGCCTGATCGGAGCGGTGCCGGTGCCCGCCGCGCGGCGGGCACCGGCACCGCGTCACGAGCCGGGCCGCAGCGGGACGCGTTCCCGCGCCAGCCGCTCCAGCAGGTCCACCGCGTGGTCGGGGCCCGGCAGCTCCGCCATCTCGGCGCGGGCCTTCCCGATGTCGGCGCGCATGGCCTGGTCGCCCAGGACGCCGAGCACGGCGGACCGAACCTCCGCCGGGGTGGTGGTGGCCGCGTCCAGCGCCCTGGTCAGGCCGAGTGCGGCGAACCGGCGGGCGTTGTCGTGGTCGTCGGTCAGCAGCGGGATGCTGACCTGGGGCAGACCGGTGACCATCGCCCCCGTCATCGTGTTGAAACCGCCGTGGTTCACCACCGCCGAGCACCGCGAGAGCAGCAGCGACTGCGGCAGGTAGCGCTCGACGTGGACGTTCGCCGGCCGCGGTCCCAGGTCGGCGGGGTCGCGGTCGTGGCCGACGGTGGCGACCACGTCGGCGTCGAGGTCGGCCAGGCCGTCGAGGACCGTCCCCATCAGCCCGGGGTAGGCGCCGGGGTAGAAGCGGATCGCCACGGTGCCGAACGAGACGTACACCAGTGGCCGCTCCCCCAGGTGCTCCAGGTGCGGCGGCAGCCGCTGGTCGCCCAGGTTGTCGAACAGGCCGTCCCGCAGGTGGTGGGTGATCGGGGGCATCGGCCGGGCGGGGTCGAGCAGGCGCGGCAGCGCGAAGCACAGGTGCAGGTACCGGTGCAGCATGCCCACGCCGTCCCCCGGCGGCAGGCCGACGTCGGCGCGCAGCCGGTCCATCTCCTCGGCGATGTCGCCCATCAGCGGCGTCGTGTCGTAGAGCGGCGTGATGTCGACCGAGGCGCACGGGACGTCGAGCAGCTCGCCGACGGCCGCGGCGGCGGGCTCGTAGCTGTCGCGCACCAGGACGTCCGGCCGCCACTCCCGGCAGATCGGGACCAGGTCCGCCGCGGTGCGCCGGGCGCGCACGCCGTACATCACGCGGGCGATGGCGAGCCGGTCCATCTCCACGCCCGGCGTCAGGCCCTTCGCCCCCGCCTTCACGGCGGTGAACTCCTCGTCGCCGTCCCCGTCGCGGCTCAGCCCGGCGGCGAAGCCGGCGAACCCGAGGGAGCGCACGTCGTCGAGGAGGTTGGCGGCGCAGGCGAACGCGACCTCGTGGCCGCGGTCGCGCAGCGCGGTGGCGAGCGGGACGAGGGGGTGCAGGTGACCGGACGTCGGGGTTGAGGTGAACAGGACACGCATGGCGACTCCTTCACGGGAACCGGAGCCTGTGTTCTACGCCGCCCGGCGCCCGCCGGTCGTGCCACAAGTGAGCACGCCGGGCGGGGTTGTTGGGCCGGCGGTCGCAGTGGCGTGCGCCTTCCGGGGCCGAAGTCCGCAGGTAATGTGAATAAGTTACGTGTTAGCACCCGTGGTGAGGTATTCACCCACAAGATCACCTGTTACGCATGGTGGAGTCCGCTCCCCCGACTCCCCCGGAGACGAGATCCATGCGCGCACCACGGGCCCTGTTCCCCGTACTGGCGGCGCTTTTCGCCACCGCGGTCCTCGCCGCGCCGGCGCAGGCGGCGCCCCTGGCGGGCAAGTACGTCGCCATCGGCGACTCGTACACCACCGCCCCCGGCACCCGCACCTACGACAACCCCAACGACGCCTGCCGACGCGGGCCGCTGACCTACACCCGCCTGTGGGCGGCGTCCCACCCGTCGGTGGCGTTCGTGGAGGCGGCCTGCTCCGGCGCCAAGACCGCCGACGTGCTCACCGACCAGGTCCCGCTGCTGACGGCGGACACCACGCTGGTCACCATCCAGGTCGGCGGCAACGACGTCGGCTTCGTCGACGTGCTCACCAACTGCATCCTCACCATCGACGACCGCGACTGCGTCAACGGCGTGGAGCTGGCCAAGCAGGCGGCCAACGCCTACCTCTCCCCCGCCCTGGCCCAGGTGTACGCGGCGGTGCGGGCGAAGGCCCCGTCGGCGCGGGTCATCGTGGTCGGCTACCCCCGGATCTACACGATCCGGGGCAACTGCGGCATCTTCGGCCTCAGCGACACCGAGCGCAACGCGCTGAACTCGGCCGCCGACACCCTGGCGGCGGTCATGGCGCAGCGCGCCGCCGAGGCGGGCTTCACGTTCCTCGACGCCCGGCCGATCTTCGACCCGCACACCCTGTGCTCCAGCGGCACCAAGTGGTTGACCAGCCTGGAGTGGGACAAGATCAACGAGTCGTACCACCCGAACGCGGCGGGCCACCGCGACGGCTACTACGCCGCCCTCAACTCGCTGACCGCGGGTGTGCGGGGCGTGGCCTGACGGACGTCGGCGGGGCGCCCGCGCGCGGCGGGCGCCCCGTTCCGCGTCAGGCACCGGGGGCCGCCGGGACCAGCAGCTGGGTGGCGGCCAGCTCCCGGTACAGCTCGTCCCGCTCGACCAGCTCGTCGTGCGTGCCCCGGGCGCGCACCGCGCCGTGCTCCAGCACCACGATCCGGTCTGCGTCGGTCACTGTGGACAGCCGGTGCGCGATCAGGATGACCGTGCAGCCGCGCGCGACCTGCTCCACCGCCTCGCGCAGCGCGTTCTCGTTGCGGGCGTCGAGCTGGGCGGTGGCCTCGTCGAGCAGCAGCACGCGGGGTTTGCGCAGCAGGGCCCGCGCGATGGCCAACCGCTGGCGCTCGCCGCCGGACAGCGTCACGCCGCGCGCGCCGACCTCGGTGTCCAGGCCCGCGTCGAGCCGGTCGACGAACCCGAGGAGCCGGGTCACCCGCAGCGCCTCCACGATGTCCTCGGCGGCGGCGTCCGGGGCGGCGTAGAGCAGGTTCTCCCGCAGGGTGCCCGCCATGACCGGCGAGTCCTGCTCCACGTAGGCGATGAGGCGGCGCAGTTCGGCGCGCGACGTGGTCGAGATGTCGACGCCGCCCACCCGGATCGTCCCCGCGGTCGGCTCGTAGAACCGTTGCAGCAGCGCGAACATCGTCGTCTTGCCCGCGCCGGACAGGCCGACCAGGGCGGTGCGCGTGCCGGGCTCCGCGGTCCAGGAGACACCGCGCAGCGCGGGGCCGCGACCGGGGTAGGCGAACTCGACGCCGTCGAACTCCACCGCGGGCGCCGGACCGCGCGGTGCGGGCACGACGAGGTCCACGTCCTCCTCCACGGGCATCCGCCGCACCTCGTCGATCCGGCCGACCGCGCCCAGGCCCTGCTGGAGCATCCCCATGCCGGCGGCGAGCGAGCCGATGGGTGAAGCCAGGTAGAAGACGTAGAGCAGGAACGCGATCAGCTCCGGCGCGGTCATCTCCCCCGCCGCGACCAGCGCCCCGCCCACGCCGAGCACGCCCAGGAACGCGCCCTGGATCGCCACTCCGGTCAGCACCTTGACCACGGCCGCGTAGCGCGCGCCGACCAGCCCGGCGGCGTGCGCCTCGTCCACGGCCGCGCCGGCCAGGGCGGTCTCGCGGGCCTCGGCGCCGTTGGCCTTGACCGTGCGGGCCGCGCCGAGCGCCCGGTCCAGCGCCGCGCCGACCGCGCCCACGGCCGCCTGCGCCCGTGCCACGGCGAGCCGGATGCGGGGCAGCACCACCAGCAGCACCAGCGCGACCGCGACGATCACGCCGGCGGTGACGGCGAGCAGTCCGAGGTGCACCACGCCCATCAGCACGACCGCGCCGAGCGTGGTCAGCAGGCCGTTGGCGACCAGCACCAGCCCTTCGGTGGCGGCGTTCTGGAGCAGGGTGCTGTCGGACGTCACCCGGGCGGTCAGGTCGCCGGGCGGGCGGCGGTCCAGCTCGGGCACGCGCAGCCGGACCAGCCGGAACACCAGGTCGCGGCGGACCTGGCGGACGACGTGCTCGGCGGTGCGCTGCTGCCACCACGACTGCACCCCGGTGAGCGCCGCGCCGAGCACCACCAGCCCGGCCAGCAGCAGCACCGGTTCCAGCACGGACCCACCGGTGCCCAGGGCCTCCAGCACGTCCCGCGCCACCAGCGGCTGCACCAGACCGGACGCGCCGGCCGCGAGCACCAGGAGCAGGCTGCCGGCCAGCACGGCGCGGTGCGGGCGGGCGTGGTCGAGCAGCACCCGGAGGGGACCGGGCGCGGGACTGGTCGTCATGGTGTTCCCCAAGGCGGTAGCCGAATCGGGCGGGGGGCGGGCTCAGGCGGTGGCGGGCGTGCGCGCGGCCACCGCGACCAGGTGGTCGGCGGCGGCGGGCGCGCCGCCGGCGGCGCGGAAGGACCGGGCGAGCGCCCGCGCGGCGTCGAGGTGGCCGGACGCGGGGTCGAGCACCGCGTCCAGGGCCGCGCCCAGCGCGGCGGCGGTGACCCGGCCGAAGCGCACCCGCACGCCCGCGCCCGCCGCGACGACCTGGGCCGCCACCACCGGCTGGTCGTCGCGGATGGGCGCGAGCACGAGCGGCACGCCGTGCCACAGGGACTCGCACACCGTGTTGTGCCCGGAGTGGCACACCACGGCGGCGCAGCGGGCCAGCAGGTCCCACTGCGGCACGTGCGGCAGCACCAGCGCGCCGGGCACGTCGCCCAGCACGCCGCCGGGGTCCGCCACGACGCCCTGCACGTGCGGTCGGGCGGCCAGCGCGGCCACCGCCTCGCGCAGGAACCGGGCGCCCGCGTCGACGTTGGCGGTGCCCAGGCTGACCAGCACCGCGCGGCGGTGCGGGTCGAGCCGGTCCCAGGGGAAGCCGACCGGCGGCCGGGACGTGACGGCCGGGCCGACCAGCCGCACGCCGGCGGGCAGGGGCACGTCCCCGACGAGGTCGCGGGTGGTGAACGCGACCACGCCGGCGGGCGGGTGGCGCGGGTCGTGCGCGGCGGCGGGGTCGCCGATCCGGCGGCGCAGGTCGGTGAGCAGGTCGGTGAGCCAGGCGGCGACCTTGGGCAGCCCGGCCAGCGGGTCGACCAGCTCGGCGGAGGTGCTGGCCGAGGTCGCGCACGGCACGCCGAGGCGTTCGGCGACCAGTGAGCCGGCGACCGCGTGCTGGTCGGCCACGACGAGGTCGGGCCGCTCCCGCTCGACCGCGGCGGCCACGTCGGGGGCCATGGCGTCGGCCAGCGGCACGAAGAAGTCCCGCCACAGGAACCGGAACGCGGCCGGGCCGGTCAGCTCCGGCGGCCGGTGCAGCAGGTCGGTGGGCGGCAGGGCGCAGTCGTGCACCCGCGCGCCCGGTCCGAGCAGCCGGCGCAGCAGCTCGGCGTGCCCGGCCCAGGCGACGTCGTGGCCGCGCGCGGTCAGCTCCGCCGCGACCGCCGCGAGCGGGTTGACGTGGCCGACCAGCGGGGGCACGACGAACAGGAAGCGGCTCACCGGGGCGCCACCGCCGGGGCGTGGTGGGCGCGCACCCAGTCCAGCAGCAGCTCGCGCGTCTCGTGCGGCCGTTCCACCAGCACCGAGTGGCCCTGGTCGGGCAGCACGACGGTGCGGCAGTCGGCGAGCGCGGCCTCCAGCCCCGGCGCCTGCTCGCACAGGCCGGACTCGTCGCCGAACACGGCCAGCAGCGGGCGGGTGAGCGCGCTCAGGTCGTCGTCGACCACCCGGCTGCGCGGCACGTCCTCGGCCAGGGTGGTGGTCTGGAGGATGCGGCTCGCGCCCCGGGACAGCTTCGCGGTGTGCGCGCCGTGGTTGGCCTCGATCCAGCCGATGACTTCCTCGCGCGCCAGGCGGTCCCGGGCGTCGGCGAGGCCGTCGGCCATGTGCCGGGTCCACGCGGCCACCGGCGGCTCGGACTCGATCATGGTGACGGTGGCGACCAGCCCGGGGTGCCAGGCGGCCAGGCCGGCCGCGACCGTGCCGCCGAAGGAGTTGCCGACCACGTGCGCGGGCCGGGTCTCGCCGAGGGCGTCGAGCAGGTGCGCGAGGTCGTCGACGAAGTGCTCCAGCCGGTAGCCGGTGGCCGGGCGGTCGCTGCGGCCGTGGCCGCGCAGGTCGTACATGACCACGTCCGCGCCGGCCGCCGCGACCTGCGGGCCGACGGTGAAGTAGTAGCTGGCCAGGCTGTCGGTGAGCAGGCCGTGCACGAACACCACCAGCGGCGCGGTCGGGTTGCCGCCGGCGGCGGGCAACCGCTGCACGTGCGTGGTGACGTCACCGGTGCGGAGCTTGGCCATCACGCGGCCCGCAGGGAGGCGACCACGTGGTCGACCAGCTCGCCGACGGTGAGGCCGATGATCTCGTCCAGCTCCAGGTCGGCGACGAACTCGGCGAAGTTGACCCGGTCGCCGTAGTGCTCGCGCAGCGACGCCGAGAGCGTCACCAGGTCGATGCTCTCCAGCTCCAGGTCGCCGTGGAAGGTGGAGTCGCGGGTGATGTCGGCGTCCGGCAGGCCGTGCTCCTCCAGCAGCTCGCGCAGCATCCCGGTGATGTCGGCGAGCACGGTGGTCGGGTCAGCGGTCGTGTCGGTGTTCATGATCCCTCTCCTGGTTGCTGCGCGGTCCACGCGACCACGTACTCCCGTGCGGGCAGGCCGGGCGGGTTGGCGGTGGTCCGCACCCGCACGACGTGCTCCCGGCCCCCGGCGGCGACGATCAGGTGGTCGTCGCCCTCGGCCACCACCCGACCCGGCGCGGCGACGAGCTTGGCGACCGCGGCGAGCGCGGCCTCGTGCCGGGCGATGGCTTCCCGTGCGCCGGCTTCCCGCGCACCGCCTTCCCGGACCTCGATGGCGCACGGGCCGCGCCGGGCGATGGCGACGCCGATCTCGGCGTGGTGGGCGAGGTCCACGTGGACGCCGGTCACGTCGCGCCCGTGCACGCCCCGCAGCCGCGGCCGGCCCCCGACGTCGTCGACCGC
The DNA here is from genome assembly GCF_031455225.1 of Saccharothrix longispora. Taxonomy (GTDB): domain Bacteria; phylum Actinomycetota; class Actinomycetes; order Mycobacteriales; family Pseudonocardiaceae; genus Actinosynnema; species Actinosynnema longispora. The sequence continues at coordinate 3,855,436 of NZ_JAVDSG010000001.1, forward strand.
GACCTCGGCGGGGTAGACGTCGCCCTCGCCCTCGCGCCACAGCAGCGCGCGGGCGGCGTCCTTGGCGGCGATGCGGCCGAGCAGCCAGCCGCGCTTCGCGTTCGGCGGGCGGGTGTCGTAGGCGGTGCGCTCGACGCCGCCCAGGACGTTGCGCATGACCAGCTCGCGGGTGGCCAGGTCGGGCCAGCGCTCGTGCACCTCGGCCCAGCCCTCGTCGTGCAGGGTGGACAGGGTGTGCGCGCCGGGGAACCGGTCCACCGCGCGGATGTTGGGGTCGGTGTCGAAGCGGCGGTCGGTCCAGCCGGTGATCTCCACCCAGACCCGGTCGCCGAGGGAGAGCTGGACGTCGGCGGTGACCGCGGTGCCGGTGACGGCGGTGATCCGGACGTGGCAGTGCAGTTCGGCGTGCGCGGGGGGCGGCGGGCCGTGGAACGCGATGCGGTCGAAGCGGACCGGGAACACCGTGGTGCGGTCCGGCAGGACGGCCATCACCCAGTAGCCCAACAGCTGGCCGACGTTGTCCAGCAGCGCGCCGGGCGCGGGCAGGGCGGCCAGCGTGCCGCGCACGTGCCGCTCGCCGATCGCGGTCAGCCCGGTGACGCCCTGGAACAGGGGGCCGTGGAACATCCAGCGCTCGTCGTAGAGCTGGCGGGCGCGCAGGTCGGGCACGCGCTCGGGTTCGTCGGCGGGCCAGCGCGGCGGCGGTGGCGGGTAGTGGTCGGCGAGCGTGACGGTGGCCTGGGAGAAGCCGGTCAGGCCCACCTCGACCTCGGTGGGGGTGCGGCGGTGGACGGTGACCGGGATGTCCGCGGCGGGGGTGGCGGTGATCCACTTGAGCAGCCGCACGTCGTGCACGGCGGTGGCGCGGGCGCCGGGGGCGGCGTTCTCGGCGATGGACATCAGGTGCGCGACGACCGTGGTGGCGGGGACGACCGGCCAGCGGTCGGCGTCGTCGGGCCAGCCGGGGCGCTGGCGGAAGAAGCAGTGGTCGCGCAGGTACGGCATGTCCGCCAGGTCGATCCGCAGCACCCGCGGGGCGGTGACCGCAGGAGGGGCCGGGGCGGCGGTCCGGACCGCGGTGGCGGTGCGGGCGGTGAGCAGGTCGGCCGCCAGCCCGGCGGTGTCCCGCAGCAGGGCGGACAGCTCCGCGGCGATCGGGTCGCGGGTGAGGCCGGCGAGGGTGTCCGGGACGGCGGAGGGGGCGGTGGGCAGGGTGATCCGCTCGGTGGCGGGCAGGGTCACCAGCGGGTTCCCCAGCTCCAGGCGGGTCCGGGTGGTCCCGGTGGCGCGCGGCAGCAGGGGGCCGGCGTCGGCGGGGCGTCCGTGCGCCCACAGTGCGGTCACCACGCGCCGCAGCTGGGCCAGGCCGCCGTGCGCGGAGACCACCAGGTGCTCCTCGTCGGCGAGGGTGTCGCCGACCAGCGATCCGAGCTGTCCCGCGCCGAGCTGCACGAACGTGCGGAACCCGGCGGCGTGCAGGGCCCGCGTCAGGGGCCGGAAGCGGACCGGTTCGAGCAGGTGGCGGACGAACAGCCGGCGCACCGCGTCGGGGTCGTCCGGGAACGGGGCGGCGGTGGTGGCCGACCACACCGGCGTCGTCGGCCGGTGCAGGGCGTAGCGCTGGGCGGCGTCGCGGATCGGGGCGAGGTAGGGCGCGAGCATCGGCGTGTGGAACCCGGACCGGAACGGCAGCACGCGGCTGATCACCGCCTCCGCCCGGAACCGGCGCACCACCGCGTCGACCTCCGCCTCCGGGCCGCACACCATGGCCTGGTTGGGGGCGTTGTCGTGGGAGAGCACCACGTCCGGGTGGTCGGCGAGCGCGGCGGTGACGCGGTCGGCGGACGTGCCGACGACCGCGAACACCAGGCCGGGCACGCGCAGCGCCTGGGGGTCGAACGCGGCGAGGAAGGCGTCCACCTCGTCGGCGGCGTGGATGCCGCCCGCCGCCATCGCGGTCCACTCCCCCACGCTGTGCCCGGCGACCGCGTCGGGCACGACGCCGAGCCGCCGCAGCGCCGCGTCGAGCAGCCGGCCGACCTGGAACACGGCCGCGCCGTGCCGGCCGACGTCGCCGACGCGCACGTCGCCCTGGGTCCAGGGCAGCCCGAACCGGGCGGCGACGTCGGCGACCCGCGGTTCGAACTCGGCCTCCAGGCCGGGGAACAGGAACGCGGTGCGCCCGCCGAGCGGCGCGGGGCTGAACCACACGTCGCCGCGCCCGCGCCACGGCACGCCCCTGGCCACCGCCTTGCGCGCCAGGGCCAGCTTGCGCGGCGTCGGGTCGACGATCCCCAGCCGCACGGGTTCGCGCACGTCGGCGCGCTCGTCCAGGCCGGCGGGGTGGTCGGTGATCAGGTCCAGCAGGGCGGCGGGGGTCGCGGCGGCCAGCCGCAGCACCCTGGTCGGTTCGCGCACCACGACCGGGGTGGCGCGGGTGGCGGGTTCGCGCAGCACGACGTGGGCGTTGATGCCGCCGAACCCGAACGCGTTGACCCCCGCCCGGCGGGGCGCGCCGCTGTCCGGGCGCTCCCACGGCACGGCCCGCGCCAGCGGCGCGAAGCGGGTGTCGGCGAGCGCCGGGTGCGGGTCGTCGCAGTGCAGGGTGGGCGGCAGCACGCCGTGGTGCAGGGCGAGCGCGGCCTTGACCAGCCCCGCGACGCCCGCGGCGGGCATGGTGTGGCCGATCATCGACTTGACCGAGCCCAGGGCGGCGCGCGGTCCGGTCGCCGGGCCGAACACCTCGGCCAGCGTGCGCAGCTCGGCCCCGTCGCCCGCCGGGGTGCCGGTGCCGTGCGCCTCCAGCAGGCCGAGCGCGTCGGGGTCGCGCGGGTCGAGGCCCGCCGCCTCCCACGCCTGCCGCACGGCGCGCGCCTGACCGCCGGGGTCGGGGTTGAGCAGGCTCGCCGACCGGCCGTCGCTGGCCACGCCGGTGCCGTCGACCACCGCGTAGACCCGATCGCCGTCGCGCTCGGCGTCGGCCAGCCGCTTGAGCACGACCACGCCGGTGCCCTCGCCGATCAGCACGCCGTCCGCGTCGCGGTGGAACGGCCGGATGCGCCCGCTGCGCGACAGCGCGCCGAGCTGGCTGAACACGCTCCACAGCGTGATGTCGTGGCAGTGGTGCACGCCGCCCGCGAGGACGACGTCGCACCGGCCGCCGTCCAGCTCGCGCACCGCGTGGTCCACGGCCACCAGCGACGACGCGCACGCCGCGTCCACCGTGTAGGCGGGTCCGCGCAGGTCGAGCCGGTTGGCGACGCGGGAGGCGGCGAGGTTGGGCACCAGGCCGATGGCCGACTCGGGGGCCTCGGGCCCCAGCTGGTCGGCGAACGCGGCCCGCACCCGCTCCAGCCGGTCGTCGTCCAGCTCGGGCACGAGGTCGCGCAGCGTGCGCACGACCTGGTTGGCGGTGCGGACGCGCTGGTCCAGCCGCACCAGGCCCGGCGTGAGGTAGCCGCCGCGCCCGAGGATCACGCCGACGCGCCGCCGGTCCCCGGGCAGCACGGCGTCGCCGCCCGCGTCGGCCACCGCGTCCGCCGCCACCTGCAACGCGATCAGCTGGTCGGGTTCGGTGCCGGGCACGGACGCGGGCATCACGCCGAACCCGGCCGCGTCCACCGACGCCTCGACGAACCCGCCGCGCCGCGTGTAGACGCGATCGGCGCGGCGCTCGGCGGGGTCGTGGAACCGGGCGTCCCACCGGTCGGCGGGCACGTCGGTGATGGCGTCCACGCCGCCGGAGATGTTGCGCCAGAAGGCGTCCAGGTCGGCCGCGCCCGGGAACAGCACCGCCATGCCGACGATGGCGACCGGCGTCACCGGGGTCACCAGCCGGACGCGGAGCTGACGACGGCGTGCACGTCGGCCGGTCCCCAGGCCAGTTCGCGCAGCAGGCTGAGCGGCCCCTCCTCGGGGTCGATCAGCGCGACGCCGCGCGCGGCGTAGGAGCGGGCCAGCTCGGGCGAGACCATGCCGCCGCCCGCCCACGGTCCCCAGTGGACGGTCAGGCCACGCCGGCCGGGCCTGGACCAGCGGCGGCCCAGTTCCTCCAGCGCGTCGTTGGCGGCGGCGTAGTCGCACTGGCCCCGGTTGCCCAGGGCGGCGGCGATGCTGCCGAACAGCACCGCGTACCGGGGTCCGGCGGGCAGCGCGTCGACCGCGTCGAGCAGGGTGCGCGCACCGTCCACCTTGGTGCCGAACACGCGCCGGAACGACTCGACCGACTTGTCCGCCACCAGCTTGTCCTCGATCACGCCCGCCGCGTACACCACGGCGTCGAGCCGGCCGTGCTCGTCGTGCACCCGCTTCACGGTGGCGCGCACCGCTTCCGCGTCGAGCACGTCCACCGCGTGGTAGCGGGCGAGGTCGCCCAGGTCGGCCAGCGTGGTGCGGACCTCGCGCTCGACGAGGGTCGCGGACACCGCCCGCTCGACCTCGGCGGGCGAGGTCAGGCCGCGGGCGAGGAACGCGGCGCGCAGCCCGGCCCGGTCGGTCGCGGCGGCCAGGTCGGGTTCCTCCGGGCCGAGCGGCGCGGGGGTGCGGCCGAGCAGTTCCAGCCGGCAGCGGCCCGCCGCCGCGAGGGTGCGGGCGAACCGGGCGGTGATGCCGCGCGCGCCGCCGGCGAGCAGCACCACGGCGTCGCGGTCCAGCCCGGCGGCCTCGGCCTCCGCCGCGCCGTCGCCGGCGGGTCCGGCGCCCGCGGCGGCCACCGGCCCGAGGTCGGTCTCGGTCAGCCGCAGGCCGCGCCGCGTGCCGGGACCGGCGAGCACGACGGGTTCGTGGTCGGCGGCGGCGAGTTCGGCGAGCAGCGCGGCGGCCACGGCGTCCGGTCCGGCGTCGGCCGGGACCTCGACGAGCGTGGTGGCCAGGTCCGGGTACTCGCGGTCCAGGGTGCGGAAGAACCCGCGCAACCCGGTCACGGCGCCGACCTCGCGCCGGTCCACGGCGAGCAGGCCGCGCGGCCCGGCGGCGAGCAGGGACTGGATGTTCGGGAACTCCTCCGGCAGCAGCGACTCGCCGGCGTCGAGCGCGCCCAGGTGGATCACGAACGTGCCCGCGACCTCCAGGCCGATCTCGACGCCGGCGGCGATCAGCGCGGAGGTCACGGCCTCGTCCGGCGCGCCGACGACCACGACCCGGGTGCCGCGCGCGTCCGAGGTGGGCGCGGGGAGGTCGTGCTCCCGGAACACCAGCCGACGCGGGGCGACGACCAGCGGCGCGGCCACCGGTTCGGCGGCTCCCGGTTCGGCGGCTCCCGGTTCGGGTGCGGCGGACTCGGCGGGTCCGGGCGCTCCCCCGCGACGCTGCTCGATCAGGTCCGCGATGGCGGCGGCGGTGCGGGCGGCGCTGAGCGCCTCCAGGGCCTCACCCGCGCCCGCGTCGAGCCCGAGGCGGGTGGCGATCTCACCCGCGATCTCGGCGCGCTTGATCGAGTCGACGCTGAGGTCGGCCTCCAGGTCCAGGCCGGGTTCGACCATCTCCACCGGGTAGCCGGTGCGCTCGGCCACCACCTCGACCACGGTCCGCAGCACGTCCGCGGCGACCGGCGCCGGCGCCGCGGTCGGGACGGCGTCGACCACGGGCGCGGCGACCGCCCGCACCACCGCGGGCGCGACGGGCGGCGCCGCCACCGTGCCGACCGCCCCGGTCGCGCCGAAGTAGGTCATCAGCACGTCGCGCTGAGCGGCGATCATCTCGCGGCTGGTGCGCAGGAAGTCGGCGACCAGCGCGTCGGAGGACACGGGGGTGGCGGGGTGCTGGGACACGATCGGCTCCGTGATGCGTCGGGCGGGGCGCAGCGCGCCGGGCTGGATGGCGCCGTCCGCGCGCCGCACGAGGTGGCCGTCGACGGTCCACCCCGGCGACGCGGGCACGGCGGACGGGTCCGCGGCGTCCCGGCCGCGCACCAGCGGGCCGGTCCGCACGTCCACCCCGGCGACCGCGAGTCGCGCCAGGGCGGTGAGGAGACCGGGCAGGCCCTCGCCGAGGTGCACCACCCGGTGCGGGCGGTCGCCGAGCACGGCGGGTACCAGACCGCTGAGCACGCGACCGGGACCGACCTCGACGAACACGCGCACGCCGGCGTCGTGCATGGCCAGGACCTGCTCGGCGAAGCGGACGGGCGCGCCGATCTGCGCGGCCAGCCCGTCGCGCACGGCGTCGGCGGAGGCCGGGTAGGTCGCGGCGGTGCGGTTGGCCCACACCGGCAGGGACGGCGCGCGCAGCGGCATCGCGTCGAGCACCCGCCGGAACACCGCGCCCGCGCCCGCCACCAGCGGGCTGTGGAACGCGCACGCCACCGGCAGCGGTTTGGCCGGGTGCCCGGCGTCGCGCAGCGCCCGCACGGCGGCGGCGACGGCGTCGGTGGGCCCGGACACGACGGTCTGCTTCGGCGAGTTCCGGTTGGCCGCGACCACGGGCAGGTCGGCGGCGGCCAGCACGGCCTCGACCTCGTCGGCCGGGGCGGTCACGGCGGCCATCGCGCCGGGGTCGCCGTCGCGGACCTGCGCCAGGATCGCCTCGGCGCGGGCGGCGCTGGCGGCGAGCAGGTCGGCCGGGTCGAACACGCCGGCGGCGGCCAGCGCGACCAGTTCGCCGTAGCTGTGGCCGGCCACAGCGTCCGGCCGCACGCCGACCGACGCGAGCAGGTCGGTGGCGGCGAGTTCGACCACGCCGAGGGCGGGCTGCGCGACGGCCGTGTCGGTGATCCGGGCCCGCTGCGCGGCCTCGGCGGCCGGGTCGAACGCGGCGGGCGGGTAGAGCGCACCGGCCCACCGCGCGCCCAGCTCCAGGTACCGGTGCAGCTCGGGGAACGCCACGAGCAGGTCGGCCAGCATCCCCGGCCGCTGGCTGCCCTGGCCCGGGTAGAGGAACGCGACGGACCCGGTCCCGGCCACGTCGGCGGTGAACACGCCGTCCCCGGCGCCGCCGGAGACGGCGAGCCGCAACCGTTCCCGCAGCTGCGCCACGTCGCCGGCCACCACGGCGAGCCACACCCGGTCACCGCGCAGCGCGGCCACGTCGGCCCTGGTCGCCGCACCGCGGGCGAAGTCGCGCAACCGCGCCGCCGGCGTCGCCTCGACCTGTTCCAGCACCGCGGCGGCGGCACGCGCGGCGGCGGCCGGGTCGGTCCCCCGGAACAGGAACAGCTCCGCCGGCCACCGGTCCAGCGCGTGCGCGGCGGGCGCCTGGTCGTGGGCGCGCAGCACCACGTGGAAGTTCGTGCCGCCGAACCCGAACGCGCTGACCCCCGCGACCCGTTCGGCGGGTGGCGCGACCCACGGCCTGGCGGCGGTGTGGAAGGCGAACGGGCTGCGCTCCGGCTCCCACGCCGGGTTCGGCTCGCGCAGGTGCAGGGTCGGCGGGCGCACGCCGTGGTGCACGGCCAGCGCCGCCTTGATCAGCCCGGCGAGCCCCGCGGCGCACTTGGTGTGCCCGATCTGGGACTTCACCGAGCCCAGCGCGCACGCCCCCGCCTCCGCACCCGCCTCGGTGAACACCTCGGTGAGGGTGCGCAGCTCGGTCCGGTCGCCGACCACGGTGCCGGTGCCGTGCGCCTCGACCAGCCCGACCCGGGCGGGCGACACGCCGGCCATCCGGTAGGCCCGCTCCAGCGCGGCGCGCTGCCCCTCGGGACGCGGCGCGGTCAGGCCGAGCGCCCGGCCGTCGCTGGCGCTGCCGACGCCGTCGACCACCGCGTACACCCGGTCACCGTCGCGCAGTGCGTCGTCGAGGCGCTTGAGCACCACGCACGCCACGCCCTCGCCGAGCGCGATGCCGTCGGCCGACCGGTCGAAGGTGGCCGAGCGGCCGCTGGGCGAGAGGGCGTGCACGGACGAGAACAGCAGGTAGTCGTTGATGCCGTTGTGCAGGTCCGCGCCGCCGGCCACGACCAGGTCGCTGGTGCCGGCGACGAGTTCCTTGCAGGCCACGTCGACGGCGGTCAGCGACGACGCGCACGCCGCGTCCACGGTGTAGTTCGCGCCGCCGAGGTCGAGCCGGTTGGCCACGCGGCCCGCGATGACGTTGGCCAGCATGCCGGGGAACGAGTCCTCGGTGAGCCGGGGCAGCTGGGCGTCCAGCTCGGGCGGCAGGGCACCGGTGTAGGCGGGCAGCACGGTGCGCAGGGTGGTGGCGTTGGACAGGTCGCTGCCGGACTCCGCGCCGAACACGACGGACGTGCGGCGGTGGTCCGCGGCGGTGTGCGGGTAGCCCGCGTCCTCCAGCGCCCGGCGCGCGGTCTCCAGCGCGAGCAGCTGCACGGGTTCGATCGCGCCGAGGGACGCGGGCGGGATGCCGTAGGCCAGCGGGTCGAACGGGATGCGCGGCAGGAACCCGCCCCAGCGCGACGGGGTGCGCTCGCCGGTGCCGTCGGGGTCGTAGTACAGCTCCTGGTCCCACCGCTCGGCCGGGACCTCGGTGACGCTGTCCGCGCCGGAGAGCACGTTGGCCCAGAACGAGGCCAGGTCGGTCGCGCCGGGGAACACGCAGGCCATGCCGACGATCGCGACCCGCAGCGGCGCGGGTTCCGGTTCCGGCTCGGGGGCGACGAGGGCGGCGCGCAGCGCGGTGAGCCGCTCCGCGAGCCACTGGCCGGCCGCCGCGCCGACGGAGTCGTGCAGCCCGGCGATCGTGGTGACGGCGTCGCGCAGCACGCTGACGTCGCCGGCCATGAACATGCCCTCGGCGGCCTGGCGCTCCACCGGCACGGGCCGCAGGTCGTCGCCGACGCGCTCGACGCCCTTGCTGGCCACGCGCAGGCGGCCGACGTTGAAGCGCTCCAGGCGTTCCCACGCCTCGCGGTCGGGCACGCCGGCGGCGCGCAGGTCGTCGCGCAGCGCGGCGAAGTCCCCGGTGAAGCCGCTGCGCACGCACCGGGTGGCGTGGCCGGGCGCGGTCTCCAGCAGGTCGGTGCGGTCGGCGTCGACGACGTGCCGCTGGAACACGGGGCCGATCGCCCCGGTGCCCACGGCCTCCTCCGTGAACAGGTAGGCGGTGCCCATGAGCACACCGACACCCGCACCGGCGCGCGCCAGGGGCGTGGCGAGCGCGGCGACCATGGCGGCCGAGCGCTCGTCGTGCACGCCGCCCGCGAACAGGACGGTCAGCTCCCCGGCCTCGCCGCCGGCGGCGAGGTGGTCGAGCAGGACGTCCACCTGGGACTCCCACAGCGGGAAGCTGTGGCGGGGACCGACGTGGCCGCCGCACTCGGCTCCCTCGAAGACGAACTTCCGCGCGCCGGCGGCGAGGAACTGGCGCAGCAGGCCGGGCGAGGGCACGTGCAGGAACGCCGAGACGCCCGCGGCCTCCAGGTCGGCGGCCTGCGCGGGCCGCCCACCCGCGATGATCGCGTGGGTGGGCCGGACCTCCTTGACCACGGCGAGCTGGGCGGCGCGGACGTCCTCGGCGGCGAAGCCGAGCACGCCCACGCCCCACGGCCGGTCGCCGAGCTCGTCGCGGGTGCGGGTGAGCAGGTCGCGGGTCTGCCCGGGGCCGGACAGCGCCAGCGCCAGGAACGGCAGGCCGCCGCCGTCCGCGACGGCCGCGGCGAACCCCGGGCGGTCGCTGACGCGGGTCATGGGGCCCTGGACGACCGGCAGCGCCGTGCCGAGGTGCCGCGCGCCGGTGGAGCCGGGTCCGAGCACGCGCACGGCGGCGTCGTCGGCGATCGCGGCCAGCACCGCGTCCCGCACGCCGCGGATGGCCGCGCCGGCCGTGGGCCAGCGGCGGGCGAACGCGGAGGCGAGTGCCACGTCCTGGCCGACGGGCGGGAACTGGGTGCGCAGGTCGGGTCCCAGCCAGTGGGGTTCCCCCTGGCCCGCGATGTCGTCGGCGGGCAGTTCGGGCACGCCCGGACCGCGCCGCTTGAGCACCCGGTGGCCCTGGTGCAGCACGGTTTCCGAGCCGTCGAGGCCGTCCAGCGCGGCGGTCAGCTCCACCGGCAGCCCGGCGTCGGCGAACAGGGCGAGCTGGGTGTCCAGCACGACGCCCGACGCGCCGCCGGCGACGGCCGCGGCGGCGGTGTGCGGGCCGATGCCGCCGGCCGCCCACACGGGCACGTCGACCGCGGCCAGGACCTGTTGCAGCAGCACGAACGTGCTCAGCCCGCCGACCCGGCCGCCCGCCTCGCGACCGCGCACGACCAGGCCCGCCGCGCCGGAGTCGACGGCGGCGCGGGCCTCGGCGAGGTCGACGACCTCGACCAGCACCCGCCGGTCGGGGAAGTCGCGGGCGGTGCGCGCCGGGTCGGCCAGCAGCACGGTGTCCGCGGCGTCCGGCAGGTCCGGCACCGCGCAGCCGGGCCGGACCCGGACGCCGAACCGCCCGGTGGTCCACCGGGCGGTTCGGTCCAGCACGTCGGTCGCGGCGCGCAAGTCGCCCGCGGGCAGCTCCAGCACGCCGAGCGCGCCCGCACGGGCCGCGGCCGCGGTCAGCCGGGGCGCCGGGTGGTGGATCGGGTCGACCGCGACGACCAGCTCGGAGACATCCATCCGTTCCGCAACTCCCTATCGACACGAGCCGGCCGGCGATGACGTCGAGTAGTCAAGGGAGTGCGGTACGTCGCGTCAACGCCCCGAACCTTCGCTCATGGCGCGCGTTAACGTGAATGGACGCCGAACGGGTGCTTTCCCACGCGACGGCGCTCACCAGCCGGTTCACCGCGTGGATGCGAAAACACTTCACGGAAGGCCACGGGGGCGTTACCCGGCGGACACGGACGCACCACGCGTGAAACGAACAGCGTGACAGAAATCACAACCATTCGGTGGCACAACCGAGGCCCCGGTCGTACGCCGCACCGCACCGCCGGACGGACCCGCTGCTTTCGGGGGGTGGACAGCCACCTTACCGAGCGGTAACAGCCGCGAGGACGGCCGCTCGGCCTGCCCGCGGAGGGGTCAGCCGCGGAACTCCGGGTTGATCCAGTAGGTGCTGTCACCGTGGTTCTCGGTGGGAAACCCGCCGCCCTCGCCGTGGTGCAGCACGCCCGCGCCCACCGGGGCGGTGAACGGGCCGTACGTCACCGGGGCGGTGTAGTAACCCGGCGAGGTCAGGTAGCCGCCGTACGGGGTGTAGTAGGAGATGACGTACTCGCGGCCGGCCTCGACCGGCACCGGGGTGGCGAAGAAGATCTCCGCCATGCGACCGGGGTGGGTCCAGGCGCGTTCGGCCAGCAGGGCGCCGTCCCGCCACAGGCGCAGCGTGATCGGGCCCCGGTGGGGGCCGCGCAGCAGGGAGGCCCCGAGGACGTGGCCGGGCCGGTCGAAGACGGTCCTCACCCCGACCTCGGTGGGCCGCACGTCCTCGGCGGCGACCTCCGGGGCGGGTCTGGTGACGAACTCGCAGCCCTCCGCGCAGGAGACGGTCCGCGGACCGGGCGGGCCGAGCGGCGATTCGGGCGTCGGGGCGGCGGGCGCGGTGCCGGGCGCGTCGGCGGGTGCGGCGTGGTGGGCGGGGACGCGGTCCGGTGCGGGGTCGTCGTACGCCTGGGCGGAGCCGGACAGGACCAGGGCCGCGACGGCGGCGGTCGCGAGCAGCCTGGGTAAGCGGGACATGCGGACTCCTCTGGAGCGGCGGGCGGTTGTCGTTCCCGTGGTGTGGATCGTCGGGGCGGGGCGTCGTGCTACCCGGCACGCCCGGGAGGGTGCGCCCAGGAGGATGCGCCCAGGAGGGTGCGCCCAGGAGGGTGCGCCCGGGAGGTGTGCCCCGGAGGGCTCCTCAGGAGGTGGTGAAGACGACGTCCACCCAGTAGTTGTTGCCGCCGTAGTAGTTGGTCGGGAAACCAGCGCCCTGCCGGAACCTGCCGTTGGCGTACGGGCCGGCGGCGGTCCACAGCGGCGCGGAGAGGACGCGGGGGCGGCGGTCGAAGTAGCCGTGGTCCACGGCGTGGTGGCCGCTCGGGGTGGTGTAGGAGGCCACGTAGACCCGGTTGGCCTCGATCGGCACCGGGGTCGCGAAGGTCAGCTCCTGCCAGCCGGTGACGGTCTCGTCGGTGAACGTGCCGGTGGCGAGCAGGGCGCCGTCCGCCGACCACAGCGAGCCGGTGTGCGTGCCGGTGTTGGCCTCGCCCTTGTAGAACCGCACGCCGGTGACCGCGCCGGCCGCGGCGGAGCCGAAGCGGACGCCCAGCTCCAGCGGCCCCTGGTCGGCGCTCGCCGGGAACGCGGGGACCGTCGCGGTGCTGAACAGCGAGCACGGGCAGTCGGCGGTGGGCGCGGTGGTGAACGACCAGGTCTCGGCGCGGGCGAGGGCGTTGCCGCGCACGTCGGCGACCAGGGCGGAGGCGGTGTGGCGGGCGCCGGGCGTGAGCGGGCCGTCCGGCGTCCAGGTGACCGTCCTGCCGTCGGCGGACACCGCGGCGGTGCCGTGCAGCTCGGCCCCGCCCTCGTCCGTCAGGACGATCCTCGGCGACGCGGGGTCGATCGCCTCGTCGAAGTCGAGGGTGAGCACGCCGTCCAGGGGCACGTCGGTCGCGTCCGGGGCGGGGGTGCGCGCGTCGAGCACGGGGCGGCTGTAGTCGCCGTCGGCGCCGTGGCGATAGAGGACGTCGACCCAGTAGTTCGACGCGTGGAAGCCGCTGTCGGGCATGCCGCCGCCGTAGCGGAACAGGCCGTTGGGCGTGGCGGTGGTGTCGGGGACGGCCCAGACCTGGTCGTGGCCGACGGTCCGGCCGTAGTTGCCGAAGAACGTCCCGTCGATCGCGTAGTGGCCGTGCGGCGCGAAGTAGGAGACGACGTAGGGCCGGTTCGGCTCCACGACGACGGGCGTGGCGAAGACCAGGGTCTGCCAGCCGGTGGTCGTCTCGTCCGTGAACGTGCCGGTCGCGAGGCGCTGACCGGTGGCCGACCAGAACGAGCCGGTGTGCGTGCCGGTGTTGCCCAGCCCCTTGTAGAACCGCACGCCGAGCACCTCGCCCCGGCCGGTGAAGTAGACCTTCGCGCCCAGCTCCACGGCGTCGCGGTCGTCGGTGCTCGGGCGGCCCGGGACCGCGAAGTCGTCCCAGATGGAGCACGGGCAGTCGGCGGCGCGCGGGCTGCCGGTGGTGAACTGCCAGGTCGCCGCGGTGCCGTCGGCGTGCACGGAGGCGGTGTAGGTGGTGCCCGGGTCGAGGGGCGCGGCGGGGGTGAACCGCGCGGTCAGGCCGCTCGCGGGGGTCGCCGTGCCCTCGACCGCGCCGGCCGGGCCGGTGAGCGTGAAGCGGACGTCCGGGTCGGCGACGGTGCGGTCGAAGGTGGCGGTCACGGTCGGGGTCAACCCCACGCTGCCCGCGCCGGCGGCCGGTTCCGTGCTCAGCAGAGCGGCCTGCGCGGACGGCCCACCCGTGCCCGATCCGTCCACTGTGGACGTCAAGGGGCGCGGCACGCGGGTGTCCTCGGCGGACGCGGCCGGGACGACGGACAGCGCCGGCGCGAGGGCGGCGACGGCGAGCACGAGCAGTCGTCTCAGCGGCCTGCCGGCGGCGCGGTGGGCTCTGCCTGGTAACGGCATGGTTGTCGCCTTCCGTGCGGAGCGGGCACCCCGATCACACGTCGGGCATCGGCGCGCCCGGACGCGCCGTTACCGCGACCCGCGGGCCGCTGGGCCACTCCGCCCACCGGCGGTCCCGCGAGGGCTCCGGATACCGCCGATGCGCCCACTCCCCCGCCGCTCCCCGCACCCGTGCGCGGCGGGCATTCGGACGCGCGGTGCTCCGCACGGGGGATTCCCGGCACGCCCCCGGCCCCGCGCGGCGCAGTTCTGCGGTGACGGCGGCGGCTTCGGGCCGGTTCGCTCCTCGGCACCGGTGTACGTGCGGGCGGACACCCCGCCGGCGCGGTTCCGCGGTGAGCGCACCCGCCAGGCGGTGCCACCGGCGCCCCGCGGCCGGTGCGGCTCAGCGGGTCCGGTAGCGCGCGTAGACCAGCCCGCTGTCGAAGGCGCGCTCCTCGACCAGGTCGAGGTCGAGGCGCACGCCGTCGGGGAAGAACCGCTTGCCACCGCCGACCACGCTCGTGGTGATGAACAGGTGGTACTCGTCCACCAGGCCGGCGGCGATCGCCTGGGCCGCGAGGGTCGGGCCGTCCACGCTGAGGTCGGCCTCCGCCTCGGCCTTGAGCCTGCGCACCGCGTCCGGGTCGAAGGTCCGCTCGATCCTGGTCTTCGCACTGGACACCGACTCCAGCGTCGTGGAGTACACGACCTTCTCCGCGGCCTGCCAGTCGCGGGCGTACTGGAGGATGTGCGGCGGCTGGTCGGGCTCGGCGTGCGCGGTCTCCCAGTAGACCATCGTCTCGTACATCCGCCGGCCGTAGAGGTACGTGCCGAGGGGCCGGAAGAGGTCGTTGATGAAGGTGTGCACCTCCGGGTCCTCGGCGCCGGTGCCGAGGCCGCCCTCCGCCGCCTCGGCGTAGCCGTCGAGCGAGGTGATCATCGAGTAGACGAGCTTCGCCACGGGTCTCCTTCGGGTACGGGCGCGCCAGTCTGCCGGCGATCCCGCGACCGTGCCCCCACTACCCGGAAACCGCCGGCCGACCGGCCGTCGCTCCGCGACGGCGCCGCCCCCCGGGTCCGTCAGCCCGTCCGTCCACAGTGGAGCGCGTGGAGCACGGCGTGGTAGGCGGGCTTCGGGTCGCCCGCGCCGTCGAACAGCAGCGGGGTGCCGCTCGCGCGCCAGGAGTCGGTGTCGCGGATGCCCCACACCGTGATGCCGGTGCACCGGGGCACCGCCAGGCACGCCTGCGCCACCCGCCGGAAGCCCTGCGCCTGGGTCGCGCCGGCGCCCTCCACGTCCAACTCGGTCAGCTGCACGTCCACGCCGAGGGCGGCGAAGTCGCGCAGCGTGGCCTCGAAGTCCGCCGGCACCGGGTTGCCGCCGGCGAAGTGCGACTGGACGCCGACGCAGTCGATCGGCACGCCCCGGGCCCTGAAGTCCCGGACCATGCGCAGGACGGCCTGCGTCTTGGCGTGCGCCCGGTTCTCGACGTTGTAGTCGTTGTAGCAGAGCGTCGCGCCCGGGTCGGCGGCGCGGGCGGCGCGGAACGCGGCCTCGATCCAGTCGTCGCCGGTGCGCTGGAAGTTCGAGTCGCGGCGGCGGCCGGTCGTGCCGTCGGCGAACGCCTCGTTCACCACGTCCCACGAGTGGACCCTGCCCCGGTAGTGGGCCACGACCTGCGTCACGTGGTCGAGCATGGCCGCGCGCAGCGCCGTGCCGCCCAGGTTGTTCAGCCAGCCCGGCTGGCCGGAGTGCCACAGCAGGGTGTGCCCGCGCACCCGCTTGCCGCGCTGGAGGGCGTGGTCGACGATCCGGTCGGCGGCGGTGAAGACGAACCGGCCCTGCTGGGGCTGGGTGGCGTCGAGCTTCATCTCGTTCTCGGGGGTGACCACGTCGAACTCGCGGTCGAGGATGCCCGCGTACACCGGATCGGCGAGCTTGCCCGCCGTGACCGCCGTGCCGAAGTAACGCCCGGTGCGCTGGGCCGCCTCGGCCAGGCTGGGGCTCGCGGAGGCGGCGGCCGGGACGGGGACGAGGGAGGCGGCGACGAGGGCCGCGAGGAGGAGCGCGCGCACTGGACGGTCCTTTCCGGCAGTGGGACCACGATCGTGACCCCGCCCCGCCGATCGGGCAATGCTTGTCGCAAGCTTGCGAAACCGGGAGGACCGGAGTCGGCGACCACAGGTATTCTCGCCACTTCTTCCGGTCTTCCCTGCTCATTGCCGGGTAATCAACGGGAACAATCACTTTCGGCACCGTTTTCACCAGTCCGACATGATCCGATCCCACTTTTCCGATTCACCACCGCGGCTCCCGGGAAGCTGGGATTCTGAGTCATCTGACGCAGTGCCCGCCCCGGCGCGCTCGCATACTGCGAATGGCCGGGAGAGCGGTGGTGGCCTTCTCCCGCACGGGGGTCGAGAGAGGAAGAGCCCTTGCCATTCCACCCGGAAGCGACGCACCACTCCATAGTCTCGGTGGACATCGCGGGCTCCAGCGCCGAGGGCAGGCACGTGGGGCACCGGTTGCACGCCGTCCACTCCCTCCGCGGCATCGTGGAACACGCCCTCAAGGAGGCGGACGTCGAAGCGGGGCACTGCGACTTCCGGGACCGCGGTGACGGCTACCAGATCCTGGTCGACGGCACGGTCCCCAAGGCGCGCCTGGTACGCCGGTTCGTCAGCGAACTCGTGGACGGACTGCTGGAGCACAACGAGAGGTCCAACGAGCAGAGCAGCCTGCGGCTCAGGGTGGCGCTGCACTACGGGGAGGTGACCCCCGCGGAGACCACCGAGGTGTCCAAGGCCATGGAGCACGCCACCCGCATCCAGGACGCCCGGCACGTCAGGGACCGACTCCGGGAGTCGGGCGCGGTGCTGGCGCTCGTGGTCTCCGAGGATTTCCACAAGAACATCATCGACGAGGTCGCGGCGGTGCGCGAGCGGTACGATTTCGCCCCTTTCGAGGATGAATTCCGGGGCGCCCCCTTGAAAGCCCGGCTGTGCCTGTTCGGCGGCAAGGCGCCCCTGGCCCCCGACCTCTCCGACGCGAACGCGCGGGAGACCGGTCCCGCGCGCCCCGACATCCCCCGCGACCGGTCGGACCCGGTGTTCGACGTGCTCCGGTCGGTCATCGTGCTCGGCGCGCCGGGCGCGACCGCGCGACAGGAGCGCACCACCGCGCCCGTCCTGTTCGGCCCGCCGGGGTCGGGCAGGTCGCGGACCGAGCGGTGGCTGTGCGAGGACCTGGCGGAGCGGGGCCAGTGGTGGGTGCTGCTCGGCGCGGACCGGGGCCGCGGCGGCAGACCGGTGGCCGACCTGCTGCTGGAGGCGGCGGTCGGGCTGGTCGGGCAGGACGGCCCCTGGGACTTCTCCCGGCTGCTGGGCCACCTCGTCGCGAGATCGGTCCGGCACGCGGGCGGCGGCGTCGACGGCGACCCGCTGCCGCGGTCCCGGGACGACCTGGAGGGCGCACTGGACGGCCTGGTCCGCGCGGCGGGGCTCGGCGACGACGCGCGGTCGCAGGTCCGCCGCATGACCACCCGGCTGCTCCGGCCCCGCTGGACCCGCCCGCGCGGCGGCCACGACTGGCAGCGCCGGATCGTCGCGCTCCGCGAGTTCGCGGACCTGTCCGCACGCGCGGACCGGGCGTCCGGGGAGCGCGCCGACCGCGTCCTGATGACGGCCTTCCTGGAGGACCTGGCGGCGGTCGAACCCGGCGGGCGGCGGGTGGACCCGGTGGTGGTGATCAGCAGCGACATCGACGCCGAGCCCCTGCTCCGCGCCTGGGGCGGGGCGCTCGCCGCCGGAACGCGGGCCAGGGCGACCTTCGTCGCGGTGGGGGACCGCGCGCTGGTGGAGAAGCTGGGGCTGCCGCCCGACCAGGCGATCCCGGCCGGCCGCGAGGACGTGGAGCGGTTGAGCCGGGGCGTCACCGCGTTCCGCGGTCCGCACACCCCGCTTCCGCTGTCCGGCCTCACCGCCGCCCAGTTGGAGGCGGTGGCCGTCGAGGCGGGGGTGCCGGAGCGGCACCGGGAGCGCCTGGTGTCCTCCGTGCTCCGGCTGACCGCGGGCCACGCCGAGGCGGCCGCCCAGCTGGTGCGCGCCGCGTGCCTGCTCCCCCCGGCCGAGTGGACGCCCCGGCTCCTGCTGGGCGTCCGGGCCCACGACGGGTCGGGTCCGCTGCGCGAGCACCTGCTGGACCGGCTGCTGGCGGGGCGGACCGTCGGCCTGGACGACGCCGTGACCCGCTCGGCGGCGAGGAACCAGGCCGAGGCCGCCCTGCTGATGACGGGCGCGCGGCAGGCGCGGCTGAAGGGGTCGGTGCTCGCGACCGAGTGGGCGTGCACGGGGCCGGGTGGCGTCCCGGTCATGCACCCGCTGCTGCGGCTGCTGCTGGTCGAGCGGCTGGCCGAGCGGCCGGCGGACGCGCCGGACTCGTGGGAGGCGGTGTTCACCCGGCTCGCCGGGTTCGCCGAGCGGCGCGGTGACGAGGAGGGCGAACTGCACCACCGGTTCGCCGCGGGCGACGTCGACGGCGTGCTGGGCAGGTTGGAGGAGTTGCTCACCTCCGGCGGGGGCCGGCGCTGGCTGGACGTCGTGGAGGTCGTCGCGTCCTGCCCGGCCCGCCCCGGGACGCGCCCGCCCAGGACCTTCCGCTCCCCCGTCGAGGCCGTGCTGCGGTCGTGGCACGCCACCGGCGACGTCCACCTGGTCGACGAGTGGGCCGACCACCACATCACGACCGCCGCGCACCTCAGGCAGGTGGCGGGGCTGGCGCGCAGCGGCCAGGTGGAGTTCCTCCACGCGGCCGACTGGCACGAGGAGCAGGGGCGCCGCCAACCGCGCCACCGGGGCTCGCCCCACCAGGACAGGGAGGAACAGCAGTGACCCGAGTGGACATCCCCGACGCGCGCCCCAGGTGGAGCAGGCGACGGGTCGTCGCGCTGTGCTCGGTGGTGGCCGTCCTGGCGGCGGTGATCACGGCGGTGGCGTGGGCGGTGCGCGAACCGGTCTGCGACGACCAGGAGGGTCTGGTGCTGATCGACGACCAGTGCATCGGGGTCGCCGATCCGACCCGGGCGTTCGACTTCGACCGCCCCGCGCTCCGCGACGTCATGGAGCGCATCCGCGAGCAGAACGAGATCGCGGCCCGGGACCCCGAGCACGTCGGCATCGCGGTCCTGCTCACCCTGACACCGCCGGACGCGCACGCCATCGAACCGGTGGAGCAGGTGGAGCACCAGTTGAGGGGTGCCGTGCGCGCGCAGGCCTTCTACAACGTGGACGACTCGCCCAAGGTGGTGCTCCTGCCCGCCAACGCGGGCGAGGGGTTCACGCACTGGAAGCCCGCGGTGGACGAACTGCTCCGCAGGCGCGAGGCCCCCGACCGGCTGGTCGCCGTCACCGGCTTCGGGCAGAGCCTCGCCCCGGCGCAGGCCGCACTCGAAGTGCTGTCCGAGAACCAGGTCCCCCTGGTCGCCTCGACGATGACCTCCGACGCGCTGCGCGAGGTCGACGGGCTGCTCCGCCCGGCGCCGAGCAACTCCCGACAGGCCGGTGTGGCCGCCTTGAAGGCCAAGGAGATCCTGGACGCCGACGCCGCGCGGGCGGCCCCCGGCTCCGGGGGCGGGCGGCCGGGCGTCGTGATGATCACCGACAAGAACGAGGACGACGGCTACTCGGTGAACCTCGCCGCGGAGTTCAAGGAGCAGGTCGGGGCGCTGGGCATCGAGGTGCTCAAGACCATGTCCTACGACAGCAGGCTGAAGGACATCAGGGTCACGTTCCGGGGGGACCAGGCCAACATCTGCTACGCGAGCACGCGGGTCTTCTACTTCGCCGGACGGGGCACGCACCTCAGCGCGCTGGTCGAGGCGCTGGGCGACAAGCCCTGCGAGAAGGGCAGGGAACTGGTGATCCTGACCGGAGACGACAGCCCCAGCGACGAGCAGGCGGCCACGGACAAGTTCCGCGCGGGCCTGGCCGGCGGCATCAGGATCGTGCAGACCGACCTGTCGGCCCCCGACCTGCGGGAGGGCTACGCGATGCTGGCGGGCAAGGGGGACGAGGGCCGGATGAGCGCGAAGGCCATCGAGGACTTCACCGGCGACGAGTTGCCGGACTACGCGCTGGACGACGCGGCACGGCGCGACGACGGCACCGTCCTGTCCTACGACGCCGTGCTCACCGCGCTCGCCCTCGTCACGAAAGCCGTGGACCCCGAGCAGCGGAAACCGCTGGACCACCGGGAAGTGCTCAAGGTGATCTACACCCTCAGCGACGCGAACGCCGTGCCGGGCGCCAGCGGGAGGCTGTCCTACACCAGCGAGGGCGACGCCGAGGACAAGGTGGTGCCGCTGGTCGAGCGGACGGCGTCGGGCGTGGTGCTGGTGGACGTGCGCTGACGGCGGCCCCGGGATCGGGACAGTCGGGTCAGGGGGTCACCGGAGGGGCGGTGACGACTTCGCCGGCGGGGTCGTGGTCCAGTCCGGTCGTGCCGGCGACGACGACCGTCGCCTTCCGCCACAGCTGTTCGCGGAGCATGAACGGCAGTTCCTCGGCCAACCACCCGGCGACGTGCCGCCGCTGGGCGACGGAGTCGCCGTCGCGCGCCGCGAGTCGCCGTTCCTGCTCGTCCAGGTCGCCCTGCACCCAGATCGAGGCGTCGATCCACGGGGCGAGGTCCTCGCGGATGACCCCGGTGCCCTCGACCCACACGACGTCCACCCCGGCCGGGACCCGGATCGCCCCCGGGCGGTGGTGTCCCACCCAGGCCGGCGGTCGGAACTCCACCGCCTCGCCCCGGCGCAGGGGCCGCAGGACGTTGTCGACGAGCAGGTCCGCCCAGTCGAAGCACGCGTGGTTCCAGGCGACGTCGTCGGTGCGCACGACCCCGGACGCCGCGACGGACGCCCGCAACCGCTCGACGAGGGTGGACTTCCCCGCGCCGCCGCGCCCGTCGACCGCGACGACCGCGGGACGCCCGGTGACGCCGGGCGCAGCACCGAGCAGCCGCCGCACGAGTCCGGACAGCCCTTCGACCCGCCAACCCGCGGCCTCGACCTCACCGGGGTGCAGGCGCATCCACGACCTCCCCGATCGCCTCAGCCGACCCCCGGATGGAACCACCGCCGCGGCTCCCCCGCCACCACCCGCCCGCCGGCATCTCGAAAGGGGCGCCGCCCCGCGTGGCACAATGCCCGTTTCCCCTGGACCGGTCGTGTCCGGGCAGCCAGGTCGTGCGAAGGGGTCGGAACACCGTGACCGACAGCAGCGAGGACGTTCGGGTGGGCGGCGCGGGCGCGCCGACGATGCAGGACGCGCTGCTGGCGCTCCAGCGCTACTGGACCGAGCGGGGCTGCCTGGTGGTCCAGCCGTTCAACACCGAGGTCGGCGCGGGCACCGCGAACCCGGCGACCATGCTGCGGGTGCTCGGCCCCGAGCCGTGGCGCGTCGGGTACGTCGAGCCGAGCGTGCGGCCCGACGACGCGCGGTACGGCGAGAACCCGAACCGGCTCCAGACGCACACCCAGTTCCAGGTGATCCTCAAGCCGGACCCGGGCAACCCGCAGGAGCTGTACCTGGGCAGCCTGGAGGCACTGGGCGTGGACGTCCGCGCGCACGACATCCGGTTCGTGGAGGACAACTGGGCCTCGCCCGCGCTCGGCGCGTGGGGCCTGGGCTGGGAGGTGTGGCTCGACGGCCTGGAGATCACCCAGTTCACCTACTTCCAGCAGGCCGGCGGCCTCGTGCTCGACCCGGTGTCGGTGGAGATCACCTACGGCATCGAGCGCATCGTGATGGCGCTCCAGGGCGTCGCGCACTTCAAGGACATCGCCTACGCGCCCGGCGTCTCCTACGGCGAGGTCTTCGGCCAGGCCGAGTACGAGATGAGCCGCTACTACCTCGACGACGCCGACGTCGAGGCGAACAAGCGGGTGTTCGACGAGTACGCCGCCGAGGCGGGCAGGCTGCTGGACGCGCGCCTGCCGGTGCCCGCGTACGTGCAGGTGCTCAAGTGCAGCCACACGTTCAACGTGCTCGACGCGCGCGGCGCGATCAGCACCACGGAGCGGGCCAAGGCGTTCGGGCGGATGCGCACGCTGACCAGGCGCGCCGCCCAGTTGTGGGCCGAGCGCCGCGAGGAGCTGGGGCACCCGCTGGGCGTCGTCCCGGCGCTGCCGCCGGCCGTCGCGCCGACGCCGCTGCCGGCCGCGTCCGCGCCGGCCGCGCTGCTGTTCGAGATCGGCGTGGAGGAGATGCCGCACCTCGACGTGACCGCGACCGCGCTGTGGGTGCGGGAGGCGCTGACCGCGAAGCTCGCCGCCACCCGCCTGGGCCACGGCGAGGTCCGGGGCCACGCGACGCCGCGCCGCATCATCGCGCTGGTCGACGACGTGCAGCCGGCCGAGCCGGACGCCGAGCGCACCGTGCGCGGTCCGCGCGCCTCGGCCGCGTTCGACGCCGACGGCAACCCCACCAAGGCGGGGCAGGGCTTCGCGCGCGGGCAGGGCGTGGACGTCGCCGACCTGGTGCGGGTGGACGTGGACGGGGTCGAGCACGTCGCCGTCGTGCGCACCGAGGTGGGCCGCGACGCGGTGGCCGTGCTCGGGGAGGTGCTGGCGCAGCTGGTGACCGAGCTGCGGTCGGAGAAGAACATGCGCTGGCGCGACCCCGGCCTGTCGTTCAGCCGCCCGGTGCGGTGGCTGCTGGCCAAGCTGGGCGAGGTCGACGTGCCGGTGGCGGTGTCGTCGCTGCTCGGCGGCGGCACGACCCGGGTGCGCCGCACGGCGGCCACGCCCGAGGTGGCGGTGCCGTCGGCCGAGGGGTACCTGGAGTTCCTGGCCGGGCACGGGATCGTCGCCGACGCGGCCGAGCGGCGCCGGCGGATCGTCGCGGACGCCACCGGCCTGGCGGCGTCGGTCGGCGGGGTCGTGGACTTCGACGGGGTGCTCGACGAGGTCACCAACCTGGCCGAGGAGCCGCGCGCGATCCTCGGGTCCTTCGAGGAGCGCTACCTGGAGCTGCCCGCGCAGATCCTGACCACGGTGATGCGCAAGCACCAGCGCTACCTGCCGGTCCGGGCGGCCGACGGGTCGCTGCTGCCGCACTTCGTGGCCGTCGCCAACGGCGAGGTCGACGAGGACCTGGTGCGCGCGGGCAACGAGGGCGTGCTGCGGGCGCGCTACGAGGACGCCGCGTTCTTCTGGCGCGCGGACCTCCAGGTCAGCCCCGAGCGGCACCGGACCGGGCTGGCCAAGCTGACGTTCGAGGAGCGGCTGGGCTCGATGGCCGACCGGGCGGACCGCATCGCGCACGTCGCGGGCGTGCTCGGCGACCTGGCCGGGCTGGGGTCGGCGGACCGCTCCACCGTGGCGCGGGCCGGTGAGCTGGCCAAGTTCGACCTGGCGTCGCAGATGGTCGTGGAGCTGTCGTCGCTGGCGGGCACGATGGCGCGCGAGTACGCGGCGCGGGCCGGGGAGACGCCGGCCGTGGCGCGGGCGCTGGCGGAGATGGAGCAGCCGCGCAGCGCGGGCGACGCCGTGCCGGCGAGCGCGCCCGGCGCCGTGCTGGCGCTGGCCGACCGGTTCGACCTGCTGGCCGGGCTGTTCGCGGTCGGCGCGAACCCCACCGGCAGCTCCGACCCGTTCGGCCTGCGCCGGGCGGCGGGCGGGGTGGTGACCATCCTGCGCGCGACGCCGGAGCTGTCCGCCGTGACCCTCACCGCCGGCCTGTCGGCCGCCGCGGACCGCGTCACCGCCCAGGGCGTCGCGGTCGGGGACGGCGCGTTGACCGACGCGCACGAGTTCGTCGTCCGCCGGTACGAGCAGCAACTGCTGGACGCGGGCCACGAGCACCGCCTGGTGCAGGCCGTCCTGCCGCTGGCCGACACCCCGGCGGCGGCCGACGCGACGTTGGCTGAGCTGGAGAAGCGCGTCGGCGACGAGGACTTCGCCGCGCTGACCGCCGTGCTCCAGCGGGCGCGCCGCATCGTGCCGCCCGGCACCCCCGCCGAGTACGACCCGACCGCCCTGGTCGAACCCGTGGAGGTGGCGCTGCACGAGGCGGTCGTGGCGGTCGGCTCCCGGTCGTCCGGTCGGGGGCGCGACCTGGCGGAGTTCACCACCGTGGCCGCGCCCCTGGTCGCCCCGGTGAACGACTTCTTCGACGGGGTGATGGTGATGGCGGACGACCCGTCCGTCCGCGCCGCCCGGCTGGGCCTGCTGGCCACCGTGACGGCGCTGGCGGAGGGCGTCGTGGACTGGAAGGCGCTGTAGGGCGTTCCCGGCCCGTCCCCAGGCAGGTCACCCGCAGGTGGCGTTCTCCGGTGAGCAGAACGCCACCTCCGGGTACCGGGGCGACGGCGCGTCCAGCAGGGGACCGGACCTGCCCCGCAGGTGCCGGTCGACGAACGCCCGGACGTGGGCGCGGGTGATCGCGCCGGCCCGGTCACCGGGCAGGGTGGCCCCGAAGTCCAGGCCGAGCCGGTCGGCCGGCAGCCCGCGGCCGGCAGTGAGGCCGCCACGGACGGGTGCGATCGTGGACGCCTCCCTCGTCGGGTGCGGCCACGCCAGGCGCGCTCCCGGGGCCGGGACGTCGGCCCGCCGGTGCACCCCCGGTGCCGCGTCATCCTCCCGGTGTAGTCGGCGGGGGGTGGTTCGACCGCCCGGTGCCGGCCGCACATCGGTGCTTTCACCCGTTCCGGTCGCCACCGCCGGCAGCGGTGGGGACGACTGCGCCACGCTTCGGTCACCGCCGCCCCCACCGGACCTACGGAGAAGCCATGCGATTGCGCAGTGCGTTCCTCGGCGCCCTCCTCCTCGCCGGCGCGGTGAGCGGGACCGCGTCCGCGTCCCCGCCGTCCGCCCAGGGCGGGTCGGGCCCCTACCCCGCCGGCTACGAGACGACCATCAGGCTGGTCGACCACACCGTCTACCGCCCGAACACGTTGCCCGCGGGCGTGAAGCTGCCCGTCGTCGTGTGGGGCAACGGCGCGTGCCGCGCGGACGGCACGTGGTTCGAGAACATCCTCACCGAGTGGGCCTCGCACGGGTTCCTGGTGATCGCGAACGGCCGGCCGAACGGCTCCGGCTCGACCGACTCCCGGATGCTCACCGACTCCATCGACTGGGCGATCGCGGAGAACTCCCGCCCGGGCAGCAAGTACCGCGGCCGGATCGACACCACGAGGATCGCCGCCATGGGCCAGTCCTGCGGCGGCATCGAAACCTACGAAATCGCCGACGACCCGCGCCTGACCACCGTGGTGCTGTGGAACAGCGGGTTGCTCAGCGACAGCCAGAACGCCCTGCTGCGGCGCCTGCGCACGCCGATCGCGTACTTCATCGGCGGCCCGAGCGACATCGCCTACGAGAACGCCATGGACGACTGGCGGCGCCTGCCCGTGGGGCTGCCCGCCTTCATGGGCAACCTCGACGTCGGTCACTTCGGCACGTTCGACCAGCCCAACGGTGGCGAGTTCGGCCGCGTCGGCGGGCACTGGCTGAAGTGGCAGCTCAAGGGCGACCAGGCGAGCGGCGCGCAGTTCACCGGGTCGCCGTGCGGCCTGTGCGCCACCGAGTGGGTCGTGCAGCGCAAGAACCTCTGAGCGGGAACGGCCCGGCTCGGACGGGGGACGTCCGAGCCGGGCACGATTCACTTCCCGGCGCTCACTTCCCGGCGCTCACTTCTCGGCCTCGGCGGGCGCGGGCACGCGGGCCGCCGCGTCGAGCCGGCTGTGCTGCGCCCACCGGACCACGAACGGCGTGACCAGGCCCAGGCCCAGCAGCAGCGCGCCGAGCGCCAACCAGCCGGGCAAACCCTGGTCCAGGCACAGCGCGGCCAGCAGCGCCGGCCCCACCGCGTTCGCCGCGCCCGCGCCGAGCCCGAAGATCCCGGCGTACTGGCCCTGGGCGTGCGGCAGCGCCAACCCGAAGGCCAGTTCGAACGACGCGGCGGCGTGCCACAGCTCGCCGAAGGTGTACACGACGACGCCGAGCAGCAGCACGAACGCGGCCGTCCACGTCGGCAGCAGCGCGGTGAGGCCGATGAGCGCCGCGGCGAGCAGCAGCGCGCCGCCCGCCCACCGCATCCGCAGCCCCGCCGAGCGCGGGTCGACCACGCCCCGGCTGAGGCGGACCTGGAACCCCACGATCAGCACCCCGTTGACCAGGATGACGGCCGTGATCGCCCAGCGCGGCACGGACGTGCTGTCCACGATCCACAGCGGCAGCGCGAAGCTGGGGATCGCCAGGTGCACGGACATCGCGCCGTTGATCAGCGTGATGGCCAGGTACGGGCGGTCGGTGAGCGCCACCCACCGCCGGTGCGCCTCCTGCACCGGCAGCGGTACCACGTGCGCGAGCCTGGTCAGCACGGCGCCGGCGACCAGGAACGTGGCCGCGCCGGCCAGGATCATGGCCACGTACACCGGCCCCGTGTCCACCTGGATGCCGATGGTGGCGATCAGGATGCCCAGCATGACGCCCACGTTGGACACCGCGCGCTGGTAGGACAGGAACCACGTGGTGCGGTCCCCGGCCACCGCCCGGATCAGCGGCGCCCGGCTCGCCGAGCCCGCCGCGCCGACGAGCGCGGTGAGCAGCGACACCAGGGCCAGCGCCCAGAACGACCGCACGAACACGAAACCGGCGGTGGCCACCGCGCCGCACAGCATCGTGATGATGTGCACCTCGCGGGGACCGCGGCGGTCGGCCACGTGCCCGACCAGCGGGCCGGCGGCCAGCCCGAGCGCCGCGCCGGCGGTGAGGCCGAACCCGACCTCGACCGCCGACATGCCGATGACGCGGGTCAGGTACAGGGTGCTGCTGCCGAGCAGCATCCCGCCGCCGACGGTGACCGCGAAGACCGACCCCAGCAGCGAGCGCTGCGGCCCCGACGGGGGCAGGATGCGCACGAGCGCCCGGTGGGCGCGGCCGAGCGGGCCCCCGGCCGGCCGGTCGTGCGCACCGGTCGGCTCGGGGGTCGGCTCGGGTGTGCGCGCCGGGTCCACGTCCTCCCGGCCGCTCATTCGCCGTCGTAGAGCCAGTCGCGGTACTCCCGCTCCGGGGTCCTGGTGCGCTGGAGCGCCCAGCGCTCCCCGCTGGTGAGCCACGGCTCGGCGACCACGAGGCGTTCGGCGAACCAGTCGCGCAGCTCCTTGACGCGCGACTGGAACCGCTCGACGTCGTCGGTGACGAGCAGCAGCGCGCCGAGCATGTCGGCGGAGGCGGAGAACTTGTCCGCCAGGGTGTGACCCGGCGGCACGTACATCTGCGCGAACGACACGTCGGGCTGGGCGATCAGCTCGTCGGCGGTCGGGTAGGAGATGACCGTGCCGGGCGGGCCGAACAGACCGGCGCAGCCCACCACGTTCGGGTTGACCTTGACCTCGATCTCCGGCTCACGGCCGATGGCGCACAGCAGGGCGGCCTCGCCGAGGTCGACGTTGAACTTCGCCAGCACCTGCTCCTGCGTCAGCGCACCGCCGCGGCGGGCGGCGCACTCGCTGAACACGATCCGCCCGGTGCCCTTCTCCCGGAACATCTCCATGTGGAACACGCCGTCCTGCAACCCCAGGGCGGTGATCGCGGCGCGCACGACCGGGTCGGCGGCCTCGTACGCCTCCGGCTCCTGCACGGGGTCGAGCCGGCGCAGCGAGATGGGCTCCTGGCCGGTGATGGCGTCCAGGCACGGCTGGGTGTAGGCGCCGAGGCCGAAGAACAGCACCTTCCCACCGAAGGCCACGCCCTCGGCCATCCACTCGTCGCCCTCGACGTACTCCTCCAGCAGGAACGTCCGGCTGGTCTCCTTGGCCAGGCGGGCGGCGCGACTGGCCGCCTCCAGGTCCGCGCGGCTGGTGACCACGCTGGTCGACGTGGTGCCGCCGCCGGCGATCGGCTTGAGCACCGCGCGCTCGAACTCCAGCGGCACGTCCTGGACGTTGAAGAGGTCCTCGACGACCACGGTGCGGGTGACCGGCACGCCGGCCTCCGCCAACCGCGCCTTCTGCAGCGACTTGTCGCGGAAGTACAGCGCGGTGCCCGGGTCGATCGTCCGGATGCCCAGCGCGCGGCCGAGGACGGCCGCGGTCGTCACGGCGTACTCCCAGGTGGTCTGCACGGCGAGGAACTCGCGGTCGGCGAGACCGGCGCGGTGCAGGGCCGCCAGGCAGTCCTCCACGTTGGTGACCTCGTCGACGCGGATCACCGTGCCGCCCGGCGGCACCTGCACGCGGCCGGAGTCGTACGCCCCCGAATTGCACAGCAGGACCGGTTCGACGTCGTGGCGCTGGCACGCGCGCAACACGTAAGGGTCGGCACCGATCAACAGAACAGATGGCCTGCTCAAAGCCCCTCCAGAGTCCCCAGTTTTCTTCGCTCCGCGCGAAGCGACGCAACAGTAGCCCATTGCCGGCTGATCGAGATGTTCTTTTCGCATCACCAACCCGAATGGCCCCCATTCGCAGAATAGATGATCTCGCGAAGGCCGTGGTGAGAGGCCCGGGGCCCGCCGCATTCCACGTCGTCCCAGGTCAGCACGACGACCTTCGACGAGCACCGAGCGATCCGAGGAAAAATCCACCGAAAATCGACCATTCGAGCAAGATCTTCCCCCGACCTGCCGGAACCGGGGCGACACTTTGGAAGCATTTCCAGTATTCGTGGAGCCCGGTCGACGCGTGCACCCGCTCGTTGCACGTGCAGATTCACGAGCACCCAGGGATCGCAGGCGGCGGACCGCGTGAAATCGGTGTGCGGTGCGGCGGACGCGGTTCGGCGGACGGCGGCACCCGCCCGGACGGCCCCGAGGCCCGCGACGGCGCGCCGTCGCCGCCTCCCGGCCACCACGTCGCCGGACCCGGCCGGCCACCACGAGGGCAGGCGGGTCACCCGATCGTCGCGGCCACTGGGCCGTCCACGCACGTCGTCCGTCTTGCGCTACTCGATGTGGGGAAATCGGGTTCCTTTCTTACTCCGTTGTGCCACCATTGGTCCGTTCGCGCGGTACGAGGGGTCCGCCGAACCCGACTCAGCGCAGTCACCTGAGTCGTTCGCAGTACCGGACAAGATCACCAGGGGAGGAAGATCTTTTGTCTACGACGACCGAGACCGAATACGCGGGGGAAGACGTCCCGACGGACGTGATCGACACCGAGGGCGTGCTGGACGAGCTCGACCAGCAGGAACAGCCGGGCGAGAAGAACGGCGCGACCTCGGACGAGTGCGTGGGCGGCGGATGCGTGGAAAAGGCGCCGACGTCCTGACGCGTCACAGGTGACAACGCCCGCCGACCAGGCCCTCCTGATCGGCGGGCGTTGTCCGCTTCCGTTCTGTGATGTCATGGACTGGTGCCCGTGACCGCTTTTCCCGCCGAGGAAGTCGTCATCAACGAGGCGCGTGAACTGCACCGCACCGGGGTGGACGCGTCGTGCGCCGGACGGCACCGGGAGGCGATGAGACTGCTGCGGCGGGGCCAGAGCCTGACCGAGACGATCGACCCGGTGGACCCGGCCACCCGGTCCGAGTGGCTGGTGACGCGCATCCGGTTGTCCTCGACCCTGGCGACCCTGGCGGCGGAGAAGTCGGGTCCCACGGCGGGCCTCGCCGGGCTGGCCGAGGTGCGGCGGCTGGTCGAGGACGTGACCGACCCGCACGTCAAGGCGGAACTGGACGGAAAGATCGGGCACAACCGCGGCCTGCTGCTGCTCAACGCGGGACTGATCGAGGACGCCGTCGCCGTCTTCGACTCCGTGGTCGAGCACAAGGAGCGCCGACTGGCGGACGGTGACCCGGAACCGCCGCTGGTGGAGTCGCTCGTGAAGACGCTGTGGAGCAGGGGCACCGCGCACACCAGGCTCGGCGCGATCGGCCAGGCCAGGCAGGACCTGAACAGGGCCGTCACCCTGGCGACCGAGCACGGGCTGCTCGCCAGGGCCGCCGACGCGAGCCACGCGCTGGGCGTGCTGGACCTGCGGGTGGGTGACGTCCCGGCTGCCCTGCGGCGCTACGGGGAGAGCGAGCGCGCCTACCGCGGGCAAGGGCCCGACCTGCCTGTCCTGCTGGGCCTGGACCGGGCGCACGCGCTGATGGCGGCGGGGTTGGCCGACGAGGCGGGCAACCAGCTCGACGGCGTGCTGGAGGTACTGCGCGCCGAGCACGGCACCCCCCGGTACCTGGCCAACGTCGAGCTGTACCGGGCATCGGCGGCCTACATGACCGGCGACCTCGACCTCGCCCGCCGCATGGCGTCCGCGGCCCGGCAGCGGATGCGGCGGTGGGGCTGCGAGACCTGCGTCGCCAACGCGGTGCTGCTGGGCCTGCGGGTGGACACCGCGGTGGCGCTGCGCGCCGGTCGCGCACCCCGCGCGCTGGTCGGGCGCGCCCTGGCGTTCGCCGACGGGCTGCCGGTGCCCCGGCTGGCGGACCAGGCTGCGCTCGCGCGGATGCTGGCGGTGCGGCTGGAGGTCCGGCGCGGTGACCTGGACGCGGCGCGGGACGTCCTCGACCGCGTCCCCCGGCCGGGCCGGCTCACGCCGGTCGACCACCGGATGCTGCGCCGCCTGTGCCGCGCCGAGCTGGCCGTGGCCCTGGGCGACCGCGCGGGCGCGCTCGCCGAGATCCGGGCGGGGTTGACCGACCTCGGGCACGTCCGCGACCGGATGGGCGGCCTGGAGCTGCTGTCCGGCACGGCGCTGCTCGGCCAGGACCTCGCCGAGCTGGCCGTCACCCTGGTCCTGGAGGGTGGCGACGCCCGGAGGCTGTTCTCCTGGCTGGAGCGGACCCGGGCGCAGACGTACCGCTACGAGCAGCTGCCCCGCGTCGACGACCCGGAACTGGCCGAGCGCATCGCCGAGGTCCGCAGCCTCGCGCAGTCGATCCACCAGGCGGAGCACGACGGCCACCCGACGACCGCGCTGCGCGCCCGGCACGCCGAGCGCCTCCGCGAGGCCAACCGGCTGGGCTGGCACGCCGGTCGGTGGGGCAGGCCGCGCCCGGTCGTCGGGGCCCCCGAGGTGATGGCGCGGCTGGACGGCCGGGCACTGGTCAGCTACGCGTCGTCCGGGGACGCGCTGGTCGCGGTCGTCGTGGTGGGCTCCGCCGTCAGGCTGGTCCGGCTCGGGTCGGCCGAGCGGGCGTCGGAGAGCGCCCGGATGCTCAACGCGGACCTCAACGCCCTCGCGCCCGACCACCTGCCGGAGGCGTTGGCGCACGTCATGGCCCTGTCGGCGCGCAGGCAGGCGGAACGGCTGGACGCGCAGCTGGTCCGACCACTGGCGGGGCTGGTCGGCGACCGGGACCTGGTCGTCGTGCCCACCGGCGCGCTCTACGCGATCCCGTGGGGCGTGCTGCCGTCGCTGCGCGCGCGCCCCGCCGTGGTCGCCCCGTCCGCCACCGCGTGGCTGGCCGCGGACCGGGCCGGGACCGGGGCGGACGGCCGGATCGTGCTGGTGCGCGGCCCCGATCTGCCGGCCGCGGTCGGCGAGATCGACCGGCTGGGCGCGCACCACGGCACCGCGGCGCTGATGTCCGGGGAACCGGCGACGGCCGCGGCGGTGCTGGCCGCGCTCGACGGCGCGCAGGTCGCGCACCTGGCCGCGCACGGCGTGCACGAGCCGGAGAACGCCCTGTTCTCCCGGCTCCACCTCAGCGACGGACCGCTCTACGCGCACGAGCTGGCCGGTCTGTCCCGCCCGCCCCGGCAGGTGGTGCTGGCCGCGTGCGAACTGGCCCTCAACCGCATCCGCCCCGGTGACGAGCCGCTGGGGTTCGCCAGCGCGCTGCTGGCCGGTGGTTCGCGGACGGTGGTCGCGCCGCTGAGCCGGGTCGGCGACCGGGCGTGCGCCGCCGCGATGGACGACTACCACCGGAGGTTGGCCACCGGTGCGCCACCGGCCGTGGCGCTGGCCGAGGCGATCGCGGTGGACCCGCTGCGCCGGCCGTTCGTCTGCCTGGGCACCGGTTGATCAGGGCGTGAGCGGGTCGGGCAGCGCGCCCCGGGCGGGGCCACTCCCCCTTGAGGTGCCTGATCGTGCAGGCCGGCACGTGCGGCCGCACGCGTTCGGGCGCGTGCGGGACGTGGAAGAGGTCCGGGTGGGTCCGCTCCAGCAGGCGCAGCACGGCGGGGTGGGTGTCGTCGCCGGCGAGGGGGCGTCGTGATCGGCCGCCTCGCACAGCCGCGCCAGGTCCGGCAGGAGCGGGCCGAACCGGACCCACTCGAAGTCGAGCAGGGTCAGCCCGCCTGGCTCGGCCCACAGCAGGTTGGCCAGGTGAACGTCGCCGTGGACGAGGCCGTGCGCGTCGGCAGCGGCCCTACCAGCCCGGCCCGGGGCGTCCACGCGTGCAGCGCGCGTTGGGCCTCGCCGAGCCGGGCGACCGCGGCGTGGCGGTGGGCCGCCGACAACGCCGGCCACCGCCGGTCGAGGGTGTCGCCCGGCAGCCGGCGGATCAGCGAGTACGCCGGCGCGACGCCGTCGAGTGAGGTCCGCCCGGGCGCGAGCACCGGGGGGTGCGGCACGGCCTCCGGCAGGGCGGCCAGGACCGCCGCCTCGCACACGCGCGCCAGCCGCGCCTCGGGTCCGGGGAGCACCCCGCAGCTGTACCAGGTCGGGCGTGCGCGGGCACCTCACTTTCCGGCGGGGAACACGGCCACCACGTCGTCCAGGCGCGTCACGACCAGCACGCCGACAGCGGCCACGAGCAGTCCCACGAGCACGGCGCCGGGCTCCGGCGGTGGTGGGGTGTCGGCGATCGGGGCGAGCGCACCGGTGCAGGCCAGGAGCAGGTTGCGCGCCACGTGCACCCGGCCGAGCGGCGTCGCCGAGGCCCCGAAGCAGCGGCACGGCGCCCGGTGCCCCCGGCGCAGCGCCCACGCGATCCCCGCCGCGAGCACCAGCAGCAGGGCCGCCGCGAGCACGAACCCGGCGGGCGCGGTCGCGGGCACCGCGAGCAGCACCAGGACGGCGGCCTCGGTGGCGACGACGGCGACGGCCAGCACCCGCGAGGTGCGCCGGGAGGTCCGCGACAGCACGGCGACCGAGTCCGCGAACGCGCCCGGGTCGCGCGCCTTGCCGACCAGCGCGACCAGGAAGACGCCGAACAGCAGCGCCCGGCAGACGAACCCGACCACGTCGCCCCCGTCCCGATCCGTGTCCCGCTCGTCGCGGAACGGTAGCGGCACGGCGTGGGACGATGCCGGGGCCGTCGGCACGGGGTCGGGTGGAACGGGACGCGTCGCCGACCGGGCCGGAGGAGTCGGCGCGCGGTGAGTTGGGACTGCCGGGTTCCCGAGTGTTCCGCCGGCCCGGTTGACACCGGTCCGGACCACCCAGCACGCTGATGGAAGCGCTCTCACGCTCGTCGCCGCACCCGTGGTTCCGATCCGGAGGGACACAGCGCATGCGAGGCACACGACCGCTGCTCATCCTCGCCCTGGCCGTGCTGACCGTCGCCGGCGTGCTCGCCGCGCCGGCCTCGGCCGTCACGGCGAAGAAGGGCGTCAGCGCCAACAACCACCCCGGCGTCAGCTCCGCGCTCGCCGACGTGCGGGCCGGCTGGTACTACACCTGGGCGTCCGACACACAGGGCATCACCACGCCCGCCGGCGTCGAGTTCGTGCCGATGATCTGGGGCGCGCGCTCGGTCACCGACACCGAGCTGAACCGGGCGCGGGCGCTGGGCACCACGCTGCTCGGCTTCAACGAACCCGACATGGCGGGCCAGGCGGACATGTCGGTGGAGCAGGCACTCGACCTGTGGCCCCGGCTCCAGGCCACGGGCATGCGCCTGGGCGCGCCGGCCGTCGCGTTCGGCGGCGACCGACCGGGCGGGTGGCTCGACCGGTTCATGAGCGGCGCGGCGGCACGCGGCCTGCGCGTCGACTTCATCCCCCTGCACTGGTACGGCAGCGACTTCTCGTCCGCCGCCGTCGGGCACCTCCAGGGCTACCTGCGCGCGGTCCACGACCGGTACCGCAAGCCGATCTGGCTCACCGAGTACGGCCTGATCGACTTCACCGGCCCGCACCCGGTGTACCCGGACCAGGCCCGGCAGGCGGACTTCGCGCGCCGCTCCGCCGCCATGCTCCAGGGCGAGCCCCACGTCGAGCGGTACGCGTGGTTCTCGCTGTCGACGCGCACCAGCCCGACCGGCCTCTACGACGGCGTCACGCCCAACGCCACCGGTGTCGCCTACCGCTCGGCCGCCTGATCCCCGATCCCCTGCCGCCGCCGCGTGTTCCCGTGGAGGAGCGATGCGCAAGTCCCTGTGCGCGGTGATCGCCGTGATCGCCGCGCTCGTCGTGGTCACCCCGCCGACCGCCGCCGCGGCCGACCACACCGTCACCTTCGTCAACCGGTCGGGCCGGCCGGTGTGGATCGGCAGCACCGTCAACGCCGACGGCTCCCGCGCCCTCACCGGCCTGCCCACCCTCCAGAACGGCCAGTCGGCCACCATCACCATTCCCGAGTCGACCGCCCCGCACCACTGGCGCGGCAAGTTCTTCGCCCGCCAGGACTGCACCGGCACGCCGGGCAGCACGTTCCGCTGCCGGGTCGCCGACTGCGGCCCGTGGGCCGACCGCTGCACCACCGGTGAGCAGCCGGCGAGCCTGGCCGAGTTCAACTTCGACCGGAACGACTGGTTGGCGCCCTGGTACAACGTCAGTTACGTCAACGCGTTCTCCCTGCCGATCACGATCGAGGCGCGCGACGGGGTGACCCCGCCGGGCTCCACCGAGTGCACGGCGGTCGGCTGCCCGGAGAACCTGCTGCCGTACTGCCCGCCGGAGAACCTGACCCGCTGGGCCGACGGCAGGCCGATGCTGTGCACCAACCCGGACCGCGACGCGCGGACCGCGTACAGCAACGCGCTGTCGTCCCGCTGCCCCAAGGCATACGCCTGGTCGAAGCACGACACCGAGCCGGGCAACCAGGTCGTCCGCCAGTGCCGGCAGTGCACCGGTTTCACCGTGACGTTCCACCCGGTGCCGTAGCGCCGGGGCGTCCCGCGGTGGCCCGGTCGGCCCACCGCGGGACCGAACGGCCGCCTCCCGGGGCGCACCGGTGCGGGCGGCGCGCCGCCGGCGGGCGCGGACGGCCCTACGATCGGGTCGCGGGTCCGGTCGACGGCGGGAGGCGGCGTGGAGTTCCAGGACGTGGTGCGGCGCAGGCGGATGGTGCGCGCGTTCACCGACGAGCCGGTGTCCGACGAGAGCGTGCGGCGCATCATGCGCAACGCGCTGCGCGGACCGTCGGCCGGGTTCTCCCAGGGCCAGGCGTTCCTGGTGCTGCGGGGCGAGGAGAAGGAGCGCTTCCACGACCTGGTGCGGCCCTGGACGGCCCGGTCCGCGAGGACCGCGCCGGTACTGGTGGTCCCGTTCGCGGTCAAGGACGCCTACCTCGACCGGTACGCCCAGCCCGACAAGGGGTGGACCGACCGCGGCGAGGAGCACTGGCCGGTGCCGTTCTGGTACGTCGACACGGGCATGGCGGTGCTGCTGATCCTCCAGACCGCGGTCGACGAGGGGCTGGGCGCGGTGTACTTCGGCATCGGCGCCGAGGACGTCGACGCGGTGCGCGAGGCGTTCGGCGTGCCCGCCGACCACGAGCCGATCGGGGCCGTCGCGATCGGGCACGGCGCCGAGGAGGGCGTGTCCCCCGGCGCGTCGCCGAACACCCGCGGTCGCAGGCCGTTCGACGAGGTCGTCCACTTCGGACGGTGGTGAGGGCCGCTCACCCCGTCGCCGGCCCACCCGTCGCCAGGCCGTCGAGCAGCGCCTGGACGCGGGCGGTGTCGTCCGGGCGGTCCTGGGCCTCGTAGCACTCCAGGGCCTCCCGCCACGCGGCGCGGGCGTCGTCGACCTGCCCGAGGGCGGCGTGCGGGTGGCCGAGGTGTTCGAGCGTGTCGGCCACCTGGTAGGTGTTGCCGATCTCGCGGAACAGCACCAGCGCCCGCCGGTAGTGCTCCACGGCCGGGGCGTGCTCGCCGGTGTGGTGGTCGATGTAGCCGAGGCTGTCGAGGGTGTCCGCCTCGCCCTCCGGGTTGTCGTGGCGGCGGTGCAGGTCCAGGGCCGCCCGGCAGTGCTCGCGGGCGCGGTCGTGCCGACCGAGCTGCGCCGCGTACCAGCCGACCATGTTGAGCGCGTTCGCCTCCCACGCCGGGTTGCCGAGCGTGCGGTAGAGGTCCAGGGCGCGGGTGGCGTGGTCGAGCGCCTTGCCGTCGTCGCCGCCGCGCGACCACGTCCAGGCCAGCACCTGGTGGATGTGCGCCTGGTTGGTCGGGTCGTGCTCCTCGGCCAGGGCGAGCGCCTGGTGCAGGTGGCGGACCGCCTCGTCGTGCTGCCGGAGGGCGGCGTGGGAGCGGCCCAGGTTGCGGTGCACCCGGATGCGGGCCGCCGGGTCGTCCGACTGCCCGGCGGCGACCAGTCCGGACCGCCACACGGCCAACTGCTCCTCCAGGTGCCCCCGGCGGTTGTGGAACGTGGTCAGGTTCCACGCCAGCTGCCACACCGCCCGGTGCTGCCCGCCCGCCGCGGCGCTCTGCTGGGCGGCGAGCAGGCACCGGTGCTCGGTGTCCAGCCAGGCCAGCGCCTCGGCGGTGTCGGCGAGCGGCTGCGGCTCACCGCCCGGTTCGGCCGGGTCCGGTTCGACCAGCTCGCGGTGCGGGTCCAGCAGGCGGTCCGCGGCGTGGGTGGTGTGCAGGTAGAAGTCGACGACGCGGCGCAGCGCGCGGCGGCGGGCGGAGTCCGGCAGGTCGCGCGCGGTGCCGGCGGCGTAGGCGCGGATCAGGTCGTGCATCGCGTACCGGCCGCGGTCGTCGCGGGTGAGCAGCGACGCCTGTTCCAGCCCGCGCAGCGCCGTGCCCGCGCGGGCCGGGGACAGGCCGGTGAGGGCCGCCGCGGCGGGCAGCGCGATGTCGGGCCCGGGGGCGATCCCGAGCAGGCCGAACACCTCGCGCTCCTCCGCGGTCAGCGCCTGGTGCGACCAGGACAGCACGGTCGGCAGGCTGGCCGCGGGGTCGCTGTCGGCCAGCGCGTCGAGGCCCAGGTCGCGCAGTTCGGCGGCGAACGTGGCCAGCGGCAGGCGGGGGTGCGCGTAGGCGCGGGCGGCGATGACGCCGAGGGCGAGCGGGAACCCGTTGCACAGGGCGATCAGCTCGTCCACCGCGTGGGCCTCGGCCACGACCCGGTCCGCGCCCAGGCGGCGGGCCAGCAGGTCGCGCGACTCGTCGTGGGACAGCACGTCGAGGTCGAGGTGGCCGGCGCCGTGGGCGGTGGTGAGGCTGAGCAGCCTGCTGCGGCTGGTGACGAGCACGGTGCAGGACCGGCCGCCGGGCAGCAGCGGCACGACCTGCGCGGCGCCGGCGGCGTTGTCCAGCACGATCAGCATCCGCCGGTCGGCGACCATGCCGCGCAGCAACGCCGTCTGCGCGTCCGGGCCGGACGGAATGCGGCCCGGTTCGACGCCCAGCGCGTCGAGGAACCCGCGCACCGCGACGGCGGGCGGCATGGGTTCGCTCTCCGGGCTGAAGCCGCGCAGGTCGACGAACAGCTGGCCGTCCGGGAAGCGGTGGGCGTGCTGGTGCGCCCAGTGGAGCGCCAGCCAGGTCTTGCCGATGCCGCCGGTGCCGCCGATCGCGGAGATCACCACGGTGCCGGCGTCGACGTCGTCCAGCGCGGCGGTGAGGGCGGCGAGTTCCCCTGCGCGGCCGATGAACGAGCGGGGCGGGGCGGGCAGCTGGCGCGGCACGACGGCCGCAGGCTGCGGGGTGACGGGCTCGACGGTCCCGACGGGTTCGGCGTCGAGCAGCCGCCGGTGCAGGTCGCGCAGCGCGGCGCCGGGGTCGGTCCCCAGTTCCTCGGCCAGCCGGGAGCGGACCCGCTCGTAGTGGGCCAGCGCCTCGGCGTGACGACCGCCGCGGGCCAGGGCGAGCAGGTACTGGGCGGCCACGCGCTCGTCCAGCGGGTGCTCGGCGGTGCGGGCGGCCAGCTCCGGCAGCAGGTCGGTGTGCCGCCCGAGGCGCAGCGCCAGGTCGGTGCGCTCCAACTCGGCGATCCACCGCTCGCCGTCGACCATGTCCCGTGCCGCGACGACCCACGGCGTGTCCAGCCCGCTGAACGCCTCGCCGCGCCACAACCCGAGCGCCTCGTCGATCGCGCCGAACCCCGCTGCGGGCTCGGGTGCCGAGCGGGCGCGGGCGAGCAGGTCGCGGAACCGGTGCAGGTCCACGCGCGCCGGGTCGACCTCCAGCACCCAGCCGCCGGACCGGTGCACGATGGCGACGTCGCCCAGGTCGGCAAGGGCGGCGCGCAGACGTGACACGTACGAGTGGAGGTTGCTCTTGCCGCGCAGCGGCACCCGAGCACCCCACACCCGGTCGAGCAACTGGTCGGCGGTGACGACCCGGTTGGCGTCGACCAGCAGCGCCGCCAACACGCACTGCTGCCGGGCGTGCCCCACGTCCAGCCGCCGGTCCCCCGCCCGGGCCTCGACCGGGCCCAGCACCCTCAGCTCTCCCACGACCGACCTCTCATCGGTGATCATGTCCCCCTCGCGGGTGAAGGCATACCAGTTCCGGGCAGTGCGGCGCAGGTCGGGCACGACGTCACCGGGGACGTGGTCACAGGAGTGGCGGCCCGGGAGAGCGATAGGAATTCGCCGAGAAGACCGAATCCGGCGCCGAACAAGTCGAAACTTTTCGGACAGTTTATCGCAATACTTTCGGAAGGCGGACTACGCCGTTCGCGCTATCGGAATACCTCCGCGTGCTTAATCCACAACTGTCGAACACACTGTCTCAACTGGGCATACACGCAGCACTTCACTCTGGGAGCGATCCCGGACAACGTCGACAAACTGCACGTCGAACACGATCCAGACGACGGTTCACACCCCAGGCATCCGCAAGATGCGGCCAGATCGACGCTTGCCAGCCCTACATGTTTCGGTCAATACTGCTAAAAGTTTCAGGGACTGGGCTGTCAATCCCGACCAACCCCCACCTGGCGAACCAACAGGTGCTCCCCCAGAAGGTGCCAATCATGAAGCTGACATCGAGGTCAGTGCTACGGGCCGCGCTCGTGTCGACCCTCGTCGCCGCCACGACCGGCGCGACGGTGCTCCTGGCCACGTCCGCCAGTGGTGCCGCCTCGACGCTCGCCGCGGCGGCGCAGCAGAGCGGCCGCTACTTCGGCACGGCCGTGGCGGCGAACAAGCTCTCGGACTCGACCTACGTGGGCATCCTCAACCGCGAGTTCGACATGGTCACCGCCGAGAACGAGATGAAGATGGACGCGACGGAACCCCAACGCGGCCAGTTCTCCTACGGCAACGCCGACCGCATCGTCAACCACGCCCGCAACCAGGGCATGCGCGTGCGGGGCCACGCCCTGGCCTGGCACTCCCAGCAGCCCGGCTGGATGCAGTCCATGGAAGGCGCCACCCTGCGCTCCGCCATGCTCAACCACGTCACCCAGGTCGCGACCTACTACCGCGGCAAGATCTACGCCTGGGACGTCGTCAACGAGGCCTTCGCCGACGGCAGCGGCGGCGGCCGCCGCGACTCCAACCTCCAGCGCACCGGCAACGACTGGATCGAGGCGGCCTTCCGCGCCGCCCGCGCCGCCGACCCGGGCGCCAAGCTCTGCTACAACGACTACAACACCGACGACTGGACCCACGCCAAGACCCAGGCCGTCTACCGCATGGTCCAGGACTTCAAGCAGCGCGGCGTGCCCATCGACTGCGTCGGCCTCCAGTCCCACTTCAACTCCCAGAGCCCGGTGCCCTCGAACTACCAGACCACCCTGCAGAACTTCGCCAACCTCGGCGTCGACGTCCAGATCACCGAACTCGACATCGAGGGCTCCGGCTCCGCGCAGGCCCAGAACTTCCAGCGCGTCACCCAGGCCTGCCTCGCCGTCGCCCGCTGCACCGGCATCACCGTGTGGGGCATCCGCGACACGGACTCCTGGCGCGCCTCGGGCACCCCGCTGCTCTTCGACGCCGGCGGCAACAAGAAGGCCGCCTACACCTCGACCCTGAACGCCCTCAACGCGGCCGACCCGACGGGTCCGACCACCACGACCACCACCACCACGACCACGACCACGACCACGACGACCACCACCACGACCCCCGGCCCCGGGCCGGGCGGCTGCACCGCCTCGGTGTCGCTGAACTCGTGGAACGGCGGCTTCGTCGCCACGGTCAAGGTCACTGCGGGGTCCTCGGCCATCAGCGGCTGGACGGTGACGACCAACCTGCCCTCCGGGGCGACGGTCACCAACGCCTGGAACGCCCAGCGCAGCGGCACCTCCGGCACCGTCAACTGGACGAACGTGGCCTACAACGGCCGGGTCGCGGCCGGGCAGTCGACCGAGTTCGGCTTCCAGGGCACCGGCTCCGCCACCGGCATGACGCCGACGTGCAGCGCTAACTGACCCACCCGCAGGACCCGATCCACCGCACGACCCGATCCACCGCACGACGAGGCCCGGCGCGGTCCCCCCGCGCCGGGCCTCCGCACGTCACGCGGCCTGCTCCGCGCACAGCCAGCCGACGCCCTCGGCGATCCCCGCTCCGGGTATCGCCGGACCACCGACGCCGACACCTCCGCGGCGGACGGGGTCGGGCGCACCCTGCGCCGGGGCGGGGGTGATCACTACGGTGTGGGGCAGGTGAACGACGAGGAGGAACCGGCCCATGCCCCGTGCGGAGTCCAACGGCATCGAACTGGAGTACGACACCTTCGGCGACCCGGCCGATCCCACCCTGGTGCTGGTCATGGGTCTGCGGGCGCAGATGACCGCGTGGGACGAGCGGCTGTGCGCGTTGCTGGCCGGGGAGGGGTTCCACGTCGTGCGGTTCGACAACCGCGACGCCGGGTTGTCCACCCAGCTCGACCACCTGCCCGCGCCGGACGTCATGGCCATCGCGGGCGGTGACCGGAGCACCGTGCCGTACGTGCTCTCCGACATGGCGGACGACCTCGTCGGGCTGCTCGACCACCTCGGCGCGGAGCGCGCGCACGTCGTGGGCGCGTCGATGGGCGGCATGATCGTCCAGCAGGCGGCCATCGACCACCCGGAACGGCTGCTCAGCCTCACCTCGATCATGTCGACCACGGGCAACCCGGCCGTCGGCCAGGCCACGCCCGAGGCGCGCGCGGTGCTGATGCGCCCGCCCGCCGCCACCCGCGAGGAGGCGGTCGAGAGCGCGGTGGTCAGCTGGCGGGTCATCGGCTCCCCCGGCACGGAGGCCGACGAGGAGGAGGTCCGCGCACGGGCCGCCGCGGCCTACGACCGGGCGTTCCGGCCGGCGGGCGGGGTGCGGCAGTTCGCCGCGATCGTCGCCTCGCCGGACCGGACCGCCGGTCTGCAGGGGGTGAAGCTGCCCGCGCTGGTGGTGCACGGCATGAACGACCCGCTGGTGGGCCCCAGCGGCGGTCAGGCGACCGCGGCGGCCCTCGCCGACTCCGAGTTGCTGCTGGTCGACGGCATGGGCCACGACCTGCCGCCGGCGATCTGGCCGACGCTGGTCCGGGGTGTCCGGCGCAACGCCGACCGGGCGGCCTGACCGGTCGGCAGCCGTTCCGGCGAGGGGGGCGGTGGCGGCCGGCGCCACCACCGCCCCCCTCGGGGGACTACAGGGTGCGCTGGAGGTGGTCGGACAGCACCCGCGCGAAGTGCGCCGGGTCGGGCAGGTCGCCGCCCTCGGCCAGCAGGGCCATGCCGTGCAGCAGCTCCACGGTGCCCTCCAGCCGGCTGTGGTCCTCGTCCTTGGCGAACGCCTCGTGCAGGCCGGTGACCAGCGGGTGCGTCGGGTTGAGCTCCAGGATGCGCTTGACCGGCGGCAGCTCCTGGCCCATCGCCCGGTACATCTTCTCCAGGGTCGGGGTCAGGTCGTGGGCGTCGCCGACCACGCAGGCGGGCGAGGTGGTCAGGCGCGAGGTCAACCGGACCTCCTTGACCCGCTCGGCCAGCGCGGTGGTCATCCAGGCCAGCAGGTCGGCGAAGTCCTTGCGGCGCTCCTCGGCCTGGGCCTTCTCCTCCTCGGTCTCCAGGTCGACCTGGCCCTTGGCGATCGACTGGAACTGCTTGCCCTGGAAGCCGGGGACGGAGTCGACCCACATCTCGTCGATGGTGTCGGTGAGCACCAGCACCTCGAAGCCCTTGGCGCGCAGCGCCTCCAGGTGCGGCGAGTTCTCCACGGTGGCCCGCGAGTCGCCGGTCATGTAGTAGATGTGCTGCTGGTCGTCCTTCATCCGCTCGACGTACTGCGCGAGGGTGGTCCGCGCCTCGGCGTCGTGCGTGGAGTCGAACGAGCAGATCGCCAGGATCGCGTCGCGGTTCTCGGCGTCCGCGATCAGGCCCTCCTTGACCGCCGCGCCGAACTCGCGCCAGAACGTCGCGTACGACTCGGGCTTGTCCGCCATCATCGTCTTGACCGTCGACAGGACCTTCTTGACCAGGCGGCGGCGCATCAGCGCGATCTGGCGGTCCTGCTGGAGGATCTCGCGCGACACGTTCAGCGACAGGTCCTGGGCGTCCACGACGCCCTTGACGAACCGCAGGTACTCCGGCATCAGCTCTTCGCAGTCGTCCATGATGAAGACGCGCTTGACGTAGAGCTGCACGCCGCGCTTGCGCTCGCGCATGAACAGGTCCATCGGCGCCTGGGACGGCAGGAACAGCAGCGCCTGGTACTCGAAGGTGCCCTCCGCCTGCATGCGGATGGTCTCCAGCGGCTTGTTCCAGTCGTGGCTGACGTGCCGGTAGAACTCGGCGTACTCGTCCTCGCTCACCTCGCTGGACGGCCGCGCCCACAGCGCCTTGCGCGAGTTGATCGTGGTCGGCTCGGCGGCCTCCCCGTCGTCGCCCGGCTTCCCGGGCACGAGCCGGACGGGCCAGGTGATGAAGTCGGCGTAGCGCTTGACGATCTCGCGGACCTTCGCGGTCGAGGTGTAGTCGGGCAGGTTGTCCTCGGTGTCGACCGGCTTGAGGTGCAGGGTGACGGCGGTGCCCTGCGGCGCGTCGTCGACGTCCTCGATCGTGTAGGTGCTCTCGCCGCCGGACTCCCAGCGCACGCCCTTCTCCGAACGCGGGTGCTTCGTCACCAGCGTCACCCGGTCCGCGACCATGAACGTCGAGTAGAAGCCGACGCCGAACTGCCCGATGAGGTCCTGCGGGCCGGCCGCCTCCTGCGACTCGCGCACCTTGCGCAGGAACTCGGCGGTGCCGGACTTGGCGATCGTGCCGATCAGGTTGACCACGTCGTCGCGGGTCATGCCGATGCCGTTGTCCCGGACGGTCAGCGTTCGCTGCTCCGCGTCGACCTCGATGTCGATGTGCAGGTCGGAGGTGTCGACCTCCAGGTCCTTGTCCCGGAACCCCTCCAAGCGCAGCTTGTCCAACGCGTCGGAGGCGTTGGACACCAGTTCGCGCAGGAACGTGTCCTTGTTCGAGTAGATCGAGTGGATCATCAGCTGGAGCAGCTGACGTGCCTCGGACTGGAACTCCAGCGTTTCCACGTGCTTCCTTCCTGTACGGCTTCCGTCGACCGGTCATCGTATCGGGACGCGACCGGAAATCCGGTCGATCTCCCCCGTGATCCTCGTGGTGCTGACCGTGCCGGGCGTGGGAGATCGTCGCCGGCGACCGTGCCGCACGACCTGGCGGGTGGCGCGGGGTGTCCGCGACGCGGGTGGGCAACGGCGAGGTGCCCACCCGCGCCGACCGTCACCCGCAGTCGAGGCGCGCGTCGGCCCAGTCGGCGTGGTCGAAGTTGCGGCCGTCGCCCGCGTCGGTGACCCGCAGGACGAGCGTCCGCACGCCGGTGGTGTCCACGGACGCGGCACGTCCCGGCTCGCCGCCCCGGACGACGCCGCTGTCGTGCAGCACCCGGCCGTCGCCGACCACCTGGAACACCACCGAGCCCGGCGACGTCGTCTCGTCGTCCAGCCCGAGCACCGCGCCGAACGACCGGCACGCGCCGCCCAGGTGGACCGCCACCTCGGACGGCGCGTGCACGCCGAGCCCCTTGGCGTGCACGACCCCGGCGATGGTCAACGGCCCGCCGTCACCGCCGGACGCCTCGCCGTTGGAGCGGTCGCGCTCGACCGGCCCCCACCCGTTGGACTGGGTGAACGGCAGGTCGCTCACGTGCGGTGCGCCGGTCGGCGCGACGAACACCCGCACGGCCCGCTCGACGTGCACCCGCGGGTGGCCGGGCGTGCGGAACTCCGCGGACACCGGCACGTCGTGCGCGCCGACCGCGCCCGCCGCCGGGTGCACGGTCCACGTGCCGGCGACGGCCTCGCCCGCCCGCAGCACCTGTCGCCGGACGGTCGGGCCGGTGACCTCCCAGCCGGCGGGCGCGGTCGCGGTGAGGGTGACGTCCGTGACGTCGGCGGTGGCGGTGAAGCCGCCGGTCACCACCACCGGTGCCCCCGGCCTGACGTCGGCCTCGGCCGGCGTGGTGGTGAGGGTGCTGCCGGGGACGGGCACGACCGGCTCGTCGCACGTCGTGCGCCCCGGCCGGTACGGGCAGGCCACCGCGGCGAACCCGCCGTCGCGCGGCACCGCCACCTCCAGCCGGTCCGCGGACCGGGCGACCCGGCTCTCGCGCAGCACGTCGCCGCGCGCCGCGGCCGGGTCGTCCCGCAGCACCTCGACCAGCCAGCGTCCGCCGCCCAGGAAGTCCAGTGACGCCCCCAGGGTCCGCGGGGCACCCGTCGACACCGCGCCGACGAACCACCGCTCGCCCGACCGGCGCGCCACCACCGCGTGGTCGGTCGGGTCGCCGGCGAGCAGCCGGGTGTCGTCCCACACCGCCGGCACCTGGTCGAGGTGGCGCAGGGCCTGCGGGAACCGCTCGTACGCCTCGGGTTTGTCGGCGAAGTGCGTCCACCCCGACTCGTAGAGCACGGGCAGCGCGATCTCGTGCGCGACGGACGCCTCCTTCGTGCCGACCTCCAGCGACACCGGCGTGTAGTCCATCGAGCCGACCACGTTGCGGGTGAAGAACTGCACCGGGTTGTTCGCGGCGGGCGGGGAGTTCTCCGCGCCGCGCACCGCCTCCATGGTCATCACGTGCGGCCAGGTGCGGGCGAGGCCGTGCGGGATGGTCGAGCCGTGGAAGTTGACCATCAGGCGCAGTTCGGCGGTCTTCGCCAGGACGGCGTCGTACCACTGGTAGCGGGCCCGCGAGTCGGACTCCATGAAGTCGAGCTTCACGCCCTTCACGCCCCAGTCGCGCATCCTCGGCAGCACGGAGTCGCGCTCGGCGGCCGTGTCGAGGTCGCTCCACCGGAACCACAGCAGCACCTCGACGCCCTTGGCGCGGGCGTACCGCACGAGGTCGGGCACCCAGCTCTCCTGCCAGCCCTCGTCGACGAGGACGTACTCCC
The DNA here is from genome assembly GCF_031455225.1 of Saccharothrix longispora. Classification (GTDB taxonomy): domain Bacteria; phylum Actinomycetota; class Actinomycetes; order Mycobacteriales; family Pseudonocardiaceae; genus Actinosynnema; species Actinosynnema longispora. The sequence continues at coordinate 3,900,318 of NZ_JAVDSG010000001.1, forward strand.
AGCCGTGCGCGGCGGCGAAGTCCACGTACCGCCGCTGCCGCTCCGGGTCCCCCGGGCTGGAGTGCTCGCTCAGCCACGACCAGGCGACCTTGCCCGGCCGGACCCACGAGGTGTCGGCGAGCCGGGACGGTGGCGCGAGGTCGTCCACGAGGGTGGAGCGGCTCACGGTGGCCAGGTCGCCGACGATCGCGGTCCGCCACGGCGTGCGCAGCTCGCCTTCGGAAGCGCTGCTCCCGTCCGCGAGCACCACCTCGTAGCGGCCCGCCCCGACGTGCCGCAGCCTGCTGCCGGGGTACCGGCCGTCCACGTCGGACTCGGTCAGCAGGGCGTAGTCCCCGCCGACCCGGAACAACGACGGGTGGCCGTAGTCGCCGGGCGGGGCCCCGCCCGCGGTGGTGTGCACGCGGTTGGCCTCGTACCAGGCGTTGTAGGGCAGCAGCCAGGCCGGCGCGTCGGCGGGCAGGGCGTAGGAGGACGCCTCGCCGGTCACCACGACGGGTCCCGGCACCACGTACCGGTAGGCCACGCCGTCGGGCGCGGCGCGCACCACCAGGTCCAGCCGCGCGCCGCCGGTCCCCGCGAACGACAGCCGCGTCTCGGTCATCCGGTTGTCGCGTTCGAGCCGCTTGCCGGTGGTCGTGGCGTACCGCTCCCGCACGACCCGGTCGGACCGCCCGAGCGGCCGCAGCCCGGAGGCCAGGTCGGCGGCCTCGGTGCGCAACCCGACGGGGGCGGGGGCCAGCACGGTGCGACCACCGCGCGTGACGGCGAGCGTGAGGGCGCCGCCCTCCAGGGCGACGCGTGCCGCGACGCCGCCGGTGGGGGCGGTGACCACCCACTGGTCGGGCGCGGAGGGGCCGGGCGCGGAGGGGCCGGGCGCGGAGGGGCCGGGCGCGGAGGGGCCGGGCGCGGTGGTTCCGGGTGGTGCCGCGTCCGGGGGTGGGGCGGCGGTCGCGGGGGCGGGGAGCGCCGCCACCAGGGCGGCGGCCACTGCCAGGGCCAGTGGGCGAAGCGATGACATCGTTGTCAACCCCCGTGGTGCCGGTGCGGGCGGTGCGTGCGGGTCCCCTGATCCTGGTCATGATCCGGACCGGCGGTCAAGGGCGTGCCGGTCTTCCCAGGCACTGCATGATGACGTGTGGCACCGGTCACATCCCCTGCACTCGGAGGTCACCCGTGAACACACGTCTCCACCGCGCCCTGTCCACCGCAGCGGGGGTGGTCGCCCTGGCCCTGCCGGCGTCCGTCCTGCCGGTCCCCGGGTTACCGACGCCGCCGGCCGCGGCGGCGGAACGAGCGGCGGCACCGGGCGTCGCGGCCCTGACCTACGTGGCGCTGGGCGACTCGATGCCGTCCGGGCCGCTGATCCCCTCCCCGACCGGTCCGCTCGCCTGCGGCCGCTCCACGCACAACTACCCGCACGAGCTGGCCGCCCGGCTGGGGGCGGCGCTGACCGACGTCACGTGCAGCGGCGCGGCCGGCAGGCACCTGACTGAACCGCAGGAGCTGTCGCTGCTCGACATCCCCGCCGGGACCGCGCCGCCGCAGTTCGACGCGCTGCGCACGGACACCGGCCTGGTCACGTTGACCATCGGCGGCAACGACGTCGGGCTGGTCGGCATCGCCCAGGACTGCGTGCGGCTCGACCCCGCCGCCACGCCGTGCGCCGGCGAGCACGAGGCGCGGTTGGCCCAGCGGTTGGCCGAGTTCGGGCCGAAGCTGGCCGCCGCCCTGGACGGCATCCGCGCGCGGTCGCCGCGGGCGCGCGTGGTCGTCACCGGGTACGGGCTCTACATCAAGGCGGGCGGGTGCTGGCCGGTCCAGCCGGTGCTGCCCGCGGACGCCGACTTCCTCCAGGGCGGCGTCGACCGGCTCAACGCGGTCATCGCCGAGCGGAGCGCGGCGCACGGCGCCGAGTACGTCGACCTGAGGACGCCCAGCGCCGGCCACGACGCGTGCCAGGCGCCGTGGGACAAGTGGGTGGAGGGCTACGTGCCCACCGACCTCGCCGCGCCGCTGCACCCCAACCGGCGCGGTGAGGCCAACTACGCGCGGATCATCGCCGACCACGTGACGGGGGTGTGACGTGAGGTCGCGCTTGAGGCTGCCCCTGGTCGTCGCGCTCACCGCCGCGTCGCTCACCGCCACGGCGCCCACCCACGCCGCCGCCCGCGCCACCGGCGGCTGCGACCCGATCGGCGGCGGCGTGGAGTGCCTGCTGCCGTTCCCCAGCGACTGGCACACCCGGCCCGACCCGGGCACCGACACGGGACGGCGGGTCGCGTTCGACTCCCGCGTCCTGCCGCGCAACGCGCTCGGCAGCTCGCCGAACCCGACCGCGTGGAACCGGGCGGACGGCTTCTCCCCCGGCTCCACGCTGATCGCGCACGTGCCCGGCCTCGCCCCGGTGGCGAGCGGGATGGCCCCGGTCACCGACATCGGCCGCTCGCTCGCCCCCGACTCGCCCGTCGTGCTGCTGGACGCGACGACCGGCGAGCGGTGGCCGCACTGGGCCGAGATCGATTCGAACGACCCGCGACGCCGGGCGCTGCTGGTCCACCCGGCCCGCAACTTCCGCGACGGGCACCACTACGTCGTGGCCCTGCGCGGGCTGCGCGACGTCGCCGGGGACGAGATCGCGCCGAACGCCGCCTTCGCGGAGGTCGCCGGGCCGGACCTGGCGCCGGACGACCCGCTGCACGCCCGGCAGCGGCAGCTCCGACCGGCCCTGGCCACCCTCGCCGCGCACGGTGTCGCGCCGGACACCCTGGACCTGGCCTGGAACTTCACCGTCGCGAGCACGCGCGGCCTGACCGGCGACCTGACCACCATCCGGGACGACGCCCTGCGCGGCCTGGGCACGCGGGCACCCGCGTCGACCGTCACCGGCGTCACCGACTTCACCCCCGAGCAGGACGCGCGCATCGCCCGCGAGGTCACCGGCCGGGTCACCGTGCCCAGCTACCTGACGCTGCCCGCCGGCCTGCCCGGTTCGGTGCTGCGCCGCGGCTCCGACGGCACGCCGCGCCGTTCGCTGTTCGGCACCGTGGAGGCGCGGTTCCGCTGCGAGGTGCCCCGGTCGGCGTTCACCCGGCCCTCCTGGCCCGCCCTGTACGGGCACGGGTTGCTGGGCTCGCGGTCGGAGGTGGGGGCGGGCAACGTGAAGGCGATGGCGGCCGAGCACGGGTTCACCTTCTGCGCCACCGACTGGATCGGCATGGCGCAGGACGACATCCCGGTGGTGCTGGCGGCGCTCGCGGACATCGGCCTGTTCCCGGCGATCCCGGAGCGGTCGCAGCAGGGCCTGCTCAACGCGGTGTTCGTGGGCCGCGCGCTGGCGCACCCGCAGGGGTTCACCTCGCACCCGGCGTTCCGCACCGACGACGGCCGCCCGCTGGTCGACACCACCCGCCCGCTGGTCTTCGACGGCAACAGCCAGGGCGGCATCCTCGGCGGGGCGCTGGTGGCGGCGTCGCCGGACATCCGCACCGCCGTCCTCGGCGTCACCGGCATGAACTACGGCCTGCTGCTCAACCGCAGCAGCGACTTCGCGCGGTTCCACCAGGTGCTCGACCTGTCCTATCCGGACCGGTTGCGCCAGCAGGTGGTCCTCCAGCTGCTCCAGCTGCTGTGGGACCGGGGCGAGACCAACGGCTACGCCAACCACCTCGGCGACCGGCGCGTGCTGATGCACATCGCGTTCGGCGACCACCAGGTGGCGAACGTCGCGGCGGACGTGCAGGCCCGCACGATCGGCGCCCGCCTGGTGACGCCGGCCCTCGCGCCCGGCCGCGGCCCCGACCGCGAGCCGTACTGGGGGATCGAGCCGGCACGGCTGCCGCACGCCGGCTCGGCGATGGTCGTGTGGGACAGCGGCACGCCCGCGCCGCCGACCACCAACACGCCGCCGACGGAGCCCGACTACGGGCGCGATCCGCACGCGGACCCGCGTTCCTCGGCGGACGCGCGTCGACAAAAGGCCGCTTTCCTGACCACCGGACTGGTGGTCGACGTGTGCGGCGGAGCGCCGTGCACGGCACCGCCCGCGTGATCGATCAATTGCCTTGGACGCCCTCGGCGGGCCGTTCCGGAGAACGGCCCGCCGAGGGTGGCGACAGGTGGTGCGGTCAGGACACGGTGAACTCGTACAGCTTGGTCACCTGGCCCGGCTTGAGCGTGCACGCGGACGTGAAGGTGCCCAGGCCGGTGGTCGAGCCGTCGGCCTTCCTCGGGGTGAGCGTGGTGCTGAAGTTGCCGACCGTGATCGTGGTCTTGCCCGCCTTGGTGAGCGTGAGCGGCGGGGTGCCGCCGGTGGCGACCGTGTTGAACGCGCCGGAGGACGGCACGGGGGTCTTGGCCACGGTCAGGTTCGCGGTCACCGGCACGACGGTGCCCGCGTTGTCCACGCTGGTCGAGGCGACCGCCGTGCCCTCGACCGTCTTGGCCCCGACCAGGGCCAGGCCGAGGGTCGCGGTGGCCGGCACGGTGGCGGTGGCGGTGACGGTCGTGGCCGGCAGCGGCACGCCGACGGTGCCGGAGGCCGGCAGGTTGCCGACGGCGATCTTCACCGACATGTCCTGCGACCCGATGAGCGGGAACGGGCAGTTGTAGACGAGCGTCAGCTGGGCTGACGCCGCGTGACCGACGCCCGCGCCGCCGAGGACGGCGGTGGTCGCGACCGCGGCGCCGACCGCGAGCCCCTGGACGAGCTTCCGGGACAGGGAAATGCGCATGGACAATCTCCTCGTCGAGATCGATCGGAATACGCTTTCAACAGCGGTGGTTGGTTCTACTACCAGTCAGTAATATACTGACCCCGAAAGGCCCCTACAAGCACCGGATTCACATTTGCCGCAAATCCTTCCGATTGCACAGAAACTCCGAATGGATTTGTGCAGCTTGTGACAAAAGTCGACGGACGATCGGCCGCCGGTGGGCGCTCGCACGCCCCGCCCGGAGCCGGCGCGGGCCGTCAGCGCAGCGGCAGCCACTCGGTCGACGTGGTGGCGTCCGCCAGCGCGTCGGGCAGCGGGGCGACGCCGAGCCCCGGCCCGGTGGGCACGGGCAGGTGGCCGTCGCGGAGCACGAACGGCTCGGTGAGGTCGGCCCGGTAGTAGCGCTCGGAGGCGGAGGTGTCGCCGGGGAGGGTGAAGCCGGGCAGCGCGGCCAGCGCCACGTTGGCCGCGCGCCCGAGGCCGCTCTCCAGCATCCCGCCGCACCACACCGGCACGCCGTGCGCCGCGCACACGTCGTGCACCCGGCGGGCCTCCAGGTAGCCGCCGACCCGGCCGGCCTTGACGTTGACCACGGAGCACGCGCCGAGGCGGATCGCGTCGGCGGCGGCGCGGGCGGAGGTGACCGACTCGTCCAGGCACACCGGGGTGCGGATCGCGCGGGCCAGTTCGGCGTGGCCGAGCAGGTCCTCCTCGTCGAACGGCTGCTCGACCAGCAGCAGGCCGAACGGGTCGAGGCGGGCCAGGTGGCCGATGTCGGCGCGGGTGTAGGCGGTGTTGGCGTCGACCTGGAGCAGCACGTCGTCGCCGAACCGCTCGCGCACCGCGCGCACCGGCTCGACGTCCCAGCCGGGCCGGACCTTCAGCTTGATCCGCAGGTAGCCCGCGTCGAGGTGGCCGGCGACCTCGTCGAGCAGGCGCGGCACCGAGTCTGCGATGCCCACCGACACCCCGCACGGCACGCGGTCGCGCACGGCGCCCAGCTCGCGCGCGAACGACCGGCCGGCGGCGCGCAGCTCGGCGTCCAGGACGGCCGTCTCCAGCGCCGCCTTCGCCATCCGGTGCCCCTTGAACGCGGCCAGCGCGGGCGCCACGGCGGTCGCGTCCGCCACTCGTGCCGCGGCGGGCACGAAGTACGCCCGGAGCACGTGCTGCGCGGCCTCGACGTACTCCGAGGAGTACAGCGGGTCCGTCAGCGCGACGCACTCGCCCCACCCCTCGGCCTCGTCGGTGACCGCCCGCACCAGCAGGACGTCGCGGGTGGTCTCGCTGCCGAACGAGGTCCGGAACGGCGCGACCAGCGGCATCCGGACCCGGCGCAGCTCCACCCCGGTCAGCTCCACCCGTCTCCCCCCGTCACGACGTACCCGCCGGCGCGGTCGAACCCGGTGATCCGCCCCCCGGCGGCGAGCAGCGGCACGAGGGCCTCGCGCAGCGCGGCCCGCCACCGCTTCGCCGCCTCCGGGTCGGTGGCGCGCAGGGCGGCCACGTCCGGCGGCACGGGCACCAGCGCGGCCCCCTCGGGCACGGGGCAGGCCCGCGGCAGGGGCGCGTGGACGTCCCAGCGCACCAGCACCCGGTCGCTGGCGTCGTCGGCGTTGATGCCGTCGCGCATCGGGCCGTAGAAGTCCGGCAGGTACTCCACGACCTCACCGCCGAGCTTGGCCAGGTTGAAGTGGGCGTTGCGGCTGACCAGCGGGTCGAAGGTCCAGGTGATGGTGCGGACGCCGCGTGCCGCGGCCCACGCCCGCTGGTGCAGCTTGAGCGCGTACCCGACGCCCCGGCCGAGGGCGGTGGCGGCCACGCCGGTGATGTGGCTGTGCAGGGTGGCCTCGGCGGGCGGGCCGAAGAACCCGGCGACGGCGCCGACGAGCGCGGCGCCGTCGTACGCGCCGGCCACGTAGTTCCCGCCCTTGGTCAGGGCGCGCATCACCTCGGTGGTGATCGGCCGGTTCGCCGGGTCGGGCCGCCAGATGTCGTCGAAGAGCCGCTGCACCGCCGCGAGGTCGCCCAGCTCGGTCACCGCGCGGACCCGCACGCCGGCGGCGCGGGCGGCGTCCCCCGCGTCGTCCTCCGGCCCGGTCACCGCTCCCCCAGCAGGTCGGCGACCAGCGCCGCCACCAGTGCCGCGCGGGGCGCCAGCTCGTCGACCAGGACGTGCTCGTCGTCGGCGTGCGCGCCACCGCCCACCGCGCCGAGGCCGTCGAGGGTGGGCGTGCCGACGCCGGCGGTGAGGTTGCCGTCCGAGCCACCGCCGACGGCCACCCCGCGCAACGGCGGCAGGCCGAGCGCGGCGGCCACCCGGGACGCCCGGTCGAACAGGTCCGCCGAGGCGGTCCGGGGCAGCGGCGGGCGGCTCGGGCCGCCGACGACCTCCAGCACCGCGTCGTCCAGCACGGGGCGCAGCGCACGCAGGGCGGCGTCCACGCGGTCCTGCTCGGCCGCGTCCCGGGCACGGACGTCCACCGCGAACTCGCCCGCGGCGGGCACCGTGTTCGCCGACGCGCCGGCGGACAGCAGGGTCGGCGTGACCGTGGTGCCGCGTCCCGGGTCGGCCAGGGCGGCCACGGCGAGCACCTGGTGGGCCAGTTCGACGGACGCGTTGACGCCCCGCTCGGGTTCCAGGCCCGCGTGCGCGGCCCGGCCGGTGACCCGCACGGAGTACTGGGACACGCCCTTGCGCTCGACCTTGAGCGCGCCACCCGGCGCGGACGCCTCCAGCACCAGGGCCGCCGCGCAGCCCGCCGCCTCCGCCCGGATCAGCTCCCGCGAGGTCGGCGAGCCGATCTCCTCGTCCCCGGTGACCAGCAGCGTCACCCCGGCGCGGTCGGGCAGGGCGGCGATCGCGTGGAAGGCGGCCACCAGACCGGCCTTCATGTCGAAGCAGCCGGGGCCGCGCAGCACACCGCCGTCCGCGGTGGCCGGGTGGGTGGCGAGCGAGCCCACCGGCCACACCGTGTCGTGGTGGCCCAGCACCAGCACGCGGGTCGGGCCGTCGCCGAACGCCCAGCGCAGGTGCGCGCGGCCGGCCGACGTGATCCGCTCGGGCGCGGCCCCCAGCCGTTCGGCGCCGATCCGCGCCACCAGGTCCGCGCTGGCGGCCACCGCCGCGAGGTCCTCGGACGGCGACTCGCACGCCACCAGTTCCGCGATGTCGGCCAGCATCGCGGGCAGCGCGGCCCGCAGGTGTGCGACGAAGTCCACCCGATCGAGCTTAGGGGGCGGGCGGCCCGACGGGCGGCACCTCGCCCCGGCGGCGGGTGTAGGCGTCGCGTGCGGTGGTAGTCCGGTTCCGGTCGAGGGGTCCGCGCGCCACCGGGGCGCGCGGGACCACGACCCGGAACCGGAGGTCCGCATGTCTTCCCCCCGCGGAGCGGTACGGCGGCGCGGCCGGGCGCTGGGCCTGGTCAGCCTGGGCCTGGGCGTGGCGCAGGTCGTCGCCCCGAAGGCGGTGCGCCGGCTGAGCGGCGTGGCCGACTCGACCACCTCGAAGGCCGTGGTACCGCTGGTGGGCGCGCGCGAGCTGGTCCACGCCGCCGGCCTGCTCGCCGGTCGCCGCCCCGGTCCCTGGGCGTGGACGCGCGTCGCCGGTGACGCGATGGACCTCGCCGGCCTGGCCGTGGCGCTGACCGGGCGAGGCGCTCGGCGGGGGCGGCTGCTCGGGGCGACCGGCGTCGTCCTCGGCATCACCGTGCTGGACGTGCTGGTCGCGCGCCAGGCCACCCGCGCGAAGGGCGCCACGCCATGACCCACCGCCGGGCACCTCGAACGGCGTAACCGACCTTCACTCGAACGGCCGATCAAGATCCTCCGCCAGGCCGTCGATGATCGTGTGGGCGGCGCGGGGCACGCGATACTGGCGGTGTGACCATCAGGACGGTGTCCTCCCGGATCGTGTACGAGAACCCCTGGTTGTCGGTCCGCGAGGACCGCATCGAGCACGCGGACGGCTCGCCGGGCCTCTACTCGGTGATCGACAAGCCCGACTTCGCGCTGGTCGTCCCGGCCCAGGACGACGGCTTCCACCTCGTGGAGCAGTACCGCTACCCGTCCCGGTCGTGGTCCTGGGAGTTCCCGGCGGGGTCGTTCACGCCCGGCGTGACCGGCACCCCCGAGCGGATGGCCGCCGCCGAGCTGGCCGAGGAGACCGGGTTCACGGCGGGCGCGCTGCGCCGACTCGGCCACGTGCACTGCTCGAACGGCATCGCCGGCCACCGCGCCCACGTGTTCCTCGCGACCGACCTCACGCCGGGTGAGCCGCACCCGGAGGCGACCGAGCTGGGCATGCGCCAGGCGTGGTTCCCGCGCGCCGAGGTGGAGCGGATGATGCGGGACGGCGTCATCACCGACGGTGCCTCGCTGGCCGCGTACACGCTGCTCGCGCTGTGGGAGCGGAACGCGCCCGACCGCTGTCGAGACGGTGCGGGCCGGCGTCTGCCGACCGGGCGAGCACGCCGTTCGGGTGACGGGGAGTAGTTGCACCGCGCCGGCCGGCGTCGTACGGTCGAGGTGGGTCGACGACCACAGACGTCCGTTCGCGCGGAGCGACGATACGGGTTGAACAAGAGCTCGGTTGCCGGTTCTCGTGGCTTGCCGAGAGGTATCCCATGTTCGATGCTCACCCCCTGGCCTCGCCCACCGTCCGCACCCTGGAACACGACGACATCCCGGTCGTGGTCGTGGCGGGCGAGATCGACGCCTCCACCGCCCACCCCGTCCGGGTCAGGCTGAACGACGTGCTCGACCGCCACCCGTCCGGTCTCGTCGTGGACCTGTCCGACGTGGGGTTCTTCGGCTCCACGGGCCTCCAACTGCTCCTGGAGACCGTCCTGCGTTGCCGGCGGCTGCGCACCGAGCTGGCGCTGGTCGCCAACCGGCGCGCGGTCCTGCGCCCGCTGGAGATCACCGACCTGCACCACGAGGTCGCCGTGCACCCCACGGTCGAGCAGGCCGTGGCGGCCGTGCGGACCCGGCTCGACCGCACCGCCGCGCAGCCGCCGCGCCGCCGCCGGAGCAGGTGACGACCGGGCCGCGCCGACGCGGTCGGTCGGGCAGCCCGCCCCTCCCCGGGCCCCCTGCCGCGGCGCGGGCCGTCAACAAGCCGTAAAGGACCCGGCCGGCGGCGTCAAGGAGCCGTCAGGCCGCTCCGGGCGGCCCCTTCCCCGATGCACCCTTCCGGTCGTCGCGGTCCCACGAACGGGTGCCGCTCGGATCGGAAGGGGCGACGTCCATGGCAGACCTGGCCTACGCGCTGCTGCTCATAGGGGTGTTCGCGCTGCTGGCGCTCGGCGTGCGCGGATTGGGGCGGTTGTGAGCGGCACGGGGGTGCCGGCCAACGTCGCGGGCGGCGTGCTGGCCCTGCTGCTGATCGGGTACCTCTTCGTCGCGCTCGTCCGGCCGGAGAGGTTCTGATGTCCTCGACCACGGCCGGGCTGCTCCAGGTCGGCCTGCTGCTCCTCGCGCTGGCGGTCGCGCACCGGCCGTTCGGCGACCACCTGGCCCGCGTCTACACCGGTGACCGGCACCTGGGGGTCGAACGGGCCGTCTACCGCATCGCCCGCGTCGACCCGGACTCCGAGCAGCGCTGGGGCACCTACGCGCTGGGCGTGCTCGGGTTCTCGTTCGTCGGCGCGGCGCTGCTGTACGTGCTGCAACGCGCGCAGTCGGTGCTGCCGTGGGACTTCGGGCGCGGCGCCGTGCCGCCCGGCACGGCGTTCAACACCGCGATCAGCTTCGTGACCAACACGAACTGGCAGTCCTACGTGCCCGAGACCACCGTGGGCCACGCCGTGCAGGTGCTCGGCCTGACGGTGCAGAACTTCGTGTCCGCCGCCGTCGGCCTGGCCGTCGCGGTCGCGCTGGTGCGCGGGTTCACGCGGCAGCGGACGGACCGGCTGGGCAACTTCTGGGTCGACCTGACCCGGGGTGTCGTGCGCGTCCTGCTGCCCGTGTCGTTCGTCTTCGCGATCGTGCTCGTGGCGGCGGGCGTCGTGATGAGCCTGGAGTCGGGCGTGGACGTCGACGGGCAGACCGTCGCGACCGCGCCGGTCGCGTCGCAGGAGGCGATCAAGGAGTTGGGCACCAACGGCGGTGGTGTCCTCAACGCCAACTCGGCCCACCCGTTCGAGAACCCGAACGGGTGGTCCAACCTCGTCGAGGTCTTCCTGATCCTGCTGATCCCGGTGTCGCTGACCCGCGCGTTCGGCACGATGGTCGGCGACCGCCGGCAGGGGCGCGTGCTGCTCGGCGTGATGGGCGCGCTGTGGGGCGCGGTGCTGGCGCTCGTCTGGGCGGCGGAGGCGCACGGCCTGCGCCCGTTCGAGGGCAAGGAACTGCGGTTCGGCATCCCGTCGAGCGCGTTGTTCGCCAACACCACCACGGCCACGTCCACGGGCGCGGTGAACTCCGCGCACGACAGCTTCACCGGCCTGGGCGGCGGCGGGCTGCTGCTGAACATGCTGTTCGGGGAGATGACGCCCGGCGGCGTGGGCACCGGCCTCTACGGCATCCTGGTGATGGCCGTGATCGCGCTGTTCCTGGCGGGCCTGATGGTCGGCCGCACCCCGGAGTACCTGGGCAAGAAGCTGGGCCGCCGCGAGGTGACGGCCGCCGCCGTGTCGATCCTGGTGATGCCGACCGTGCTGCTGCTCGGCGCGGGGATCACCGCGGTCCTGCCGTCCACGCCGGCCGCGCTGGGCAACCCCGGCGAGCACGGCCTGTCCGAGATCCTCTACGCCTACGCGTCGGCGTCGAACAACAACGGCAGCGCGTTCGCCGGGATCACGGTGACCGGCGACTGGTTCCAGGCGTCGCTGGGGGTGTGCATGGCGCTGGGCCGGTTCGTGCCGGTCATCGCGGTGCTGTGCCTGGCCGGTTCCCTGGCCGAGCAGCGGAAGGTGCCGGTCACGGCGGGCACCGTGCCCACCACCGGTCCGCTGTTCGCGACGCTGCTGGCCGGGGCGATCGTCCTGGTCGCCGCGCTCACCTTCGTCCCCGCCCTCGCCCTCGGTCCCATCGCGGAGGCCCTGCTGTGACCACCACCACCGACCGTCCACTCCGGACCGGGAAGCCGCGCCCGGTGACCGCGGGCGCGTTCGGCGCCCGGCAGCTCGTCACGTCGTTCCCCGACGCGCTGCGCAAGCTCGACCCGCGCCACCAGGCGCGCAACCCCGTCATGTTCGTGGTGTGGGCCGGTTCGGCCCTCGTCACGGTGTTCGCCGCGACCGACCCGAGCGCGTTCACCGTCGCCGTGGCCGCGTGGCTGTGGCTGACGGTGCTGTTCGCGAACCTGGCCGAGGCGGTCGCCGAGGGCCGCGGCCGGGCGCAGGCCGACTCGCTGCGGCGGACCCGGGCCGACGCGGTGGCACGGTTGACCGACGGCCGGACCGTGCCCGGCACCGAGCTGGCGATCGGCGACCTCGTGGTGGTCGCGGCGGGCGAGGTGGTGCCCGGTGACGGCGACGTGGTCGAGGGCATCGCCACCGTCGACGAGTCGGCCATCACCGGCGAGTCCGCGCCGGTGGTCCGCGAGTCCGGCGGCGACCGGTCCGCCGTCACCGGCGGCACGACCGTGCTGTCGGACCGGATCGTCGTGCGGATCACGGCGAAGCCGGGCGACACGTTCGTGGACCGGATGATCGCCCTGGTCGAGGGTGCGCGGCGGCGCAAGACGCCGAACGAGGTCGCCCTGACCATCCTGCTCTCGACGCTGACGATCGTCTTCCTGCTCGCGGTCGTGGCGTTGCAGCCGTTCGCGGTGTACTCGGGCGGCGAGCAGTCGGTGGTCGTGCTGACCGCCCTGCTGGTGTGCCTGATCCCGACCACGATCGGCGCGCTGCTGTCGGCCATCGGCATCGCGGGCATGGACCGGCTCGTGCAGCGCAACGTGCTGGCCACCTCCGGCAGGGCGGTGGAGGCCGCCGGTGACGTGGACACGCTGCTGCTGGACAAGACCGGCACCATCACCCTGGGCAACCGGCACGCCACCGAGCTGATCCCGGTGCGCGGCACGTCGCTCGACGAACTGGTCGACGCGGCCCGGTTGTCGTCGCTGGCCGACGGCACGCCGGAGGGCCGCAGCGTGGTCGAGCTGTGCGCGGCGGAGCACGGGCGGTCCGCGGACGCCACCGCGCACGAGAGGACCGGCGAGTTCGTGCCGTTCACCGCGCAGACCCGGATGAGCGGCATCGACCTGGACGGCCGCCGGGTCCGCAAGGGCGCGGCGAGCGCCTTCGCCGTGGACGGGGCGACGCGCGCGGTCGTGGACGGGATCGGCGCGGCCGGCGGCACGCCGCTGGTGGTGGCCGTCGACGACCGCGTGCTGGGCGTGATCCGGCTGGCCGACGTGGTCAAGCCGGGCATGGCGGAGCGGTTCGCGCAGCTGCGCGCGATGGGCATCCGCACGGTGATGGTGACCGGCGACAACCCGTTGACCGCCCGCGCCATCGCCGCCGAGGCCGGGGTGGACGACTTCCTCGCGGAGGCCAAGCCCGAGGACAAGATGGCGTTGATCCGGCGTGAGCAGGAGGGCGGCAAGCTCGTCGCGATGACCGGCGACGGCACCAACGACGCCCCCGCGCTGGCGCAGTCCGACGTCGGCGTCGCCATGAACACCGGCACCTCGGCCGCCAAGGAGGCCGGGAACATGGTGGACCTGGACTCCGACCCGACGAAGCTGATCGAGATCGTGGAGATCGGCAAGCAGCTGCTGATCACGCGGGGTGCGCTGACCACGTTCTCGGTGGCCAACGACCTGGCCAAGTACTTCGCCGTCCTCCCCGCGATGTTCGCGGCCATCCACCCGCAGCTGGACCGGCTCGACGTCATGCACCTGGCCTCGCCGCAGTCGGCGATCCTCTCGGCGGTGGTCTTCAACGCGCTGATCATCGTGGTGCTGATCCCGCTGGCCCTGCGGGGCGTGCGGTACCGGCCCGCCGGCGCCTCGGCGCTGCTGCGGCGCAACCTGCTGGTCTACGGCCTGGGCGGCGTGGTCGCGCCGTTCGTCGGAATCCGGCTGATCGACCTCCTCGTCCGCCTCATCCCCGGGATCGGGTGACCCTCGTGAACGCGATCGTCAAGCAGTGCCTGGCGGGACTGCGCGTCCTGCTCGTGCTCACCGTGATCACCGGTGTGCTCTACCCCGCCGCCGTGTGGGCCGTCAGCCGGGCGCCCGGCCTGCGCGCCAACGCCGAGGCCGTGGACACCACCCTGGTCGCGGTGCCCCGGGACGGCGACGGGTGGTTCGTCCCCCGGCCCTCGGCGGCGACGCCGCCCGCGTCGGGCGGCTCGAACAAGGGCGAGCGCAACGCCGAGCACGACGCCGTGGTCGCCGGGCGCCGGACGGCGGTCGCCGGGCGCGAGGGCGTCGCGGAGGACCGCGTGCCCGCCGACGCGGTGACCGCCTCGGCGTCCGGCCTGGACCCGCACATCAGCACCGCCTACGCCGAGATCCAGGTGCCGCGCGTGGCCCGGGAGAACGGGTTGGCGGAGGACCGGGTCCGCGACCTGGTCGCCGAGCACACCGACGGCCGGTCGCTGGGCTTCCTCGGCGAGCCGGGGGTCAACGTCACCGCGCTCAACCGCGCGCTCGACGCGGCGCGCTGACCCCGGTCACACCTGCCAGAAGAACCGGGCGGACGCCGGGCAGCCGTCGCAGAGGAACGCGTACCCGATGCCACCGCCGCCGAAGTTGGCGCCGTCGAACCCCTCTTCCAGGTGGGCCACCGACGTCATCGGCTTCCGGCAGTCGGGGCAGCCCGGCGTCTGGTCGGCCTGGAGCCAGTACGTGCTCCCGCCCAGTTGCCCGAGCACCACGCGCAGCGGCTCGCCCGTCCGCTCGCCGTACTCCTCGCGCGCTTCGCCGTAGTCCTCGACGTCGGACACCTCGAACCGCACGCCGGACACCGCCCCGAGCACGGTCACGCCGTCGGCGGGCGGTCCGGCGGGCGACAGCCCACCCCGCGCCACGACCGGCGCGGCGGTGCTGCCGGAGCGGGCCTCCCAGTTCTCGCACGCGCCGGGGTCGTTGTCGCACTGGAACAGCAGCACGAGACGGTCGTCCCCGCCCCGGCCGGGCACGTCGGCGAGCAGCACCTGCCCGAGGAACTGGAGCGCCCCACCGCACTGGGCGCACCGGGGCCACTCGAACCCGGCGGGCGCGCTGGGCAGGCCACCGGTCCGGGTCACCTCGGCGCGCGGGTCGGCGTCACCGGCGTGGATCATCAGCAGCGTCACGCGCGGCAGGGTAATCGGGCAGACCGACACATCCGGGGCGCTGTCCGCGCCGGAGGGCACGACGCGCCCTCCCCGCCCTACGATGGCCCGACAGCCAGCCTGACGGAGGAACCGTGCTCAGTGCCGCCGCCGGGAGCGAGGTCGGGAACCGCTACCGGGCGAACTTCGACGCCTTCTCGCTCTCCTCCGACCCGTTGCTCGCGGTCGTCGCGGACGGCATGGGGGACGGGCCGGGGAGCGCCATGGCGGGCCGCACGGCGGTCGACCTGGTCGTGGAGCGGGCACGCGGCCGCAGGGAAGGGCTGGTGGAGGCGGTGGCCGAGGCGCACCGGCTCGTCTTCGACTTCGGGCGGGACAACGGGGTCCTGGCCGGGTGCACGGTGACCGCGCTGGCCGAGTGCCCGGACGGGTTCTGGCTCGCCCAGATCGGCGACTCGCGGCTGTACCGGTGGCGCGGCGGGCTGCTGGAGTTGCTGACCACCGACCACACGATGGCCTGGCTCGGGGCCGTGCACGGGTGGTACCCGTTCGACTCGGCCGAGGCGCGGGCGGCGCGCTACCACCTGACCCGGTTCGTCGGGCACTTCGAGGCGCCGGAACCGGACCTGCTGCGGGTCGGGGTGCGATCCGGCGACGTGCTGCTGCTGTGCACGGACGGGGTCGCCGAGCAGGTGCCCTACCGGCGGCTCGCCGAAGTCCTCGGGAGCGGCGCGCCGCCGGAGGACGCGGTGCGCGCGCTGCTCGACGACGCGGAGGCCGCCGGTGGGCGCGACAACGCCACGGCGATCGTGGTGCGTTCGGCCTAATCCCGCGGGACACAGGGGTCACCCGGCGCACTCGACCGCCGGGGTTTCTATAGGGTCGCGCACCGTACCCGTGACGCGACGCGCTGGGGAGGGGACGTCCGGTGATCACGCAGCCCGACGAGCGCGACGTGGGCCGCTGGCGGACCGCCGACCCGGTCGTCCTGCGGGGCGACCTCGACCGGGCCCTGCACGCGACCGCGCCGCCGTCCCGGTCCTCGTCCCGGTCCTCGTCCCGGGTGCCCTCGGACGCCGAGCTGATCGACGCCGTGCGCGCCGGCGACCTGGGCGCGTACGGGAAGCTCTACGAGCGGCACGCGGGCGCGGCGCGGACGTTCGCCCGGCAGTTGTCGCGGTCTGCGGTGGAGGCGGACGACCTGGTGGCGGACTCGTTCGCCAGGGTGCTCGACGTGCTGCGCGACGGGCGCGGGCCGGACTCGGCGTTCCGCGCCTACCTGTTCACCGCGGTCCGGCACACCGCCTACGACCGGCACCGGCGGGAGAAGCGGGTCCAGCCGGCCGACGACGTGTCCGAGCTGGCGCCGGAGGCGGTGGTCGTGCCGTTCCACGACCCGGCGGTGGCGGCGCTGGAGCGGGCGCTGGCGACCCGGGCGTTCGCCAGCCTGCCCGAGCGGTGGCAGACGGTGCTGTGGCAGACCGAGATCGAGGGTCAGTCGCACGCCGAGGTGGCGCCGCTGCTCGGGTTGACCGCCAACGGCGTGTCGGCGCTGGCCTACCGGGCGCGGGAAGGCCTCAAGAAGGCGTACCTCCAGGCGCACCTGGAGGACGTGCCGGCGGGCCGCTGCCGGGCGATCGCCGACCGGCTCGGCGCGTGGACCCGCCGCGGGCTCAGGAGCAGGGAGGCGGCGCAGGTCGAGGCGCACCTGGACGGCTGCGCGCGGTGCCGGGGCCTGGCCGCGGAGCTGGCCGACGTCAACGGCGCGCTGCGCGCGGTCGTCGCGCCGCTGGTGCTGGGTGTCGGGGCGGCCGGTTACCTGGCGGCGACGGCGGGCGCGGCGAAGGCGGCGGCGGTCGGCACGGCGGCGGGCGCGGCGATGGGCGGCGCGGCAGCCGGCGCGACGGCGGTGGGCACGGCGGGCGCGGGCACGGCGGGAGGCACGGCGGGCGCGGTCGCCTCGGCGCCGCAGTGGCTCGCCGTCGCGGCCTCCACCACGGCGCTGGTGGTCGCCGTCGTGTGGGGCGTCGGCTCGAACGGCGGCCCCCCCGAACCGACGACCGACGCACTGCCGCCCACGCTGAGCGCCGATCTCCAGCAGCCCGCACCGACCGTCGACAGCACCGCGCCGACGGCCGCGCCCTCCGGCACGGCCCCCTCCCGCGCCTCGGCGACGGACTCCACCGCGCCACCCGCCCCGGACACGTCCGGCCCGGCGCGACCGGGCGCGTCGACGTCCGGAGAACCACCCGCCGGGCCCGCGCCGAACGCCCTGGCGCCGGACGTGCCCGAGGGGTTCACCCTGGGCACCGGCGGACCGCCGGCCGACCTGCCGGTCGTCGTCCGCAACACCGGCTCGACACCCCTGCCGCAGCCCACGCTCGTGCTGTCGCTGCTCGACGACGTCAGGGTGGTCGGACCGGGCGAAGGCCTGCTCGGCAGACCGCTGGTCGCCCTCGACGGCGCGGAGGCGCAGACCACCGTCCCCTGCCCGGCGGGAAGCGGCACGGTGACGTGCACGGCGCCGCGGGAGCTGGCCCCGGGCGCGTCGGTGAGGTTCGTGTTCCGGCTGCTCGCGGGCCCGAGATCGGTGAGCGGCACGGTCACCGGCACGGTGGGCTCCGCTTCCGTGACGGCGGTGCGGGTCGAGTTCCCGGTGACGGTCACGCCGAAGAAGTAGCCCGCCGGTCGATGTCGACGCCCGCCCCGCCCACTACGTTGTCGTGGATCGTGAACCCGACGGTGCGGAGGACGACGACGTGGAGCCGGCACTGACCGACCAGCGGTGGCAGGAGTTGCGCGGCGCCCTCGCCGACGCGTCCGCCCGGTTCGGACGCCTGATCACCGAGCACTGGGAGCCGGAACGGCGGGCGGTCGGCACGTGGACGGTCGCCGAGGCCGCCGCGCACACCGCGATCGTGTCCCACCTCGACGCGGGGATGCTGGCCGGCTCCTCGGGCGACCCGGAGCTCGACCGGCGCATCCCGGGCACCACGCTGGGCGATCTCGCGGACCTCAACGCCGTGGCGCTGCGGAGGTTCCCGCTCGACTCGGCGGGCGCGATCGCGGACCACCTGCGCGAGGGCGTCGCGCTGCTGCTGGAGCGCAGCGCCGACCTCGACCCGCGCGCGCCCGCGACGTGGCTGGGCGGCTCGCGGCTGACCGTCTCGTTCCTGCTCGCCCACCTGCTCAACGAGATCCTGCTGCACGGGGTCGACGTCGCCGGGACGGAGTCGGACGCGTGGCACGTCCCCTCGGCGGAGGCGGCGCTCGCGTTCGACCACTTCTTCGTGGGGCTCCTGGGCGCGGCGGAGAAGGGAGTCCTGTTCGGCCCGCCGAGCGCCGCCGGTGGGGGCGGCGGCAAGCAGGTGTCCGTCGAACTCCGCTCGTCCCGCACGATCCCCGTCGTGCTCACCACGGACGGGAGCGGCGGCGCGACCGTCGAGCCGCCGGGCGACCCGGCCGACGCCCGCATCGACTTCGAGCCGGCCGCGTTCATGCTGACGGTCTTCCGCCGCACCGGCGTCGACAGCGCCCTCGCCTCCGGCCGGCTCGTCGTCTCCGGGCGGAACCCCGCGGTCGGGGTGGAGTACCTGAGGCGCACGCAGACGCCCTGATCCCCCGGCGCGGCCCCACCGGCGCCTCGCGGCGGGGCCGCGCCGGGGGTGCCCGGTCAGCGGCCCAACTCCTCGGCGGCCATCGCGGTGCCGCGCACGCGCGCCTCGACCTTGGCGAAGGCGATGTCCCTCGACGTGGACGTGTCGTCGGCGAACGGGGAGAACCCGCAGTCGTCGCACGTGCCCAGGCGCTCGACGGGGATGTGGCGGGCCGCCAGCAGCACCCGGTCGCGCACCTCCTCCGGCGTCTCCACGCGGGGGTCGATCGGGTCGGTGACACCGACGAACACCCGTTGCTCCGCCGTCGTGTGCCCGGCCACGAGGGCGAGCACCCGCTCCGGGTCGGCCTCGCCGGCCAGTTGCAGGTAGAACGCGCCCGCGCGCAGCGCGAACAGGTCGGGCAGGAGGTCGGCGTAGTCGACGTCCAGGCTGTGCGCGGAGTCCTGGTCGCCGCCGGGGCACGTGTGCACGCCGATCCGCGCGCGCTCCTCGGCGGTGAACCGGTCGAGCACGGTGTTGTTCAGGGCGACGAAGTCGCGCAGCAGGCCGCCGGACGGGTCGAGCTTCAGCGACAGCCGCCCCTCGGTGAAGTCGAGCTGCACGGACGCCGCGCCCGCGTCGAGGCACTGGCGGATGTCGCGCTCGGCCTCGTCGGCGAGGTCGGCGAGGAACCGCTCCCTCGGGTAGCCGTCGATCCCCGCCGCCGGGTACAGCAGGCTCAACGCCGAGGGCGCGATCACGGCCTGCTTGACCGGTGACGACGTCAGCGCGCGGGTGGCCTCCAGGTAGGGCGCCGCGAACGCCCCGTAGCGGAACGGCCCGCGCGTGATCACCGGCAGGGTCCGGGTGTGCCCGTCGGCGAACGGGATCACGGCGCCGTCGGGCGAGAGCGCCTCGACGCCCTGGAGCGGGTAGGTGGCGAAGCTCGGCTTGCGCTGCTCCCCGTCGGTCACGACGGGCGAGCCGGTGGCCTCGAACCGCTCGACGGTCTCGCGCACCGCGCGGTCCGCCAGCGAGTCGTACGCCGCCTGGTCGATCGTCCCGGCGGCGAGCTGTTCCGAACCCCGCAGCAGGTACTCCGGGCGCGGGACACTGCCGATGGGCTCCGTGGGGATGGTCATACCCGTTACCAGTACCCGGTGAGCGTCGCGAAAGCTCTCCGCCATCAGTGCGACACGTGGCCGAACCGGTCGCTTCTCCGCAGGTCGGGCGGTGTTACTACGAGAGTCCGAAGTGGATCGCAATCGTGTCCGACCGGACCGCCGCGGGGTCAGGCGGCGCGGGCGGCGGCCACGAAGGCGCGCATCAGGCCGTGGTCCTTCACGCCCCGGCTGGACTCGATGCCGCTGGAGACGTCCACGCCCCACGGGCGGGCCCGTCCGACCGCCTCGGCGACGTTGTCCACGCCGAGCCCGCCGGCGAGCATCCACCGGCCCTCCGGGCGGGCCCCGTCCAGGGCGTCGAGGTCCCAGCGGTGCCCGGAACCGGCCTCGGGCGAGTCGAGCAGCAGCATCTCCTCGCCGAACGCGCCGACCCGCACGTCGGTGTCGGGGGTCAGCGCGACGGCCCGCACCAGCGCCAGCCCGGAGGCGGCCACCTCGTCGAACGCGGCGCGCGGGTAGTCGCCGTGCAGCTGCACCGCGCGGACGCCCGCCCGCTCGGCGACGCGGCGCACCTCGGCCGGTCCGACGTCCTTGAACACGCCGACCGTCAGCACGCGGTCCGGGACGTCGGCGACCAGGCGCCGCGCCGCGTCGGGCTCGACCCGGCGCGCGCTGGCGCTGAAGACGAACCCGACCGCGTCGGCGCCCGCGTCGACCGCGACCGCCACGTCGTCCCCGGTGCGCAAACCGCACAGCTTCACGTACACGGGTCCCAGCGTATCCGCGGTGGTGGGCGAGGGCCGTCCCGCCCACCACCGCCGGGATCACCGCCGGGCCGTCGCCCCCGTGGAGCCCCGGGCGTTCACCGCGCCGGTGGACACGTAGGACGTGGCCACGAGGCCACCGGGCGTGCGCCAGGTGAAGATCGGTTTCCCGTCGGCCAGCACCAGGCCGGTCGGGTCGGTCGCGGTCTCCTCGAAGTAGCGGACGCCCCAGTCGCCGAACCCCGCCGCCGGCGCCTCCTGGTCGGCCTGGTGCACGAACCCGTCGACGCCCCGGACGGCCAGCGCCATCAGGCCGTTGCCCTGGAGCACGGCCGCCGGCGGGCCCGCGGTGGCCAGACCGCCGACCGCGGACCACGTGCCGGGGAAGGCGCCGCCGCTCTCGCGCTGGGTGTGGACCAGGCCGTCGGCACGGCGGGCGAACACCTGGAGGTCGCCGTTGGGGTGCGCGACGGCGGCGGGCCGGCCGGTCACGCCCGCGCCGACGGTGCGCCACGCGCCCGCCGAGCCCCCGGTGACCCGGGTCGCACGCGCCGTGCCGTCGGCGAAACGGGCCACCACGTCGACCGCGGCCCCGTTGCGCAGCACGGTGATGTCGGTGCTCAGCCCGCTCGCGGCGAGCGCGCGCCACGCGGCGTAGGGGCCGTCGGGCGCGATCTGGGCGCGTCGCCACAGCCCGCCGGCCTCGTCGACCGCGAACTGGCTCAGCGCGCCGTCCGCCTCGGTGACGACGACCGGGTCGCCGAGCAGCCAGCCACGCTCGGGGGTGACGGGGCCCGAGCCCCACACGCCGTTCTTCACCTGCTGCACCCTGCCCCGGTACTCGCCGTCGTCGTGGCTGTTGGCGAGGGTCTCGAACCGGCCGTCCCGGCGCAGGCCCGCGCCCGGCTGCCCGGTGAAGTCGAAGTGCCCGGTGAACGTGCGGTAGTCCAGCAGGCCGTAGTCGCCGGCGGTGCGCTGCGTGGCCACGCTCAGACCGCCCTCGCCGTTGACGTAGAAGTACGACACCCGGCCGTCCTGCGCCTGGAGCACGGTGGTCGGCGCGTCGAAGCGCTCCGGCACGGCCGGCCTGGTCGGCAGGTCGTGCCCGGTGAGGCGGCACGCGTCGGTGTCGGCGACCACGTCGAGTTCGCCGTGCCAGCCGTGGCCGACGAGCTTGCCGACGTCGCGGCCGGTGTCCGCCCACGTGTCCGTGTCCTCGTGGTACCGGTACCACAGCAGTTCGCCGCCGTTGTCCGGGCGCGAGGCGTACAGCACGTCGCCGCCCGGCGAGAAGATGCGGTTGAACATGTTCCAGCCGTGCCCCGAGGGCTGGGCGTAGCGCACGAAGCGGTCGGACGCGGCGTGGTAGCGGTACCGGAAGAGTTCACCGCCGGGCCTCCGGGCGTACAGCACGCCGTCCCCGGCGGCCACGACGAGGTCGTACTGGCCCCAGCCGGTGTCGATGACCTTGCCGCCGCCGGTTTCCGCGGTCCACCCGCCGGTGGCGTCGTCGCCCTCCCAGACGAACACCTCCAGGTCGCCCTCGGCGGTGATCTCGTACAGGCGGCCCTTCTCGTCGACCGTCACCTTGTTGCGGTGCTCGGCCTGCGTGTAGCGGCCCCAGCCGCCTCCCACGACGCGGAATTGCGAACCGTTCCACGAGTGCCAGTCGCCGGCGGTCTCGTCCCAGCGGAACCTGCGCAGTTCGCCGGTGGTGCCGACCATGCTGTAGACGACGCCGTCCGGCCCGGCCAGCGTGCGGCCGGCCTTCCAGCCGCTGCCGACGGTCCGCTTCACGCCCCAGTCGAATACGCCGTTCTCCGGCTCGTTGTGCGGATAGACGAAGAATTCACCGCCCGGCGTCACCCCGTACACCTTGACCGAGGTGTCGCAGACGAGTGCCGCGGCCGACGCGGAAACGTCCGCCTGCGCCGCCGGGGCGAACAGGCCGGAAACACCCAGAGCTGCCGCGACAATCATTGTGGCACTGTTCTTGAGCAGGCTCGCGCTCACTTCCGACATGCACTTCCCCCTGATCGCGCTCGAATGCCGGGGGGACGGTAGCCGAGATCCGGCCTGCCGACCAAGCCCTCTGTAATCATCCTCACCAGCGGCAACATGGTTACGGACGGTATCGCTCAACCCGGCGCCACTAGGCCGATCGGGTTTCCCGCCGGCGGGACCATGAACCGCACCGACGAATGCTTGCCTTTTTTCGATCCGGGTTGGATGCTTCAGCGCGGCACAGGCCCAGGGGGGTCGGCGGTGGTCCGACGCACCGCGCCTGTCGACACGGGGGGATTTTCGAACAATGGCTTCTGGGCGTATCAGGCGTGCGCGTTTCCGGTTGCCGCGCTCGCCGCGCGGAAGAATTCTGGCGGCCCTCGGACTGGCGCTGGTGGTGTTCTTCGGCGCGGTCGCGCCGGACGCCGTCCAGCTCATGCCGCAGTGGGGTTCGTCCTCGTCCGGGGACCCGGCCGCCGAAGCCGGCGAGCTCGCGCCCGACCAGCCGTGGGGTTCGGCGGAGGGGCAGGAGCACGAGGTCGAGGGCGAGGCGCCCAACCGCGCGCTGCCCCGCTCGGAGCTGGCCGGGCACCCCCAGCCGGTGTTCCCCGACGAGGCCGGCGCGGCGAAGCCCAACGCGGTCCGCGAGGTCGCCACCTCGACCGATCCGGCCGGGTACGACCCGACGACCAGCCGCGAGGACGTGGGCAGGCGGCAGGCCAACTCCCGCACGTTCGACAACGCCGACGGCACCTCGACCACCGAGTTCAGCCAGGAACCGGTCAACTACCAGCGCGACGACGGCTCGTGGCACCCCGTGGACACCTCGCTGGTCTCCGACGGCGACGGGTGGCGCAACGCCGCCGACCGGGTCGACACCCGGTTCGGCGCGACCGCCGCCGAGTTCCCCTTCGTGCGCATGGCGTTGTCCGACGGGCACGAGCTGGCGTTCGGCTTGGCCGGCACGGCCGCCGCGCGCGGCACGGCGCAGGGCAGCCGGCTCACCTACCCCGGCGTGACCGCGCACACCGACCTGCGGCTGGACGTGCAGCCCGGCGGGGTCAAGGAAACCCTCGTGCTGTCCTCACCGGACGCGCCGCGCAGCTGGGTGTTCCCCCTGCGCCTCACGGGGCTCACCGCGCGGGTCGTCGAGGGCCGGGTCGAGCTGGTCCGCGGCGACGGCGGCGTCGAGGCCGTCATCCCGGCCGGGTTCATGAGCGACTCGCGCCGGGAGGAGCCGGCGACCTCGGACGGCGTGCGCTACGAGCTGGTCGACCACGCGGGCGGCCGGGCGCTGCGCGTGTCGGTCGACGACGCGTGGCTGCGCGACCCGGCCCGCGCCTACCCGGTGCTGGTCGACCCGTCGGTGAGCCCGGTGCTCGCCGCCGCCGCCGTCGTCACCTCGGGCGGCGCGCGCACCGGCGGCGACGAGCTGTACGTCGGCGGCAACAGCGCGATGTACCTGAAGTTCGACACCGGGGCGCTGACCAACCACCGCGTCTTCGACGCCCAGCTGTACCTGACCAGCTTCGACGCCCCGTCGTGCCGCCCCGAACCGGTCGTCGTGCAGGAGGTCACCGGCGCGTGGAGCGCGACGGGCTCCGGCCACCCGCCGACCGGGGCCACGCTGGGGCGAGCGTCGTTCGCGCACGGCTACGTGGCGGTGGGCCAGTCGCACTCCGCCTGCCCCACCGGTTCCGACATGATCGACCTCGGTGACGGCGGACGCGAGCTGGTGCAGGGCTGGGCGCGCGGCACGGCCAACAACGGCCTCGCGGTGAAGGCGGTCAGCGGCTGGAAGAAGTTCGTCGGCCTGGGCGCCCGGGCCAACCACCCGCGCCTGTTCGTCACGCACACCAAGTACGACGCGGGCTACCGCATCGAGCGCGGGGTGCCCGATCCCCCGGTGCTGCGCACGCAGGACGGCAAGGTCCGGATCGCGGTGACCAACCGCGGCGCCGAGCCATGGACGCCGGGCGACTACAAGCTGGCCTACCGGCTGTTCACCGCCGAGGGCAGGCCGGTGGACTCGCGGGAATCGGCGGCGCTGGACCGCGTCGTGCCGCGGGGCGACACGATCACCCTCGACGCCGTGGTGCACCGGGCCAACCCCGGCGATTACCTGCTCGACTTCAGCGTGGTGCACGGCAGCACCTACTTCACCGACGAGCAGATCCCGCCGGTGCGGCTGTCGATGACCGTGTTCGAGATCCCGCCGATCGTGAAGGCTCAGTACCCGCCGGCGGGACACTCCGCGCCGACGCTGACCCCGCAGCTGTGGGCGGACGCGGTGGACGTGGACGCGCCGCCGAACACCAACGTGGTCTACGAGTTCGAGGTGTGCGGCAGCACGGCCGACGGCGCTCCCGACACCGGTTCGTGCCGGCTGTCCCCGCGCGGCGCGAGCCGCACCTGGACCGTCCCGAAGGGGTGGTTGCAGTGGAGCGAGACCTACCACTGGCGGGCGTTCGCGGTCGACCCGAGCGGCACGCGCAGCGAGGCGTTGCCGTTCAGCGCGATCCTCACCTCGGTGCCGCAGCCGGACATCACCTCGCACCTGGGCGGAGCGCCGTACAGCGCGGGTGACCTGGACTTCGACCCGCAGGTCGGCAACTACACCACCGGCGCGGTGGACGCCGCGATCGGCGTCACCGGGCCCGAGCTGAACGTCGCGCGGACCTACAACAGCCTCGACCCGCGCAAGGACCTCGTCTTCGGCGCGGGCTGGTCCACCCGCTACGACATGCGCGTGGTGCCCGACCAGGACGGTTCGGGCAACGTCGTGGTCACCTACCCCGACGGGCAGCAGGTGCGGTTCGGCCGCAACGCCGAGAACGGCAGCTTCGACCCGCCCGCGGGCCGGTTCGCCACGTTCTACCAGGACTTCGCGCAGCCCGCCCGCCCGTACGTGCTGGTGGACAAGTCCAACTCGGTCTACACGTTCCGCGAGTTCGACGGCAGGCTGATCACGGTCCACGACAACGCGGGCCGCGCCGTGGAGCTGGACTACGGACCGGACGGCAAGATCAAGCGGGCCATCAGCCGGCTCGTCCAGGGCAACGCCGCCGCCGACCGCACCCTGTACTTCGCCTGGACCGGCAACCACGTCACCGAGGTCCGCACGGACCCACCGGTGACCGGTGGCACCCCGATCAGGTGGACCTACGAGTACCTGGGCGACCGCCTCACGAAGGTGTGCGACCCCAAGGGCGGCTGCACGGAGTACGAGTACGAGAACGGCTCGCACTACCGCACCGCGGTGCTGGACTCGCGACCCGACTCGTACTGGCGGCTGGGCGAGCCCCCCGGCTCGGCCGACGCGGTCAGCCAGGTCGCCACGAACCTCGGCAAGGACGCCGGTTCGCACCGGGGCACGGTGCTCGGCGCTCCGGGCGCGCTCGACGGCAGCGGTGACGCGTCGGCCTCGTTCGACGGCTCGGGCTCGTACGTGAGGCTGCCCGACGGCGCGATCAAGAAGAGCCGCGACCTGTCGGTGGAGCTGTGGTTCAAGACCACCAGCGGCGGTCCGCTGCTCGGCTTCCAGCGCGCGCCGTTCGACCGCGACCCGATCGGCGCGGTGCCGGTGCTGTACGTGGACCGCGACGGGAAGCTGCGCGGCCAGTTCTGGCACGGCAGGGTCGCGCCCATCACCAGCGCGGGCGCGGTGAACGACGGCAACTGGCACCACGTGGTGCTGTCCGGCTCGCTGGCCACGCAGACGCTGTTCCTCGACGGCGCCAAGGTCGGCACGACCGAGGGCGAGATCGACGACAGCCTGCTCAACCACGGCCAGATCGGCGCCTCGCACGTCGTCGGTCCCGCCGACTGGGCCCCGCACGGCTGGTGGCCCGACCAGTCGGTGAAGCACTTCACCGGTCAGATCGACGAGGTCGCGATCTACCAGCACCCGCTGGGCGAGGAGGCGGCCCGCGCCCACTTCCGGGCGCGCGAGCACGCCGACCAGCTGACCAAGGTCACCATGCCCAGTGGCCGCGTCGCCGCGCAGCTGACCCACGACACCACCAACGACCGGGTCAGCGGGTACACCGACGCCGACGGCGGACGTTGGACCCTGGGACTGCCGCAGGTCAGCGGCACCGAGGAGCAGGACGCGCAGGGCCGCACGGTGCGCAACCTGGTCCGCTCGATCCAGGTCACCGACCCGGGCAACCGGTCGCACTTCTTCGACTACGACCCGGTGCGCGGACGGATCATCCGGTTCGTCGCCCCGCTGGGCACCGGTGTGCGGCTGGAGGACCGCCCCGACCCGTCGGTGGTGCCGACCACGCCGTCGACCGCGCCGCCGTGCACCGCGGCGCCGACGCCCAACCCGGACGGCTCGCCGTCGTACTGCGGCGGCACGGGCGTGAGCAACCCGGACTGGCAGGGCGGCCCGGTGCAGGGCGTCGGCGTGCGCACCTACGACTACGACGCGGCCGGGTTCCAGCAGACCATCACCGACGAGAACGGCCACCAGGTCGAGCTGCGCAACGACGAGCGCGGCAACGTGCTGTCGCGCAAGACCTGCCGCGACCCGGCGGTGTGCGACACCGAGCACTTCACGTACCACAAGCCCGCGCCGGGCAAGGTCAACGACACCGACCCGCGCATCGACAAGCAGCTCACCGCCCGCGACGGCCGCTCCAGCGGCCCGACCGACGACCGCTACCTGACCACGTCGGAGTACGACGCCCGCGGCGAGCTGCTCAAGCAGACGATGCCCGACGGCACGGACGTCCGGCACACCTACACCGACGGCACCACCGCTGCCGACGGCGGCGGCAACGAGCGCGCTGGCCTGCTCAAGACCACCACGGACGCGCGCGGCAAGGTCACCACCTACCGGTACTACGCCAACGGCGACCTGGCCTCCACCACCGAGCCGGGGCGCACCGACGCCGAGGCCGAGGGCCGCGTCACGAAGTACCGCTACGACCTGCTGGGCCGCAAGGTGTCCGAGACGGAGTTCTCCGACACCCACCCGCAGGGCCTGGAGACCAAGTACGCCTACGACGCGCTGAACCGGCCCGTCGAGGTCACCGACGCGCCGGTCACCAACGCCGTCACCGGCATCCGGCACACCAAGTCCACCAGGACCACCTACAGCGCCGACGGGCAGCCCGAGAAGGTCGAGGTCTCCGACCTGTCCGGCGGCGACTCGGCGCGCACCACGTCGTACACCTACGACGACCGGGGGCGGCAGGACTCCGTCACCGACGCCGAGGGCGCGAGGACCAGCTACGGCTACGACGCCTTCGGCAACCGCACGTGGGTCGTGGACGCGAACGGCACGAAGGTCGAGTACGCCTACACCGCGCGCAACAAGGTCGCCGAGGTGCGGCTGCGCGGGTGGCACGGCAAGCCGGTGTCCGGCGGCATCGGTGGCGGCGACACCGCGTCCGGCGGGTCGCTGCTGGTGCTGGAGGCCAACACCTACGACCTCGGCGGCAGGCTCGTCCGCAAGGTCGACGCCATGGGCCGCAAGACGCTCTACGAGTACACGCCGGGCGGCCTGGTGTTCCGGGTGCTGGCCGAGGTGGCCGCGCCGGGCGGCGGCACGCGCCGGGTCGTGCTGGAGCGCAACGACTACGACGGCGCCGGCAACCTGGTCAAGCGCACCGGCCCCAACGGCAAGGTCACCCAGTACACCTACAACGAGGTCGGCCGCGTCACCGAGGTGCTCGCCGACCCGACCGGCCTGGCGCGGCGCACCGGCTACCGCTACGACGCCAACGGCAACGTCACCCAGGTCGCCCGCTCCGGGCAGGGCTCGAACACACCGGGCGTGCAGACGTCCGCGGGCTCCGTGGTCGACTACGCCTACGACAACGCGGGCAACCAGGTCAGCGAGACCATCCAGCAGGTCACCCCGCCGCTGACGACGACCCGCCGCTACGACAAGCGCGGCCTGCTGGTCGCCGAGACCGACCCGCGCGGCAACGTGGCGGGCGCGAACCCGGCAGCGTTCACCACCGAGTTCCGCAACGACGAGAGCGAGCGGCAGGTCGCCGTGACGCTGCCCGCCGTGCAGGTGGAGACCGCGGGCGGCACGCCGACGACCGCGCGACCGGAAACCCTGGTCGGGTTCGACACCTTCGGCGACCAGGTCGAGGTGCGCGACGAGAACGGCCGGGTCACGAGAACGACCCACGACAAGGTCGGCCGCCCGGTCCGGGCGGAGACGCCCGAGTACACCGCGCCCGGCAGTACCGCGCCGGTCAAGGGCGCCACGGCCACGAAGTACGACGCGGTCGGCAACGCGGTCGAGGTGACCAGCCCGCGCGGCGCCGTCACCCGGTTCCGCTACGACCAGCTCGGCAGGCTCGTCGAGCGGCAGGACCCGAAGGCCGACGACCCGACCGCGGTCGGTGGCGTGTGGAGCTACACCTACACGCACAACGGCGAGCAGCTCTCCGCGACCGACCCGACCGGCGCGCGGGTGGAGTCCACCTACGACGAGCTGGGCCGCCAGGTGACCAGCACGCGGTTGGAGCGCAGGCCCGTGCCGGCGGCCCACACCACGCGCCTGGAGTACAACGACGCGGGCGAACTGCTGACGTCCACGTCCCCGTCCAACGACGTCACCCGGTTCGGCTACGACGCGCTGGGTCAGCGGACCAGCGCGACCGACCCCGCCGGCGTGGCGATGCAGCAGGGCTACGACGGCCTGGGACGCCCGGTGTGGCAGCGCGACGCCCTGGGGCGCACCAGCTACCTGCGCTACGACGGCGCGAGCCGGCTCACCGGCCAGTTCAGCCTCAACGGGCAGGGCGGCGTGCTGCGCCGCACCTCCTACACCCACGACGCCGCGGGCAACGTGCTCACCGCGACCGACGCGATGACCCGCACCGCGACCTACTCCTACGACGCGGCGAGCCGGCTCACCCGGCAGGTCGAGCCGGTGTCGGCCACGGAGTCGATCACCACCTCGTTCGGCTACGACGCGCGCGGCAACCGCACCCGCTACACCGACGGGCGCGGCAACCGGTTCATCACCACCTACAACGCGTGGTCGCTGCCCGAGTCGGTGGTGGAACCCGCCACCACCGCGCACCCGGCCGCCGCCGACCGGACGTGGACCTCGACCTACGACGTGGCCGGCAACGCGGTGAAGCTCACCGCACCCGGCGGGGTGGTCCGCGACCGGCGGTACGACGCGCTGGAGCGGCTGGTGTCCGAGACCGGCTCGGGCGCGGCGGCGACGTCCGAGCGCGTGCGGTCCTACGACCCGGCCGGCCGTCTCACCGAGGTCGACGCGCCGGGCGGGCGCAACACCTACGCCTACGACGACCGCGGCGGCCTGCTGACCGCCACCGGCCCGTCCGGGAACTCGTCGTTCGCCTACGACGGCGACGGCCGCGTCACCAGCCGCACCGACGCCGCCGGCACCACCGCGTTCGGCTACGACAAGGGCAGGCTCAAGACCGTCACCGACGGCGTGACCGGCGTCGGCCTGACCTACGACTACAACGAGACCGGCCAGCTCAAGTCGCTCAAGTACGGCGCCTCGCGCACCCGCGCGTTCGACTACGACGCCCTGGGCCGGCAGAAGTCCGACGTCATGACCGACGCGTCGGGCGCCACCGTGTCGTCGCTGGTCTACGAGTACGACAACAACGACCGGTTGACGCGCAAGGTCACCGCCGGCCTGGCGGGCGCGGGCGACCACACCTACACCTACGACCACGCCAACCGCCTGAAGTCGTGGACGGTCGGCGGCACCACCACCGAGTACGCGTGGGACGCCTCCGGCAACCGCACGCGCAACGGCGCCAAGACCGCGGCCTACGACGAGCGCAACCGGCTGCTGTCCGACGGCGACTACACCTACACCTACAGCCCGCGCGGCTCGATGGCGTCGCGCACCTCGTCCGGCTTCACCGAGGACTTCTCGTTCGACGCCTTCGACCGCCTCGTCCAGGTCGGCGGCACGACCTACTCCTACGACGGCGCCGACCGCCTGGTGACCCGGGGCTCGAAGTCGTTCGCCTACGCGGGCTTCGACATCGACCCGGTGTCCGACGGCGACACGGCGTACGGCCGGGGCGCGGCGGGCGAGCTGCTCTCCCTGTCGTCGGGCGGCGCCAAGCGGCTCACCCTGTCGGACAAGCACGGCGACGTCGTCGGCGGCTTCGACCCGACCGGCGCCGGCATCGCCGACTCGACGGCCTACGACCCCTTCGGCTCCGTGACGGCCTCCACGGGCACGGCGCGCCAGGTCGGCTTCCAGGGCGACTGGACCGACCCGGACACCGAGCAGGTCAACATGGGCGCCCGCTGGTACCAGCCGGGCACCGGGTCGTTCGCCTCGCGCGACACCGTGTCGGCCTCCTCCGGCCCGTCGGCCGCGTTCAACCGCTACGCCTACGGCGCGGGCCGCCCGCTCGACCTGATCGACCCCGACGGCCACTGGCCCAACTGGGGCGCGGTGTGGAACGGCGTGAAGAAGGCGGCGTCGGTCGCGGTCGAGGTGGTCAAGGAGGTCTCCGGCTACAACGACATCGCCAACTTCATCCGCGAGCCCAGTTGGGGCAACTTCTTCTGGGCGGCGTCGAACTTCATCCCGTTCGGCAAGCTCGCCAAGGGCGCCAAGTACCTCTACAAGTACGGCGACGACCTGTTCGGCGGCGCGCGGCGCTACGGCGACGACGTGGCCTCCGGGGCGAGGCGCTACGGCGACGACGTGGTGGGCGGCGCCAGGCGCTACGGCGACGACATCGCGGGAGCGGCCCGGCGCAACGTGGCCGACTTCGCCAAGACCGCCGGGCGCTCGGCGGCCCAGGTGGCGGCCCAACGAGCAGCAGCGGCGGCTGCCGCGGCGGCGGCCCGACGTGCCGCGATGGAGGCGGTGACCAAGCGGGCCAAGGCGGCCATCGCGCACGCCGCGAAGAACAACCCCCTGCCGGTCCTGCAAGCCGCGCTGAAGCCGCGGATCGCGATGAAGGACCTGGTGTCGTCGGCGGCGAACGTCCCGGCCCGCAAGGTCGCGGCGGTGGCCGAGAACGTGCAGGACGTCAACAAGGTCTGGGAGACGGTCAAGGCGACCGTCATCAAGCCGGGGACGAACGTCATCCAGTCCGTCGGCGAGCAGGTGGTGTCCGACTTCGCGAACACCCAGGTGCCCGGGTTGGGCGACTTGCTGAGCCTCGCGTCGCCCTCGCGCAAGCGCGGCAACGGCGCGGCCCGCGACGCGGGCGACAGCTCGCGCGGCGAGGTGAGCGGCTCGTGCCCGATCTCGTTCGACCGCAACAGCTTCTCCGGTGGGACCCCGGTGCTGATGGCGGACGGGTCGCGCAAGCCCATCGCGGAGGTCGAGGTCGGCGACCAGGTCGTGGCCACCGACCCGACCACCGGCGAAACCGGCGCCCGGACCGTCACCGACACCCGCTCGCACCAGGCGGAGCGCCTGCTCTACGAGATCTCGGTGGACACCGGCGGCACGGTCGTGGCGACCGACGAACACCCGTTCTGGGTGGAGTCGCTGCGGAAGTGGGTGGACGCCGAGGACCTGGAGCCCGGCTACACCTTCGAGACCGCCGACCACCGGCCGGTCACGGTCACCGGTATCCGGGCGCTGTCCCCCGACCGCGAGGTCCACAACCTCACGGTCGACGGGCTGCACACGTACTTCGTGGGTGTCGGCGCGGCTGCGGTACTGACGCACAACGAGGAGAACGCCTGTCGCGCCAAGAAGTCGACCAAAGCCGGTTGGCTGACGGCACCGCAGCAGCGCGACTTGGCGCATTGGCTCGGCTTGAGCGATGTCAAGGGTGAGAAGAGTTCCGGCCAGCCGGTGTTCACCGACGCCAAGAAGAAGTGGCGCTACAGTTTCGATAACGACGGGCACAACGGCGGCCTCTTCAAGAGGGCGAAGACCACGGAGAAGCTCGCCCGCAGGGACACCCGCGAAGGCACGTACGGGTTGATCCGCGACGATGACGATGAACCGTGGGAACTCAGACGAGTCGGAGATTGACCGGTGCACTGCTTCCGCATAACGAAGTACGACCCCGAGCGTGCGCTGGCTGGGAGCGCCTACTTGGCCGACCAGTGGACTTCCATGTCCGACGTGGGCAAGGTCGTGGGCGGAGAGGTGGTGACCCTGGACGAGTACCTCCGGGTGGAGAACGCCTACCTCTCCTGCCTGCGACGACTGGCCGAACGCACCGGTGTCACCTCGCTGGTCGTGAGGTCGCTCGAAATCCGTGCCGACCATCCCCCGTTCGACCTGGAGAGCGGCATGGAACTGTCGCTGGACCTGGCGATCGAGGTCTGTCGGGAGATGTTGCGGGAAGGCGGCGTCTGGTGCCGCCTGCACCGCGCGCCCGACTTCTACGTCCACATCGGGTACGACTACTACATGTACGTCGGCACTTCCGCCGCTTCACCGGACGAGGCCGACCGGTGTGCGGCGGACGGCCTGTTCCTCGAGGAGGACTGGCCTTCGCCCTACCTCGACATCGAGGGCGAGGACTCGGAGTTCACCGTGGAGAGCTGACGTCCCGTCGGCGATCCTGCAATCTGGCCGTCCACCCAAGGGGTTCCATGAGGAAGCACACAGCAGCGACAGGGCTCGCCGTGCTCGTGGTGTCGGCGGCTGCCGTCACGCCGACCGGCGTGGCGACCGCCGCCGACGAGGTGCTGCGGTGCGACACCGCCGTCTCCGTCTTCGCCGCCGCACCGGACGGCACGTTGCGGCTCTACCAGCACGACGAGCCCGAACTGGGCGAGCACCTGCGCGCCGGCTCCTCGATGATCGGTGGCGGGTGGACGGTGCCCATGGCGGTCGGCCAGGACGGGTACGTCTACCAGGTGCTCGACGGCGGCAACCTGCACCGCTTCCGCTGGACGGGGAGCGACTGGGAGCGGCCGGGGGGCGGCTGGTCGGTCAGGATCGCCGAGGACTGGGACGACTGGACGTCCGTCGTTTCGCGCAAGCGGGTGGCGGTCGACTCGAACGGGAACTTCTTCAAGTTCACCGCCAGCGGCGAGCTGACCTGGGAGCGGTACGACGGGACGGCCTGGACCCGGCGCGTGCTGGAGACCGGGGCGGCGAACCGGTACGACATGGTGGTCGCGGCCGGGGACGGGGTGTTCTACGTGCGCGACCCCCACGTGCTCAACGGGGTGTTCTACCGCTACGAGTACCACGCCGCCTCGCAACGCCTCCTCAAGGCGAGGGAGCTGGTGGCGGACAGCGGTGACGCGAACCTGCTCGACTCCGCGTTCTCCGCAGGTGGCGACGTGCTGTACGGCGTCGAGGGCACGTGGCTGTGGTGGTACCGCTACGACCCCGCCACCGGCGGCTTCGCGCCGCGCCGCCTGGTCGATACCGGCATCACGCCCGGCACGCAGTACGGCGCGACGACGGACGCCTGCGAACTCCTCGGCCGCGCCGCGCCCGCCCGGCCGGTCGTGCCGGTGCGCGAGAACCAGCCGAACACGGCCGTAGTCACCACCGACGGGCTGGTCGACTACTTCTACGTCAACGCGGCGGGCAACCTGACGTCGGCCAAGCAGCGCTACGCCGGCGACTTCTCGCTGCTCACCTACCAGTCGTTCGACGACACGACGCCGCGCACGGGCGTCCCCGGCGCGGGGCTGCGGGCGGACGGGCGGGTCGAGGTGCTGGCCAACAGCCCCGACGACGCGGTGCTGCGCGGCAAGTCCCAGGCCGTGCGCAACGGCGTCTGGGGCACGGAGAAGACGGTGCACGACGGCTGGCTCGTCGGCGACCCGGTGGTGGTCGCGGACTCGGCCGGTGTCCTGGCGGTCTTCGGCGTCGATGCGCAGGGCGCGCTGTGGCGGCGGCCGCAGGCGGCCCCGAACGGCGCGTTCCTGCCGTGGCAGCGGATCGGCACGCCCGGCGCCACCGCCGACTTCACCGCCGTGCGCAACGGGGCGGCGGTCGACGTGGTGGCGCGCTTCGCCGACGGCTCGGTCCGGGTGGCGCGGTTCGCGGACGGCTCGCTCGGCGCGTGGCGCGTGATCGGCGGCGGCTCGGACGTGGTGGGCAGGCCGGCGGTCGTGGCGCACGGGGACGGCACGCTCCAGGTCGCCGTCCGGCGCGCCGACGGCGGTGTCCACACCCAGCGCGAGGCGGCGGGCGCGTTCCCCGGCACGTGGCAGCGCGTCGGCGACGCGGTCGCGGACGGCTCCCCCGCCCTCGCCCTGGGCGCGGACGGCATGGTGCACGCGGCCGTCCGGGTGGACGACCTGGTGTGGCGGACGAGCCAGCTCGCCCCGGCGGGTCCGTTCGGCCCGTGGACGGCGGTCCTCTTCGACGACACCGCGACCGATCCGAACGGGTACACGCTGCCCGGTGGCGGCCCGGCCTTCGCGTGGCGCACGCCGGCCGGTCTGGTGGCGACCCTCTACACGGCGCCCGCGACGAGCCGGTCGGCGACCACGGCGTTCACCGGCGCGGTGGGGGTGGGCTGAGGTGTTCGGCAGCAGGACGCGACAGGTGGCCGCGCTGGTGGCCGCGGTGCTGGTGACGACCGCGGCCCCGGCGCCCGCCGAACCGGCCCGCACCACGCTCGGCTTCGTCGCCCACCAGGACGACGACCTGCTGTTCATGAACCCCGACATCCTGTCCGACGTGCAGGCCGGGCACGCGGTGTGGGTCGTGTACCTCACGGCCGGCGAGCTGCCGTGCGACGAGGGGTTCCCGGCCTGCGGCATGGCCTACGCGGACATGCGGGTGCACGGTGAGCGGGCCGCGTACGCCCGCGCCGCGAAGGTGCCGAACCGGTGGGTGTACGAGGCGATGTGGTTCAACGGCCACGAGGTGCCCACCAACCGGCTGGAGGGCACGGACGTCCGGCTGGTCTTCACCTTCGTCCACGCCGCCGGCGGCAGCGACCAGTGCGGCGACCTGTACCGGCTGGCGCACCAGCCGGGCTTCGTGGCCAGGCCGATCGACGGGCGCGCCGCCTACACCAGGGCGTCGTTCGTCGAGATGCTCCGCGACGTCATCCACACGGCCGGGCCCGACCTGATCAGGTCGCAGAGCAGCATCGGCCACCGGCAGCCCGACCCGGATCACGTCGACCACGTGGCCGGCGCGGTCCTCGCCGCCGAGGCCGACACGGACGCGGCCGGGAACACGCTGGTCCGGCGGGACGAGTACGACGGCTACGTGATCAGGCAGTACCCCGACAACGTGGCCGGGTACTGGCGCGACGAGAAGACGGCCGTGTGGGACCGGTACTGGCCGCACGACCCCGCGCTCGGACCGGACAGCTGGCGCGAGGTGATGGGCCGGCAGTACAGCCCTGACGGGAGGGTCTTCCACCCCGGCGTGCCGTGGGTGCCGCCGGGCGACATCCGGTGCTGACCGCCGGACGGCGTCCGCCACCGAGCCGGGAGACCTGACCACCGGACGACGGGACTCTGACCACCGGACATCGTTGACACCCCGGGCGGGACCGTGCCAGCGTGAGCGGGCGTGGTCCCGCCGCCACGCCGTGACAACGTTGTCAGGAGGCCCCTGCGCATGTCCCCTCCCCGCAAGACCCGCGTGACCAGCCCGTTCCTGGTCGCCCTGCTCGCCACCGGGCTGGTGACCGCCACCCCCGTCGCGGCCCAGGCCCAGGCACAGGCGCCGGAGGACCCGACCACGCTGGTCAACCCGTTCGTCGGCACGCAGAACTTCGGGAACACGTTCCCCGGGGCCAGCGCGCCGTTCGGCATGGTCCAGGTCAGCCCGGACACCGGCGGTCAGGGCGGGTACGACTACCTCCAGAACCAGATCCACGGCTTCAGCCAGACGCACCTCTCCGGCGTCGGCTGCGGCGTCATGGGCGAACTGCCGGTCATGCCGACCACGGGTCCGGTGGACAACGTTGACACCAACGGCTACCGGTCGCCCTACTCGCACGACGACGAGGAGGCGAGCCCCGGCTACTACCGCGTCGGCCTGTCCCGCTACGGCGTCCAGGCCGAGCTGACGGCGACCGAGCGGACCGGCTGGCAGCGCTACTCGTTCCCGGCGACGAGCGCGGCGAACGTGCTGTTCAACACCGGCAAGGCCAACCAGCAGGTGCTCGACTCGGAGATCCACGTCGTCGACGACCGCACGGTCGAGGGACGGGTGAAGGCCGGCCGGTTCTGCGCGGGCCACGACGAGCACACCGTGTACTTCACGGCCACGTTCGACCGCCCGTTCGCGAGCTTCGGCACCTGGCGCGGCAGCACGCCGGCACCGGGTGTGCCGGACGCCGCGGGCACGGGCGGCAACGGCGCGTGGGTCACCTTCGACGCCACCGCCGACCGGGACGTCGTGCTCAAGGTGGGCCTGTCCTACACGGGCCCGGAGGGCGCGCGGAAGAACCTCGCGGCAGAGACCGCCGAGTCCTACGACTTCGACGCCACCCGCGCGGCCCTGCACGCGAAGTGGGTCGAGAAGCTGAGCGCCATCACGATCGGCGGCGGCACGCCCGAGCGCCGCACGGCGTTCTACACGTCGCTGTACCACTCGCTGCTGCACCCGAACCTGGCCGGCGACGTGGACGGCCGCTACACCGGGTTCGACGGGGCGCAGCACGTGGCGGAGGGCTACACGCCGTACCAGAACCTGTCGCTGTGGGACACCTACCGGCCGCAGAACCAACTGCTGGAACTGCTGGAGCCTCAGGTCGCGCGGGACGTCGCGCTGTCGGTGGTGGCCAGTGGCCGCGACGGCGGGTGGCTGCCCCGGTGGGCGCTGGCCAACAGCGAGACCAACATCATGACCGGTGACCCGGTGACCCCGTTCCTGGTCGAGGCGTGGTCCAAGGGCCTCCTGCGAGGCCACGAGCAAGAGGCGTACGCGCTGCTCAAGCGCAACGCCACCGAGGTGCCGCCCGCCGGCTCGCCGTACAACGGCCGGTCGGGCCAGCAGCACTACGCCGAGCGCGGTTACCTCCCGTCGGGCTTGGTCCTGGGCACGGACTGCGCGCACAAGGGCGGCGACAACGACTGCGTGCACCCGGCGTCGGCGACGCTGGAG
This sequence comes from Saccharothrix longispora, assembly GCF_031455225.1. Taxonomy (GTDB): domain Bacteria; phylum Actinomycetota; class Actinomycetes; order Mycobacteriales; family Pseudonocardiaceae; genus Actinosynnema; species Actinosynnema longispora. The sequence continues at coordinate 3,937,743 of NZ_JAVDSG010000001.1, forward strand.
TACGCGGCGGCCGACGCGTCGCTCGCGCTGATGGCCAAGGGCCTCGGGCACGACGCGGACGCGAAGCTGTTCGCCGCGCGCGGCCAGTGGTACCGCAACCTGTGGGACGGCGAGCACTTCCGCCCGCGCACGGCCGAGGGCACGTGGGTGACGCCGTACAACCCGGTGGACGCCGGGCACCAGTTCCACGAGGGCGGCGCGTACCAGTACCAGTGGCTGGTGCCGCAGGACCCGAACGGGCTGGTCGAGCTGATGGGCGGGCGCGAGGCCACCGAGCGGCGGCTGGACGACTTCTTCGTCTACGACAAGCTGCTGACCGACCCGGCGGGCACGGTGCGCACCGACTGGATCACGCAGCCCTACGACTACTACGGCAAGCCGACGTACAACCCGAACAACGAGCCGGACCTGCTGGCGCCGTACTTCTACGCGTCGGTCGGCGCGCCCGCGAAGACGGCGACCGTGGTGCGGGCGGCGATGACCCTGTTCACCACCGGCCCGGACGGCATGACCGGCAACGACGACCTGGGCACGATGTCCGCCTGGTACGTGTTCTCCTCGCTCGGGCTGTACCCGACGATGAGCGGCGGCGACTTCCTGTCCGTGTCCAGCCCGCAGTTCCCCTCCGCGACCGTCCGCACCGGACAGGGCCGGGTGCTGGAGATCAGCGCGCCCGGCGCGAGCGACGCGAACCGGTACGTGCAGCGGGTCTCGCTCAACGGCCGCGACGTCCGCACCACGTGGCTGCGCTGGGACGACGTGGTGCGCGGCGGCACGCTGGCGCACCGGCTGGGCACGTCCCCGTCGGACTGGGGCACCCGGCCCGGCGCGGAGCCGCCCTCGGTGAACCGGGCCCGCCCGGACGACCGCAGGCACGTCGACGCGGGGCTGCGGGAGTCCTCGGCGGTGGTGCCGGCCGCGACGGCCGCGCAGACCGTGGCGCTCACCCTGGACGTGCTGGCGCAGGCGCCCGGCGCGGTGCCGGTGACCGTGTCGCCGACCGCGCCGGCGGGGTGGCGGGTGGTCGCGTCGCCGAGGTCGCCGCTGGTGATCCGGTCGAACCGGGCCCCCGTCCAGCGCACGGTCGCGCTGACCGTGACGGTGCCCGGTGGCACACCGGTGGGCACCTACCCCGTGAGCGTCGCCGTGCGCGGGCCGAACGCGGTGACCCGGGACGCCGTCGTGGAGGTCCGCGCGGCGGCCGAGTGCGCCGCCGTGGTCTCCGGGCAGTGCGCGGTGGACCTCGCGCGGGAGCTGAACCACGACGGCACGGCCACCGTCGGGCAGTCGGCGCAGGGCGACTTCGACGGCAGCGGCTGGAGCTACGACGCCGCGCTGCTGCCCACCGGCACGGTCACGTGGGGCGGCACCGCGTTCGCCGCGCCCGACGCGTCGGGGACCTCGCCGAACTTCGTGGAGGCGCGCGGCCAGGCCCTGCTGCTGCCCACCGGGTCCTACCAGGCCCTGCGGTGGGTGGCGTCGTCGCACAACGGCCCGGTGACCGCCGGGGTGCTCGTGCGCTACGCCGACGGCAGCACCGCGCAGGTGCCGGTGACCGTGGCGGACTGGGCGGGTTCGGGTGGCGCGGTCGCGCTCGACATGCCGCACCGGATCAAGGCGGGGCAGGGCGTGGACGGCCCGCCGGTGCGCCTGTTCACCGGCTCCGTGCCGTTGGACCCGGCGAAGGTGGTGCACTCGGTGACGCTGCCCGACGACCCGCGGGTCGAGTTCTACGCGTTGACGCTGGTGTGACCGGAGGGGCGGCCGGTCGGACCGGCCGCCCCTCCCCCGGTCGGCGGGCGCGCCAGGACAGGGCGCGTCAGGACAGGGCCCGGAACACCATCGGCCGGGTGGACACCGGCTTGTACTGGTCCACGACGTTCTCGTTGGCGCCCCACCAGTGCCCGGTCGGCACGTCGGCGGCGGTGGTGCTGATGAAGATCCAGCCGCGGCCGACGCCGCTGTACTCGGTGGTTCCGTCCGCGCGGGTGTCGGGGTAGGTCTGGTAGGGCGAGGACGTGTTCGTGCTCGCGACGCCGTGCGGGTTGCTGGTGCTGTCGATCACGCGCACGGCCCACTCCCGGGTGGCGGCGTCGCCGTCGCGGTCGTACAGGTGGGGTGCGGCGGTGACGATCGCGACGTGCCCGGTCGCGTCGCCCGTGCCGCCCGCCGAGTCGGTGTACTTGACGGCGATGACGTCGCCGGGGACCAGCGAGGACACCGTCGTCCTGGCGGTGAAGTGCGGCGCACCCGCGACGAACCCGTCGTAGTACTTCGCCGCCGTGGGGCTGGTGCTGCCGAACTCGGTGGTCAGGTAGCTGTCGGTGGCCCACGGGAAGGTGTGCTTGAGCGCCTGCGTCAGCAGGGCGGCGCACTTGGCCTTGCTCTCGTACGTCGTCGGGCTGCCGGGCGTGCCCCAGACGACGCTGGTGGCGACGTCGGCGTGGCCCTTCGCGCCCGGGTAGAAGTTGTACGCGTCCTGGGCGGGCCAGGACAGGGCGTTGAGGTTGTCCGCCAGTTCGGCGACCTCGGTGTGCAGGGTGGCCGACGTCGCCCGGGCCGGGCCGGCGGTGGCGAGCGCGGCGACCGCCGCGGTGACGACGGCCACCAGGACGCGGGACGTGCGCATGGGTGTCTCCTCTCGACGCGGTGCGGCGGCGGGGCTTGGTCGCCCGGCAGCCGGTGTTCCCGACAAGGGAGAGCCGGATCGGCGTGCCCTGATACCGAATGCGGATGAGATCCGGTTCACGCTGACGCCGCCGCCTGTGGCACTTTGGAGCGGTGACCGTGGACATCCGGGTGCTGGGCGAGGTGGGGGTGGTGGCCGACGGCCGCGCGCTCGACGTCGGCCCACCTCGGCAGCGGTGCGTGCTGGCGGCGCTCGCGGTGGACGCGGGCCGCGTCGTGCCGGTCGACCGGTTGGTGGCGCGGGTGTGGGGGGAGGCGCCGCCGTACCGGGCGCGGACGCTGCTCGTGGGGTACGTGTCGCGGCTGCGCCGGGTGCTCCGGTCCGGTGGCGCGGACGTCGTGCGGCAGGCGGGCGGGTACGCGCTCGTGGTCGAGGCGTCGGAGGTGGACCTGCACCGGTTCCGCGCGCGGCGGGCGCGGGCCAGGCGGCGGGACGACCGCACCGTGGCCGTGCTGCTGGCGGAGGCGGTGGCGCAGTGGCGTGGTCCGGCGCTGGAGGGGTTGCGCGGCGAGTGGGCGGACGCCGAGCGCGACCGGCTGCACCGGGAGCGGGAGGACGTCGAGCGGGAGCTGGCCGACGTCCGGTTGCGGCTGGGGCAGCGGTTCCGGCTCGGTTTCGGGCTCGACGGGGAGCTGGTGGCCGGGCCGCCCGAACCCGATCCCCGGCCGGCCGACGTGGACCTCTCCCCGCTGGACGAGGTGGGGTCGCGCCGCCTGGTCGACGCGCGCCTGCGCACGGCCCTGGCCGCCGACCGCGCGCTCGACCCGCACCGGCCGCCGGTGGACGCCGGACCGGCCGAGCAGGCCGAACCCGCCGAACCACCGTCCGACGCGCACGCCTGGTTCGCCGCCGAGCACGCCGTGCTGCTGGCCGCGCAACGCCTGGCCGTCGACCGGGGCTGGCACGAGCCGGCGTGGCGGCTCGCGTGGGCGATGGACACCTTCCACGCCCGGCGAGGCCACGACGCGGCGGACGACCTCGCCCGCACGCTGGCCCTGGCCGAACGCGTCGGCGACGACACCGCTCGGGCGCACCTGCACCTGGCGCTCGCCCGCACGTGGAACGACCGGGGTCACCCGGAGGTGGCGCTGGAGCACGCCACCGAGGCGCTGCAACGGGTCGGGTCGCCGTTGGCGCACGCGTACGCGCTCGTCGCGGTGGGGGTGGCCGAAGCCGGCGCGGGCCGCTTCGACCGCGCCCAGGTCCACTGCGAGGCCGCGCTGGCCCTGGCGCACGAGCACCCCGGCGTGGCGGCGGTGGCGCACGACGGGTTGGGCCGCACCGCCGACCTGGCCGGCGACCACGCCGCCGCCGTGCGCCACCACGAGCACGCCGCGTCGCTGCACCGCGACTCGTGCTGGGCGCCGGTCGCGCTGGAGCGCCTGGCGCACGCCCACCGCGCAGCCGGCCACCTGAACCAGGCGCGGGCGGCGTGGCGGAGGGCGGTCGACCTGTACCTGGCCCAGAGGAGCGAGCGGGACGCCCGGCGGGCGCGGCGGTGGTTGGCGGCGCTCGGCTGAGCGGGTACGGCGGTCAGCCGTGCTCACCGCCCTGAAGGGCGCCGGCGTCCCGCCCGGACGCCTTCCGGTCGCTGTGCCCGAGGTCGCGGTCGGGAGCGATCCGGTCGCGCACGAGCTGCTTGAGCACGGCCATCTCCGGGAAACCGCCCTCCGCCTTGCGCGACCACAGCAGTTCGCCGTCCAACCGCACGTCGAACACCCCGCCGGTGCCGGGCACGAGGGCCACCTCGCCCAGCTCGGTCGTGAACGTCGTCAGCAACTCCTGCGCCGTCCACCCCGCGCGCAGCAACCACCGGCACTGCGTGCAGTACTCGACCTCGACCCGCGGCTGCCTCGTCGTCACGGAGCCACGCTACCGGCGGGCGGGTGCGGGGACCGCACCCGCCCGCGTGGTCAGCGCTTCCAGAACGGCCCGCGCCCGCGCGGCGCGGCCAGTGCTCCGAGCGTGGCCACCGCGTGCCGGAAGCGGCGGTCCAGCTCGGCGCGGTCGGTGGTGGGCGCGGCCAGTTCCGCGGCCAGGTCGCGCAGCGCGCGGACGGTGCCGGCCGGTTCGCCCTTCGCCTTCCAGGCCGGCTCGTGGCGGGTGATCGCCTCGTGCAGCCGGGCCAGGGCGGCGGCCCGGTCGGTCGCGACGCGCAGGGCCGCCAGTTCGTCGGCCGCGAACCGCGCCACGTCGGGCGTCGGAGGCACAGGGGGCGCGGCAGGAGCCGGAGGCGCCGGGGGCTTCGGGGCGGCGGCCCGGAGCTTGCGCGCGACGCCCGTCGGGGCGGCCATCATCGGGGCCGAGGCGGGCATCGGGGCGCCGGCCAACGGCATGGCGTCCGGCACGGCGCCGAACGCGGGAGCCGGGGCGCCGTAGCCGCCACCGGCGTAGGCTCCGCCGGCGGGGGCCGCCCAGCCGTCCGGCAGCTCGACGGGCTGGGTCACGCGGTGCAGCTCACCGGACTCGTCGACCACGCGCTGGTCCACCGCCACGAACGCGGTGAAGCGGGACAGCACGCCGAACGCCAGGGACGTCTCGACGATCCGCCGCTCCAGCGCGTCGCGGTCGACCGAGCCGACGACGTAGCGGTCCTCCAGGTCGCGGACCCGCGCTCGCGCCCACAGCGCCGACAGGCTCGGGTTGTCGCTCGGCACGGCGGTCACCCGCTGCCGCCAGCCGCCGTCGCCGACGGCCTCGACCGCACCGGACGCGGGACCGGTGAAGCGGCCGGTGACCACGACCGGCGCGCCGGGGAACAGGTCGGGCAGGGGAGCCGGGGCGAACGAGTCCGGGTCCACGGCCAGGCCGGCCGGGTGCAGCGCGAGCCCGGTGAGCACGGGCGCGCCGATGCGGCGGTGGATCTGCCGCATGGCCTCGTCCAGCCGGTCCTCGGACTCGACCAGCTCGAACCGGCCCGTCGGCCCCGCCAGCCGCCGGAGGAACGCCTCGTTCACGGCGCGGTCGATGCCCACGGTGTGCACGCGCACGCCCGCCAGTTCGGGACCGAGGTCGCGCAGCAGCCGGTCCTCGTCGCCGACCTGGCCGTCGGTCACCAGGACCAGCACCCGCTCCCGGTCGCCGGCCGCGCCGAGGGACCGGGCGGCGTCGCGCAGCGGCCCCAGCATCTCGGTGCCGCCGCGCGCGGTCAGGCCCGCCAGGAACTCCACGGCCCGGTAGCGGTTGCGGTCGGTGGCCTCGACGAGGCCGGAGCCCAACCCCGGCGCGGTGTCCACCGAGTTGTCGAACGCGAGGACGGTGAACCGGTCGGTGGTGTCGAGCGAGTCGACGATGCGGGCGGCGGCGCGGCGCGCGGCCACCATCTTCCAGCCGTTCATCGAGCCGGAGCGGTCCAGCACGAGGACGACGTCGCGACCGCGTGCCGCACCGGTCGCCGCGGGCGGCAGCACGGTGAGCGCGAACGTCCCGCCGTCGCCGTCGTCGTCGGGCCGCACGGCCAGGGACGTGCGGACCGCGTCGTCCCCGGCGAACCGCAGGCGCAGCAGGAAGTCCCGGTCCACCCGCGCGCCGGGCCGGACGCGGACCCGGAACCCGGTCGCGGTCTCCTCGGTGACGGTGGCGTGCAGCGTCGACGACGCGGTGGCGGGCGGCAGGCCGCCGGTGTCCACGTCGACCACGACCGACAGCCGCACGGGGTGCGCGAACCCGGGCAGCAGCACGGGCGGGCTGATCCGCGAGGCGTCCGGCACGGCGTCGGTGTCCGCGGCGGTGCCGTCGCCGACCTGGTCGCCGGGCAGCGGCGTGCCGGGGACGTAGCGGGGCGCGACGACGAGCGGCAGCCGGTAGGTGGCCGCGTCGTCCTCGTAGGCCAGCGTCCCGGCCAGGGTGAGGCGCACGGTGACCCGCTCCCCCGGCACGACGTTGCCGACGCGCGTGGTGAACACGCCCGGCCGCTCCTCCTCCGCGATGGCGGCCCTGCGGCCGGAGGTGATGGCCCGGTCGTAGTCGGCGCGGGCCTGGCCGCGCTCCTTCAGCACGCCCTCGACCACGCGGCCGTCGGCCTCCACGCGCAGCGCCGTCACCGCCGACCGGGAGGGCAGCGGGAAGACGTAGGTGGCTTCGAGCGGCACGTCGTGCGGGTTGTGGAACACCTGGGTGAGGACGGTGCGCGAGGCCAGGCCGGTGATCGCGGCCTCCACCTCGACCGCCTCCAGCGGCAGGTTGCCGCGTTCGGTGCGCAGGCAGCCGAGGCCGTCGTCCTCGGTGGGCTCCGGCGCGCCGCCGACGGCCTCGATGACCTCGATGCGGGTGCTCATCCCTTGTCCTCTCCGGTGGTCGGGGCCAGGCCCGTGCGGCCGAGCAGGTCGAGCAGCGGTGCGGCGGCGGCCTGGATGGCCGCCAGTTCGGTGGCGTCGGGCGCGCGGTCGGCGGCGTCGAGCACGACCGTGACGCCCGCGCCCAGGCGCAGCGCCTGGACGGGACGCGCGGTGGGCGGTTCCGCGGGCGGTCCGCCCGGGGGGTCGGTCCGGGCGGGGCGTTCCCGCCAGAACCCCTCCCGCCCGCGCCCCGGCGGCGCGGTTCCGCCCGCGGGCGGCCCGGCGGGTTCGGCCGGTCCCACCCGTTCCGCCACCCCGGCCAGTTCGGCCAGGTCGCGGTCGGAGGCACCGACCGTCATGCCCTGGATCTCGGCGAGCGTGCGCCCGGCCGCCTGGAGCTTCTTGACGGCGACGACCTGGAGCAGGTGGCGCCGCCCGTACAGCGCCGTCCGCCCCCGGAACCCCGCGGGCCGGTCGACCAGGCCGATGGTGGTGTACCACCGGATGGCCCGCCCGTTCGGCAGCTCCCGCACCCGGCCGTTGCGCTGCCCGTCGTAGTCCTCGGCCAGCAGCGCGGCGACCCGGTCCGGGAGCTGCTCGATGGTCCACAGCTCGTCGTCCACGACGCCATCGTGCACTGCAACACTGACACTGTCAATGTTGCAGTGTCAGTGTCGCGGCGTCGATGTGCGGCTCCGATGTGCGGGTGGCTCCACCCTCACCTGCCCAGCGCGTGGCGAACCCTGGTGACGGTGGCGTGCTCGTCCCGGCCCACGTGGCCGTCCGCGGTGGCCACCCGGCCGCACATGGCGACCACCGCCTCGGCGAAGGCGTCCGCTTCGGCGGCGGAGCGCGCGGTCAGGAGGGCCATCGAGTCGCGCAGCGCGGTGAGCACGCCGTGCTCGACGTCGGCCACGCTGCCCGCGGGCAGTTCGGGGGCACCGGAGTCGACCGCCGCGCGCACGGACGGCGGCAGGGCGGCCATGGCCCTGATGCCGGCGTGGCTCTCCTGGTCGAGCGAGCCCTCCTCCGCGACCGACACCAGCACCATGGCGCCGTAGACGGCGGTGCGGAGCGTGCGGCTTTCCCGGTCCGTGTACTCGATCATGTCCGTCACCCTAGATGCGGTCCCGCGCGGGCGGCCGGCGGTCGTCCCGGGATCGATCGGGACCACCACGTCCCGGTAGCGGGGAGCGGGGCGTGCCGCGCTGACCGGACTCCGCCGACCTGTTCGCCGCACCACCCGGGCCCGGCCGGGCCGGTTCGCTCGACGACCTCGTGGAACTCCTCCGGCTGCCGAAGGTCCGGCGGCGGTGGAACACCGACCTCGTGCCGACCGTCGTGCACGCGCTGCACCGCCATCACCCCCCGGGCTGCCGAGGGGCGCGCACCCACTGCCAACGCCGGGCTTCCCCCGGCGAGCGGCCCGGCGGACGTGACCGGTCCCGCGCGGCCGGCTGCCCGCTCGGGCAAATCCCGGACGCCGCGGCCGCCCCGGGCGCGGCTCAGGCGGCGACCACGTCCGCCACGACGCACACCACGTTGTCCGGGCCGCCGCCGGCGTTGGCCAGCTCGACCAGCCGCCGCGTGGCGTCGTCCGGGTGCGCGCTGCCGGCCAGCACGTCCCGCAGGTCGTCCTGCCGCACGACGGTGTGCAGGCCGTCGGTGCACAGCAGGTACCGGTCGCCGGGCAGCGCGTCGTGCAGCGCCAGGTCCGGCTCGACCTCGCGACCGGTCAAGGCGCGCACGAGCATCGCCCGCTGCGGGTGGGTGAGCGCCTCCTCCTCGGTGAGCCTGCCCTCCGCGATCAGCGACCGCACCACCGTGTGGTCGTGCGTGATGCGGAACAGCCCGCCGCCGCGCAGCAGGTACGCGCGCGCGTCGCCCACGTGCACCAGGCCCAGCCGCGAGCCGGACAGCACGAGCGCGGTGAGCGTCGTGCCGGTGCACCCGTCGACGGGGTCGGCCGACAGGTGGTCGCCGACGGCGTCCCCGGCCCGCCGCACGGCGTCGGACAGGGCGTTGAGCAGCTCCCCCGCCGGAACGGTGGTGTCCAGCGCCGCCAGGGCCGCGACGGCGGCCGTGCTGAGCGGTTCACCGCGGGCGCCGAAGCCGTCGGCCACGGCGAGCACGCGCTCGCCCGCGTAGCCCGCGTCCTGGTTGGACTCGCGCACGAGCCCTCGGTCCGTGCGCAGGGAGTAGCGCAGTGCGACGGTCATGGTGTCGTCCTCCCCGGACAGCTGGTCCGCGAGGAAGGTGGCCAGGTCGCGCCTGGCCGCGGTGTCCGCCTCGACCTCGGCCCAGTAGGCGCGGACCTCGCCGGCGGCCTCCGCCGGGTCGAGCGCGCACACGTGCCGGATGCGGGCCAGCGGCATGCCCAGCCGGCGCAGCCACGCCACCAGGCGGGCCCGGTCGAGCTGCTCCGGCGCGTACAGCCGGTAGCCCGACAGCGGGTCCACCCTGGCGGGCGTGAGCAGCCCCAGCTCGTCGTAGAGCCGCAGTGCCTTGGGCGACAGGCGGGTGGCCCGTGCGAACGCCCCGATCGTCAGCAGCTCCACGCCCCGCTCCTTCCTCGACCGGGCACGTCACCCGGTCGAGGACCACCGTGCGGCTTCCCCCGGGGTGAAGGTCAACCACCCGGTCAGACCCTCGGCAGCGCCTCCACCGGAGTCCAGTGCGCGTGCTTGCCGGCCCGGTCGTCACCGGAGGAGCGCCCGCGCAGCCTGCGGGTGAGCCAGGGCAGCACGTGCTCGCCGTAGTACCTGGCCTCGGCGAGCAGGCCGCGCCGGGTCGGCTGCTCGGGGTCGAGCGCCCGCGCCTCGGTGGTGTGGCCCAGCGCGGAGAGCACGAGCGAGGCCACCCGCTGGTGCCCCAGGGAGTTGAGGTGCAGGCGGTCCGGCGACCAGTAGGCGGCGCGGCGGATCTCCACGTCGTTGAACGCGTCGACGAACGTCAGCTCGTAGCGGGCGGCCAGTTCGGCGACGGCGGCCGTCAGCGCCACGCCGCGGCGGTGGACCACGCGGCCGAACGGCAGGCGCTCGGACGGGTCGGCGCCGCTGAGCAGCACCAGGCGCACGCCCGCGTCGACGCAGCGCCGCACGGCCCGTTCGGTCAGCTCGACCAGCTTCGACTCGTCGACGCCGGGCCGCATCATGTCGTTGCCGCCGCCGTTGAGGGTGATCATCGTGGGCGGCGGGTCGAGGGCGAGGGCCGCGTCGAGTTGCTCGTCGACGATCGGTCCGAGCAGCCTGCCCCGGATCGCCAGGTTGGCGTACTGCACCGTCTCGCCGCGCGCGGCGGCCAGCCCCGCGGCCACGAGGTCCGCCCACCCGCGCGACAGCCCGTCGGGCAGCTCGTCCCCGAGCCCTTCGGTGAAACTGTCGCCGATCGCCGCGTAGCGCACCGTCCCCGCCTCCCTGTAGACCACCCCGTCCAGCATATGAGGGGGTCTTCGGCATACCGACCGCAGCACGTCGACGCACCCCGCGGCAGCTCCTCGCAGCCGGCTGCCCGTCGCGCGGACCGACCGGTCCGGGCACCGCCGGTCGATCCACCCCGGCCCGATCGCGCCGGTCAGCGCACCCAGACCCGGCTGTAGAGGTGGTACTCGCGCGGTTTTCCTTCCCGGGGGTGGATGACCACGTAACCGATGTCGGCTTCGGAGGTCTTGACGCACGCGACTATCGCGTACGCGTCCAGCCCGCCGTCGCCGAAGCTGTCCGACCAGTCCTCCTTCCCGGTCGACGCGCAGTCGTTCTCGCCGGGCAGGAAATTCCCGGGGACCGGTTTGTCCTCGTCGCTGAACACCCCTTCCTCGATGCCGCCCTCGTTCCACTCCTCGGCACCGTGCTTGACGACTTTCGACACTCGACCGCCGCCGTACGGTTTGAGCTCACCCGTGAGGTGGTCATAAGCGATGTCGGGTGCGTTTCCTCCGAAATCAGCCTCCAAGTCGATCAGGGTGTCCGGGCCGGTTTCGTGCAGGTGCAGTTTCCTGATCGCGATCTGAGCGGGGCCGTGCACGTCGGTGGATCGCGGTTCGCCGGCGTCGGTGACCTTGATGGCGGAGCCGGGCGCCGCGTCGACGGTGATCCGGTTCCGGCTCACCTTCTGCAGGAACCGGCCGTCCATCTCCAGCTCCAGGGTGCGTCCACTGCTGATCTGGAACGCCTCGCACGTGCGCTGACCAGTGCCCTCTTGGCAGATGATCAGCTGGGTGACGTCGACGGCGTCGGGCGCCAACTCCTTCCCGTCCGGTTTGAGCGCCATGCCGGAACTCATCGTCACCGCGCCCAGCGGTGTCACCAGCTTGTGGGACACCTTGACCGAGAAGGCGCCGGTGGTCAGGTCGACGCCGAATTCGACCGGGGACAGCGGTGGCTGCCAGGCCAGGTTTCCCCCGATGACGAACTTCCGGCTCTCCTCGTCCGAGGTCGATCCGTCCGGCAAGCCCGCCAACGGGTGCGACCGCGGTGGCGGTGGGTCGGCGCACGCAGCCGACAGGATGGCGATTCCCGCAGCAATGAATGCGAATTTGATTCGCGACATGCGATGCCGCCTTTCCGGCGTGGAGTGCTGTCGTGCGCGAGAGGGTATCTCGGGTTCGACGGACTGACGAAAGCCGGGGCTATTCCCGCAATAGTGCGGCATTGACATCGGCATGGCCGGATGGCCGGGTTTCCACGTGCCCGGCAGCCGGTGCCCGGCCGCGGTGCGCCGGGCGTCGATCGTCCCCCGACCCGCGCGTCGATCCGCAGTGGCCACGTCCTCCGATCGGGCAGCGGAAGGCGGATCGACGGCGTGCCGGCCACGTCGACCGCCACCACCCGCCGTTCCCGCACGTGCCGGACGAGGACGGCGCGCCCCTGTCGACGAGCTCTGAGAATCCACTGTGGACGAGCGGGGAACCTGTCGGGTCCACACGGGACGCGTTCGGCGAAATCCCCCGTACGTGCGGTTTGCGGTCATCCCGGCGGATCACCGGGAACACCGCTCCCAGGAGTACCGCGATGGGAGATGAACCCGATGAAGACCCTGATCACCGTCGTCACAGCAGTGCTCGCCTGCACCACGGCGATCCCGGCAGCGGCACAGGTCGCGGCCGGGGAGATCGCCGCGTGCGGCACCTACGGGGCGGATCGCACCACCTCCCGCAGCGAGGCACAGGCCCGCGCGCAGTCCTGGATAGACGAACGGGCGGCCTACGGCCAGGGCCGCTGCCACTCCAACCGGTACGGCAGCTACCGGTCGGACTGCTCGGGGTTCGTGTCCATGGCGTGGGGCCTGGGAGTGTCGCGCAACACCTCCTCGCTCGGCGAGGTCTCGGTCCAGATCAACCGCGCCGACCTGCAACCGGGTGACGTGCTCAACCGCAGCTCGCACGCGGCGCTGTTCATCCGCTGGGCCGACGCGGCCCGCACCCAGCCCGTGGTGCGCGAGCACACCGGCCCGAACGGCGCGGCGCCCGTGGAGCGCACGTGGTCGGCGCAGACCGCGAGCGCCTACACGCCCATCCGCTACCGCAACATCGCCGAGGGGTAGCCACCGGTGAACGCCCCCGTGCCCGTCGAACCGGGGCCGGGGGCGGAACGCGCCCCGCGAAACCCTTTCGGGCAGATTCCGCCTTCCTGTCGTGATCGACAGCTCCCGCGCCCGGGAGCGGTAGGAGAGTGGTCGGGAGCACCGCTTCCCCCTGCCCTGGAAGGATCAGATGAAGCGACACCGATCACGGCTCGCCCTGCTGTGCGCCGCCGCCGCGCTCGTCGCGACCGGTCCGGCGATGGCGGACCCGGACGACCGGCCCCACCTCTACGAGGTGCACGCACCGCTCGGCACCGAGCAGACCCTGTTCGCCGGGGGCTTCGACGTGATGGAGCACCGGGACGGCGACAGCCTCTTCGTGCTGGGCGACTCGACCACCGGCGCCGCGCTCGAACGGGCCGGGTTCGCCGCCACCGCCGACCAGGTGCTGCCCGAGCCGCCCGGGCGGTTCGCGGCCACCGCCGACACGTTCCACGGCGGCTACCGCACCGTCGGCGCCCACCACCGGCACCTGGCGCAGGTCGCCCGCGAGCACCCCGACCTCGCCAGCGTCGTCGACTACGGCGACTCGTGGCTGAAGACCCAGGGCCGGGGCGGGCACGACCTGCTCGCCATCTGCGTCACCCGCAAGCGCCCCGGCGACTGCGCCCTCTCCCCCGACACCCCCAAGCCCCGCTTCTTCGTCATGGGCCAGCTCCACTCCCGCGAGCTGACCACCGGCGAGATCGCCTGGCGCTGGATCGACCACCTCGTCGACGGCACCGACCCGCAGGTGTCCGCACTGCTGGACACCACCGAGTTCTGGGTCGTGCCCGTCGCGAACCCCGACGGGGTGGAGAACGTCCAGCGGGGCGGCGACTCCCCGATCCCCCACCGCAAGAACGGCAACGACACCGACCACCAGGGCACCACCTGCGGCACGGCGTCCCACACCCACCACGGGGTCGACCTCAACCGCAACACCGGCTCCGACTGGGGCCTCCGGAACGCCTCCGAACGGCAGTGCGATCAGACCTACCGGGGCACCGCACCCGAGTCGGAGCCGGAGACCCGGGCGCTGGAAGCGCTGTGGCGCTCCCTGTACCACGACCGCCGCGCGGCCGACCCCGCCCAGCCCGCGCCCGCCGACACCGCGGGCCTGGTGCTGTCCCTGCACAGCTACGGCGACTACGTGCTGTTCCCGTGGAGCGGCGGCTCGCCCGACCGGCGCACCGGCAACGACGCCGCCCTGCGCGACCTCGCCCAGGGGATGGCCGAACTGGCGGGCCCCGGCTGGCGGTACGGGCAGTCCGGCCAGGTGCTCTACTCCGCGTCGGGCACCACCGACGACTGGGTCTACGACGACCTCGGCGTCGCCTCCTTCGTGTGGGAGGTGGGTCCGCCGCCGGAGCAGACGTGCGGCGGGTTCTTCCCCGCCCACTCGTGCCAGGACGGGTTCTTCTGGCCCAAGGCCCTGCCCATGCTGCTGCACGCGGCACGCCACACCGCCGCCCCCTACGCGCCGGCGCCCGAACCGCCGACCGCGTGCGCGCGGGCCGACGACACCGACGTCCCGGTGGTCACCCGCACCCCGCCGGTGACCGTGGCCACGACCGTCGCCGGCTGCGAGGGCAACGCCCGGTCCGCCTCGCGCGTCGACGTGCGCTTCAAGAACATGACGGCCTCCCTCGTCACCCTGGACCTGATCGCCCCGGACGGCACGGCCTACCGCCTCCAGCACCAACTCGCGAGCTCCCTGCCGGACCCCGGTGGCTCCTTCACCGTCGACCTGTCCCGCGAGACCCGTGACGGCACCTGGCAGCTCCGGGTGCACAACGTCATCTGGGTGGGCACGGGCGACCTCGACCGGTGGAGCCTGACGCTGTAGTCCCGCCGGGGTCCGCCGGCACCGGTTCGACGCGCGGGTCGGGTCGGCGCCCCGCGCGCCGCGCGGCGCGCCGGCCAGGGTCACCAGGAGACCGCCTCAGGGATGTCTAGGGGTCGCTCTGGGTGACACTCCGGATACGAGGGGTGCTCCTGATTGCCTAGCGTTGCCGGTATGCCGACGAACACCGACTCGCTCATCCAGATCCCCCGGCCGAGGCTGGTGACCTCGGCGGACGCGGCCGGTCTGCCCCCGCACACCGGACGGCACCCCGTCGGCGCCAGCGACCTGCGCCTGGTGGACCGCTCGCGGTCGGCGGGCGTGCCGCGCGAACTGGGCGTCACCGTCCACTACCCGACAGGTCCCGGGCGCGGTCCGCTCGCCCTCCCCGCGGTGCTGTTCTCGCCGGCGGCCGGGCGGTCCCGCGCCCGGGGCGCGGGACCGGCCGAGGACCTGGCCGGCCGGGGGTACGTCGTGGTCTCGGTCGAGCACCCGGACGAGCCGTTCGCGGGCGGGCGGGCTCCGTTCGCGGGGCACGGGGCACCGGCGGCGCTGCTCGCCGCGCGGGTCGCGGACCTCCGCTTCACGCTGGACCGGCTGGCGGACCTGACCGACCGGTTCCCGCTGGACCCGACGCGCGTGGGCGTGTTGGGGCACGCCGCCGGCGGCGTCGCCGCGGCCCGGACCGCGGCGGTCGACCCGCGCGTCGCCGCGGGCGCCGGCCTGGACGACGGCACCGCGTGCGCGCGCTCGGCCCGCAGCATCGCCGCCACGTGCCCGGACCGGCCGTTCCTGCTGGTGAGCGCCGGCACGTGCGACGGGAACGCCGACCTGTCGTGGCGCGTGCCCGGCACCCACGACCAGCTGCGCCACGTGCACGTCGGGGTCGACCCGCTGCGCGCGGTCGCGGCTCGGCGCACGTACCTGGCGGCGTTCTTCGACCGGCACCTCGCGGACTGACCACGACCGCGCACCGGCCCGCGCACCGGCCCGCGCACCAGGCCGGGAACAGGCGGGACGGTGGACCCGCGCTGCCGGCGTCAGCCGACCGGCGAGGTGGGCGGTGGCGCGGGTGCGCCTCACGACGAGCACCGGTCGTCGCGTGCCCGAACTCGGGTACGCGCTGGGCGCCGTGCCGGGCCGACGTGCCGGTGACCGCGCGGCTCGACGCGGTGCTCGCCGTGCTCCTGACTGCCTGCCACGCGCTGTCCCCGCCGCTGAGCGGCACCGGGAGCAGCGCTGAAATCCGGTGGCGTGCCCACCCCGGGACGCCCATGGTTGTCGCCATGACGTTCGACGAGCTGGTCGCCGAGGGCGAGTCCGTCCCGGTCGAGGGCTGGGACTTCTCCTGGTTCGAGGGCCGCGCCTCGGAGCAGCGCCCGTCGTGGGGCTACGCGAAGCTGCTGGCGGCACGCGCGGCCGAGGTCGACGCGGTGCTGGACGTGCAGACGGGCGGCGGCGAGGTGCTGGCGACGATCCCGCGCCCGCCGCGCCTGCTGGTGGCGACCGAGTCGTGGCCGCCGAACCTGTCCGTGGCGCAGCGCAACCTGGCCCCGCTGGGCGGCGTGGTCGTGCACGCGCCGGACGACGGACCGCTGCCGTTCGCCGACGCGACGTTCGACCTCGTGGTCGCCAGGCACCCGGTGCGGACGCCGTGGGACGAGGTCGGCCGGGTGCTGAAGCCGGGCGGCGCGTTCCTGTCCCAGCAGGTCGGGATGGGTTCGGTGCACGAGCTGGCGGACTTCGTCACGGGTCCCCGACCGGTGGGCGACGACCGCGCCCCCGACCGCGTGGCGGCGGAGGCGCGCGCGGCCGGCCTGACCGTGGTGGACCTGCGCCCGGAGACGCTGCGCGTGGAGTTCTTCGACGTCGCCGCCGTGGTCCACTTCCTGCGCAAGGTGATCTGGATCGTCCCGGGCTTCACCGTCGCCGCCTACGCGACCGCCTGGCGGCGATGCACGAGCACATCGCCCGCGAGGGCTCGTTCGTCGCCCACTCGACCCGGTTCCTGATCGAGACGCGGCGCTGACGCGGCGCCCGGCGCGCGACTGTCCGATGTGGATGGTGGGCGGGCGGGGCGCCCGCCCACCGCGTCGATCACGTCAGCAGGCGGACGGCGTCGATCGCGAGCCAGATGCCGAACAGGAAGAACAGGGCCGACGCGCCGTAGCGGATCGCCTTCTCCGGCAGGTTGCGGCCCAGGGCGCGCCCCACGACGATCGCCAGCGCGTCCGCCGCCACCATGCCCAGGGTCGAACCGACCCACACGCCGAACCAGCCGTGGTCCGTGGCCAGGGTGATGGTGGCGAGCATGGTCTTGTCACCCAGCTCGGCGAGGAAGAACGCGGTGCCGACGGCGATGATCGCGGACTTGGTCGCGCGCTGCGCCTTGGACCTCTCCTCGTCGGTGAGCGTGTCGCCGCGCAGCGTCCAGAACCCGAAGCCGATGAACGCCAGCGCCGCCACGAGGGCGATCCACCCGGTCGGCAGGGCCGCGCCCAGGCCGAACCCGATGGCCACCGAGGCGAGGTGCACGACGGCGGTGGCGAGGGTGATGCCGATCAGCACCGGCCACACCTTGAATCGGGTGGCGAACGTCAACGCCATGAGCTGCGACTTGTCGCCCAGCTCCGCGACGAAGATCACCCAGAACGACAGCGTCGTCCCGACCAGCACTGCATCCATTGAACCCGGTCCCTCATCCTGCGACCGGACCGGGACGCGACGTGGGCGACCTCGATCCGGCACGCGACTGTGCCTGGATCGAAGGTCTCGCCCGCCCCGGCGGACCGAGGCCGCCCGACCGGACCCGGAACGGGTCAGTGTGTCGATCGGGACGTTGGGGGCTACTCCCCTTCGCTTGCACCGCGAAGCCTAGTCGACGGGACCTCCCGGAACCAACCAGGTGTGGCCCCGCCCACGCGGCGTCCGGACCACGTCGACGACGGGTCGGCGTCGACGTCGGAACGGGGATCGGGTTCGATCGACCGCAGCCGCGCGGGACGCGGCGGCGCCCCGGGTTTTCCGGACGGTCCGGGTGGGCACGCTGGAAGGTGATCAACGCACGAGGAGGCGTCGTGGCACGCGCGCGAACGGGTGTGGTGGTGGCGGAGCGGTTCGCCGCCTCCCTCGTCGTCGCCGCACTGGGCGGGATCGGCTTCGGACTGGTGTTGCTGCTGGTGCGGTGGTCGCCGGTCGGCGGGGTGGACCAACTGGTGGCCGACTGGGCCAACCGGGTCGTGGCGGGGGACGACGGCGTCACGGCGGTGCTCCGGTCGGTGACGCGGCTCGGGGACACGCCGGTGCTGCTGTTCGTCGGCGGGCTCGGCGTGCTGTGGCTGCTGGTGCGCGGCCGGCGGCGGGAGGCGGTGTACGTCGCCGTGACCGCGTTGGGCGCCGGGGTCCTCGGGCTGGTGGTGAAGGAGGCCGTGGGGCGGTTGCGGCCCCTGGTCGAGGTGGCGGTGGCGACCGCGCCGGGGCCGAGCTTCCCCAGCGGGCACGCGCTGGGCTCGTCGACCACCTACGGCGTGCTGCTGCTGGTCTTCGGGTCGGTGCGCCGGGTGCGCGTGGTGGCGGGTCCGGTCGTGGTGGCCGCGGTGGTGGCGGTCGGGGTGACGCGGGTGGCGCTGGGCGTGCACTTCCTGACCGACGTGCTGGCGGGGTGGCTGCTGGGCCTGCTGTGGCTGGGCCTGACGGCCGAGGCGTTCCGGCGGTGGCGGCGCGACGTCGGGCTGCGCGACGTGCCGTTGGCGCACGGCGTGGCGCCCGAGGCCGCCGACGACCTCAGGCCGGTGCCGCGCGGGCACGTGCCCGCGTTGGTGCACCCGTGGCGGGTGGCGGCCGAACTGCTGGTCGTCTGGGCGCTGCTGCTGTGCACGCTGTTCGGCCTGGGCCACCTGCTCACGGCGGCGGGACCGGACGTGCCGACGCGCTTCGACCGCGCGGTCTCGACGTGGTTCGCCGAGCGCCGCACCCCGTTCTGGGATTCCGCGCTGACCCCGTTCAGCACGATCGGCGGCACGAGCGTGGTGGTCGCGGGGGCCGTCGTGGTGTGCGTGGTGGCACTGGCCGTGGCCCGCGCGTGGCGGCCGCTCGTGCTGGTCGTGACCGGGATGCTGGGCGAGATCACGCTGTTCCTGCTCATCACGGCGATCGTCGACCGGGCGCGCCCGGCCACCCGGTCGACCGACGACCTGCCGCCCACGTCGAGCTTCCCGTCCGGGCACGTGGCGGCGACGCTCGTGCTCGGCGCGCTCACGGCGTACCTGGTGCTGGCCGGCACGCGCCACCGGTGGCGGTGGGTGGTGGTCGCGATCTGCGTCGCCGTGCCGCTCCTGGTGTGCCTGCAACGCCTCTACGCGGGCCTGCACCACCCCACCGACGTGCTCGGCAGCGCGCTGCTGGCCGCCGTGTGGGTGCCCGCGACCATCGTGCTGACCGCGAGCGGCACAGGTCGCGCAGCGGCAGCACCTCCGCTCCGCGGTGGACCACCTCGCGGCTGACGTGCGGTACCCCGAAGTGCGCGGGAGCCGGCCACCGGTCCCGCGTCAGCGGTGCCCCGCCGTCAGCGCGGCCTCGTCACGAGGGTCATCGCGACGCCGACCAGGGCGACCGCGCAGCCGATGGCGAGCGCGTTCACCACCGGCACCACCTCGCCCTGCCGGATGCCGTTGAGCCACGGGTTCGCCGCGATCCACCAGCCGGACAGGGTCAGCACCAGCCCGGTCCAGCGGGCGTCCAGGGGCGTCATCATGCACACCAGGGACACCACCACGACGATCGCACCCGCCACGACGGCGTCCCGGACGCCGTCGACCTGGTCGGCGAAGCCCAGGCCGACCGCCACCGGGGACATGAGCTGCCACAGCCCGAGCAGGAACGCGGCCACGCCGAGCCACGACGCGAACCGCCGCTTCACGCGCGCACCACCACCGGCGCGCACGGCATCGATCGACACTTCCCAGCTTCCCATCGCACGACCGTTCGCGGTACCGACCCCCGGCAGGTGTTACTACGGCGGACGGCGGCGTCCGGTTCACCCGAAGGCCCGCGTCACCCCGAGAACCGCGTCACGGGGAGACCCGCGCCAGCGCGCCGGTCTCCAGCGCCGCCCACAGCGCGCCGTCCGGGCCGGGCGCGATGCCGTGCGGCTCGGACGCCGGTGACGGCAGGTCGTGCGCGGTGACGACGCCGTCGACGGTGATCGAGCCGATGCGGTTGCCGCCCCACTCGGTGAACCAGCACCGGTCGCCGAACGCGGTGATCGCGTGCGGGCGGGCGGCCCGATCGGCCAGCGGGAACTCGGTGACCACGCCGTCCGGAGTGATCCGACCGACCTGGCCTGCGGCGATCTCGACGAACCACAGCGCGCCGCCGGGTCCGGCGGTGATGCCGACCGGCGCGGCTGCCCCGGTGGGCAGCGGGTAGGTGGTGACCGCGCCGTCGAGGGTGATCCGGCCGATGGCGTTGCCCTGGTTCAGGGTGAACCACAGGGCGCCGTCGGGACCGGCCGCGATGGCCGACGGGAAAGCCCTTGCCGTCGGTAGCGGGAAGCCCGCCACCTCACCGTCGACGGTGATGCGTCCGACGCGGTCGGCCGCCGACTCGGTGAACCACAGCGCGCCGTCCGCGCCGACGGCAAGCCCGAACGGCCCGGAACCGTGCTCCAGCGGGAACTCCGTCACCTCGCCTCGGGTGGTGATGCGCCCGATGCGGTGCGCGCCGTACTCGGTGAACCACAGGGCGTCATCGGGTCCGGCGACCACGATCGTCGGCGCGCTGCCGGGGTCGAGCGGGAACTCCACCACCTCGGCCCCGGGCGTGAACCGCCCGATGCGCGCGGCGTGCACCAGGGTGAACCACAGTGCGCCGTCCGGCCCCGCGGTCAGCGCGTACGGCCCGGCCCCCGCGTCCGACACGACGTGCTCCTCGATCACGACCCGGTCCGCCACGCTCTCCCCCTCAGGACTCGTGATGATCATGCAGCGTAGCGGTGCGCGCTCAGCTGCGTGAGGAGGTCGACGAGCGAGGCGCTCGCTCGTCAGCGGCTCCCGCGGATTCCTACCGCGGTGGTCTTCCACCGCGCGCCACGCCCGGTGCGGTAGCCCTCCGTTCGGGCGGCGGCCGCTGTGCCGGCGTCCTCACCCGGACGCCGCCGGGGGTTTCGACGCGCGGGCGGACAGCGTGGACCCGGCGCTCGCCACCACCACCAGGCCGACCGCGGCCACCGTGAGCGGACCCACGTGCTGGGACAGCAGAAGCACGCCGACCAGCGTGGCGACCACCGGTTCCAGGCTCAGCAGCACCCCGAACACGGGACGCGGCAGGCGGCGCAGCGCGGCCAGCTCCAGCGTGTACGGGATCACCGAGGCCAGCACGCCCGTGCCCAGCGCCACCAGCAGCAGCCGCGGGTCGCCCACCGCGTGCCAGGCGCCGCCGGCGCCGAGGGGCAGCAGCACGACGGCCGCCACCGCGAGGCCGACGACGAGCCCGCCCTGCCCCGGCACGACGGCGCCCAGCCGCGCGCCCGCCAGGATGTAGCCGGCCCAGAACACGCCGGCGACCAGCGCGAACACCACGCCGAGGGGGTCGAGGCCGCTCGCCGCGCCGTCGCCGCTCCAGCCCAGCGCGACCACGCCCACCGCGGCCAGGCCGACCCAGGCCAGGTCGCGGGCGCGGCGGGACAGGGCGGCGGCGAGCACGAGCGGCCCGAGGAACTCGACGGTGACCGCGACACCCAGCGGGATGCGGGCTATCGAGGCGTAGAAGAACCCGTTCATCCCGGCCAGGGAGAGGCCGAACAGGACTGCCGCGGACCAGTGCCGGCGGTCCCAGCCGCGCAGCTTCGGCCGCACGACCGCGCACAGCACGGCGGCGGCCAGCGCCAGGCGCAGCAACGTGGCGCCCGCCGGCCCCGCGACGGGGAACAGCCGGGCCGCCAGCGCCGCGCCGACCTGGAGCGACGTGCACGAGCCCAGCACCATGAGCACCGCGGCGCCACGCCGTTCGGTGGGGACGAGCGCGGTCATGCGGGAAGCGGTGACGCGAGGGACATGCGTCCACCCTCGATCACCACGACCCGACAGTCCAGCGAACCTTTCTGCGCGATACTCGTCAGCAGGACCGCACGATCACGGAGGTCATGGTGCTCGACGTCCACCGGCTGCGGCTGCTGCGCGAGGTGCAGCGGCTGGGCACGCTCGCGGCGGTCGCCCGCGCGCTGTCCTACAGCCCGTCCGCGATCTCGCAGCAGCTCGCGCAGCTGGAGGCGGAGGCGGGCGTGCCGCTGCTGGAGCCGGTCGGGCGGGGCGTGCGCCTGACCGAGCAGGCCCGGGTCCTCGTCCGGCACACCGAGGCGATCCTGCACCGGCTGGAACTCGCCCGGGCCGAGCTGGCCGCGTCGCTGGACGAGGTCGCCGGCACCCTGCGGGTGGCGTCGTTCCAGACCGTCGTGCTCGCCCTGGTGCCGACCGCGCTCACCGAGCTCGCGCAGCGGCACCCCGGTCTGCGCGTGGAGATCACCCACCGGGACCCCGATGCCGCCTACGCCGGCCTGCTGGCGCGCGACCACGACATCGTCCTGGGCGAGGAGTACCCGGGGCTGCCCACGCCGCCGGACCCCGGCGTGGAGACCGAGGACCTCGCGCACGACGAGCTGCGCCTGGCCCTGCCCGCCCGGGGTCCGCACCGCCGCGCCACCACCCGGCCCGCCGACCTGGCCGCCATCCCGTGGGTCCTCGAACCACCGGACACCCCTCCCGGACGCTGGGCGCTCACCGCGTGCCGCACGATGGGCTTCGAGCCGGACGTCCGCTTCGAGAGCCCCGACGTGCTGCTCCAGGTGCACCTGGTGGAGAAGGGTTTGGCCGCCGCCCTGCTGCCGGACCTGCTGTGGACCGACCGCGCCCACACCGTGCGCCTGCGCCGGCTGCCGGCGCGCCCGCACCGCCGCCTGTTCACCGCGGTCCGCTCCGGCGCGACCACGCACCCGGCCGTCCGCGTCTTCCGCGAGGCGCTGCACCGGGCGCGCACCGGTTAGCGCCCGGCCGGGGCCCTTCGGCGGGGCCCCTCAGCGGCGGTGGCCCAGCCACGTGCGCAGGGCCCACCACCAGCGCAGCGCGTCGAGCACCGCCGAACGGCCGCCGAACGCGGGGTGGTCGGTCGAGGTGCCGGTGATCTCCTCCAGCCGGTCGAGGCGGTAGCGGACCGTGTTGGGGTGGACGTGCAGTGCCCCGGCGGTGCGGTTGAGGCGCCGGTCGTGGTCGAGGTAGGCCAGGGCGGTGCAGACCAGTTCGCGGTGGAACTCGTCGTCGTGGTCGAGCGCCGCGAGCAGGGTCGTGCTGAGCAGCCCGGCCAGCACGGGGTGGGCGGCCAGCGCCGTGTCGCCGGCCAGCTCGGTCAGGTCCCGCACGCCGCGCAGGCCGAGGTCCGCCGCGACCCGCAGGGCCGCCGTGCACAGGGGGTGGACGTCGCGCAGCGCGTCGAGCGGCACCGCGGGCGCGACGACGACCAGGGCGGCCGGCGCGGCGGGCGGGCGCGGCGCGAGGCCGGTCAGGCGGCCCTCGACGATGCCGCAGACGCCGCCGTGCGCGAGGAAGCGCTGTTCCAGGGTGCGGGCCTGGACGGGATCGGTCACCTCCGACACCAGGCAGTGGTACCGGCCATCGGGGCGCAGCCCTGCGCGGCGCAGCTCGTCGTCGGCGGGCGGGGGCGTGCCGTCGCGCAGCAGCAGGCGGCGCAGCAGCTGCGTGCGGGTGTCGCGGGTCGTGCGGGACAGCTCCAGCTCGGCGGTGTGGTAGCCGTTGACGACGTGGCGCTCCAGCGCGCCGGTGTAGCGCTCCAGGTCGAGGATCGCCTCCAGGATCACGTCGTCGGGCACGCCCGCGTCCCGGCAGCGGGAGATGGCGATCGCGGTCGCGCGGGTGCGGCCCGCCTGGACTCCGCGCAGCAGGCTGGTGATCGGCACGCCCTGCGCGGCCCGGTCGGAACCGAGCGCCTCGGCGGCGGCGAAGTCCTGCTCGTCGGGCTCGCGCGCGTTGGTGAACGAGTCGAGCCCGGCGGCGAGCATGACGGCGACGTGCCGCCGGTTCTCCGCCTCGGGCAGCTTGGCGACGTCCGGCGCGTGGCTGCGCGCCGCCCGGACGAGCTGGTCGACGACGTCCTCGTCCGCGGCCATCTCCTTGAGGACCCGGCCGATCACACCGAGGCCGTGCACCGCGGCCATGCGGCCCCTCCCACCGGCGTTGTCGATGGGCCACAACGGGTGGGCCGCGCGTTGGGTCCGCGCCCCTACCGGGTGTGCGCCCTCTGTTGGTTACCTGTGGCTACCGCACGGTAACAGCACGGTCGCGGCGTCGGGAGCCGCCGATCCCGGTGGACCTGCTCCCCCACCGTGCGCATCCGTTGCCCGTGCGCGGTTCCCGCACGCGCGTGATGAACCCCTGCGTCCGGATTGGAGCTCTCGTGACAACGACGACACGCGCACGGCGACGTGCCCGCTTCCCCGCCCTGCTCGGTGCGGTGGTGCTCGCCACCGGCCTCGTGCCCGCGGGCACCGGGGCGGCGGCCCCGGCACCCGGCCTGCGGCAGGTGATGTTCGTCGGCAACAACTGGGAGGGCACGGCGGACGTGATCGCGTCCTCCGGGGACTTCGCGAGGATCGGCCGGGTGAACGTGGTCCCCGACCGCGACCGGCGACTGGCGGAGATCTACCTCAACCCGGTCAAGCTCGGGTTCTTCCTGGGCATCCGGCTGGGTCCCGGCGAGGGCCACGACCAGCTGATCGATGACATGTACACCACGCCGGACGGTTCCGCGCTCGTCGTGTCGCGGCCCAGCTTCGCCGACGTCGTGTCGATCGACCTGGCCACCGGCGGGGTCCGCTGGCGGTTCCCGGTGTCGGGTTTCCGCGCCGACCACATGGCGGTGTCGCCGGACGGCACGCGCGTCGCCGTCTCGGCCTCGACGTCGAACACCGTGCACGTGCTGGACATCGTGACGGGCAGGGAGGTCGGCTCGTTCGGCACCGGCGACAAGCCGCACGAGAACGTGTTCAGCGCCGATGGGCGGTACCTGTGGAACATGTCGATCGGCGAGGTCTTCACCGACCTCGACGACCCGTTCTGGGACTTCACCAAGGGGGACCGGAAGATCACCGTGGTGGACACGGCGACGTTCCGCGACGCCCGCGTGATCGACATGCGGCAACGCCTCGACGCCTTCGGCCGCGCGGACCTGTCGGACGCCGTGCGCCCGGTGTCGTTCACCCCCGACGGGTCGAAGATGTACTTCCAGGTCTCGTTCTTCAACGGCTTCCTGGAGTACGACGTGGCCGCCGACCGCATCACCCGCGTCAAGGAGCTGCCGAAGAACCCGGCGACGAGCGACGACCGCACGACCTACGTCAACGACTCCCGCCACCACGGCATGTCCATGTCGCCGAACGGGGACAAGCTGTGCGTCGCGGGGACGATGGACGAGTACGTCACCGTGGTGGACCGGGCGACGCTGGCCGAAGGTCCCCTCGTGCCGGCGGCCAAGCCGTACTGGGCCACGGTGAGCGGTGACGGCCGGGCGTGCGTGATCTCGGAGAGCGCGGCCGACCGGGTGACCGCGATCGACTTCGCGACGGGCCGCAAGCTGGTCTCGGTGCCGGTGGGCGACCACCCGCAGCGGGTCCGGGTCGGTCACGTGCCCACCGGGTGGACGGGCCCTTCGAGCAGGTGATCCCGGTACGGCCTGTCACGCGTTCCCGCACGACCGCGACCAGGCTGTCTTGCACGATCGAGTGATTACCGCACATGTCGTGCCGGTGGTACCGACGGCGGGGCCTCTCGTCGCCCCGCCGTCGGTACCACCGGCGGCGGGCAACCGCGTCGCGGACGCGCGGGCGGCGGAACAGCCGGCAACCGGACCTCTTCGCCTGACGACCGGCCTGCCCTGGTCCGCGGGAGCACTTGATGCCCCGATGCGGTATCGACGCGGGCCCGCCGGCTCACCGTGCGCCACCGGCCGCTCCGGATCGGGCACCCCGTCGAGGTGGACTCCGCTCCCGACCGGGTTTCCACCCGCCGGACAGCCGGGGACGGCGGCATGGTCTGCCGCATGGGAAGTTCGACAACGGGACGTCACCGGCGGGGGCTCGTCATGGGTATCGCGCTGGCGGCGTCGGTCACCACCGCCGCACCGCTCGCGGCGCGCCCCCCGGAGGTCCTGGACCCGGCGCACGTGGACGTGCTGTTCATCGGCGCGCACCCGGACGACGAGTTCCAGTCGCTCGCCGCACTGGGCCAGTGGCAGGAGGACGACGGGCTGAGGGCCGGCGTCGCGACCATCACCCGCGGCGAGGGCGGCGGCAACGCGGTCGGCGAGGAGGAGGGCGCGGCGCTGGGCCTGCTGCGCGAGGCGGAGCAGCGCGAGGCCGTCGGGTCCGTGGGCATCGACCACGTCCACTACCTCGACAAACCCGATTTCTGGTACACGCTGTCCGCACCGCTGACCGCCGCGGTGTGGGACGGGCCGCCGCAGCGGGCCGACACCCTCGAACGGCTCGTGCGGCTCGTCCGGGCCACCACCCCGGACGTCGTCGTCACGATGGACCCGCGCCCGTTCGACCAGCACGGCGCCCACCAGTCGGCGGGTCGCCTGGCGACCGAGGCCTTCCTGCTGGCGGGCGACTCCTCGGCGTTCCCGTCCCAGCTCACCGAGGAGGGCTACCGCGCCTGGCGGCCGGACCGGCTGCTCGCGCAGAACTGGCGGTTCGCCGGCCCGACCGGTCCGGCGTGCGAGGCCCGGACCCTCGTGGACCCGGCCGCCGGGCTGCCGGTGGAGGGCGTGTGGGAGGGGACCTGGTCGCGGCGGTACGGGCGCACGTGGGCGCAGCGGGAGCGCGACGCCGCCCGCGCGCACGCCTCGCAGGGCTTCGCCGCCCTGCCCCCGACCGTCGACACCCCCGTCGACCTGCTGCCGTGCGACTGGTTCACCGTGCTCGCCGAGAACGGCACGCCGGTGCCCGCCGCGACGGCCGGGCACGACGAACCGCCGCACGGGGAGTTCGCCGGGTGGGCGCGGCGGGTGGGGCTGCCGGCCCTGGCCCGCGACGCGGAGCGCGACCCCCCGCCCACGCCGGCCACGGCGATCCACGGGGTCGGGGAGGCGCCGCGGGTGGACGGCGTCGCCGATGACCGGGAGTACCCGGCCGCGCCGCTGGACCTCGTGCACTGGCAGGGCCCGGGGTGCCGCGACACCGCGGACTGCTCGGCCCGCGCCCGGCTGTCCCGGCACGGCGACGACCTGTTCGCGCACGTCGACGTCACCGACGACGTGCACGGCACGGCACTGGCCGCCCGCGACTGCAAGCGCCACTGGCGCACCGACGCCGTGGAGATCGCCCTGGACCCGCGCGGCGACTCGGCGGACACCTCGACCACGTTCAAGCTCGCCGTGCTGCCGTTCACCGCCGAGGGCGGGTCGTGCGCGGCCAGGGACGCCGACCAGCACCAGGGGCCGGCGCCGGAGGTCGAGCACGCGGCCGTGCCGCGCGACGGCGGCTATTCGGTGGAGGTGCGCATCCCCGTGCGCGCCCTGCCCGACCGGGTCGACCCGGCGGCGCTGACCCTCAACGTGCTGGTCTACGACTCCGACACGCGGGACCGGACGGGGCGGACGCGGCTCGCGTGGTCCCCGTCCGGCAGCGCCCAGGCCGACCCGCGCGCGTGGGGCACGGCCCGGCTGGCGGACTACGACCCGCCCGCGCGCGACCGGGCGGAACCGGTGATCCCCACCGGGGCCGCGTCGAGCGCGGACTCGCTCCGGTCCCGGTTGCAGGGCATCCGCACCGGCGTCCCGCCCGGCGTCGGCCCACGCCGCTGAGCGCCTTCGCCTTGTGCACCAGAGGTCGCCGGTCCCCCTTACCGGTCACCCCGCAGCCTTCCCGGAACACGCACCGTCGCCGTCGACCGCGTCCGGCCACACGTTGGTGGGGTCCGACGCCCGCGACCTGTCGGGCACCGCCGTCGCGGTGCCACGATGCAGTCAGATCCCGATCCCGCGTGGCGCCCGGTCCGGAGTGGACACTCCTCGACACCGCCCGCACATCCACGGGAAGGACCCCCATGACCGCGGTCACCTCCGAGGAGGGTCTGCACGACCACGTGCGCGACTCGGCCCCCGAGTTCTGGCAGGCGCTGATCGACCTGGTGAAGCACAAGTCCACGGCCGACCGGCCGGACCCGCCGCTGCGCACCACCGCCGAGACGATCGTCGGGCTGTTCCGGTCGGTCGGCCTGAGCAGCGCCGGCGTCACCACCATCACCCACGGGGGGAAGACCTCCGCTCCCCTGGTGTACGCGGACCAGCGCGCGGACACCGACGACGCGCGGACGGTCCTGCTGTACGCGCACTACGACGTGCAGCCCGCCGACGAGTCCACGTGGCAGGTCACGAAGCCCTTCGTGCCCAAGGAGGTCGCGGCCGGCGGCGACACCCGCCTCTACGGGCGCGGCGCGGCCGACGACAAGTCCGGCGTCGTCATGCACCTGGGAGCCCTCAAGGCGTTGCGGGACACCCGGTCGGGGCTGCCCGTCAACGTCAAGGTCGTCGTCGAGGGGGAAGAGGAGAGCGGCAGCGTCCTGGACTCCTACCTCGCCGACAACCCCGGGGACCCCCGGTTCAAGGCCGACCTGGTCGTCGTGGCCGACACCGGGAACCTGGCGGTCGGCCTGCCCGCCCTCACCTCGACCCTGCGCGGCATCCTGGTGGTGGACGTGACCGTCAGGACGCTCGCCAAGGAGGTCCACAGCGGCATGTACGGCGGGCCGGCGCCCGACGCGTTCATGGTGCTGGCGCGGCTCCTGTCGACGCTGCACGACGCGAACGGCGACGTGGCCGTCCCCGGCCTGACCCGCTTCGAGCACGACTGGCCGGCCGTGCCCGAGGAGCAGTACCGCGAGAACGCCGGCGTGGAACCTGGGGTCGACCTCGTCGGCACCGGCACGCTCGCCCAGCGCCTGTTCGGCCGGCCCGCCCTCAACGTGGTGGGCCTGCGCGGCGCGCCGAGCATGGACCGGCCCGCGAACGTGCTGCACCCGGAGGTGACCGCCCGGATCAGCGTGCGCCTCGCGCCGAACCAGGACCCGGACGCCGCCCTCCGGGCGATCGAGGAGCACATCGGGGCCAACGCCCCGGAAGCGGTCGTGCGCGAGGTCGAGCCCGTGAGCCTCGGCCAGGGCTTCGCCGCCTACCGGGGGCCGTACCACGCCGCGGTCGAGACCGCGCTCAAGACCGCCTACGGGACCGACGACGTCGCGCACGCCGGCCAGGGCGGCTCCATCCCGCTGGTCTCCGCGCTCCACGCGGCCAACCCCGGCTCGGACATCGTGCTGTGGGGCTGCGAGGAACCGCTGGCCAACATCCACGGGGACGACGAGAGCGTCAGCAGGTCCGAGTTGGAGCGCATGACGCTCGCCGAGGCGCTGCTGCTGAACGCGCTCGCCGGGCCCCGCCGCTGAACGGCCCCCACCCGGGGGCGAACCACCACAGGAAGGCGACCATGACCATCGCAGACCAGGCACGGAGCCGCGCGCGCACAACGGGCGCGGACTTCGCGCCGAGCCCGACGGACCAGGACTTCGCGCTCCCTCCCGAAGGCGTGCCCGAGCCGCAGCGCAACGCGGTGCTGGACAAGCTGGAGAACTACTTCGCCGACCTCCAGGGCAGGTTCCTCGGCTACCAGACCAACGAGGACCTCAAGCTGCGCGAGCCGATGGCCCGGTTCCTCGACTACCACTTCAACAACGTCGGCGACCCGTTCGAGGACTCGCACTTCACCCTGCACACGCGGTGGGCCGAGCGCGCCGTCCTGGACTACTACGCCAAGCTGTGGCACGGCAAGCCGCGCACCGAGGTCGACGGCGAGGTGCCCAAGGACGCCTACTGGGGCTACGTGCTCACCATGGGCTCCTCGGAGGGCAACAACTACGCCCTGTGGAACGCGCGCGACTACCTCTCCGGCAAGACCCTCATGCGGGAGCCGGCCGAGGGCGGCGGCGCGCAGTACGTCTGGGTGCAGGACACCGCGCCCGCCGACAACCAGAACGCCTACTCCCCCGTGGGCTTCTACTCGCAGGACACGCACTACTCGGTGGCCAAGGCGCTGCGGGTGCTGAACATCCCGAACTTCTACGAGGTCGGCAGCAAGATGTACCCGTACGCCAACCCGCTGAACCCGGGACAACCGTGGGACCACGAGGTCCCGTCCGCCGGCGGCGACGGCGGACCGGGCAGCATCGACGTGGACAAGCTGGCGACGCTGGTGGAGTTCTTCGCGAGCATGGGCCACCCCGTGGTGATCAACCTCAACTACGGCAGCACGTTCAAGGGCGCCTACGACGACGTCGGCGCCATCTGCGACCGGCTGCGGCCGATCTTCGCCCGGTACGGGCTGGACAAGCGCAAGGTGCGCTACGGCCGCGACGAGAACGGCAACGAGCTGGTCGACGAGCGCACCGGCCACTGGATCCACGTCGACGGCGCGCTCGCCGCGACCTACGCGCCGTTCATCGAGAAGCTCGTCGACGCGGGCGAAATCGCACCGACCACCCCGCTCCCGAAGTTCGACTTCCGCATCCCCGAGGTCGCCTCGATCGTCACCAGCGGGCACAAGTACCCCGGCGCGCCCTGGCCGTGCGGCGTGTTCATGACCAAGGCGAACCTCCAGATGCAGCCGCCCGAGCAGCCCGCCGTGATCGGGTCGCCGGACACGACGTTCGGCGGGTCGCGCAACGCCTTCTCGCCACTGGTGATGTGGCACTTCCTGGCCAAGCACTCCGAGCGCGAGCAGATGACGATGATCCGCCGGGCCCTGGAGGTCACCGACCACGCGGAGAGGAGGCTCAAGGAGCTGGGCGGCACCTGGGAGGCGGCGCGCACGCCACTGGCGCTCACGGTGCGGTTCAAGCAGCCGCCGCCCGACCTCGTGCACAAGTACTCGCTGGCCACGATCCCGCTCAAGGTGGGGGACTCGGTCGTCCACTACGCGCACCTGTACGTGATGCCCCACGTCACGGAGCAGGTGATCGACGACCTGGCGGCCGACCTGGCCAAGTCCAGCCCGGTCAGCGTGCCGACGCAGCGCGGCGGCGCGGACCTGGCGAACTACGTGGACGGCTCGGCCGACACCGGCGACATCGCCCGCCTGGCGCTGGTGCGCGTCTCCGGCAACGCCTTCTAGGGAGGACCGGCTCATGACGAAGTCCCACGACGAGGAGACACCGGACATCCACGGCTTCGTGCTGATGGGTGACCGACTCGTGTACGGCGGTCACCTGGCGATGTTCACCATGGCGGCCCACCGCTACCAGGTGGTCGCGACGTTCGGGTTCGGCGCCGACGTCAAGAAGGCCTACGTCGACGCCCAGCAGGCGGCGCCGACGGCGACGTTCGTCGTCGTCAACGACGAGAGGCTGCTGCTCCAGGAGATGGTGGCCGACCGGAGGTTCACCGGCACGATCCTCAAGGTGGTGGACAACGACCTCGGGCACCCCACGACGATCGTGACCGGCGTCCCGGTCGAGATCACGACCGTGCTGCACAACCGGCCGTTCCGGGACGCCGACGAGTACCCGCCCGAACCCCGGTACCTGCTGTTCGCGCACGGTTCGGAGGCGCACGTCACGCACTACATGACCAAGAAGCCCGACTACCAGCTGCTGGCCGACGTGAGGGTGGTCGAGTCGGACCTCACGTCCGCCGAACTGGAGGCCGGCGTGCTCGTGGACCTCCAGGACGTGGAGGAGGACCACTCCCCCACCACGACCCCGATCCCGCCGGGCACGACCGTGCGGGCACTGGGCGCGCAGGGGAAGAAGGCCACCCTGGAGATCACCTCCACCCGCTGGTTCGACACCGAGGAGCTGAACGGCCCGACCAACTACTCCGTCCGCCTCCTCGCGGCACTGGACGCGGCCTCCGTCTGACCCTCGCGGCGGGGTGGCGCCGGGTCGGTCGACCCGGCGCCACCCCGCCGCGCCATCACCCGATCGGGGCAGCGATCCGAAGGACGGCTCGACCACCGCGGTCTGGCATGATGCCCGCACCACCGCGCCGTCGAGAGAAGTTGGCCGACACACATGAGTTCCGACACCGCGCACGACAAGCTGATCGCCCTGCTGGACGAGCACGACGCCACCTACCGGGTGATCGAGCACGCGCCGGAGGCCGTGACCGAGGTCGTCAGCCAACTCGCGGGGTACGACCAGCGCCAGGCCGCGAAGTGCATCGTGGTGATGGTCAAGGTCGGCAAGAAGGTCACCCGCTACGCGGCTGCCGTGATCCCCGGCCACAAGCGCGTCGACTTCACCAAGGTCAAGGCGCTGTTCGGCGGGACCTACGCCGGGTTCGCCCCACCGGAAGCCGCCGAGGAGCTGGCCGGGACCCCGGTCGGGACGATTCCCCCTTTCTCGTTCGACGAGCGGATGGAACTGTTCGTGGACCCCGAGGTGCTCCAGCACCCGGAGGTGTTCTTCAACGCGGCCCGGTTCGACCGCTCCATCGCATTGGCGACGGCGGACTACGAGGCCATCGCCAAGCCCACCGTCGAGCCCATCGCCCAGGCCTGAGCGGCCGCCGGACCCGGGCCGCGCCCGCTCTCCGGACGCCCCCCGAAGCATTCCCGCAGGTTCGTGATGACGCGCCGCCACCGGTTGACGACCCGGCGCGCCCACCTGCACGAGGTAGTCCCCGCCAAGGCCCCGGCTATCGCGCCCCCGGGGCTTCTCAAATGCGCCGGGGGCCGGACAGCCGCTTGACGCGGTCCGGGCACGCTGCTACTTTCAATTTATCACGACGAATATTCACATATAAATACCGCAAAGCCTTCTGGCAGAATTCTTGTCAGCAGTCGGCGGCACATCGGGACAGCGGCGTCCACGCCATCAACGACCACCACCCGATGCAGTTACCTTGAATCCGGTGCCAGTTTCGCGCGCGAATGGCCCGCCGCTTTCACGAGGGAGCTGTTGCTTGCTGCACCCCATGACAGAACCCAGCGCCGCGAACGGCGCGGACGCCGTCGTGCTCGCCCGGCGCGAGGACGCGGCCCTGCGGCTGTTCGCCTTCCCGCACGCCGGGGGCGGGCACCAGAGCTTCGCCGAGTGGCCCGACGGGCTTCCCGAGGACGTCGAGGTCGTCTCGTACACCCTGCCCGGCCGGGGCCGTGACCTGGGCGGACGTCCGCACGCGGGATGGCGGGAACTCGTGGACGACCTGGCCGACCTGGTCGTGCGGCACGACGACGGGACGCCGTTCGCGTTCTTCGGCCACAGCTTCGGCGCGCTGGTCGCGTTCGAGGTCTCCCGCCGCCTGGCCGACGAGGGCCTGCGCACCCCCGGGGCGTTGTTCCTGTCCGCGCACCGGGCGCCGCACCTGCCGTGGGGCGAGTCGGCGCGGCATTCCTTACCCGAGGCCGAGTTCGTCGACCTCGTGCGCGCGTGGGGGCTCGTCCCGGAAGACCTCCTGGCCGACGACGAACTGCTCCGGCTGATCCTCCCACCCCTGCGCGACGACCTCCGGCTCGACGAGGAGCACGTCTGCGCGACCGGTGACGCGACCGGTCGCCGACTGGCCGTCCGGTGCGTCGTGTACGGCGGTTCCGAGGACCGGACGGTGACCCCGGGAGAACTGCGGGCGTGGCGGCAGCACTTCACCGGCACAACACACTTCGACACCGAGATCCTGCCCGGCGGTCATTTCTTCACCGTTACCGGGCGAGCCTCTCTGCTGGACAGCATCAGCGCACATCTCGATCAGGTGAAAAAGGACGTCGGCCCGTCGATCAGCATCACGGGAACGGCGTACCCGAAACCCGATCGGACGATCTGGGCGCGTTTCCGGGAACACGTGGTGTCACAGCCCGACGTCCTCGCGCTCATTGATCACCCCCGGCAGTGGACCTACCGCGAACTCGACGCGAGCGCGACGGCCCTGGCGGCCGACCTGACCGACGCGGGCGTCACGCGGGGTGACGTCGTCGGCCTGCTGCTGCCCCACTCGGCCGAGTACTGCGTCGGCCTGCTCACCTGCTTCGGCCTCGGCGCGCCCGCGTGCCTGCTGGAGAAGAACTGGCCGCCCTCGCTGCTCGCCGGGTTCCTGGAGAGCGCCGACGTCCGGGTCGTGCTGACCACCCCGGAGCTCGTGGACCTCCTCCCCGCCGCGTTCCGCGAACCGGGACGGGTGCTCGTGCTCGACCGCGACCGCTGGGCGGACGCCCCGGCGGACGGGCGGGAACCGGTGGCGTTCCCCGAGGTGGAGCCGACCGACATCGCGCTGATCTCGATGACGTCCGGCACGTCCGGCACGCCGAAGGCGGTGCTCAACAACCACCTCGGCTGCCTCTACTGCTTCGACGCCCGCTACGGGCTGTACCCGTACGCGGAGACCTCCCGCGACGGCCTGAACGCCTTCTTCGCCTGGGAGTGCCTCAGGCCGCTGCTGGCGGGCAGGTCGGCGGTCGTGATCCCGGACGACCACATCTTCGACCCCGTGCGGCTCGTGGACACCCTGGAGGGGTCCGCCATCACCCGCGCCGTGGTGCCGCCCTCGCTGTTCGAGACCCTGCTCGACCACCCCGTCGTGGGTCCGACGCTGGTGGACCGGTTGGCGCACATGGAAGTCTGGTTCCTGATGGGCGAGGTCGTGCCCACCCGGGTCGTCGACAAGGCCGCCGCCCTGCTGCCGCCGCACGTGCGGCTGGTCAACTCCTACAGCACGTGGGAGTGCCTGGACGTCTCGTTCGCCGACCTGCTCCCCCGCCCCGCCGGCGCGGTCACCCGGTCGGCGTTCGCGCCCGCCGGCCGCGTCCTCGACGGCAGCGCGGCGGTGCTGCTCGACGCCGACGGCGAACCCGTGCCCCGCGGCGGCGTCGGCGAGCTGCACTTCGCCGGTCCCGGTGTCGCCGACGGCTACCTCGACGACCCGGTGAAGACCGCCGAGCGGTTCGTGCCGTGCCCGCCCGCGCTGGCCGGCTCCCCGTTCGCCGGGCACACCTTCTACCGCACGGGCGACCGCGCCCGGTTCCTGCCGGACGGCGGCCTGGAGATCCTCGGCCGCACCGGCGACCAGGTCAAGGTGCGCGGGTTCAAGGTGTCGCTGCGGGCCGTCGAGCACGTCCTGGAGGACCAGGACGGGGTGTCCCGCGTCATCGTGCGGCCGGTGCTGGACAGCCGCACGAACCAGCCGACGGGCCTGCTGGCCTACGTCGTGGGCGAGGGCGGCCGGCCCTCGGAGACCGTGCTGGCCCGCTCGAAGCGCAAGGCCAGGCGCGACCTGCCGGAGTACGCCCGGCCGCGGCACTTCATCGGCCTCGACGCGCTGCCGATCGGCAAGGGCGACTCGCGCAAGCTCGACCTGTCGGCCCTGCCCCCGCCGCCGGAGGAGGACGGCGAGGAGGCCGACCGCGGCGGCGCCGCGCCCACCACCATGGAACAGCGCGTCGCGCGGGCGTGGCAGGAGGTGCTCGGCGTGCCGAGGGCCGAGCCCGACGACAACTTCTTCGACCTGGGCGGCGATTCGCTCAGCGCGTCGCGGCTGTCGGGCGTGCTGGCCGAGCGGTTCGGCATCTCCCTGCCCGTCGTCGACGTCTTCCAGCACAGCACCGTGCGGGCCATGGCCGAGCACTGCTCGCGGGGTTCCGGCCCGGCCGCCGCCACGGCGCGCGCCCGCCGCCCGCACACCACCCGGCTGGCCGTCGTCGGCATGGCGG
This sequence comes from Saccharothrix longispora, assembly GCF_031455225.1. Taxonomy (GTDB): domain Bacteria; phylum Actinomycetota; class Actinomycetes; order Mycobacteriales; family Pseudonocardiaceae; genus Actinosynnema; species Actinosynnema longispora. Next base: position 3,972,869 of record NZ_JAVDSG010000001.1, read on the forward strand.
GGCGCTTCCCCGGCGCGCCGGACGTCGAGTCGTTCTGGGAGAACCTCAAGAACGGCGTGGACTCGCTGACCACGTTCAGCGCCGAGCGCCTGCGCGCCAAGGGCGTCCCGGAGGAGGTCCTCGCGCACCCGGAGTGGGTGCCCGCGGCCCAGGTGGTCGACGACGCGGACAAGTTCGACGCGGGCTTCTGGGGCATCGGACGGCGCGAGGCCGTGATGATGGACCCGCAGCACCGGGTGTTCGTCGAGACGGCGTGGGCCGCGCTCGAACAGGCCGGGTACGCGCGGCGCGGCAACCCCTACGGGCGGCGCACCGGCGTGTTCGCGGCGTGCGGCATCGACGGCTACCTGATCCACCACCTGGAGGGCGGCAGCCTCAAGGACCCGCTGGACCCGGCCGGGGTGTTCCTCACCGAGATCGGCAACGAGAAGGACTACGTCGCGACCCGGGTTGCCTACCTGCTCGACCTCGGCGGCCCCGCGGTGACCGTGACGTCGGCGTGCAGCAGCGCACTGGTCGCGGTGGCGCAGGCCGCGCAGGCGATCACGTCCGGCCAGTGCGACATGGCCGTGGCCGGCGGGTCGTCGATCACCTTCCCGAACTTCGGCTACCGCTACGCCGAAGGTCTGGTGGGCAGCGTGGACGGCCACGTGCGCCCGTTCGACGACGCGGCGAGCGGCACGCTGTTCGGCGACGCCGTCGGCGCGGTCGTGCTCAAACGCCTGGACCTGGCGATCGAGGACGGGGACCACGTCTGGGCCGTCCTCACCGGCTTCGGCGTGTCCAACGACGGCCGGCTGAAGGCGGGCTACGCCGCGCCGAGCGCGCGGGCCCAGACCCAGTGCATCTCCGACGCCATCGCCATGGCGGGCATCGGCTCAGAGCAGGTGTCGTACGTGGAGTGCCACGCGACCGCCACGCACGTCGGCGACGCCATCGAGGTCAAGGGGCTGCACGACGCGTTCGCCGAGCACCGGGGCCCCGACGCGCCGGCGGGCGCCCGCACCGCGCTGGGCAGCGTCAAGGGCAACATCGGCCACGCGAACTGCGCGGCGGGCATCACCGGGTTCATCAAGGCGGTCCTGTGCCTGCACCACCGCACGCTGGTGCCCACGGTGAACTACGCGACGCTCAACCCGAAGCTGGTCGACCACGTGGACGCCGACGGCTCGCCGTTCACCGTGCAGCAGGCCCTCGAGGAGTGGACCGTGGCCGACCCGGCGACCCAGCTCCCCCGGCGCGCGGGGGTGTCGAGTTTCGGGATCGGCGGCACGAACGCGCACGTCGTGCTCGAAGAGGCCCCGCCGGTCGAACCGGGCGGACCGGACCCCCGCACCCCGCACCTGGTCACGGTGTCCGCGCGGAGCGAGGGCGCGTTCCGGCGCAACGCCGACGCGCTGGCACGGTTCCTGGAGGGCCTGCCCGCCGACGAGTTGGGCCCCGCGATCAGGTCCCTGCACGTCCGCCGCGAGTCGCACACCCTGCGCGCGAGCGCCGTCGTCCCCGCGGGTGACCTCGACGCCCTGCGCCGGCTGCGCGACGAGCCGCCCCGGACCACCGTGCCGACGGGGCACGCGGCCACCGTGGCGTTCACCTTCTCCGGGCAGGGTTCGCAGACCGCGGGCATGGCGCGCGGCCTCTACCGGGGCGGCGCGGACGGCGGCCGGTTCCGCCGGCACTTCGACGTGGCCTGCGCGCGACTGGCCCCCCACCTGCCGGACGACCCGGCGGCCCTGGTCCTCGGCGCGGACGACACCTCCGTGCTGCGGCCGACGACGACGCAGTGCGGCCTGTTCGCGGTGGAGTACGCACTCGCGAGCACCCTGGTGGACGTCGGCGTCGTCCCCGTCGCCGTCGCCGGGCACAGCATCGGCGAGTACGCCGCGGCCGTCGTGTCGGGCGTGCTGGCGCTGGAGGAGGCCGCCGAACTGGTGGCGGTGCGGGCGCTGGCCACCGAGGAGCTCGTCGGCGAGGGCGGCGGGCGCGTCGGCGGGATGCTCAGCGTCGTCGGCGACGAGGACGTGCTCCTCGACCTGGTGGACAGCCGGGAGGACGTGTGGCTCGCCGCGGTCAACGCGCCCGGTCAGATCGTTCTGTCGGGGACGGAGCCCGCCCTGCGGGAAATCTCGGAAGCACTCGCGCGCGGCGGCGCGACGTGCAGGTCGGTGCCCGTGTCGCACCCCTTCCACAGCGACCTGGTGGCCCCGGTCGCCGAACGGGTCGCCGCCGCGGCGGCGCGGTTCGACGCCCGCGCGCCCGAGGTGCCGCTGGCGGCCAACCTGACCGGGACCTGGCTCGCCCCCCGCCACCGGCCCGACGCGCACTGGGGCGCGCACGTCACGTCGACCGTGCGGTGGCGCGACGACGTGGCCGCGCTGCTGAAGTGGGAACCCGACATCGTGCTGGAGATCGGGCCGGGTGCGGTGCTCACCTCGTTCACCCACAAGCTGCTCAAGCACCTCGGCGACGCGTCGTCGACGCCCGTGGCGACCATGCCGAGGGCGAAGGACCCCGGCGCGGACGACGAGGTGGCGTTCCTGGACGCACTCGGGCAGCTGTGGTGCCAGGGCGTCGAGCTGGACTTCGAGGCGTTCCACGACCGCCCGGGAGCACGCCGGCCGACCCACCGGCCGCTGCCGACCTACAGCTTCGACCGGACCAGCCACTGGACGAGGCCCCAGGCGTCCATCCACGTCGACGACGAGGTCCGGGACCCCGGACCGGCCGCCGGGGACGCGCCGGGCCGGCTGGTCCGGCACACCGCCAAGCCGGGTGCGCGGGTCACGCTGTACTGCTTCCCCTACGCGGGCGGCGGCCCGGCCGCGTTCCGGTCGTGGGCGCGCTCCGCCCCCGCGTGGCTGGACGTCGTCGCGGTCGGACCGCCCCGGTCGGGCGACGACGCGGCGGCGCTCGCGGAGCTGGCCGCCGACCTGCGGGCGGACGCCGGCGCCGGCGCCGTGGCGTTCTGCGGCCTGAGCTTCGGCGCGTCGCTCGTGCTGGACCTGCTGAGCGGCCCGCTCGCCGACTGGCGCGACCGGGTGCTGGCGGTGTCCGCCGTGGGCCGCGCCCCGCTCGCCGGCGAGGTGGTCGCCGCGGATGCCGAGTCGTTCCTGATGGTGCCCGAGGAGCTGCGCGACGACGAGCGGTGGCAGCGGGACGTCCTGCCGCTGCTGCGCGCCGACCTGGCGTTCGACGCCCGCTCGGCGCAACGGGTGGCCGAGCGGCCTGGTCCGGTGCTGGACTGCCCGCTCCAGGTGCACTGCGGCACGGACGACCCGTCGTTCCCCGCCGCGTCCGCGCACGAGTGGGCCGACGTCACGAGCAGCCCGGTCGTGGACGTGCACCTGCACACCGGCTCGCACGACTTCATGCTGCACCGCCGCGAGCGGGTGCTGGAGCAGATCGTCGCCCTCCTCGACCGCCTCGCCCCGGCCGACGCCGGGGACGCCTTGCACGAGGTGCGCTGGACGCCCGTCGCGCCGACGACCGGACCGCGGGAGATCCCGTGGACCGACCTCGACCGCGCGGGGACGGCCGCGACGACCCGGTTCCTGCTCGACACCCTGACCGGTCCCGACGCCGAGGCGGCCGTGCTGCTGCGACCGGCCCCGGACGTGCCGGCGAACCGGCACTGCGCGGTGCTGCTGGACCTCGCGCGGTCCCTCGTCACCGGTGGGGCGCGCGGCCGGCTGGTCCTGGTGGTGCCCGCCCGCCCGAACAGCGGCCTGGTGGCCGGCCTGACGCGGTCGCTGGCGCTGGAGGAGCCCGGCCTGGCGGTGCAGCGCGTCCACGTGCGGGGCCTGCCGGAGGACGTGGACCACCCGGTGCCCGACCTGCTGGTGCGCGAGCTGCTGCGGTCGGTGTCCCGCCACCCGCTGGAGGCCGACCTGCTCACCGGCGGGGCCCCGTCCGGCGGAACCCTGTCCGGCGGGGTCCTGCTGGGCCGCCGCCTCCTGCCCGCCGCGCTGCCGGACCTGCCGCCCGGCACGCTGGGCGCGGCCGAGGGCGGCTACCTGGTCACCGGCGGCACGGGCGGCATCGGACGGGTGGTCGTGGACTGGCTGCTGCACACCCAGGGCGTCGCCCCCGAACGGGTGATCGTGACCGGCCGGACGGCACCCGTCGACCTGCGCCGGGGCGTCCGGTTCGTCGAACTCGACCTCGCCCGGCCGCTCGACGCGGCGGCCGGTATCGGTCCGCTGGCCGGGATCGTGCACCTCGCCGGGGCGCTGGACGACGGCGTGTTGACCAACCTGGACGCCTCCCGGTTCGACGCCGTGCTCGCGCCCAAGCTCGCCCTGGCCGGGCTGGTCGACCTCGGCCGGGCGTGCGGCGCGCCGTGGATCACCGCCTTCTCCTCCACCAGCGCCCTGCTCGGCTCGGCGGGCCAGGCCAACTACGCGGCGGCCAACGCCTGGGTGGACGCCCGCGCCACGTGGTCCGCGCCCGACGACGGCCCCGCCGTCGTGTCCGTCGCCTGGGGCACCTGGGGCGAGGTGGGCATGGCGGCGCGCAACACCAGGGCGCTCGACGCGGCACGCGACGGCGGCGAGACGCCGTTGACCACGGGCCGCGCGCTGGCCCTGCTCGGCCGGGTCGTCGGCGCGCAGCTGTCCGGCGCGGCCGGGCGCCACTTCGCGGCCTGCGACGTGGACTGGGGGCGCGGCCCCTGGGCGGGCACACCGCTGGTGTCGATGCTGCCGGCCGGTCGGCGGCCCGACCGCGCCCGACCGGCCGAGGTCGTCCTGAGCGCGCCGAAGTCACCGGCCGCGCCCCGGGCCGACGACCGCCACGACGACCCCGTGCACGCGTTCCTCAACGGCTACGTCCACCAGTGGGACGAGTCGAAGCAGCTCGCCGACCTCGGGCTCGACTCGCTGGACTTCGTCCGGATGCGCGGCGACTTCGCCCGCGTGTTCGGCAAGGACGTGCCGCTGACCGCGATAGCGAGGCCCGACCAGCGCCTCGGGGACCTGCACTCGCTGCTGTCGGACTACTGATCACGCACATCCGCTTGCCGGGGGAAGGGGCAGGTCATGCCTGTGAGCGACACGGAGCACCGGACCGCGACGCGCACCGACGACGCGGCCGACGCCTACGACGACGCCGTGCGGCGATTGCCGCGCGCGGAGGTCGAGCGCTTCGCGGAGGCTTCGGCGCGCTACCGGGCGGCGGTCGCGGAGCACCTGTCGCCCGCGCTGCGGGACCTCTCCTCGAACCGGCCCGTGGACCCGGACCGGCTGCGCGCCCTGGCCGCGGCGGTGGCCGACGACCCGCTGCACCCGGCGTTCGACCCGGACACCGCGCGGTCGGCGGAGGACGTCGTGCTGGAGCGGCTGCACCTGGTGCGACGCGTGTGGGAGCCGTTCTCCGACTGGTGGTGCGGCTACTTCTCCGACCGCGACGGCTCGACCGTGCCGCTGGTCGACCTGTGGCAGCTCTACGTCCCCTTCGCCCGGTGGATCGTGCGGGAGAAGCGCGAACGCCGCCCCGACGGGCTGTTCGTGATGGCCTTCAACGGCAGCCCCGGCGCGGGCAAGACGGTGCTCACCACGGCGCTGTCCGTCGTGGTCAACAAGCTCCTGGACCCCCGCACCGAGGGCCGGGCGGTCGCCCGCAGCGGTGACGACTGGTACCTCGGCAGGGCCGAGCGGGAACCCCTGCGGCTCCTCGGCTACGACGCCGGCGTGCCGGGGGTGTCCAACCGGGCGCTTCCCGGGACGCACGACCTCGCCTGGCTGCGGCGCAACCTGGCGGAGATGGAGCGCAGCGGCCCCGACACCGTCATCCGGATGGGCAACTTCGACAAGCGGGCCGACGACCAGCCCACCGGGCCCGACCGGTACTTCGAGTCGCACGGCAGGGTGGGGGTGCTCCTGTTCGACCTGTGGTTCGCCGGCGCGCGGACCGACGCCGACCCGGCGGACCTGCCCGACGGCCTGCGCCGCCGGGTCGCGGAGCACCTGCGCGGCTGGGCGCCCGTCTTCGACCGCTTCGACGCGCTGTGGGCGTACGACTGGAACCCCTACGCCCGGCTGCTGGCCGACCGGGAGGCGCAGGAGCGCCTGGTCGAGCAGCGGCGCGGCACGCGCGGCATGAGCCGCGAGGACATCCGCACGTTCATGGCCTACATGATCGAGCGGGCCTGGGACTGGCGGACGACGTCGCCGCTCCCGGCGGAGGACAGGATCACCTTTCGCGCCTGGCGCGACACCAACCACCGCGTGATCGCGGTGCACCGAGGAGGTCGGGCTTCGTGACGCAGTCGCCTTCCCACCCGCCGGCCGGGCGGACGTTCGCCATGCCGGACGTGGTCCGCCAGTTCCGCGAGCTGGTCGACGAGGAGTCGCACGGGGGCCGCGTCCACGACACCGTCGTCATCGGCGGCGGCGCGGCCGGCGCGGGCGTGCTGCGGGACATCGCCTCCCGCGGCAACGGCAGCGCCCTGCTCGTGGACCGCGGCCCGTTCGGCGGCGAGACGTCGAGCAAGACCGGCAAGGCGATCCACCCCGGCATCCGCTACCTGCGGATGGGCTTCCACCGGCTGTTGCTGGCGGCCGGCCTGCGCCGGGACCCCAAGATCAAGCAGACGCCGGCGCAGAACCTCCGGTCGGCGTGGCTGGACCTCAAGCTGGTCTGGTACGGCACGCGCGAGCGCAAGATCCTGATGGACACGACCCCGGACACCGTCCAGGAGATCCCCAACGTCGTGTTCGTGCTGCCGGACAGCCCGGAGAAGAAGTGGGCGGTCTTCTTCGGCATCTCGCTCTACGACCTGTTCACCGCGGTGTGGGCGTGGCTCGGCGGCTCGCCGCGCGGCAGCCGGGTGAAGCTGTTCTTCGACAAGCGCGCGCTGCACCGCGAGCTGCCCCACCTGGCGGCGGACTCCCCCGCGCTCGCCGGCATCCAGTACTGGGACGGCAAGGCCAGCAACGACAAGAGCCTGGTGCTCAAGGCGATCCGCGACGCCTACTACCGGGGCACGGAGGCCCACCCGATCCGGGCGCTGAGCTTCGTCGAGGTCGAGCACTACGAGTGGCGGCGGGACGGCGCGCGCGGGTACTTCCTGGTGACCCTGCTGCGCCGCTTCGACCACGACGAGCTGCCCGAGCGGGTCACCGTGAAGGCGCACACGATCGCCAACGGGGCCGGTCCCTGGCTGGACCGGGTGCGCGACCGGACGACGCGGCCCGACGGCAGGCGGTCCGTCGTGTACTCCCGGGGTTCGCACCTGGAGGCGACGAACCGGTTCATCCACGAGAGCCTGTCGGCGGACCCGAAGCTCCAGGTCGGCCTGGTGCCGCTGAACGCCGAGCGCCAGCACTACCTGCGCCCCTTCCACCAGAACGGCATCTGGTACGTCCAGTGCACGACGACGGACCGGCCGCACGAGGACCCGGACCTCGTCGTGCCGATGGAGGACGAGGTCGAGGAGCTGCTGCACTCCTACAACGAACTGGTCGACGACCGCTGGAAGATCACCCGGAGCGACGTGTTCCACGTGTTCTGCGGCATCCGGCCGCTGGCGGCGAGCGACGGCGGCGAGATCGCGGTCAAGGACCTGACCCGGATGTTCCGCATCACCCGGCACGACCGGGGCGGCCCGGTGTTCGACATGGTCAACATCAAGCTGACCGAGTTCCGCTGGGCCGGCCGCGAGGTCGTCGAGCAGATCGCCGCGGAGCTGCGCCGCGGCGGCGTCAAGAAGCTGAACCCCTCCACGACGCACCGGCTGCCGTTCCTGACGGTGGAGGGCGAGGAGCGGTTCGCCGTGCACCGCGCCGACCACCCGCGCGGCGACCGGGAATTCCTGCGGGAGAAGGTCCGCCACCACGTCGAGCACCAGCTGGCGTACAGCTACGAGGACTACCTGATGAACGCCGGCGGCATCCGGGACGCGGTGGTGTTCGACGAGGGCGGTCGCTGCGAGATCGACCTCGGCGTGCTCGACCTGGTGCTGGCGGAGATGGCGGCCGCGCTGGGCTGGGACGCCGCGCGGTGCGCCCGCGAGTGGGACCGGTTCGCGGAGGTCTACACCCGCAACATGGCGCACTGCGACCTGGGGGACCGCGTGGGCGACCACCCCGGACCCCGGGCTGAAACATCCATTGTGGACACCGAAGACGTCGAGGACGCCGTGGACGTGCGCGACGTCGTCGGCATGCAGGACGCCAAGTCCGGCGCGGGCGACTGAGGGAGCGGGCATGTACTTCGAGCGGGACGCGAGTCTGCACCACGTCGAGGAGGAGGTCGTCGCCGTCGTCGGCTACGGCATCCAGGGCAAGGCGTTCGCCGCGAACCTCCGCGACAGCGGGGTGCGGGTCGTCGTCGGCAACCGGGAGGACGAGTACCGGGAGGCCGCGGTCGCGGACGGGTTCGACACGCGCCCGATCGCCGAGGCCGCCGCCGCCGCGTCGATCGTGCTGCTGCTGATCCCGGACGACGCGCACCCGAAGGTGTTCGCGGAGGACATCGCGCCGAACCTGCGCGACGGCGGCCTGTTCGTCATCGCGCACGGCTTCTCGATCCGGTTCGGGCGGATCACCCTGCCGGCGGGCGTCGACGCGGCGCTGCTGGCCCCGAAGATGTTCGGCAAGCCCATCCGGCAGCACTACCTGGACGGCTCGGGCGTGCTCGCGTTCCTCGACGTCGTCCAGGACGTGACGGGGTCTGCGCTGGCGCGGACCCTGTCGGTCGCCAAGGCCGTCGGCTTCACCCGCTACGGCGTGATGCCGGTGTCGCTGGCCACCGAGACGGAGCTGGACCTGTTCCAGGAGCAGTTCCTCACCCCGCTGCTCATCGACGCCGTCCGGATCGCCTACGAGGTGCTGGTCGAGTCCGGGTGCGAGCGCGTGCCGTCGCTGCTGGACATGCACGCCTCGGGCGAGATGGCCGAGATGCTGGTCGAGGCGATGTCGGCGGGCCTGTACGAGGTGATCGAGCAGCAGGGGTCGCCGACGTGCCGGTTCGGCGTCCAGCGCTACCTGGGCAAGCTGGTGGGCGACGACCTCAAGGCCAAGGGCCGGGAGATCCTCGCCGACATCAGGGACGGCGGCTTCGTCGAGGCGCTGGACGAGGAGGCCGCGGCCGGCTACCCGAGCCTGGACGAGTACCGGGCGGCCTACCGGGCGAGCGACGTGACCAAGGCGCACGACGAGCTGCGGGCGATGCTCCGCTCCTCCTGACGGAAGGCCAGGACCTTGTTACCAGACGTCAAGCACATCGGGCACGGCCTGCCGGACCACGACTCGCTGGTGGCGCGGGACGCCCGCCACGTCCTGCACCCGTGGGCCGACCTGTCCACCCTGGGCACCCAGGAGTCGCTGATCATCGCCGAGGCGCACGGCATCGAGGTGGCCGACAGCGCGGGCAGGACCTACCTCGACGCGATCGGCGGCATGTGGTGCGTCACGGTGGGCTACGGGCACCCGGAGCTGGTCGAGGCGATGGCGGCCCAGGCGCGGAAGATGGCGTACTTCACGCCGTTCGGGGACGTCTCCAGCGAACCCGCCGCGCGGCTGGCCGCGATGCTGGCGGACCTCACCCCCGGCGACCTCAACCGGGTGCAGTTCACCACCGGCGGCTCGACGGCGGTGGAGTCGGCGGTCCGGATCGCGCACTACTACTTCGCCTCGCGCGGCCAGGCGGCCAAGCGGCACGTGCTGTCCCGGGTGAACGCCTACCACGGCGGCACGTACCTGACGGCGTCGCTGTCCGGCAAGTCCGCGGACCGCACGCTGTTCCAGTACGAGAGCGACTGGGTCCACCACCTGGAGAGCCCCGGCTACGACCCGGACACCTCGCCGGTGTCCGCGGCGGAGCGCCTCGACGGGCTGGTCGCCGGGATGGAGCGGGCCATCGCCGGGATCGGGGCGGAGAACATCGCGTGCTTCGTCGCCGAGCCGATCCTCGCGTCGGGCGGCGTGCTCGTGCCGCCGCCCGGCTACCACGAGGCGACGCTGGAGCTGTGCCGCCGCAACGACATCCTCTACGTCTCCGACGAGGTGGTCACCGGCTTCGGCCGGCTCGGGCACTTCTTCACCTCCGAGGCGAAGTTCGGCGTCGTGCCGGACATGATCGTCACGGCCAAGGGCCTCACCTCGGGCTACCAGCCGCTCGGCGCGGTGATCGTGTCCGACCGCATCGCCGAGTCGCTGGCCGCGAACGCCGACCGCGACAAGCCCGTCTTCTCCAACGGGTTCACCTACTCCGGGCACCCGGTGGCCTGCGCCACGGCCGTCGCCAACATCGAGGTGATGCGGCGCGACGACGTGTGCGGCCACGTGCTCGACGTCGGCCCGTACTTCATCCGGCGGCTGCGGGAGCTGCGCTCCTCGTCGATCGTCGCCGCGGTCCGGGGCGACCACCTGATGGCGTGCGTGGAGTGCCACGTGCCCGGCGAGGACGGCCCCACCGCCCGCAACCAGGCGCTGGCACGCCGCGTGGACGCGTACTGCGAGGAGGCGGGCCTGCTCGTGCGGCCCTACGAGAACCTCTGCATCATGTCGCCGCCGCTGATCATCACGCGGGGCGAGGTCGACCGGATCGTCGACATCATGGCCGACTCGCTCGCCCGCGCGGAGCACGACCTGCGGACCGGCGCGGTCCAGTAGCCGGCGCGACCGCGGGACCGGACGACACCGACGAAGACCGGAAGACCTGGAAGTGGTGCCATGGAAGCGTCCTCACCGACCCTGGACTGCCGCGGGCTGCCCCCGGCCCTGGCGGTGCTGCGGATCAAGCAGGCCATCTCCGCCACCCGCGACGCCCACGCGCCCGTGCGGGTGGTGCTGGGCGAGGACTGCGGGCGCGACCGCGTGTCGCTCGCGCTCGGCGAGGCCGCCGGTCGGCTCCAGTACGCCGACGCGCCCGGCCCGGAGCCGGCCCGGCCGTGGTGGCAGCGGCGCGACCTGCGCTACCGGGACGGCCGCCTGCACCTGGGCGGCACCGACGTCGGGGAGCTGGCCGAGCAGGTGGGCACGCCCGCCTACGTCGTCCGGGCCGACCGGGTGCGCGAGAACGTCGAGCGCCTGGCCGGCGCGATGGCCGCCGCGGACCTGGACCACCGCGTCTACTACGCCATCAAGGCCAACCGGTCGCCGGGCCTGCTGACCTACCTGCGCACCACCGGGCTGGTCGGCGTCGACGTGTGCTCGGCGGGCGAGCTGCTGCACGTGCTCGCCGCCGGGTTCGCGCCCGACTCGATCTCGTTCACCGGAACGTCGCTGTCCCGCCGGGAGATCGAGCTGCTCACCCGCTTCCGGGGGCTGCGCGTCAACTTCGACTCGCTGTCCTCCCTGGACGCGTTCGGCCGGGCGTGCCCGGGGCGCGAGGTCGGCCTGCGCATCAACCCCGGTGTGGGCGTCGGCTACCACGGCGACGAGCGGCTGAACTACAGCGGCGCGCCCACCACCAAGTTCGGGATCTACCGCGAGCACCTCGACGAGGTGCGGGCGATCGCCGAGCGGTGGGACCTGGACGTCGTCCGCCTGCACTTCCACGTCGGCTGCGGCTTCCTGGACGCGGAGCTGTCGCAGCTGGAGGACGCGCTCGACGCCGCCGACGCGTTCACCGGGCACTTCCCCGACCTGCGGGAGATCAACCTGGGCGGCGGGCTCGGCGTGCCGCACACCGCGGCGGACCGGGCGCTCGACCTCGACCGGTGGGCGGGCGCGGTGGCCCGCCGGTTCGCCGGGCGCGGCCTGGTCGTCGCCGTCGAACCGGGTGACTACCTGGTGAAGGACGCGGGCCTGCTGCTCACCACGGTCACCTACGTGGAGCGGCGCCGCGACGTGTTGTTCGCCGGGCTCGACGCGGGCTTCAACCTCGCCGTGGAACCGGCCTTCTACGGGCTGCCCTGCGAACCCGTCGCGGTCGCGCCGCGACCGGACGGTGGCACCGCGACCTACACCGTGGTGGGCAACGTGAACGAGGCGCTCGACCGGTGGGCGTCCGACCACCGGATGCCCGAGCTGCGGGAGGGCGACCACGTGGCGCTCATCAACGCCGGCGGCTACGCGGCGTCGATGCGCTCGGAACACTGCCTGCGCGGAGAAGCCCGCGAAGTACTGCTGATCGACTGAATCCACCGACGCTTCCCACCAGCCGTCCGCGCTCTTCTTGGGGGTCTACCAATGCGGTCAGAAAGCATGCTGTCAGCGTGGGCGCACACTCCCGACATCGCAGGCGACATCGTGCCCAGCTTCGCCTTCAACCCGACCGACCCGTGGACGACGACGTTCCAGGAAGCCCTCCGGCGCGCCGACCTCGCCGGCCGCCGCGTGTACGAGGTCGGCGTGGGCACCGGGACCAACATCGCCTTCATGCTGCGCCAGTGCGGTGCGTCCATGGTGCTGGGCAGCGACCTGGACCCCCGGTTACCGCTGCTCGCGCAGCGGCTGATCGGCGAGATCGCACCCGACCTGCTGGAGCGGTTCCGCCCCATCGAGGGGTCGGTCAACCTCATCGACACGCCCGACGCCAGGGCGGGGGTGGCCCTCGCCGACGTCGTCGTGGGCTGCCTGCCGCAGGTGCCCGACCCGGATGACCCGATGTACCTGGACTTCCACGGCGCCCAGTTGGAGACGGCGGCGCCGGTGGGTGGGCGCACGGACGACCACATCGCGCACTACTACCCGTGGACGGCGTTCAACGACTACCCGTTCAACGCGGTGGGCCTCGGCCTGATCGAGGCGCTGCTGCGGCGGGTCAGGTCCTGCTCCCCCGCCGCCCGGGTCGTGCTGACCTTCGGGTGCCGGATCGGCCGGGACCCGATCCTCCGGCTGTTACGCGCCAACGGGTACCAGCCGGAGGAGCTGGTCTCGCGGATCGTGCCGCAGAACGAGAGCACCGACATCTCGTTCTTCGTCGCCCTGGAGGCCGCCCTGCGCGGCACCGGCTGCGAGTCGGACTTCACCTGCGAGTTCTACGCCGACCCCGACGGCCGGGTGCCCCTGACGGCCGCCGAGGCCAAGGAGCGGCTGGACGCCGATCCGGCGCTGCCGGTGTTCCACGAGATCTGCGTCCTGCGGGGCCACCCCGGGCCCGCCGCGGAATGACCAGTTGGAGGTACAGCAGTGGACACCAGAGCAGGTAGCGGCGCGCCGGCCTTCCGCCTCGTCGAACCCGGCCCGCCCTTCACCGTCCCCGTGCGCGGTCGCGAGTTCCTGGCCGGCTCGTCGCACGCGAACTTCCCCGAGACCGTGCCCGACGTGGGCGCGGCGCTGCCGACGCTCGCCGCCGACGCGACCGACTGCCCGCCCGACGTGCTGGCCGCGGCGGTGCGGGAGGTCGTCGACGAGACGCTGCCGCAGGCCGGCGGCGTGCTGCTGCGCGGCCTGCCGCTGACCGACAAGGCGGGTTTCGAAGGGCTCATCGGCGGCCTGGGCTACGACCGCGCCGGGTACGAGGGCGGCATCGCCGTCCGCAAGCAGGACTCGGGCGCGGCGCTCAACGCGAGCCAGGAGGACCGCCGGATCACGCTGTCCCCGCACAACGAGATGGCCTACCTGCCCACGTACCCGCGGAAGATCTTCTTCTTCTGCGAGAGCGAGGCCACCCGGGGCGGCGAGGTCCCGGTCAACGACATCCGCGAGACGGCCGCGGTGCTGCCCGACGACGTGAAGGACGCGTTCCGGGAGAGGGGCGTGCGGTACCACCGCAACCTGGCGAAGGAGTCCGGCAACGGCGAGATGGGCTGGGTGGACACCTTCCGCACCGAGGACCGGGCGGCCGTCGAGGAGCACCTGGTCGCGTCGGGCTACGAGTTCGCGTGGGACGAGGACGAGGGGCTGCGGTACCACTACGCGCGTGGCGCGTTCACCGCCCACCCGGACACGGGCGAGGAGCTGTGGTTCAACCAGGTGACCGAGTTGCACTGCTCGTACTGGCGCGCCCACCCCGGTTTCCCGCCCGACCTGGCCGACGAGGCGTACCCGGCGACGACCACCTACGGCGACGGTTCCCCGATCGATGAGGACCTGATCTCCTACCTGCGCGGCGCGCTGTGGACCACCTCGCGGGCGGTGCGGATGCGCCGGGGCGACGTGCTGGTGCTGGACAACCAGGTGTTCCAGCACGGGCGCTTCTCGTTCGAGGGGCCGCGCCGGCACTTCGTGAGCCTCGCGCGGTAGGCGGCGCGGGGTGCGCCGCCGCCGGTGGCGCACCCGCGCGACCGTGGACACGACTTCGGGGGGACGACCTCGCATGGACAGACCGGAGCTCAAGCCGGCGCGCCCGTGGTTCTCGGCGGGCCCCTGCGCCAAGCGGCCCGGGTGGGACCTCGACGCCCTGAAGGGCGCCTTCGTCGGCCGCTCGTTCCGCATCCCGGAGGGCCGGGCCAGGCTCGCCGAGGTGATCGAGAAGTCGAAGCGGGTGCTCGACCTGCCACCGGACTACGAGGTGGCGATCGTGCCCGGTTCGGACACCGGCGCCATCGAGATGGCGATGTGGAACCTGCTGGGGCACACCGGGGTCGAGGTGTGCTGCTGGGAGAACTTCGGCTTCACCTGGCTCGCGGACGTCGTGGACCAGCTGCGGCTGCCCGACGTGACCGCGCACCGGGTGGACCGGTACGGGGCGCTGCCCGACCTGTCGCGGGTGGACTTCGACCACGACGTCGTCTTCACCTGGAACGGCACCACGTCGGGCGTGTGCGTGCCCGACGGCGACTGGATACCCGACGACCGGCGCGGTCTGACGATCTGCGACGCCACGTCCGCCGTGTTCGGGATGGACATCGACGTGGCCAAGCTGGACGTGATCACCTGGTCCTGGCAGAAGGCGCTGGGCGGCGAGGGCGCGCACGGGATGATCGCCCTGTCGCCCGCCGCGGTCGAGCGCCTGGCGGTGTTCCGGCCCGACCGGCCGCTGCCCAAGGTGTTCCGGCTGGCCAAGGACGGTCGCGTGCTCGACGGGCTGTTCGACGGGTTCACCATCAACACCCCGTCCATGCTCGCCGTGGAGGACGCGCTCGACGCGCTGGACTGGTGCGCCGAGGTCGGCGGGCTGCCCGAACTGGTCGCCCGCTCGCGCCGCACCCTCGACGTCGTCGCGCGGTGGGTCGAGGCGAGCCCGCACGTGGAGTTCCTCGCCGAGGACCGCCGCACCACCTCGTCGACGAGCATCTGCCTGAGGTTCACCGACCCCTTCCTGGACGGGCTCCCCCCGGAGCGCACGGCTGCGTTCGCGGCGCGCGTGCGGGAGCGGATCGAGGAGAACGGCGCCGGCCACGACCTGGCCGCGCACCGCGAGGCGCCGCCCGGCATCCGGATCTGGGGCGGCCCCACCGTCGACACCGAGGACGTGGCGGCGCTGCTGCCCTGGGTCGACTGGGCGTTCGCCGAGACGCTGCACGAGTTCACCACCACCACGAGCATTGGGCACACATGACCGACGCGCTCACCTCCGAGCTGACCCGCTTCGCCGAGCACCTCGCCGACGAGGCCAGGCTCCTGCTCGCCCGCGCGGCGGCGGAGCCGACCTCCGTCGACGTCAAGGCGGACAACAGCTTCGTCACCGCCACGGACCGCGCCATCGAGGCGAGGCTGCGCGAGCTGATCGGCGCGGCCTACCCGGAGCACGGGATCGTGGGCGAGGAGTACGGCTCGTCGAACGCGGACGCGGAGGTCGTCTGGGTGCTCGACCCGCTGGACGGCACCGCGCCGTTCATCGCGGGCATCCCGGTGTACGGCACGCTGATCGGCGTGAGCAGGCACGGCAGTCCGTGGATCGGGGTGCTGGACTACCCGGCGACCGACGACCGGTGGGTGGGCGTCAGCGGGACGTTCGCCGAGCGCAACGGGGCCAAGGTCGCCGTCCGCCGCTGCGCCGACCTCGCCTCCGCCCTGCTGACCTGCTCGAACCCGGACTTCTTCGGGCCTGCGGACCACGCGGCGCTGACGCGGGTCCGCGAGCGCGCCCGGTACACCCTGTACGGGGGCAGCTCGTTCGCCTTCGGCGCGCTGGCGAGCGGTCGGACGGACCTCGCCGTGGACAGCGGGCTCAAGGTGTACGACGTGTTCGCGCCGGCGGCCGTGATCAGCGGGGCGGGCGGCGTCGTGACGGAGTGGTCCGGCGCCGAGCTGACCCTGGCGTCGGGCACCCGGGTCGTCGCGGCGGGAGACCCCGGGCTGCACGCGACGGCGCTCGCGCTGCTCGCCTGACCGCGGTCACCGCGGGGAGCCGCCGGGCACCGGGCGGCTCTCCACGACCTGCTTCATGACGAGGGTGGACGTGAGGCGCTGGATGCCCGGCAGCGCGGACAGGTGGTCGTCCTCCAGGCGCTGGTAGGCGGCGAGGTCCGCGGTGAGCACGCGCAGCAGGTAGTCGGGGTCGCCGAACAGCCGCTGCGCCTGGACGACCTGCGGTATCCCCGCGACGGCCTCCTCGAAGCGCAGCAGCGTGTCGCGGTCCTCCTGGCGCATGGTGACGAACACCAGCGCCTCGAAGGTCAACCCGACCGACTCGGGGTCCACGACCGCCCGGTAGCCCCGGATCGCCCCGCTGCGCTCCAGCTCGCGCAGCCTGCGGTGGCAGGGGGACACGCTCAGCCCGACCCGCGAGGCGAGGTCGGTGACGGTCAGCCGGCCGTCCTCCTGGAGTTCGGCAAGGATCTTCCGGTCGATCACGTCCACGTGGAAGATCCTTCTACCACGTGGGCGGAATCGCAAGAACTCGCGCCAACCTCCGGGTTATCTCCGGCATTCCCCCGTCCGGGAGGCCGATCCCCCCGCGGGAACGCCGGATGCCCGCCGGTTCCGCCGTCAGGCGTCGAACGCGCTCATCACGTGCTTGATCCGGGTGTAGTCCTCGAAGCCGTACACCGAGAGGTCCTTGCCGTACCCGGAGTGCTTGAAACCGCCGTGGGGCATCTCGGCGGCGAACGGGATGTGCGTGTTGACCCACACGCAGCCGAAGTCGAGCCTGGCGGACATCCGCATGGCCCGACCGTGGTCGCGGGTCCACACCGACGACGCCAGCCCGTACTCCACGTCGTTGGCGAACCGCAGGGCCTCGGCCTCGTCGGCGAACGGCTGCACGGTGATCACCGGGCCGAAGATCTCGGTCCGGCTGACCTCGTCGTGCCGGCGCAGGCCGGAGACGACGGTGGGCGCGTAGAAGTACCCCCGGTCACCGACGCGGGCGCCGCCGTGGTGCACGGTGGCGTGGTCGGGCAGCCGGTCGACGAAACCCGCCACCCGGGCGAGCTGGTCGGCGTTGTTCAACGGGCCGTAGGCCACGCCGGGCTCGTCCGGGCCGCCGGTGCGGGTGGCCCGCGCCTCCTCGGTGAGGGCGGCGACGAACTCGTCGTGCACCTCGGCGGCGACCAGGACGCGGCTCGCGGCCGTGCAGTCCTGGCCCGCGTTGAAGTAGCCCGCCGCGGCGATGCCCCGCGCCGCGGCGGCGACGTCGGCGTCGGCGAACACGACGACGGGAGCCTTGCCGCCGAGTTCGAGGTGGGTGCGCTTGAGGTCGGCCGCGGCGGCGGTGGCGACCTCCATGCCCGCGCGGACGGACCCGGTGATGGACACCATGTCGGGTCGGGGGTGGGAGACCAGCGCGCGGCCGGTGTCGCGGTCGCCGCACACCACGTTCAGGACGCCGTCCGGCAGGAACTCGGCGCAGATCCCGGCCAGCAGGGCGGTGGTGGCGGGCGTGGTGTCGGAGGGCTTGAGCACCACGGTGTTCCCCGCCGCCAACGCCGGGGCGATCTTCCACACGGCCATCATCAGCGGGTAGTTCCACGGCGTGACCTGCGCGCACACGCCGACCGGCTCGCGCCGCACGAACGAGGTGAGGCCGGGCAGGTACTCACCCGCCGACCGCCCCTCCAGGACGCGGGCCGCGCCGGCGAAGAAGCGGATGTGGTCGGTGCACGGCGGGATCTCCTCGGCGGCGGTCAGCGCGCGCGGCTTGCCGGTGTCGCGGCACTCGGCGTCGACCAGCTCGTCGGTCCGCGCGTCCAGCGCGTCGGCGATCCGGAGCAGGGCGCGCTGCCGCTCCGCGGGCGTGGTCCAGCGCCACGACTCGAAGGCCCGCGCCGCGGCGCCCACGGCGGCGTCCACGTCGGCCTGCCCGGACAGCGGGGACGTCGCGTAGACCTCGCCGGTGGTCGGGTCGACGACGTCCAGCTCCCGCCCGTCGGCCGCCGGGCACTGCTTGCCGTCCACGAAGTTGGCGAACGCGGTCATGGGTCCCCCTGCTGCCTCGGTGCTGCGCCGCGTCCGATTCCACCAGAGCCGCCGGCGCGGCGGTATCCGCGGATCAGCTCCGGCCCGAAGGCTCCGGAACTTCGGCGTCCCGGTCCCCGTCCTCGGCCCGGTCCCGGCCGCCGCGCCGGGCGCGCACGGCGTTGACCGCCGCGAGCAGCGCGCCCAGCCCCAGCAGGACCAGTCCGCGCAGCCACACCGCGCCGTCGATCCGCGTGAACAGCAGCAGGCACGAGGCCAGGCCCAGCCACGGCAGGACGGCGGGCACCCGGAAGTGGTCGGCCTCGCCGCCCTCGCGGCGGCGCAGCACCAGCACTGCGGCGTTGACGGCGGTGAACACGATCAGCAGCAGGAGCACCAGCGTCTCGGCCAGCGCGGCGACCTCGCCGGTCAGCGCCAGCACGAGCGACAGCGCCGAGGTCGCCAGGACCGCCACCCACGGCGTGCGGCGGCCGGGCAGCACGCGGGCCAGTGGCGAGGGCAGCAGGCCGTCGCGGGCCATGCCGTAGGCCAGCCGCGACGACATGATGCCGGTGAGCAGGGCGCCGTTGGCCACGGCCACCAGCGCCACGACGCCGAACAGCCAGTCCGGCACGCCACCGGCGAGGCGCACCACCTCCAGCAGCGGCCCGCTGGACCCGGCCAGCTCGTCGGTCGGCACGGACGCGCTGGTCACCACCCCGATCAGCAGGTAGACCACGCCCGCCGTGAGCAGCGCGCCGAACAGCGCCCTCGGGTAGGAGCGGCGCGGGTGCTCGACCTCCTCGGCCAGGTTCACCGACGTCTCGAACCCCACGAACGAGTAGTAGGCCAGCACGGTGCCCGCGAGGGTCGCGCCCAGGACGCCGTGCCCGCCCGCGCCCACCTCGGCGAGCCGGCCCAGGTCCGCGTCACCGCGCAGCACCACCCACGCGCCCAGGCCGATGACCAGCAGCAGCCCGCCGACCTCGACGACCGTGGCCACCGCGTTCGCGCCCAGCGACTCCTTCACGCCGCGGATGTTGAGCAGCGCCAGGACGGCCAGGAACACGACCACGACCACGAGCGTCGGCAACGACACCAGCGCGCGCAGGTAGTCGCCCGCGAACGCCAGCGCCAGCGCGCCCACCGACACGACACCGGCCGCGAGCATGCAGAACCCGACCAGCGAGCCCGCCGCCGGGCCGAACGCGGTGGTCGCGTAGTGCGCCGAACCGCCCGCTCGCGGGTACCGGGTGGCCAACTCGGCGTACGACCCGGCCGTGAGCGCGGCCAGCACGAGCGCGGTCAGCAGTGGCAGCCACACCGCGCCGCCGGACTGCCCGGCGACCTCGCCCACGAGCACGTAGACACCCGCGCCCAGGATGTCGCCGAGGATGAAGAAGTAGAGCAGCGGTGTGCCCACCGCCCGCCGCAACGAGGTCGCCATGCCAGCCCCTGTACCCCACCGGGGCGATCACGAAGCAGGCTCAGGCGGGTTGGCCGACGCGCGCGGCGGACTTCCAGGTCAGGGCTTCGGCGAGGGTCGGGAAGAGGGTCAGCACCCGGACCACGCCGGTGATCTCCAGCGGCCTGAGCACCACCCGCCCGGCGGCCACGAGCACCAGCTCCCCACCCGCGCGCCGCACGTGCCGGTTGGCCTCCAGCAGCAGCGACAGACCGGACGAGCCGAAGAACCGCACGGCGGTCAGGTCCAGCACGAGCACGGGTGGCGGCGGGCCGAGCAGCACGTCGCGCAGGCGCGGCGCGGTGTCCAGGTCGAGTTCACCCGCGACAGTGACGATGACGACGCCGTCGACCCGGACCACGTCGACGTCCAAGGCGGGTGACGGGTGCTCGATCGGTTCAACCACGGCGGCTCCCGAGGGTGCGGTGCGGTCGTACGAGGCAGTTATACCAACATCGGCGCGGCGCGCCCGTCGGATGAGACCCCGAACGGGCGTGGCCGCAAGTCGTCACTCGACCGAGTGACCAAGACGGCGCACGGCGGCCACGATGTCGCTGTTGGGCACCCCCTTGACCAGGTACTCCGACACCCCGGCCCGCTTGATCTCCCCCACGGCCGCCGAGTCGGCGTACGCCGAGAGCGCGAGGATGCCGACGTGCGGCGAGCGGAGCCTGATCTCCCGCGCCGCCCGCCCGCCTCCGCCGCCGGGCATCCGCACGTCGAGCACCACGACGGCCGGGTCGTGCCGCGCGGTCAGCTCGATGGCCTCGTCCGCGTCCCGGGCGACCGCGACGACCCGCAGGTCGGGCTCGGCGTCGAGCACCTCGCGCAGCGCGTCGCGGATCAGCGGGTCGTCGTCCGAGATCACCACGGCGATCGTCGGGTACCCCGTCACGGCTCCTCCTGGACGTCGGGCGAGGGCACCCAGAACCGCACGGCGGCGCCCCCGGTCGGGTCTTCGCCCAGGGTCCACCAGCCGCCGGCGGTCTCCGCGCGCTCGCGCATCTCGATGGTGCCGAAGTGCTCGAACGGCGTCCGGTCGGTCGGTGCGCCGATCCCCACGCCGTCGTCCACGACCTCGACGAGGGTGCCCCGGTCCACACTGGTCAGCGAGACCTCGACGATCGTGGCGCGGGCGTGCTTGTGGACGTTGTTCAGCGCTTCCTGGCAGATGCGGAAGATCGTGATGGCCACGTCGGCGGGCGGCTCGTGGTCCAGGTCGTGCCGCAGCCGGTAGGCCATGCCCCACTGCGCGGTGACGTCGGCGAGGTAGTGGTCCAGGGCATCGGCCAGCCCGTGCCGGTCCAGCTCCGGCGGGCGCAGCCGGAACACCAGGTAGCGCAGGCGGTCGATGGACGTGCGGACCACCTCGTCGAGCCGGCGCACGACCTCGGCCTGCTCCTCGGGCACCCGGCCGGCGAGCAGCTGCAACCGCATGCCGACCGCGACCATGGCCTGGATGGAGTCGTCGTGCACGTCCCACGCGATGCGGCGGCGCTCCAGCTCCTGCGCCTCCACGAGGTGGGCGACCAGCCTGCGCTGCTCCGTCAGCTTCTGCTCGGTGCGCCTGCGCTCGGTCATGTCCCGGGTGACCTTGGCGTACCCGCGCAGCTCACCGGTCTCGTCGACGAGCGCGGTGATGACGACGTTCGCCCAGAAGCGCGACCCGTCCGCCCGCAGCCGCCACCCCTCGTCCTCGAACCGGCCGACCTCCGCCGCCACCTCCAACTCACGCCACGGCTTGCGGGCCGCCAAGTCCTCCGGCGGGTAGAACGCCGAGAAGTGGCGTCCCAGCACGTCCTCCGCCGAGTACCCCTTGATCCGCTCCGCACCCGCGTTCCAGCTGATCACACGACCACCCGGGTCCAGCATGAAGATGGCGTAGTCCACGACGCTCTGGACGAGCAGCCGGTAGGCGTCCTCGGTCGGGGTCTGGATACCGCTCACGGGGTCGACGGGCATGGCGCCACTGTGCACCACGAGCCCTCTGCCGGTCGTGGGCGGGCGGTCAGGCCGCCGGGTCATCCTCCGCGCCCACCTCGGCGTCGAGTTCGTACCACACGACCTTGCCGTCGGGCCGCGGGTCGACGCCCCAGCGCGTGGCGAGCCGGGCCACGACGACCAGGCCCCAGCCACCGGACGGTCCCGACACGCGGGTGCACGGCAGCAGCGGGCTGGCGTCGAACACCTCGACGCGCACGGAGCGCGCGTCCCCGACCAGCCGGACGACCGGTTGGGAGGCGGTGTGCCGCAGGACGTTGGCGACGAGTTCGGAGGCGAGCAGCACGGCGTCCTCGTGGTCACCGCGGAAGCCCCGGCGGAGGAGGGTGCCGCGGACGAAGTCGCGGGCCCCCGAGGCCGCGCCCGGTCCGCGGGGCACGGCGAACTCGGCCGGCCGCGCTGACAGGGAGAGGTCCACGTCGTACAGGGTGGCGGATGCGCGGTCGGTTGCCCAGGCGCACCCGCACCGGCGCGGCTGGTGCACGTGCATCAGTCGAGCAGCCCGTCGCGCCGGGCGATGGCGACCGCCTCCAGCTTCGACCGGGCGCCCAGCTTCTCCAGCACCCGCTGCACGTGATTGCGCACGGTGTTGCGGGCGACGCCCATCCGCTCGCCGATCTCCTCGGTGCCGGCGCCCTCCGCGAGCAGCACCAGCGCCTCGCGCTCCCGCGCGGTGAGCGCGCCCCGGCCGCCCGGCACGCGCCCGGTGAGCCTGCCCAGCACGCCGGCCAGCACCGCGCCGTCGAACACGACCTCGCCCGCCGCCACCCGCAGCACGGCGTCGGTCAGCTCGTCCAGTCGCGCGGACTTCGACACGAGCCCGGCCGCGCCGCACTCCGCCGCGCGCGCCGCGACCGACACGGTGACCTCCCCGGTCAGCACGAGCACCCGCGCACCGGCCTCGCCGAACAGCCCGACGGCCTCCAGCCCGTCCCCGTCGGGCAGGCGCCGGTCCAGCAGCACCACGTCGGGGAGCAGCCGCCGCACGTCGGCCACGGCGGCGGCGATGGTCCCGGCGGTGGCCACGACCTCGACGTCCACGGCATCCGCCCAGGCCAGGCCGAGCGCCTCGGCCACCAGTCTGTGGTCCTCGACCAGGACCACGCGGACCGGTGCGGACGGGTGGGGAGGGAGCGTCATGCGTGCCGTTTCCTCATGGCCGGGACAGGCCCACCACCCTAGTCACCCGCGACACCCCTGCGGCCGACCGGTCCAGCGGGCCGCGTCGAGCGGCCCACCACCCGGGAGTCCGACCTGGGGGTCGGACTCCCGGGTTCGCCGCCGGCCCGGCCGACTCCCCGTAGCGGTGAGCGGCCCGCTCCTCAGAACGCGTAGGAGACGACGAACGCCGGGTGGTCGGTGCGGTACATGGGGTGGGTCGCCGTCGAGACGAACGCGAGCGTGCGCGCGGTGACGTGCTGCACGCCGCCGTCCCCCTTGCGGAACCACCCGGCGGGCACGCAGTTCTGCGCGCTGGTGGACGAGCCGGGGCTGTACCTGAGGTTCAGGTCGCCCGCGACGACGTGCCGGGTGGTCGCCGAGCCGGTGGGGTCGAACGACAGGGGCTTGGCGGGCAGCAGTTCCCGGCACTGCGCCAGCGCGGTGGACGCCGTCGTGCTCAGGTGGGTGGTGCAGGCGGTGAAGGCGCGCACGGCACTGAGCGCGCAGCCCCACGCGCGCATCTCGGTGCCGCCGTCCTGCGCCGAGTAGATCCCGTTCCCGCCGGCTGCGATGCCCTCCTCCACCACGATCCCGCTGCCGTACGCCCCGCGCCCCGCCGTGCACTGGTAGTCCGAGCCGGTGGACCGGTTGCGCGCGGGCGCGAACCAGAACCCGGCCCCGGCCCCGACGGCGGCGGTCAACCGGGCCATGTCCGACCGGCACACCTCGTTCACCGAGACCACGTCCGGCAGCCGACGGCCGATCACCGCCAGCGCCTCGTCCACCGCCCGACCGCCCTGGTAGCACCCGGCGACACCGCTGTTGCACAGGTTCATCTGGAGCACGACGAACGGCGTTGCCGCGGCGGCCGCGGTGGCGGCTGGGACGGTGGACAGGCCGCAGAACAGCAGCGCGACCACGGCGAGCGACGTTCGGCGCGGGGTTCCCATGCGGGACATGCTCACGGCGGCGGGGGGCCGGGACAACCCCGGGACCGCGGAGGCCTACGGCCGCGCGACCGCCGACGGCTCGTCCCAGTCGATGCGGTGGTCGAACTGCCACGTGTAGCGCTCCGGCTTGGCGAACTTCACCGCCCACGGCATCAGCAGGTCGCGCAGCACCCGGCCCACGGGGCCCGCCGCCTTGTCCCGGTTGGTGCGGGCGGCCATCGCGATGATGCGCTCCACGCGGTCGCGGCGCAGGTGCTCGTAGGCGGCGAACGCCCGGTCGTGCGGGAGGTCGCGCAGGCAGCGGGCCAGCTCCACCGCGCTCTCGACCGCCAGGGAGGCGCCCTGGCCGGAACTGGGCGACGTGGCGTGCGCGGCGTCGCCGACGAGCACCATGCGGCCCCGGCTCCACGTCGGCACGGACGGGACGTCCTCCAGCGCCCCGGTGACGAGGACGTCGGCCGGGTCGGTGCGGTCGATCAGGGCCACGGCGGGCACGCGGTCGTCGGCGAAGGCGGCCCGCATCGTCGCCACCCACTCCTCGACGGGTGTCTTCCTCGCCTCGGTGGTGGACAGCGGGGTGCGGCTCGGCAGGTTCGCGAACCACCCGCCGGAGCCGTCGTCGAGCACCTGGTAGCCGAAGAACGCGCGCTTGCCGAACACCATGTGCATGACGCCGCCGGTGGACGGCAGGCCGGTGTCGGCCACCCGCGCGCCGAAGCCGAGCAGGCCCGCGTACCGGGGTCCCGGCGCGCCCGGGTCGATCAGGCGGCGCACGGTGGAGCGGATGCCGTCCGCGCCGACCAGCAGCCCGCCCGTGGCGGACGTGCCGTCGGCGAAGTGCGCGACGACGTGGTCCGGCGCCTCGGTGACGTGCGTCAGCCGCTTGCCGGGCACGACCCGCACGCCCTGCCCGGCGGCCTCCTCGCTCAGCACGCGCTGGAGGTCGTCGCGCCACACCATCGACATCGGCGGCTCGGTGCCGAACTCGGCCAGCACCTTGCCGGTCCAGCTGCGCATCCGCATCGAGGTGATGGGCGTGGTCACGGCGCGCACGGCCTCCTCCAGCCCGACCACGCCCAGCGCCCGCATCCCGTTGGGCGCGATGCTCAGCCCGCCGCCCGCGCCGCCCGCGGGCCGCGCGTGGGCCTCGAAGACGGTCGCCTCGATCCCCGCCCGCCGCAACGCCACCGCGGCCACCGGTCCCCCGATGCCGCCGCCGATCACCAATGCCGTCATGTCCCCTCCTGGTGGAACTTCGCCCAGAGCGGTCCCCAACCGTGCTCCGGGTCCTGGATGCGGTCGACGAAGCCCCGGACGAACGCCGCCTCGGCGTCGAGCAGGGCCAGCCGGTACTCCTCTTCGACCAGGAAGAGCGGGTGCACGTCGCTGCCCTCGACGAGCGCGGCGATCGCGGCGCGCTGCTCGGTCAGCCGGGCCAGCCGGTCGGCGAGCAGCGCGAGCACCTCGTCCGGCGGCAGCGCGGCGATCAGCGACAGCGCGGCCACGAAGTGCGGGTACTCGTGCTTCGGTTCGGCGACCAGCTCGCGCATCCAGTCGCGCAGCTCGGCGCGGCCGGCGTCGGTCAGCGCGTACGTGGTGCGCTCCGGCCGGGAGCCCTCGCGCGAGGTCCCGTGATCGGCGATGAACCCGGCCTTCGCGAGCTGCCCGACCACCATGTAGAGCGAGCCGTGGTTGAACTTGATGCTGCGCGCGTCCCCGTGCTCGCGCAGCATCCGGCTCAGCTCGTAGGCGTGCGCCGGCCGCCTGACGAGGTAGCTCAGCACCGCGAGTCCCAGCAGGTTGCCGACCTTGCGCTTGCCCGCCACGCATCCTCCTTGATCATGTCTGACTATCCAGGTGTAACTAGTCAGTGTCAACTATTTCGTCGTCCGCACGAGTGCGGTTGACGAGCGGCCGATCTGCCTACCATGGGTGTGGTGACCTCGGTGCGCGGCCGTTACGACTACACCGTCGAGCTGGTGTTCCACGACGTCGAGGCGGTCGCCCAGTACCGCCGCGACCGGTCGACCGTCGGGGCGGCGCTGGGCGACGTGGACCACGAGATCGAACCCATCGGCAGCAGGCTCGTCCCGGGCATCTGGTCGAAGCCGATCATGGACCTGATGGTCCGCGTGGAGGAGCACGACGTCCCCCGCGCGGCGGCCCTGCTGGCCGGGACGGGCTTCCAGGCCATCACCATCGCCGAGCTGTCGCGCACCATGCTGCGCCGCTACCGCCCCGGCACGTCCGCGCCGAACCTGCACGTCCACCTCGTCACGCCGGACGCGTGGTCGGCCAGCCCGGAGCGCGCCTTCCACCGGCTGCTGCGCGAACGCCCCGTCGTCGCCACCGCGTACTCGGCGGTCAAGCACCTGGCGCTGGAGCTGAGCGGTGGCGACCCGCAGCGCTACGGCACCGTCAAGGGCCGGTTCATCGAGTGGCTGGCGGAGGCCGGACGCCCCTGACCCGATTCCGTGGGCCGGCGCCGGGCCGCCCGGCGCCGCGCCCCGAAGGCGGGATGCCGGCCGGCTGAAACGGAAGGCACCCGGCGGACGACCCTGAGGGTGATCGGATGTCGCGAGGCACCCCGGCCACCGCCGGGCCGACCGGCACCACTCGCCGACCGCGGACCTCCGTCCGCGCTCCCACCCGCCTGCCGAAGGGCAACACCGCCGTGCGCGTCATCACCTGGAACGCCAACCGCACCAACCGCTGGGACCTGCTCTGGGCCGACCCCCTCGTGGCGGGCCTCGCCTGGGACGTCATCTGCCTCCAGGAGGTCGGCAACCCCGACGTGGCGCACTGGACGCACGCGCAGGGCCCCGTGTGGAGCCAGGACCGGGCCGCGCGGGACACCGACGAGTCCTTCGTGCAGCGGCGGTACACCTACCAGCCGGCCCACTACCCCGCCGCCCTGCACATCACCCACACCGAGTGGGGCAACCGGCAGAAGAACCACCTGACCATCATCACGCAGACCAGGCCGACCTGGGCCGCGGAGATCGGCGGCGACATGAGCGACCGGCCGGTCCTGGGCATCAAGGTCCGGTTGACCCTGCCGACCGGCCCCACCGACGTCCTCCTCGGCTGCGTGCACCTCGTCGCCAACAGGACCAAGTCCCCCCAGGAGCTGGGCGCCCTGGTGCCGTACCTCAACGACATGTGCCGGGAGGCGAACGCGCAGGGTTGGCTGCTCGCGGGCGACTTCAACTGCTCCCCCACCGAGATGGTGCAGTCGGCCGGCAGCGCGGTCGGCGTGTGGTACCCGTCGTTCCCGACCCAGGACTCGATCGGCGAGCCGATCGACTACGTGGTGGTCGAGCCGCACCTGTACCAGGCGGTCATGGCCATGCCGGGCATCTCCGGGAACTGGGAACGGGGCACCGCGGCGAGCGACCACCGGCTCGTCAGGTACACCCAGCCCAACGGCCCCGCGCTCCAGGTCCTCTAGCGCCCCGGCGGGACGACGCCCCGTAGCACGGCGCGTCGTCCCGCCTGCCCGGCTGACGGGACCGGTGTCGCGGCGGCCCGCGCGTCAGGCGCGCAGGACCTGGACGGCGGCGAAGCGGTTCTTGACGTTGTCGGTGAGCCGCTTCAAGCCGAGCACCTCCAGCACTGCGCGCTGCAGGGCTTCCCCGCCGGTCTTGCCGTCCCGCTCCGCGACGTGGTCGAGCAGTGCCGCCAACTCACCCGGGGGCACCTCCTCGAAGGATCGTGGTCCCAGGTGGCGCATCCGCACCTCCGGTTGGTCGGGCAGCCGGTACGTGCGCGGCTTGACCCCGCTCTCGCCGAGCGGGTCGTCCTCCAGGAGCAGCCCCTCGCGCACCGCTTGGGCGATCGCCTTGTTCAACTCCCCCGCGACCAGTTTCGTGACCCTGACGGAGCCCGAGCTCCGCACGTAGGCGGTGTGCAGCCGGCTTCCCAGCACGGGCCCCTCGACTTCGACGAGGCGCACCAGGCCGTCGATCAGGTCCCGCCGGGAGGCCTCGGCGACCTGGACCGCGGTTCCGGTGAAGTGCCCGTACGCGGCGAGCACCGAGGCCGCGACAGGTGGCACGGGCTCTTCGGTCACCACGGGCTCCGCCACCACCGCGGCGACCCGCTCGACCACTGCCGGTGCGCGCACGACCGGCTCGGCGACGACCGGCTCGGCGACGACCGGTTCCGTGACGACCGGTTCGAGGAGGACGGGTTCCGCGACAACGGGTTCGGGCGCCACGGTCACCGCCACGGGCTCGACGACCGCCACCGACCGGTCGGGCACCGCGGCCGACGGGACGTCACCCTCCTCCGAGGTCCACCCGGACGGGTGGACCTCCAGCTCGTGCAACGCGTCCCACAGCCGAGCCATGACCGCAGGTCGGTCCGCGTAGAACTCCGACTCCCGGATGCGGAAGAACCGCCAGCCGCACCGCTCCAGGTCGCGCTGCCTGGCCATGTCTCGCTCGTACGCGTCGGGCCCGTGCCAGGCGTCGCCGTCGCACTCGACCGCCAGTCGGGCCTTGGCGCCCACGACCACCAGGTCGATCCGGTAGCCCTCGGCCGGGAACTGCGGGACGACGCTGTAGCCGCGGTCGACGAGGCGGTTGAACACCCGCTGCTCGAACAGCGAGTCGAAGGGCTCCACCTTCCGGTCCTCGGGCACGGCCGTGTGCCTGGCGTCGTCCACGCCGTCCACGCGCCCGGACAGCGCGTAGCAGTAGTCCAGCAACTGGAACCGCATGTCCTCGGGGTTGCCGAGGTCGGACAGGCGCAGGGAGTGGAACACCCACATCTGGTCCTTGGCCCGGGACGCGGCGACGTTGAAGCGCTGGACGTACAGGTCCTGGGTCAACGCGCCGATGCGCTTGCCGGGCTCCGCGGCCTTGACCATGGACAGGAACATCACGTCGCGCTCGGAGCCCTGGAAGTCCGCGGAATCGCCGCACCGCAGGTCGCGGGCCTTCCACTCCTCCGGCGGGATGCGCTCCAGCAGGCGCTTCTCGATCCTCTTGGCCTGCGCGCGGCCGAGCAGCGACACGACGCCGAACGTCAACCCGTCGTACCTCGGATCGGCGATGCACTTCTCGATCTGGTCGACGATGGCGTCCGCCTCGACCGGGTTGACCTTGTCGGTCACGCCGCGTTCGTAGCCGTCGTGGAGGAACACGGGCTTGATCGGTTCCAGGCGGTCCGCGCCGTACTGGCGCACGGGCACCAGCCGGATGCCGTCGGGCTCGTAGGCGATCCGGTTCGAGAAGCCGATGATCTCCGGCACGCAGCGCCGGTGCTCGACGAGGGTGGTCATGCCCTCGAAGCGCATCTTCGCCTCGTCGAACAGGCTGCGCTTGGGGTCCTGCCACGAGGCGCGGTACGGGTCGTCCCACAGGTACTGCTCGGCGAGGTCGCGCAGTTGCTGCTGGTCGGTGCCCACCGCCGTGGGGGAGACCTGCTTGTCGTCGCCGATGACCACGATCTTGGGTGCGAGGTACTGGAGGAACGTCGCCTCCAGCCCCGCTTGTGACGCCTCGTCGACGATCACGACGTCGAACATGTCCGGCTGGACGCGGAACTGCTCGGCGATCCGGTAGACGGGCATGATCCACACCGGCACCGCCGGGCGGCAGCGGTCCATGGCCGCCTTGATGTCGGCCCTGCGCTGGTTCGCGTAGACGCCGGTGCCCTTGCCGAGCAGCTTGACCAGCTGGGCGTACTGGAGCAGGTCGGCGCGTGCCTTGCCGGACAACCGCTCCGGCGACACCGCGTGTCCCCAGGCGCGTTCGGCCGCCAACCGCTCGACCCTGCGGCGCACCTGCTCCTCGACGTGCAGCACCTCGGCCTGGAGGGCGTTGACGTCCTCGACCTCGCGGTCGAGCACCCACGCCCGCGCCGCGGCCCACGCCCACGCGGCGTCCCAGTCGGCCAGCTTCTCCCCCCAAGCGGGATCTCGCGGGTCCGCCGACACGGCCTCGTGCACCCGCGGCAGCAGTCCGGCCAGCGCCGCCGCGATCCCGTCCCGGCGACGCGCCAGCCCGGCGACCTCGGTCAGCCGCACCAGCCTGTGGTGCGCGACCGCGTACGACTCGTGGTCGCGCTCCTCGGCGGCCCGCGCCAGGTGCTTCACGCACGGCGCGGCATCCGCCCACCGCGCCACCTCGGCGGTGGTCCGCACGACCTCCAGCAGCGGCTCGGTCGCGGCGGTGCGCGCGTCGGACGCGGCGGCGGCGTCGACGAGCCGGGCGTAGTCCTGGACGGCGTCGAGGTCGGTCCAGTTCGGACGCGGGAGCCCGAGCCCCGCCAGGCCGCGCTCCTCCGCTTCGAGGGACTCGCCCAACGCCAGCACGCGGCGCAACTGCGCCAGTTCGGTCACGTGCCACTGGAGCCGCTCGCTCAGCGTGTCCTCGGCGGGGACGTGCACCGAGTCGGGCCACGCCCGGTCCAGCGCGTCCAGCGTCCTGGTGGCGTCGGCCCACATCAGGAACACGTCGAGCTGGTCGGCGCCGGTGGGCGGGACGCCGTTGACCCGCACCGCCTGGAACAGGGGTTGGGCCTGCTTCACCGCCTTCGGGGCGAACGCCCCCGTCCTGGGCGAGCCGTCCGGGTTGGTCTTGAGCTTGCCGCCGTCGCCGACGTGCGCGCGGAGCGTCCCGGCCAGCGCGACCAGCGCCCCCATGTCGGCGGGGCCGACGCGCACCTCGGTGAGCGGGCCGAGGCGGTCGACGAGAGGGCCGACGCGGCCGATGAGCTGGGCGACCTGGCTCCCGCGCGACCGCCAGTGGTTCGCCCGTCCGGCGAGCACGTCGGACAGCGCGTCGTTCATCCACTGCTCGCGCCGCCGCGACAGGTCCCCGGCTTCCCGCGCGAACCCGTTGAGCCGCTGCCGCAGCACGGTCCGCGTGGACCGCTCCAGGCGGCGGACGGCGTCGAAGGCGGTGTGCCGGGTGAGGCTGCCGTGCCCTTCCTCGGCCGAGATGGCCTGCCGCTCCGCGGTGACGAGGGCGGAGAACGCCTCGGGGGTGGGCACGTCGGTGAGCGGCAGGAGCTTGAGCCGCGATTCGGGCTCGTCGGCGTTCAACGCGTCGTCCACGACGCTCCGGTGCCACTCGGCGATGTCGCCCGCGGGGACCGGGGAGGGGGCGGTGCCGGTCACGGCGGTCAGGTCGGTCACCCAACCGAACCGCTCCCGTTCCGCTTCCACGCGCTGTGCGAGGGCGGCGAGCGTGCCGCGGTAGTCGCCGACCTCGTGCTCGGCCACCTCCTCGCCACGCGCGTCGAGCAGGCGCCGGTACAGCCCGGCCCGGCGCAGGCGGAGTCCTTCGATCGCCGTCACGTGGTCCTCGACGGCCCGGCGCGCGGCCTCGGCGTCGTACTCGCCGGACACGTGGCTGATCCGCTCCACGGCGACCTTGAGGTCCGCCAGGTCCGAGCGCGAGGAGCCGACGACCGAGACGGCCAGCGGCGCGATGGCCTCGGGCAGCTTCGCCCGCACCTCCTTCAGGGCGCGGTCGGTGTGCGCGGTGACGAGTACCCGCTTGCCCTGTGCGAGGAGGTGCGACAGCAGGGCGGCGACGGTGTGGGTCTTGCCCGTTCCGGGCGGTCCCTGGACGAGGGTCTGGGCCTTCGCGTCGACCTGGGTGAGGACGCGCAGCTGGCGGTCGTTGACCGGCAGCGGGAGGAAGAGGTCGTCGTCGAGTTCGACCAGGGCGCCGGCCCCGGGCGAGCGTTCCGAGGTCGGGCGGTGGTCCGGGTCGACGAGCGGGAGCAGCCCGTCCGGGACGACGCCGGACTCGCCGAGCTGAACCGCGACCGAGTCGAGGATGTCGACGATCCCCTGCCGCGAACGCCTGCGCAGGACGACGGCCGGCGCGAACGCCGCCACGGCGTGCGTGCCCGGCTTCTGCACGTCGTCCTCGTCCAGGTAGGCGGCGTCACCGTCGAGGGCGTGGACGAGCCGGCGCAGCACGCCGCCCACGACCTCGCGGTCCAGGACGGCGGCGGTGACCTCGCGGGCCTCGTTCCTGATCTGCGCCACGTGCTGCGGGTTGGCCACGCGGCCGGGGTCGAGCATGTCCAGCTCGACGTTCAGGCCGTCCGCGACCTCGGCCTGCCGGAGGGTCAGCCGCCCGGTGGCGTCGTCGAAGTGGATCACCGCCGGCACGGTGGCGAGGTGCCGCCGCACGACGTGGTGACCGGGCGGCGACCACGACAGGCAGCCGGTCCCGACGACGAGTTCGAGTTCTTCCGCGTGCCCGGTCGCGGTGACGTAGGCGGAGAACAGGTCGTTGTAGACGTTCCGCGCCGGCTGATCGGTCCGCTCGCGCTCGGCCCACTCCGACCAGCGCGCCTCCCACTCGGCGTGGGCATCGCGGATCTCGGGCGCGTCGTCGAGCGCGGTGCGCTGCTCGCCCTCACCGGTCGACTCGCGCAGGCGCGGCGGGGCACCCGGGGCGTCCCACTCCCCGTCCAGCCAGGGGCGCAGGCCCGTCTCCGGTTCGGGCGGCTCCTGGTGCGGGACGCGCTCGACCTCGAGCAGGGGGGCACCGGGTTCGAGCGCGTCCTCGCGGTGCCCGGACCGGATGGCGGGGTGGTCGGGCAATTGCCCGAACCACAGCACCGAGTCGTAGCCGTCGGTGGTGCGGGCCGGGTTCGACTTGAGCTGTTGGCTCCGCGCGAGGAACTCGAAAAGCCGTACCGCCCGATCAACCGCCGTACCCCGCGGATTCGGAGCAGCGCCGTCGTTCGCCACAACCGTCCCCCCTTTCCCACCGCTGAACCGATCACGCTGCTCATCGCCGGCGGGGCGCGCGGCGATACAGCCTTCACCACACCGTTACGAAACAGGACCGCAATTCTGCGGACGGCATCAGGACCGGCACCAGGACCGATGCGCCGACGCCTGCGTCGATCGGCTCGCCGGAAAGGCCTTCCGACGTAGTGCGGGTGTGACCGGACGCGGCGGCGGTTGTCCTCGTCCGGGGGCATTTCGCGCGCAGGGAATGGTGTGCGGCGGAAGTTTCACACCGCGCGCTCACGGTGAGCGGCACTCGCGACCGCGTCGACGGACGACTGCCCGGGGTGTTCGATCATGAAGCGCCCGAACGGGTGTCGTGCACGAGCACGACCTGGTCACGCGGTGACGCGGCGGTGGTCGCCGGGAGCACGTCGCGGACCTTCGCCGAGCTCGCCCGGTCCACCGCCGCCGAGGGCGGTCGGCCGGCCCGACCCCGCGCGGTCCCGGTCCGCCCCCCGGCGCGGACCGGGACCGGGGGTCAGGCGAGCGCGGCGGCGAACGCACCGGGCTCGTAGGAACCTCCCCGCTGGCGCACGATCACCGCGAGCCGGTTGGCCGCGTTGATCAGCGCCACCAGGGACACCAGCGCGGCGACCTGGTCGTCGTCGTAGTGCTCGCGCACCCGCGCCCAGGTCTCGTCGGACACGCCCTGGTGGGCGTCGGCGAGCCGGGTGCCCTCCTCGGCGAGCGCCAGCGCGGCCCGCTCGGCATCGGTGAACACGGTGGACTCGCGCCAGGTGGCGACCAGGTGGAGCCTGGCCTGGGTCTCACCCGCCGCGGCGGCCTCCTTGGTGTGCATGTCGACGCACCAGCCGCAGCCGTTGATCTGGCTGGCGCGCAACGACACCAACTCCTGCGTGGAACTCGGCAGCGTCGACCGGTGGATCACCGCGGCCGCGTTGGCGAACCGCTTGGCGAACGTGCCGGCGAGCTCGTTCCGGAACAGGTCGAACCGGGCTTCCATGACGTCGTCCTCACTTCGTGGTGGTGGACAGGGCGAACACGAGATGCCGGCGGACCGCGGCGCGTGACAGCGCCACCGGGTGACGTGGGACACGGGCCGGGGGTGTCACAGGACCGCGGCGGCCGGCGTCTGGTGGGTGTCCGACCGAGAGGAGCCACCCGTGGCAGGCACGTCGCAGACCGCCACCGACACGTTCGTCGCCCACCGCAGCCTGCTGTTCACCGTCGCCTACGAGGTGCTCGGCTCGGCGGCCGACGCGGAGGACGTCCTCCAGGAGACGTGGCTGCGGTGGGTGGGCGTGGATCTCGACGCGGTGCGTGACCGGCGCGCGTACCTGGTGCGGATCACGACCCGGCAGGCGTTGTCCCGGCTGCGCGCGCTCGGCCGTCGCCGGGAGTTTTACGTCGGTTCGTGGCTGCCCGCGCCGCTGCTCACCGCCCCGGACGTGGCCGAGGACGTCGAGCTGGCCGACAGCGTCTCGATGGCGATGATGCTGGTGCTGGAGACGCTCGCGCCGACGGAGCGGGCGGTGTTCGTGCTGCGCGACGTGTTCGACCTCGGCTATGACGAGATCGCGGAGGCCGTGGGCAAGAGCCCGGCCGCGGTCCGCCAGATCGCCCACCGGGCCCGGGCCCACGTCGCGGCGCGCCGACCGCGCGGGGCCGCCTCGCGGGACGAGGCGCGGGGCGCGCTCGACGCGTTCCGGCGGGCGGTCGAGACGGGGGAGCTCCAAGGGCTGCTCGACGTTCTCGCCCCGGACGTCGTCCTCCTGGGCGACGGTGGCGGGATCAAGCAGGCCGTCCCGCGCCCCGTCGTGGGCGCGGACCGGGTGGCCCGCGTGCTGGCCGGCGGGCTGGGCAGGCTGCCCGCCACCGCGACGCTGCGGCCGGCGCAGGTCAACGGCTGGCCTGCGCTGGTCCTGCTGCTCGACGGCGGGATCGACACCGTCGTGGCGGTGCGCGTCGACGACGGCCTGGTCACCGGGCTCTACGCGGTGCGCAACCCCGAGAAGCTGTCGCACATGGCGAGCGAGACCGCCCTGCGCCGGTGAGCGGCGCGGTCGGGTGGAGTCGCGGTCAGGTGGAGTCGCGGACGACCAGCTCGGTCGGCAGGATCGCCGCCGCCGGTGGTTCGCCGTTCATCTGGTCGAGCAGCAGCCGGACCATCTCGCGGGTGATCCGGTCGAACGGCTGGCGCACCGTGGTCAGCGTGGGGCGGGTGGAGGTGGCGATCGCCGAGTCGTCGAAGCCGCCCACCGCCACGTCCTCGGGCACCCGCCGGCCCGCGTCCTGGAGCACGGTGAGCGCGCCCGCCGCCATCAGGTCGGAGGCCACGAACACGGCGTCCAGGTCGGGCGCCGCGACGAGCAGCTCGGCCATGGCCGCCTCGCCGCCCGACCGGGTGTAGTCGCCGTGCGCGACGAGCGCCGGGTCGGCGTCGTCGCCCACCACGTCCCGGTAGCCGGCCAGGCGCTCGACCCCGCCCGGGGTGTCGGTGGGACCGGTGATGGTGGCGATGCGGCGTCGGCCGCGCGAGCGCAGGTGCTCCACGACCAGCCGCGCGCCGGACCGGTCGTCGGCGGCGGCGTAGGCGACGGCGCTCTCGTGGCCCAGCGGCTTGCCGCAGGTCACCACGGGCACACCCGATTCGCGCAGCTCCTCCAGCAGCGGGTTGCCGCTGTGCGAGGACACCAGCAGCACGCCGCCCACGTGGCCGGCCGCGATGAACCGGCTCGTCCGCTTGCGCTCCACGTCGGTGCCCGCCGTCATGAGCAGCAGCGGCACGTCGTGCTCGGCCAGCTCCTGCGTGCAGCCCTGGAGCAGGATGCTGAAGTTGGGGTCCTCGAACAGGCGGTTCTGCGGCTCGGTGAGCACGAACGCCACCGACGACGTGCGCTGGGTGACCAGGCTGCGGGCCGCCGGGTTGGCGATGTACCCGGTCGTGCGCACCGCCCTGAGCACCGCCTCCAGCGCGGCGGGGCTGACGTTGCGCCCGCCGTTGAGGGCGCGCGACACCGTGCCGCGGGACACCCCGGCCACGGCCGCCACGTCGTGGATGGTCGGCCGGGGTCGGGGCTTGCCGCGTTCGGTGCTCATAGGCCGTTCATGCTTTCACGGCCCCGGAGAGCAGGTCGATCCGCCAGTACCGCTGGAGGGTCAGGAACAGCGCGATCAGCGGCACGACCGACACCAGCGACCCGGTGACGGCCAGCGAGTACAGCGCGGGCACGGTGTTGCCCTGGTTGAGCAGCGTGTAGAGGCCGAGGGTGACCGGGAACTTCGTGTCGTCGCCCAGCATGATGAACGGCAGCAGGAAGTTGTTCCAGATGGACACGAACTGGAAGAGGAACACCGTCACCAGGCCGGGCAGCATCATCGGCAGGGCGATCGAGCCGAAGACGCGCCCCTCCCCCGCGCCGTCGGTGCGGGCGGCCTCCACCACCTCGTCGGGCACGGACGCCGCCGCGTAGATGCGGGCCAGGTAGATGCCGTACGGGCTGACCACGCTCGGGATCAGCACGGACAGGTAGCCGTCGGTCAGCCCCACCTCCGACAGCAGCAGGTACTGCGGCACGGCCAGCACGACGCCGGGCACCAGCACGCCGGCGATGAGCGCGTTGAACAGCACCGCCTTGCCGCGGAACTCGTACTTGGCCAGCGCGTAGCCGGTGACGCCGGACAGGGCGGCGGACAGCAGCGCGCCGACGCCCGCGTACAGCGCGGAGTTGGCCAGCCACGTCCAGAACAGCCCGTCGCGGTAGGCGACCAGCTCGCCGAGGTTGTCGAGCAGCGCCCCGCCGAGGGAGAACGTGGAGGTCGAGAACAGCTCGCCGCTGCTCTTGGTCGCCGCCACCAGCACCCACGCCACCGGGAACAGGCAGTACGCGGCGCCGAGCAGCAGCACGGCGGTGGGGACGCGCTTCACCTCAGCCCCCCGAACCGCCGGGTCACCCGCAGGAGGCCGAACGAGATCAGGAACATCACGGCGGCGATCACCGCGGACGTGGCCGCCGCCGAGTGCGTGTCGCCGCGCGCGAACGCGTCCTGGTAGACCTTCATCAGCGGTGACCACGTCCTCGACAGCGAGTTGGTCAGCGGCGCGAGCGTCGTCGGCTCGGCGAACACCTGGAGCGTGGCGATCACCGAGAACAGGCCGGTGAGCACGAGCGCGGGCGCGAGCAGCGGGATCTTGACGCGCAGCGCGACCTGCCACGGCGAGCAGCCGTCGATGCGCGCCGCCTCGTACAGCTCGCGCGGGATGGACCGCAGCGCGGTGTGCAGGACGACCATGTTGTAGCCGACCCCGCCCCACACGGCGATGTTGGCCAGGGCGAAGTAGATGCCCGTCGGCGACAGGAAGTCGACGCCGGGCAGCGACAGCTCGCGCAGCAGCTGGTTGAGGGGGCTGGTGGCGGGCAGGTACAGGAAGCCCCACAGCAGGGTCGCGATGACGCCGGGGATCGCGTACGGCAGGAAGATCGCGATGCGGGAGAACCCGCGTGCCCGCACCCGTTCCTCGTCCAGCAGCAGCGCGAACACCAGCGCCAGGCCGAGCATGGCGGGCACCAGCAGCGCGCCGTAGCCGAGCACCCGCAACGCGCCCGCGCCCAGCTCGGGGTCGGTGAGCGCGCGGACGTAGTTGTCGAGCCCGGCGAACACCTCGCTGCGGCTGCCCCTGCCCAGCCCGAGGCCCCTCACCTCGGTGCGGAACAGGCTGGTGTGGACGGTGTAGCCGATGGGCAGGGCGAAGACCAGGAGGAACAGCACGACGGCGGGGGCGACGAAGACGTACGGCGCCGCCGTGGGCGCCGTACGCCGGCCGGTCCTGGGCATGGTCAGCCCACGACCGTGAAGCCGTTGGCCTTCATGTCGCCCACCGTGGCCTCCTGCATCGCGGCCAGCGCGGGCACGAGGTCGCCGCCCGAGGCGATGGCCTCGCCGAAGGCGTTCTTGTAGGCGGTGTAGGCCACGTTGACGTTCGGGCCCCAGGTGAAGCCCGACGAGGTGGCCGCGATCCCGGCGGCGGTGGTGTGGAAGTCCGGCTGGTTCGGGAAGAACGCGGGCGGGTCGGCCTGCGCGGCCTGGGCGGCTTTCGACGCCGGGTAGATGCCGCTGGTGCTGACCAGGGCGGCGACGGCGGCCGGGTCGGTGTTGAGCCACACGGCGAACTCGGTGGCCGCCGCCTGCTTGCCGGAACCGGCGGTCACGGCGGTGGTGGAGCCGCCCCAGTTGCCGGTCCTCGGCGCGGACGCGTCCCACTGGGGCAGCGGCGCCATGGCCCACTTGCCCTTCGTGCCCTCCGCGTTGCCCGCGAGCACGCCGGGCGCCCACACGGCGCTGACCCAGCCGATCTGGGTGCCGTCGTTGAGGGCCTTGTTCCACTCGGGGGTGTACATCGGGGACTTGTCGATCGCGCCCTCGGCGATCAGGCCGCTCCAGTAGGCGGCGACCTTCTTCGTGGCCTCGTCGTCGATGGCGACCTTCCACGCCTCGCCCTCGACCGACCACCACCGGCCGCCGGCCTGCTGCACGAGGCCCGCGAACCAGCCCGGGTCGTTGGAGGAGAACGTGCCCAGGAACCGGTCCGGTGCCTGGGCGCGCAGGGCGCGGGCCACCTGCGCGTACTCGTCCCAGGTCTTCGGCACGGTCAGGCCGTACTGCCGGAACAGGTCGGCGCGGTAGTAGAACATCATCGGCCCGGAGTCCTGCGGCACCGCGTACACGCCGCCGCCGCCCAACGTGACCTGGTCCCACACGCCGGGCGCGAACTGGTCGCGCGCGCCGGAGGCTCCCTCGGAGATGTCGGCCAGCACGTCGTTGCTCACCAGGGTGGGCAGCGCCTGGTACTCGACCTGCGCGAGGTCCGGCGGGGTCCCGCCCTTGGCGCTCGTCAGCAGCTTGGTGACGAGGTCGTCGCCCTGCGCCTGCTTGCTCACCACGACCTTGGTGTCGGGGTGGCCGGCGTTCCACAGCTCCACCACCTCGTCGATGTTCGGCGCCCACGCCCAGAAGGACAGTTCGACGGGACCGCCCTCCTCCGCGCCGCTGCCGCAGCCGGCGAGCAGGGCGAGTCCGAGTCCGACCGCGAGGGCTTTCCTGGCCAGGTCGAGTCGCATTGGTATCTCCGAGGGGTTCGCGTCGCTGACGCCGCTGCCAGCGGTAACCGCACTGTGAACGTGCACAGTAGTTGTGCGCATCAGCGGTCTGTCAACCACTTGACACATGTCTTTATCTGCGGCGTAATCGGCGGCGAGACCGTGCACGTTCACAGCGCAGGAGCTTCCATGACCTTCGTGGCACCGCGGCCCGCCGACCTGGCCGATCCGCTCTGGCCGGTCGGCGTGGCCGGGGTGGTCTACGGCGGGGACTACAACCCCGAGCAGTGGCCCGACGAGGTGTGGGAGCAGGACGCGGAGCTGATGCGGCAGGCCGGGGTGAACCTGGTCAGCGTCGCCATCCACTCGTGGGTGCTGCTGGAACCGCGGCCGGGCGAGTTCGACTTCGGCTGGCTGGACCGACTGCTCGACCTGCTGCACGGCGCGGGCGTCTCGGTCAACCTCGCCACGCCCACCGTCGTGCCGCCGGCGTGGCTGTACCGGGCGCACCCGGAGATCCGGCCCGTCACGCGGGACGGCGTGGTGCTCGAACGCGGCTCGCGGGCCACGTTCTGCCCGTCGGCCCCGGCCTACCGGCGGGCCGCCGCCCGCATCGCCCGCGCGGTCGGCGAGCGCTACGCCGCGCACCCCGCGCTGGCGATGTGGCACGTGCACAACGAGTACGGCGCGCCGGTCGGCGCGTGCTACTGCCCGGAGTCGGCGACGGCGTTCCGCGCGTGGCTGCGGGAGCGGCACGGCTCGCTGGAGGCCCTCAACACCGCGTGGGGCACCACCTTCTGGGGCCAGCGCTACGGCGACTGGGACGAGGTCGAGCCGCCGCGCGCCACCGCCACCGCGGGCAACCCCGCGCAGGAGCTGGACTTCCTGCGGTTCTGCTCCGACGAGCTGCTGGCCTGCTACCGGGCCGAGCGGGACGTGCTGCGCGAGCACTCGTCCGCGCCCGTCACCACGAACTTCATGACCACCAACTGCAAGTCCGTCGACTACTGGCGCTGGGGCCGCGAGGTCGACGTGGTCGCCAACGACCACTACCTGACCGCCGAGGCCGACCGCAACCACATCGACCTGGCCATGTCGGCCGACCTGACCCGCGCGGTGGCCGGCGGGCGGCCGTGGATGCTCATGGAGCACTCCACCGGCGCGGTCAACTGGCAGCCCCGCAACATCGCCAAGCGGCCGGGCGAGCTGGCCCGCAACAGCCTGGCGCACGTGGCGCGCGGCGCGGACGCGGTGATGTTCTTCCAGTGGCGGGCCTCGCGCTTCGGCGCGGAGAAGTTCCACTCGGCGATGCTGCCGCACTCGGGCACCCGCAGCCGGGTGTGGCGGGACGTGGTGCGGCTGGGCGCCGACCTCGGGTCGCTCGCGGAGCTGCGCGGCAGCCTGGTGCGCGCGGACGTGGCCGTGGTGTGGGACTGGGAGTCGTGGTGGGCGCTGGAGCTGGCGTGGCGCCCGTCGGTGGACCTCGACTACCGCGAACGCGTCGCCGCGTTCTACGAGCAGCTCTGGGACGCCCACCTGACCTGCGACTTCGTCGCCCCCGGTCAGGACCTCGCGGGCTACCGGCTGGTCGTCGCGCCCTCGCTGTACCTGACCGCGCCGGGCACCGCGGCGGTGTTCGGGCGGTACGTGCGCGACGGCGGCACGCTCGTCGTGTCGTACTTCTCCGGCATCGTCGACGACAACGACGCCGTGCACCCCGGCGGCCACCCCGGCGCGCTGCGCGAGGTGCTCGGCCTGGAGGTCGAGGAGTTCCTGCCGCTGCGCGCCGGCGAGCGCGTCTCCCTCAGCGGGGGCGCGACGGGCGACGTGTGGGCCGAGAACCTCCGGCCGCACGGCGCGGAGACCGTGCTGGAGTACGCCGACGGCCCGGCGGCCGGGAAACCCGCCGTGACCCGGCACCGGCTCGGCGGCGGCAGCGCCTGGTACCTCTCGACCCGGTTGCGCGGCGACGACCTGGCGGGCGTGCTGCGCGGGGCGTACCGGGACGCGGGCGTCGAACCCGCCGACCTGCCACGTGACGTGGAGGTCGTGCGGCGGCACGGCCCGGACGCCGAGTACCTGTTCGTGCTCAACCACACCGACGTCGACGCGCGGATCGAGGCGTCGGGCACCGAACTGCTCACCGGCGGGCGCTGCGACGGCCTGCTGACCGTGCCCGCGGGCACGGTGGCCGTGCTGCGCACCGGCTGAGCGGACCCACCCACCGCGTTCTCGACGAGGAGGACGAACCGATGTCCGCATTCCCCACGTTGCTCACCGCCGCGGTGCTCGCCGCGGCGGCGCTCGCACCACCGCCGCAGGCGGTCGCCGCGAGCACGCTCGCCAACCCCGGTTTCGAGTCCGGCGCGTCCGGCTGGACGAGCACCGGCGGCGCCTCGTTCACCGAGGCGGGCGGGCGCAGCGGCAGCACCCGGCTCACGCACTGGTCGTCCTCCGCGTACCGGGTGGAGACCCGGCAGACGTTGACCGGCCTGACCAGCGGTTGGTACACGGCCCGTGCCTGGGTGCGGTCCTCCGGTTGGCAGAACACCGCGCACCTGGCGCTGCGCGACTGCGGCGGCGCGGAGCAGCGGGTCGCTCTGCCGGTCAGCGCGGACGGGCTGTGGACGCGGGTCGCGGTGTCCGCGCAGGTGTCCGGCGGCCGGTGCACGGTCGCACTGGTGTCCGACGCCAAGGCCGGCAACTGGATCAACGTCGACGACCTGGAGTTCGTCGGCGGTCGCGCCGCGGTGCCGGTGCGCGGCGGCGACACCTCCACCCTGCCCAAGTCCGAGGCCAACGGCGGCGTGTACCGCACGGCGTCCGGGCAGGCGCAGGACGCGTTGCAGGTGCTCGGGACCAACGGCATGAACCTGGTGCGGCTCAAGGTGTGGGTCAACCCCGCCGACGGGTACAACGACAAGGCCCGGGTGCTGGCGATGGCCAAGCGGGTCAAGGACCGGGGAATGCAGCTGATGATCGATTTCCACTACTCCGACGCGTGGGCCGACCCGGGTCGGCAGCGCAAGCCGGCCGCGTGGGCGGGGTACTCGTTCGCGCAGCTCACGAAGGCGGTCCACGACCACACCTATGACGTGTTGAACGCCCTGAAGGCACAGGGGACCACGGCCGACTACACCCAGGTCGGCAACGAGATCAACCCCGGCATGCTGCTGCCGGACGGGTCGTCGGACAACTGGGCCAACCTGTCCGCGCTGCTCAAGAGCGGCGTGGCGGCGGTGCGGGCGGTGTCGTCCTCGACGAAGGTCATGCTGCACCTGGCCAACGGCGCGGACCAGGGCACCGTGCGGTGGTGGTTCGACAACGCGGTGAGCCGCGGCGTGCCGTTCGACGTGGTGGGACTGTCCTACTACGGCTACTGGCACGGCACGCTCGGCGCGTTGCAGCGCACGCTGTTCGACGTGTCCGCGCGGTACGGCAAGGACGTGATGGTGGTGGAGACCGCCTACCCGTTCACGATGGCCGACGCGGACTCCGAGCCGAACGCGTTCAGCGACTCCTCGAAGCTGCTGCCCGGCTACCCGGCGACCTCCGAGGGCCAGCTCGCGCACTTCCGCGACGTGATCAGCGTGGTGCAGGCCGTGCCGCGGGCGCTGGGGGTCGTGTACTGGGAACCCACCTGGTACGCGGTGCCGGGCAACGGCTGGGACCCCTACGACCCGGACTCGGGTGACGGCTGGGACAACCAGGCGCTGTTCGACTGGTCCGGCAGGGCGCTCCCGGCGATCACGGCGTTCAACCGCTGACGACTGCCCGGCGGCCGGGCCGGGCGCGGTGGGCGTGGTCGCCGCCGGCCCGGGCGCGGCGGGGTGCTCGGGCCGACCACCGTCACCTGGCCTGGACCGGTTGCCCGGCCCGCGAGCTGTCCGTCGACTGGCAGCAGCGGGCCAGGCCGCCCGGGTCGGCGCCGCCCTCGGGGCCGACCCGGGCCGCTACCCGGCCGGTGCGCCGACCACGTCCTCGGCGCTCGCGGCCGGGGCGCCCACCTCCCGACCGTCCACCTCCCGGCACAGCACGCGGTCGAGCGCGGCGTGCAGCGAGCCGGGGTCCGTGCCCCGCCAGGCGGCGAACCCGTCCGGCCGGAGCAGCACCGCACCGTCGGGGGGCACCCCCTCGGCGACCAGCGGGCCGGGCGCGGGCCGGCAGGTGACCGGCACGACGGCCCGTGCCGCCGCGTCGTCCCAGCCCCGCGCGAACGCGCCGGTCAGCAGCGCCCAGCCGCCGAGCAGGTCCCCGGTCGACGCCTGCGCCACGCGGGTCGAGCGGGGGTGGTCCGGGTCGGGGACGAACGCCCCGTCCGGGTAGGCGCACTCGAACATCAGCCGCCCGCGCCGCGCACCGTTCCCGGCGGCGTCACCGGGACCGCCGTTGAGCACCCGGTACCGCTCCACGCACAGCTTCGTCGTCGCCCACGCCACCGGCAGCCGCTCGGCCTCGTAGGTGGCCATCAGCTCCTCCCCCGCGACGCCGCCGTGCACCAGGCCGAGCTTCCAGGCCAGGTTGAACGCGTCCTGCACGCCCGTCGCCACGCCGAACGAGCCCACCGGCGGCATGGTGTGCGCCGCGTCCCCGGCGACCAGCACCCGGTCCACCCGCATCCGGTCGGCGACGCGGCCCGCGATGTCCCAGGTGGCGTCGGCGACGCGCTCCACCGCGATCGGCACCCCGTCCGCGCCGACGGCGGCCCGCACCAGCTCGGCGCACCGCTCCCGGGGGAAGTCGGCGGCGACCTGCCCGGGTTCGAGGGAGATCGCGAACCGCCACCGCCGCGCGCCGTCCACCGAGGTGAGGAACCCGCGCACGGCCGGGTTGGCGACGGTGAGCGCCACGACCCGGCGGCCGCGCAGCGGCCCGGCGAGGTCCGCTTCGAAGTGGACGTTGAGCTTGCGCGCGATCGTGCCGGGCCCGCTGTGCCCGATGCCGAGCAGGTCGCGCAGCGCGCCGCGCGCGCCGTCCGCGACGACCAGGTGCCCGGCGCGCACCCGCACGTCGCCGGCGGCCGAGCGCAGCGTCGCGAACACGCCGTCAGCGGCCTGCTCGACCGCGACGACCTCGGTGCCGTACCGCACGTCCGCGCCGCCGGCGTGGTCGCGCAGCACGGATTCGAGCTGGTCCTGGTCGATCGGCACCCACTGGCCGGGTCCGCCCGCGGTGCTCCGGTCGGGCAGCCGCACCCGCTCGGGCCCGGCCACGCTCTCCGCGTGCGCGACCACGGTGTGGTCGGCCACCGGCGAGCGGACGGCGCGGATCGCCCGCTCCAGCCCCACCGCCCGGTACAGCTCCACCGTGGGCGGGTTCAGGGAGCGGGCCCGGGGTTCGGCGAGCGGCGCGGGCCGGCGTTCGGCGAGCAGGGACGGCACGCCGAAGTGGGCGAGGAACACCGCCGCGGACAGCCCGGTGACGCCGCCGCCCGCGATCAGCACCGGAACGCGCACCGGCTCACTCATCGCGCTCCCAGTGGTAGAACTCGGTCGCCAGCGCGTCCTTGGGCTCGCGCCACGCCTGCGGGTCGAAGGGCGAGATGAACGGCCGCAGGTCCTCGCTGATCCGCCGGAACTCCGGGTGGTAGCGGTGCGCGGACACGGCCTCGGCCAGCGGCCGGTCGCCCTCGATGAGGTGCAGGTACAGCTCGCCGAACCGGAACAGGCTGCGGGCGCGCACCCCGATCACCCCGGCCAGGTCGGTGCGGTTGTCCGACTCGGCGAACACGCGTGCGACGTCCTCGGCGGCGTCGGGGCGCATCCTGGCGACGATCAGGGTGCGGTGCACGCGACCTCCTCGACCTTCCGCTTGATCAACGCCATCTGCACGGGGGTGTTCTCGTTGATGCGCCGGGCCATCGCGTCGTCGTCGAGGGGCGCGCCCGGTTTCATCGCGAAGTCCTGCACCCACCGCATGCGCACGCCGCCGTCGACCTGCTCGTAGGTCCAGCGGATGTCCATGTGCTCGAACGGCCCGGTCTCGACGCGACGCGCGGTGACCGTGCGGGCGACCGGGTCGGCGACGCGCTCGGAGACCCAGCTCCAGACCTTGCCGTCCGGGTCGGGGTGCATGGTGAGCCGGAACAGCACGCGGTTCCCGTCGCGCTCCAGCACCTCCGCCGACGCGTACTCGCTGAACAGCTCCGGCCAGCGCTCGACGTCGTTGGTGCGCTCCCACACCACGTCCATCGGCGCGTCGACCACGACCTCGTTCTCGGTGTGCCCGGCCATCGTCACGCCTTCCCGGTCAGTGCGGTCAGCAGCTCGCGGGGCGACTGCTGGGTGGTCATGTCCACGTCGGCCGGCAGGCCGTGGTTGCGCTTGAGCTCGGCGAGCACGCCCATCAGGCCGAGCGAGTCCACGTCGAGGTCCGCGAACGTGGTGCTGCCGTCGGTGAGCCGGTCCTCG
This sequence comes from Saccharothrix longispora, assembly GCF_031455225.1. Classification (GTDB taxonomy): domain Bacteria; phylum Actinomycetota; class Actinomycetes; order Mycobacteriales; family Pseudonocardiaceae; genus Actinosynnema; species Actinosynnema longispora. The sequence goes on from NZ_JAVDSG010000001.1 coordinate 4,017,855, forward strand.
GTCACGACGACCCCGGTGCAGCGGCTGATCAGCCCCGCCAGCTCGGTCGGGGAAGGGGTGGTGTCCACGTCAATTTCCTCCTCGGGTCGGTTCGGGACGTCGCAGGACCAGGGCCGAGTTGCCGCCGTGCAGGCCTCGGGCCAGGACCAGCGCGGTGCGGACGTCGAGCGGGCGGGCCTCGCCGGTGACCAGGTCGAGGTCGAACCGCCAGTCGCGCACGCCCGGCGTGGGCGGCACGACGCCGTGCTCGACGGCCAGGACGGCGGTCGCCACGTCGAGCGGCGCCGCGCCCGCGTAGCAGCGGCCGTAGCCGGTCTTGGGGGCGGTGACCGGGACGGGGCGGTCGCCGAGCAGCAGGCGCAGCGCCCGCGCCTCGGCCTCGTCGGCGCGCGGGTCGCCCAGGGCGTCGAGGAACACCGCGTCGACCTCCGCCGGGTCGAGCCGGGCCTGGGCCAGGGCGGTGCGCGCCGCCCTGGCGAGGCCCTCGGCGGAGTCCTCGTAGCGCCGCGGGCCGGTGAACGTCGCGCCGTGCCCGGCGACGACGGCCCGTGCGGTGGCGCCCCGGTCCCGGGCGGCGTCGGCGTCCTCGACGACGAGCACGGCGCCGCCCTCGCCGGGCGCGAACCCGGCGGCGCGCGAGGTGTAGGGCAGGTAGGCCGTGCCGGGGTCCTCGCCGGTGCTGAGCAGGCCCAGGCCGAGCTGGCAGCACATCGAGTAGGGGCAGAACGGCGCCTCCGCGCCGCCCGCGAGCATCGCCCGCGCGCCCCTGGCCAGCTCACCGCGCGCGGTGGCGAACGCGTCCAGGCCACCGGCCTCGTCCGCGACCAGCACGCACGACGGGCCGCGCAGGCCGTGACCGATGGAGAGCTGCCCGGTGCTCGCGGCGTAGAACCAGGCGATGGACTGGTAGGGGCCGACGTGCGCGGGGCCGCGCCGCCACAGGGCCTCGATCTCGCGCTGGCCGAACTCGACGCCACCCGAGTAGCTCGCGGTCACCACGCCGAACGCGTAGTCGGGCACGGTGGCCGGGTCGAGGGCGGCGTCGCGCAGCGCCAGGTCCGCGGCGGCGAGCGCGAAGTGCGTGAACCGGTCGGTCTGCACGGCGACGCGCGGGTCGACCCACCCGTCCGGCCCGAACCCGTCGACCTCGCCGGCCACGCGCACCGGGTACGGGTTGGGCTCCCAGTGGCGCAGCGGCCCCAGTGCCCGGCGCCCCTCCCGCACGGCGGGCCAGAAGTCCGCGCCGACGCCGCTGGGGGCGACCACGCCGACGCCGGTCACGACGGCGGCGCTCACGACCCCTCCCGGGCCGTCGACGGCCGGGTCAGCACGACCGCCGACTGGAAGCCCCCGAACCCGCTGCCCACCGACAGCACGGCGCGCAGGTCGCGTTCGCGGGCGGTGTGCGGCACGTAGTCCAGATCGCACTCGGGGTCGGGGGTGTCGAGGTTGGCCGTGGGCGGCACGACCCCGTCGGTCATGGCGAGCACGCACGCGGCCAGCTCGATCGAGCCGATCGCGCCCAGCGAGTGGCCGACCATGGACTTCACCGAGCTGACCGGCGTGGTGCGGGCGTGCTCGCCGAGGACCCGCTTGAACGCGGCCGTCTCGTGCCGGTCGTTCTGCTTCGTGCCGGAGCCGTGCGCGTTGACGTAGTCGACATCGGAGGGCGCGACGCGGGCCTGGTCGAGCGCGCGCCGCGCGGCCTCGGCCATCTCCACGCCGTCGGGCCGCAGGCCGGTCATGTGGAAGGCGTTGCTCAGGGTCGCGAAGCCCGCGACCTCGGCGAGCACCACGGCGCCGCGCCGGAGTGCGTGCTCGCGCTCCTCCAGCACCAGCACGGCGGCGCCCTCACCGAGCACGAACCCGTCGCGGTCCAGGTCGAACGGCCGGGCGGCGTGCCCCGGGTCGTCGTTGCGGGCGGTGGTGGCCCGGATGGCGTCGAAGCAGGACACCGCGATCGGCGAGATCGGCGACTCCGCCCCGCCCGCGAGCACCACGTCCACCACGCCTTCCTCGACGAGCCGCGCCGCGTGGCCGACCGCGTCCAGGCCGGCGGTGCAGCCGGTGGAGACGGCGCGCACCGGTCCTCGTGCGCCGACCCGGTCGGCCACCTCGGTGGCGAGCGTCGCGGGCGAGAGGGCGAGGTGCAGGAACGGGGAGGCCGCCGCCGGGTCGACCAGCCAGCGCGCACCCCGGTCGGAGGTCGCCACGTAGTCGCGCTCCAGCAGGGTCGTGCCGCCGACGGCCGAGCCCATGGACACGCCCACCCGCCACGGGTCGGCCACCTCCAGCTCGGCCTGGGCCCACGCCTCCGCGGCGGCCACCGCGGCGAACTGGACGTAGCGGTCCATCCGGGCGACCTCGGCCGCCGTCAACCCGGCCTCGGCGGGGTCGAAGTCGCACTCGGCGGCCACCCGCGACCGGAAGCCCGTCGCGTCGAACAGCGAGATCGTGCGGGTGGCGGTGCGGCCCGCGGTCAGCAGCTCCCAGAACGCCTTCGTGCCGGTGCCGCCGGGTGCCACCACCCCGATGCCGGTCACCGCCACCCGGCGGGTCACGGCGTCGGCTCCGTGTCCACGTGCCCCAGTTCGGGCCGGGGCGCGAGCGGGCACAGGTGGAACACCAGCCGCGCGGGCGCGGCGGAGGTGTTGCGGACCCGGTGCCGGACGCCGAGCGGCACCAGCATCGCCTGGTCGGCGGTCAGCCGGTGCGGGACTCCGTCGAGGTCCAGTTCGACCTCGCCCGCCACCACGTAGAGGTACTCGTCGGAGTACGGGTGGTAGTGCTCGGTGACCCGCTCGCCGGGCGCCAGCGCCAGCACGCCGAGGAAGCCGCTGGTCGAGCCCACGGTCTTCGGGCCGAGCAGGACGCGCACGTCACCGCCGCGGTGCAGCAGGGGCGGGACGTCGGCCGGGCTCACCGCCCGGTGCAGCTGCCCGGTCACGCCGCCACCTCCACCACTCGGTCGGTCACCAGGGTCATCGGCCGCGCGAGCCGCACGAGCGGCGCGAGCAGGCCCGCCAGCGGCACCGGCGGCGAGCCGGGCGCGTGGCCCGGCGCCGCGGACTCGGTGAGGTGCACGACGAGGTCGTGGCGGCGGAACACGGTGACGGCACCGTCGAGGGGCGCCTCGGCGGCGAGCAGCCCGGCCACCTCGCGGCCGCGTCCCGGCAGCGTCCGGTAGAGCGCGGCGGTCCGGGGCGCCCCGCGCTCGGCCGTGCCGCGCCGCCCGGTCACCCGCATCACGGAGGTGGCCAGGAAGCGGCGGCGGTCGTCCTCGTCGGCCAGGTCGCGCGGTTCGAGCAGGTGCGGTCGCAGGCGCTCCTCCACGGCCCGGATCTGCGGCCGGCCGGCCAGGTGGCGGATCGCCTCGGCGGGCGGGCAGGTGATGTCCACGACCCGCACGACGGTCGGTCCGGCCATGAACACCGAGGTGCGGTCGAGCAGGGCGCGCGGCGGACCGCCGCCCGACGCGCCGCCGCCCGACGCGCCGGGCGGTGGCCGGTGGTAGCCGGAGAGGATCTCGGCCACGGCGGCCTCGGACCCCGGCCGCACGGCGAACGTCAAGGCGTAGCGGTTCACGGCGTGCCTCCCACTTCCTGTCGTTGCGGCGCGCGGGTCGTCGCCCGCACGAGGTAGCGCCGCGATTCGCGATCGGTCACGCACGCCATCAGCGGAGCGGCGAGGGCGCGGTGCCCGGCGGTCGCCTCCCAGGTGGCGAAGTGCTGCGGGCTCGCCCACTCGCTGGTGATGACCCACTCGTCCGGGTCGTGCGCGGACTGGCACAGCTGGTCGCCGAGGTAGCCCTCGACCCGGGCGACCTCGTGGCGGATGCGCTCGTAGGCGTCGCGGAGCCGCGGGCCGGCGCCCGGTTCGGCGCGCAGCCGGAAGATCACCCGCAGGTGGTCGGTGGTCGGGAACTCCGGGGTCGGGTCCATCCCTGCTCCTGTGGGCTCGGGGGTGCGGGCGGCGGCCGGCGCTAGTCCTCGGGGTAGGACGCGATGCGGCACGCGTGGCGGGCCTCCGCGGGAGGCACGCCCTCGGCCTGGAGGATGTTGCGGCACCGCCGGACGTCCCCCGGAAGACCGCTCTTGGCGATCTTGCAGGCGTACAGCACCGCGTCGGTCGCCTCGACGCCCTGCTCCATGACGTGGTCGATGCAGATGCCGGGATCGGCGGACGCGGGTGCGGCGGCCACGAGGGGCGCGGCGAGGACCGCGAGGGTGAGCGCGGCGGCGCGGAGGGTGCTCGACATCGGTGGTCGCTCCTCGGGAGGCGTCAGGTCGTGCAGGGGTTCCCCACGGTCCGGCTCCGATCCCGGCCTGTCCACCGGGGCACCACCAGGTGCACTCGGATCACCCGCCCGGGTACACCGCTTGTCGCACTTCGTGTCGTGGCGTGCCGGGCGGTCGTCTCGGCCACTCCACTGTGGAGCGAAGGTGGCCGGCCGGGCGGGGGTGGTTTCGCGATCCGGCCTTCGTGGCATAGAACTGGACCCGACAGCGGGCATCGAGGAGGATCTACGTGGCTCAGACGGTTCGCGGTGTGGTCGCACGGGGCAAGGGCGCTCCGGTCGAGGTGGTGGACGTCGTGGTCCCCGACCCCGGTCCGGGCGAGGCCGTGGTGAAGGTGCAGGCGTGCGGCGTGTGCCACACCGATCTGCACTACCGGGAGGGCGGGATCAACGACGAGTTCCCGTTCCTGCTCGGCCACGAGGCCGCCGGGATCGTCGAAGCAGTCGGCGACGGCGTCACCGACGTCGCGCCCGGCGACTTCGTGATCCTCAACTGGCGCGCGGTGTGCGGCAAGTGCCGCGCCTGCCTGCGCGGCCGGCCCTGGTACTGCTTCGACACCCACAACGCCTCGCAGCCGATGACGCTGGCCGACGGCACCCCGCTGTCCCCCGCGCTGGGCATCGGCGCGTTCGCCGAGAAGACCCTCGTGCACGCCGGCCAGTGCACCAAGGTCGACCCGCAGGCCTCCCCCGCCGCCGCCGGCCTGCTCGGCTGCGGCGTCATGGCCGGCTTCGGCGCGGCGGTCAACACCGGCAACGTCGGCCGCGGCGACTCCGTCGCCGTCATCGGCTGCGGCGGCGTCGGCGCGGCGGCCGTCGCCGGCGCGCGGGTCGCGGGCGCGACCACGATCATCGCCGTCGACCTCGACCCGCGGAAGCTGGAGCAGGCCACCGGCCTGGGCGCCACCCACACCGTCGACGCCAAGGACGAGGACGTCGTCGAGCGGGTCCGCGAGCTGACCGGCGGGTTCGGCGCGGACGTCGTGATCGACGCCGTCGGCCGGCCCGAGACCTGGAAGCAGGCGTTCTACGCCCGCGACCTCGCGGGCACCGTCGTGCTGGTCGGCGTGCCCACCCCGGAGATGCGGCTGGAGATGCCGCTGATCGACCTGTTCTCCCGCGGCGGCTCCCTGAAGTCCTCCTGGTACGGCGACTGCCTGCCCACCCGCGATTTCCCCTACATGATCGACCTGCACCGGCAGGGCCGCCTCGACCTCGACGCCTTCGTCACCGAGACCATCGCCCTCGACCAGGTCGAGGAGGCCTTCGCCAAGATGCACCACGGCGACGTCCTGCGCTCCGTGGTGGTCTTCTGATGGCCCGCGTCGACCACACCACCACGCGGGGCACGTTCAGCCTGGACGGGCAGACCTTCGACGTCGACAACAACGTCTGGGTGATCGGCGACGACACCGAGTGCGTCGTCGTCGACGCCCCGCACGACGTGGACAGGATCATGCGGGTGGTGGGCGACCGCGAGGTCAAGGCCATCCTGGCCACGCACGCCCACGACGACCACGTCCGCGTCGCGCCGGAACTGTCGCGGCGCACCGGCGCGCCCGTGCTGCTGCACCCCGACGACCTGGTCGTGTGGCGGCTCACGCACCCCGACACCGACCCCGGCGGCGAACTCGCCGACGGCCAGGTCATCGAGGTCGCGGGCACCGCGCTGCACGTCCTGCACACCCCCGGCCACGCCCCCGGCGCGGTCTGCTTCCACGCCCCCGACCTGAACGCGGTGTTCACCGGCGACACCCTGTTCCACGGCGGCCCCGGCGCCACCGGCCGCTCCTACTCCGACTTCGACACCATCATCGAGTCGATCACCGACCGGCTGCTCACCCTGCCACCGGACACCGTCGTGCACACCGGCCACGGCGACGACACCACCATCGGCGCCGAAGCCCCCCACCGCGCCGACTGGATCGCCCGGGCCGCCGGCTGACGGGTGCGGGCGGGCCACCTCCCGGTGACCCGCCCGCACGCCGCTACCCGATGTGCTGCTCGACGCCCGGCACGTCCGCGCCCGCCGTGACCGCGACCGGGGTCGCGGCGCCGAAGGACGCGGCGTCCCGGTACCAGACCTCCCGGGGCTCCCGCTCGACGGCGCGGAAGCGGAGCTTGACCTCCTGGGTGCCCAGGCCGCGGACCACGTAGCCGTTCCCGTAGTTGGTGTCCCCGGCGCCGGCGACGTCACCGGTCCGGGCGTTCACCGCCATGACGTGCACCCAGGCGTACTCGTCGCCGTCCACGGCCGTCGTGCCGCTCACGCTGCCGCCCACCACGAGGGACTCGTCGTGCGCGACCTCGCGCTCGGCGCGCACCCGGACGGGGGTCGCGGCGAAGCGGTCCGCCGCACCGCCCGACCACTGCCAGGCGTACTCGCCCGGCCGGTGCGCGAACTCCAGCGGCCAGCGGTACGGGCCGAGGCCGGTGAGCCGGTAGGCGCCGGCCTGGTCGGTGCACGTCTCGCCGTAGGCGCCCGGCGCGGCGAACGGGAAGACGCACACCTCCGCGACGCCGGCCCCGGTGACCCGGTCCGTCACCACCCCGGTGACTGTGCCGGCGCGGTCGAGGCGGATCGGCGGCAGGTCCGTCCACCGACCCGGCGTGGCGTCGACCCGGCGCGCCAGGCGCTGGTCCCCGGTGCCACCGAGCCACCCGACCCACTGGAGGCCGTGCGGGGCGGCGGGGCGGGCCAGCAGCCGGTAGGCCGCCGGCGTCAGCGGGCCGAGCGCCACGACACCGGACGCGTCGCTGCACCACTCGGCCGCCCGCTCGCCGGACACGCCGTGCGCGCCGACGTCGATCGGCTCCACGCAGGTGCCGGCCACGGGCGCGCCGGTGCGGGCGTCGCGGACGGTGGTGCGGATCGCGACCCCCGGCTTCGCCTGGGCGACCACCGGCGTGGTCTCGCCGGAGCGGACCACGACACCGCCGTGGTCGACCCCGAAGTGGGTCTTGTCCGGCGCGATGTGGAGCGTGTACGTGCCGCGCTTGAGCTGGTAGGCGATCCGCCCGTCGGTGGTGCACGGCCGGTCGGCGCCCACGCCCGGCGTGAAGACGCAGAAGCTGCGGACCGGCGCGCCGGACACCTCGTCCACCACGGTCAGGTCGACCGTGCCGGGCGGGAAGGTCTGCTCGTCCACCGAGGTCTCGACGTCACCGGCCACCACGACGGCCTCGGCGTCCGCGATGGACTCCTGCCGGTGGTACCACTGCTCGCCGTCGTAGGGCGTGCGGAACTGGATCTTGTAGTGGCCGGGCCACAGGCCGGTGAACCGGTAGGTCCCGTCGCCCGCGGTGCCGGTCGACGGTCCCCAGCGGTTGCCGTCGACGTCGACGATCGCGACCGTCGCGTTCGCGATCGGCGCGCCGGCCGAGGTGGTCAGCGTCCCGCGCAGCACTCCGATGCCGGGCGGGCGCAGCCCGAGCTCGTGCCGGGGGTTGCCGGTGTAGACGGGGTCCGCCGAGGCGAAGTCGCGCGCGTCCGCGGCGGAGTGGCGGGCGTACCAGGTGTCCGCGTACCCCTCGCCGGTGGTGCGCAGCTTGAACGGCCCCCACGAACCCGTCGGGACGCTCAGCGAGTACCGGCCGCTCTCGTCGGCGCAGGCCTGGGCCACCTGGACCTGGTTCGCGTCGAAGGCGGTGACGCACGCGCCGGGCACCGGCTGGCCGGTGAACCGGGCCGTGACGATGCCCTCGGACAGCAGCGAGTCGGCGCTCGCCGTGCCCGTGAACGGCACGAGCAGCGCGCACGCCGCGACCAACGCCGCAAGACGACGTCTCATTCTTCCTCCTGTTGGCGTGCGGGCGCGCGAGGAGAAGGCGAACGTGCCCCCGTGTGATGCCCCCGCACCGCGCCGACCACGCGATTCGACGCGGAATGTACTGATCGCGGGTCGGTTTTGTCACTGCCTTTGTCCCGCCACCGCCCGCCGTGGTCCCCAACCGCGGGGTGCGGTGTCGATCGGCGTCACGCGGGGGCCGACCGCCCCGCCTCCCCGTCGTCGCCGGGACGGGAGGCCCCGATCACGTGAGCGGCCCTAGCGGCGCGTGAGCGAGCGCAGGGCGAGGCGGGCGATCGGCAGGTAGGCCACGACCACCGGTGCCGGGCCGCGCACCACCAGCCACGTCGCCCCGTCCGGTTCGACGCCGTGGCGCAGCCGCAGCCGGACGGGTCCGAGCCGGGCGTCCCACGCCCACGTCCGGGCCGTCGGGTCCACCTCGGTCACGGTGAACGCGACCCGCACGCCCAGCGGGCCCCGCACGCGTCCGGTGACGCCGGGGGCGATCCGCCGCGCCGACGCCTCGACCCCGGTGATCTGCGGCGCCCACCCGGGCCACCGCGCCGGCTCGGCGTAGCGCTCCCACACCACCGCCGCCGGCGCCCGGCCGGGTGCGCGCGTCCTGGCTTCCACTCCCCCATCGTCGCCGGGAACGCGGGCCTGCGCCGGTCGGCGCCCCCTCCGGGCGTCGTCGGCGGACGTCCCGGGTGGACCGGTCAGCCGGTCGCGCGCACGACGTCGGCCAACGGGGTGGCGGGACGCCCGGTGAGGCGGGGCACGTGGTCGGTGACGGCGGCCAGCTCGCCGCGCCCGATGGCCGTGTAGGTGGACACCCACGCGTCGAGCTGCCAGTCGGGTGCGCCGTGGTGGGCGCGCGACCGGTACGCCTCCTCCACGGTCTCGGGGCGGTAGACGACCTCGCGCCCGGTGGCGCGGGACAGCACCTCGGCGACCTCGGCGAGGGTGAGCGCCTCCGGCCCGGTGAGGTCGTAGGTCGCGCCCGCGTGGCGGGCGGGGTCGGTGAGCACGGTGGTGGCGGCGTCGGCGATGTCGTCCTGGGCGACCACCGCGGCCCGTCCGTCACCCGCCGGGCCGCGGATGACGCCGTCGTCGCCGACGAGGCCGGGCGTGAAGTCGGCGTACAGGTTGTCACGCAGGAACGTGAAGGCGAGGCCGCTCGCCCGGATGTGCCGCTCGGTGGCCCAGTGGTCGCGGGCGAGCGTGAACGCGGCGTCCGGGGCCGCTCCGCAGAACGAGGTGTAGACGAGGTGCCCGACCCCGGCGTCGACCGCGGCGTCCACGAACGTGCGGTGTTGTTCCACCCGGTCGGGGGTTTCCGAGGCCGAGACCATGAGGACGACGTCACTGCCGCGCAGGGCGTCGCGGACGGCGTCCCGGTCGGTGAACGCGGCGCGCAGCACGCGTGCGCCGGACAGCCCGGGGGCGCGGGCGGGGTCGCGCACCAGCAGGGTCTGCGGCAGGCCCGCGTCGGCGAGGCGTCGGGCGACGCGACCGCCCAGCCGGCCGGTGGCCCCGGTGACGACGATCGTGGGGCGGTCGGTCATGGGCGGCTCCCGTCCTCGGTGCTCACGCCGCACAGCATCGCCCACGGCCGCGCCACCCGCTCGCCCGCTACCGCGACGTCGGCGTGCCGGACGGGGCCCCGGACGGAGTGCCGGAGGGTGTCCCGGACGGCGGTGCGCCGGACGGCTGCCCGTCGCTGCCCGGTCGGGTCCCGCCGCCCGTCGGGGTCGTCGTGGTGTCGACGCCGACCGCGAGCGTGACCTGGTAGCCGTTCGACACGTCACCGGTCACGGTGGCCAGCTGCGTGACGCCGCCGTCGTCGCCGAACACGTTGTCGCCGTCCAGCGTGACCTTCGCCAGGTTGTCCGCCGACCCCTCGTAGCCGCTCTCCGCGTACACCTCCCCGCAGGCGTCCGCGGGCAGTGCGACCTGCGAGGTGGCGATGACCTCGGCCACGTCGGTGATGCTCGCCCGGTCGGGGTAGACCTCGAAGTGGACGTGCGGCCAACGCCCGGAGTAGCACGCGGGGAAGATGCTGGTGAAGCTCACCTTCCCGGAGCTGTCGGCGATCTGCACCCCGCGCAGGTAGTTCTCGCCCTCGATGCCCTGGCTGTAGAGCGAGTAGCCGCCCTCCCGCGTGCAGTGCCACACGTAGACGGCGGCGCCCTCGAACGGCGCGCCGCCGTCGGCCAGGTCGCTGACCACCAGGTCGAGGGTCATCGGCACGCCTTCGGCCTTCCCGGTCGGACCGCCGAAGCTGGACCTGATGTCGCTGCGCACCACACCGTCGCGGTCGAGCACGTCCGGCCCGTTGGAGCCGTCGCCGGGGTACGGCCCGGCCGTCTCGTCGGGGATCTCCTGGAGCAGCTGCGCGGTCGACGTCGCGGTCGAGGTGGACGCGGCCGTCGACGCGCCGGAGCCGCCCGACCCGCCGGAGCACGCGGCCAGCCCCACCGCGGCGGCGCCCAGGCCGAGGGCCCGCAGGGTCAGCCGCCGGCTCATCACGGTGCCGAGGTCGAACCCGAGGCCCTGGTCGACCAGTTCCTCGCCGGGGCGCGGCAGCGGGCGCCCCTCGTAGGAGAACGCCTCGTCGTGCGCCCTGCTCATGTGCCCTCCAGCGGTGCGGTCCCGGCCACGCTAGGGGGGTCACCCGGAAGCCGCACGCCCATCCGCCCGCGGTCACACGATCCGGTCACACCCGGCCGTTCGGCGAACCGTCCGGTGTGGACACGGGCGGTGGGGCACGTCCGGGACGCGCCCCACCCCGCGTCAGCCGCCGATCGCGTCGAGTTCGGCGACCGCGTCGGCGGGCAGGTCGAGCGCGGCGGCGGCGACGTTCTCCCGCAGGTGCTCGACCGACGACGTGCCCGGGATCAGCAGCACGTTCGGCGAGCGCCGGAGCAGCCAGGCCAGCGCGACGGCCATCGGCGTCCGGCCGAGCCGCTCCGCCACCGCGCCCAGGGCGTCGGACTGGAGCGGCGTGAAGCCGCCCAGCGGGAAGTACGGGACGTACGCGATGCCCTGCCGGGCGGTGAGGTCCACCAGGGCGTCGTCCTCGCGCCGGGCGATGTTGTAGAGGTTCTGCACGCACACGACGGGCGCGATCCCCCGCGCCTCGGCGAGCTGCTCGGCGTTGACGGTGCTCAGGCCCAGGTGCCGGATCAGGCCCTGCTCCCGCAGCTCGGCGAGCGCGCCGAACTGCTCGGCGATCGAGCCGGGTTCGGGCGCTTCGAGGCCGCCGACCCGCAGGTTCACGACGTCGAGCACGTCGAGCCCGAGCCGCCTGAGGTTGTCGTGGACCTGGTCGCGCAGCTCGTCGGGCGTGCGGGCGTGCGGCCACCCGCCCCGCTCGTCGCGGCGGGCGCCGACCTTCGTGACGACGTGCAGGTCGTCCGGGTAGGGGTGCAGCGCCTCCCGGATGATCTCGTTGGTGACGTGCGGCCCGTAGAAGTCGGCCGTGTCGATGTGCCGGATGCCCAGGTCGACGGCGGTGCGCAGCACCGCGACCGCGGCGTCGCGGTCCTCCGGTGGCCCGAACACGCCGGGACCGGCCAGCTGCATGGCGCCGTAGCCGACCCTGGTCAGGTCGAGGTCGCCGACCCGGTAGACGCCTCCGGGCAGATCGTGGGGTGCCATCGCTCCCTTCCTGCTCGTCCGCGTCCGCGGCGAGCGGTGTCCACTGTGCACCGGGTGCGGCGCGGCGAGGTCGCCACCCCGGCGTGCCGCCGCACGTCGGGCACGAGCTGACCGCGCCGGGCCGCGGCGTCACCCGGCCGCCGGCCGCGCAGCGCACCCGGGTCGAGGAGCACCTGCGCGAGATCGGCCCCGTCGTCCGGGGTGAGGCCCGATCGTCAGGCAGTCGTCAGGTGCGCGGACGGCGGTGTCCCGCAGGATGGGCGGCGAACACCGTCGAACCACCCACCTGGAGGACCGTGAACACCGAGCGAGCACACGCGGCACCCGTGCCCCGGGCGGAGCGCACCAGGTCGGTGCCCGCGGACGCCGAGGCGGTGTTCGACGTCGTCACCGACCTGGAGCACCTGTCGTCCTGGCTGCCCGAGGGCGTCGAGGTGGAGCGCTGCGGCGCCCACGTCGTCCGGCTGTGGGTGCGCGGCGGGATCGTTGAGCGGCGGCTCGCGGTCGACTGGGCGAACCTGTCCGTGACGTGGGGCGACCCGGTCTCCCCCGCCTGCACCGGTGTGCTGCGGGTGCTGCGGCTCAGCCCCGGCCGCTGCGCCGTGAGCGCCTGCCTGACCGGTCCGGCGGGTCTGCCCGCGCCCCGGTTGGACGACTGGCTCGTGCGGGCGCTCGACGCGCTGGCCGCCCGGGCGAACGGGCTCGTCGGGGAGCGTTCCCGACCGGTGCCGGCGTAGGGCGCCCGCAGGGGCCGTCCGCGCTCCCCGCGACCAGCCCGGCGGCCTCCGCCGGGCGCGCCGGTCGACGGGGTCCGGGGCCAGGCCCGGGGTCTACTCTGGCGTCATGCGCAGATCAGGGCTGGTGACGCACGCGCGCGAGCTCGGCGCCCACGACCACGTGTGCTGGCGCTACGACGACCGGGCCGACTTCCTCGACCGCGCCCGCGAGTTCCTCGCCGACGGGTTGGCCCGGGGTCACCGCATCGGCTACGTCGGCACCGGCGAGCCGGCCGCCCTGGTCGAGGACCTGCGCGGCATCGAGGGGATCGACGAGGCGCTGCGCTCCGGCGCGGCCGGCGTCGCCTCGCTGGACGCGACCTACCGCGTCGGCGCGGTGGTCGAGCCCGCCGCGCAGGTGCGCACCTACGCCGAGGCGACCGAGGCGGCCCTGGCCGCGGGGTTCACCGGCCTGCGCGTCGCCGCCGACTGCACCGCCCTGGTGCGCACGCCCGAGCAGCTGGCCGCGTTCGCCCGCTACGAGCACCTGGTCGACCACTACATGACCGGGCACCCGTTCTCGGCGATGTGCGCCTACGCCGCCGCGGAGGTGGACGACCGGGCGTTCGCCCAGATCGCCTGCATGCACCCGAGCAGCAACGACGGCACCGCCGGGTTCCGGCTGCACGCCGCGGGGGGTCGGGTGGCCGCCGCACTGGGCGGCGAGGTCGACCTGTTCAACGGGGACCTGTTCGCGGTCGCGCTGGAGCGCGCCGGCCTGCGCCCGGACGGGGGCAGGCTGGTGCTGGAAGCGGGCGACCTCGCCTTCCTGGACCACCGCGCCCTGCTGCGCCTGGCCGACCACGCCGCCGGCCTCGGCGCGTGCCTCGTGCTGCGCACGCCGTGGCCGGGTGTCGACACGCTGGTGGACATGCTGGGCATCACCGGCGTGCGGGTCGAGAGGACCGCGTGACCGTCACCGACCTGCCGCCCCGGGGCGGCTTCGTCCACCCCGCCCTGTTCTACGCGTCGGACGAGGAGTACCTGCGGGTGCTCGTGCCGTTCCTCACCGACGGCCTGGCGCTGGGCTACCCGGTCGCCGCGGCGGTGCCCCGCGAACGGCTGGCGCTGCTGCGCGAGGCCCTGGGCGACGCCGCGACCGACGTGCTGCTGATCGACATGGAGGTCGAGGGGCGCAACCCCGGCCGGATCATCCCCGGCGTGCTGCGCCGGTTCGCCGACGGTCACCCCGAGGGGCGCGTGCGCATCGTCGGCGAGCCGGTCTGGGCCGGGCGCTCGGACGTCGAGTACCCCGCCTGCGCCCAGCACGAGGCCCTGATCAACCTCGCGTTCGCCGGGCGCGACGTCAGCATCGTGTGCCCGTACGACACCTCCGCGCTCGACGAGCGGGCGCTGACCGACGCGCTGGCCACGCATCCCGAGGTGTGGGAGGCGTCCCGGCGCTACGACAGCGGGCACTACGACCCCGACGACGTGGTCGTCCGGTACAACCGGGTGCTGGACGTCCCGGCGGACGCCGCGCTGCTGTCCGTGGCCACGACCGCGGACCTCCGCGGGGCGCGCCGGTTCGCCACCGCGGAGGCGGAGCGCCTGGGGTTGTCCGCCGAGCGGACCGCGCAGGTCGCGCTCGTCGTCACCGAGCTGGTGACCAACAGCCTCCGGCACACCGGCGCGGGCTGTCGGTTGGCCGTGTGGCGCGACCCCGACCACGTCGTCTGCGGGGTCCGGGACGGCGGCCGGCTGACCGATCCCCTGGCGGGCCGCCGACCGGCCGCGCCCGACCAGGACGGTGGTCGCGGACTGCTGGTGGTCAACCACCTCGCCGACCTGGTCCGCACGCACACCTCCCCGGACGGGACGTCCGTGCACGCCTTCCTGCGGCTGGCCGACTGACCGTCCCCCGGCCCGGACGCGACCGGGGGGACCGGCCGGTCAGCGCACCGTGACGGTGCCGTCGGCGGAGCGGACGCAGGCGACCGACCGGGTGCCGGCGGTGGCCGCCCCGGTGAGGCAGCGGCCGAGCACCGCGTGGCCGGACGCGTTGGGGTGCCACGACTCCTGGCAGGTCTGGAAGTGGTCGACGCAGGTCTGGGCGATCCGCTGCACGGCGATCTTGTCGCGGCCCGCGAGGCTGGTGACGAACACGCCGGTCGGCCCGTCCTGCAACCGGATCGGGGTGGCCAGGGCGTACCCGGGGCTGCCGGTCCGCTCGCACAGCCGGGCGCCGTCGAAGGCCCGCTGCACGTCGAGGTGGACCAGGTCGGCGCCGGGGAACTCGGCGGACAGCGCGGCGTGCGCGGATCGGACCACGGTGCTCAGGCCCGCGGAGAAGAAGTGCCCCGGGGCGAGGCTGGCCCGGTGCACGGGGCACCCCGCCGCGTACCGCTCGGCCCCGAGGTCGCGGAACTTGTCGCGGGTGTCGCTGCGGCCGTCCTCCTCGTGGTACTCGGCCGCGAGGTCGAGCGGCAGCGGGTTGGTGTAGTCCTGGAGCACGACCCGGTGCCGCCCGTCGGCGTCGACCTGGGCGAGGGTGGTCAGCACCTGGCGCAGCGCCGCGGTGGTCTCGGCCGCCGCCGCCGCGATCTCGGCGTCGGTGGCCAGGTCGGACACCGCGCACGGCTCCTGCGGCACGTCGCCGGCCCAGAACTCCCACCAACCGGTCCAGGCGTCGGCGATGAAGCGGTTGGCGCACAGCGAGGCCACGTCGCCGAAGGTGAACGAGCTGTTGTTCGAGCCGAGCCCCACCAGCACGAGGTCGATGTCGTGGCTGCCCGCGACCGCGCGGAGCTGGTCGAGCTGGGAGGCGACGGACCGGCCCTTGGGCCGGTTGCCGGAGGCGGTCGCGATGTCGTGCGGCTGGCCGCCGGAGCACGCGAGGTTGAACCTGGCCTGGATGCCGGGCAGGTCGGCGCGGTGCAGCGAGGCGTTGGCCGACCGGTGGCAGAAGAAGGCGTTGTCGTTGGGCGCCGACCAGCCGGGGAAGCCCTGCGCCACACCGTTGGCGTCGGTCACCGGGACGTAGTTCCCGGCGCCCTCGCCGCTGACGAAGCTGTCACCCAGCGCGACGGCGGCGGTCGGCAGGGCGGCGGGTGCGGGCGCGGCGGGTGCGGGCGCGGCGGTGGCACCCGTGGTGCCCGACCAGGCGAGCAGTGCGGCGGCGGTCAGCGCCGCCACCTTCGTGGACCGGCGGAGCAGGGACACCACGGCCTCCTCGTTGACACCGCGCTGACGTGAAAAGAATTCAAGTCGCATGGCAGCACAGGCCGGTGCGGGCGTCAAGGAGTGCCGGGCCCCGTCCGCCCGTTCCCGCCGAGCGGGCGGGCGGGACCTTCGGCAACCCGTTCCGCGGCACGGGGAACGGGGCGGTGGCGCGCTCGGTGGCGCGAACCCCCGGGCCGGGCCACCGCGATCGTCGTGGGCGGACCGCCCGCCGCCGCGCTACGACAGGTAGCCCACCAGCCGCTCGGCCAGTTCGACCGGGTGGCTGGTCGGGACGCAGTGCGCGCCGTCGATCTCGTCCGGCTCCACGCCGAGCCGCTCGCGCGCCACGCGGCGCTGGAAGTCCGGCGGGAAGAACCGGTCGTCGCGGCACAGCAGCACGCGCGTCGGCACGTCCGGCAGCGCGTCGAGCGGCCACGGTTCGGCGTACTCGGCGCTGACCTGGGGGCGGCCGTACGACAGGGCGCGAGCCGCGACGTCGGCGGGGACGCCGGTGAAGAACGTCTCGGCGTCGTCGAGGCCCTCGGGCCCCTCGAACCCGGTGTTGTCCCACCAGTCGCCGGGCTTCTCCCCCGGCGCCGGGATCATCCCGGCGAGGAACACCAGCAGCCGCACCGGCAGCCGCGCGCACACCAGGGGCGCGGTGAAGCCGCCGTAGGAGTGGCCGACGACGACCAGGTCCCGGCGGTCGCCGACGGCGTCGAGCACGGTCCGGGTGAACTCGGCGAACCCGGCCGACGGGTCGTCGATCGGCAGGTCGGGCGCGACCACGTCGTGCCCGAGCCGGCGCAGTTCCGGTTCGAGGAGCTCGAAGTCCCGGTGGCCGCCGCCACCGCCGTGGACCAACACGAAGGTGTTCATGCGGCACAGCGTGCCAAAGGGGTCCGACAGCGGCCGTCGTCCGGGACCGGGAACCCGCCGCCCGGCCGTCCGCCGGCCGGCGGGGAACGGGTGGTCCGGTGACGCCGTCGCGATGACCACGCACTGCCGACGCCCCCGTCCGCGCCGACCCGCACCACGGCGCCCGCACCGCTCCGGCACGGGTACCGCAGGTCATGCCGCCGACCAGGCGACACCGGACCACCCTTCCCACTCCCCGCCCGTCCCCGGCCAGTCGGGAACGGGCACCCCGCACGGCACGAGACCAGCCAGGCGCACCCCAGGTACCGCGTGGAGATCACCGCTAAGCGCGATGGCCGCCGGATCACCCCATCGTGTCCACCAGTACGGCGGTAACACGGGTGGGGATCGGCCCCTACGCTCGGGCGCGACCGCTCGGCCGACCTCCCGGAAGGAGGCGGGCACCGTGTCCACCCCGCCCGTCGAGCCGCGAGGCGACGCGGAGCTCACCGTGCCCTCCGCCGCCCGCGCCTACGACTACTTCCTCGGCGGCGCGCACAACTTCGCCGTCGACCGCGCGTTCGCCGAGCAGGTGCTCCGGATCGCGCCCTCGGTGCCCGCCGTCACCCGGCTCAACCGGTCGTTCCTGCGCCGCGTGGTCGGCTTCTGCCTCGACCAGGGCATCCGCCAGTTCCTCGACCTCGGCTCGGGCATCCCGACCGTCGGCAACGTGCACGAGATCGCCCGGCAGGTCGACGGGCGGTCCCGCGTCGTCTACGTCGACTACGAGCCGGTGGCCTACGGCCACGCCCGGCGGCTGCTGGCCGACGACCCGTCCACGACGATCATCCAGGCCGACATCCGCGCCCCCGAGGCGATCCTCGACCACCCGGAGACCCGACGGCTGCTCGACTTCTCCGAGCCGGTCGCGCTGCTGATGGTCGGCGTGCTGCTGTTCATCTCCGACGACGACCGCCCCGGCGAACTGGTCGCGACCTACCGGGACCGGTTGGCGCCCGGCAGCCTCCTCGCCATCTCGCACATCGCCGACGAGCACGCCCCACCCGCGCTGCGGGCCGAGGTGGCGCGCCTGGTCGACGCCTACGCGGCGGCCGACGAACTGGTCTTCGTCCGCACGCACGCGGAGGTCCTGGAGTGGTTCGGCGACGACGCGAGCCTGGTCGACCCCGGTCTGGTGTTCCTGCCGGACTGGCGGCCCGACACGCCGGCGGAGCACGACAGCCCCGCCCGGGCGCTCGGCTACGGCGGGGTCGCCCGGGTCGGCCGCGCGACCCCGGCGTAGCGCGACCCCGCCGGCAACCCGGGTCCCGTGGACGACAGCGGCGGACGACCAGGCGTTGAAACGTACCAGCAATTCTCCGAAGCGCAGCGATTCTCCGACTACGGTGCCGCAACGACGAACGCCGCATCCCGGGGAAGTTCCCGAAGAACCGTTGACGGTCACGCGAACTGCACTTAACCTCCGGCTTCATCACTGCGTTGAAACATTTCAGTGACGGAGGCCCCGAATGGACGCGGAACGCGCGGTTCCCCTGCTGGAGGTGCGTGACGTCACCAAGTCGTTCGGCGCCGTCGCGGCGGTCCGCGGCGTGTCGTTCGCGCTGTTCGGCGGTGAGGCGCACGCGCTCGTCGGGGAGAACGGGGCCGGCAAGTCGACGATCGTGAAGGTGCTCGCGGGCGTGCACGAGCCCGACTCCGGCGAACTCCTGATCGACGGGCGCGAGCTGCGGCCGGCCGGGCCGGCCGCCGCCCGGGACGCGGGCATCGCGGTCATCCACCAGGAGCCGACGCTGTTCCCGGACCTGTCGGTGGCCGAGAACATCTTCACGGGCCGCCAGCCGCTGCGCCGGTTCGGCCGGATCGACCGGGCGGCGGTGCGGGCGGAGTCGGTGCGGCTGTTCGAGCGGCTCGGCGTGCGGCTGGACCCGGACCGGCCCGCGCGCGGCCTGTCGATCGCGGACCAGCAGCTCGTGGAGATCGCCAAGGCGCTGTCGCTGGACGCGCGGGTGCTGGTGATGGACGAGCCGACCGCCGCGCTGTCCGGGGTCGAGGTGCGGCGGCTGTTCGCCGTCGTCCGCGCGCTGTGCGCGCGGGGCGCGGCGGTGCTGTTCATCTCCCACCGGTTCGACGAGGTGTTCGAGCTGTGCCGACGGGTCACCGTCCTGCGGGACGGGGCCCGGGTGTCCACCGACCCGGTCGCGGAGGTGACCCCGGACGTGGTGGTGCGGCGCATGGTCGGTCGCGACGTCTCGACGCCGTTCCCCAAGGAGGACGTCGAGCCCGGTGACGTCGTGCTGGAGGTCGACGGGCTGACCCGGCACGGCGTGTTCTCCGACATCACGTTCTCGGTGCGCGCGGGCGAGGTCGTCGCGCTGGCCGGCTTGGTGGGCGCCGGGCGCAGCGAGGTGGTGCGCGCGGTGTTCGGCGTCGACCGCTACGACGCGGGCGAGGCGCGGGTCTCCGGGACGACGCTGCCGGTCGGCTCCCCCGCCGCCGCGGTCGCGGCGGGCGTCGCGCTGGTCCCCGAGGACCGCCGCCGGCAGGGCTTGGTCATGGGGATGTCGATCGAGCGCAACGCGACGTTGACGCGGCTGCGGTCGTTGGCGCGGCTGGGCCTGCTCGGCGGGCGGGCCGAGCGGCGGGCCGCCCGGGAGTGGACCGGGCGACTGCGGGTGAAGTACGGGCGGCTGTCGGACGCCGTCGGCACGCTGTCGGGCGGCAACCAGCAGAAGGTGGTGCTGGCCAAGTGGCTGGCGACCGGTCCGAAGGTGCTGATCGTCGACGAGCCGACGCGGGGCGTCGACGTCGGCACGAAGGCCGAGGTGCACCGGTTGCTCTCGCGCCTGGCGGCCGAGGGGGTCGCGGTGCTCATGGTGTCGTCCGAGCTGCCCGAGGTGCTCGGCATGGCGGACCGGGTGCTGGTCCTGCACGAGGGGCGGATCACCGCCGAGCTGTCCCGAGGGGAGGCGACCGAGGAGTCGGTCGTGTTCGCGGCCACCGGCCGGGAGGCGGCGTGAGCGCCGAGCGGGTGGCGGACGTGCCCCGTGACGACGGCACGCGGTTCGCGCACCGGCTGTGGGTGGCCCGCGAGTCCGGCATCGTCGTGGCGCTCGCGCTGCTGCTCCTGGTCACCGTGCTGCACAACCCGGCCTTCGCGTCGCCGCAGAGCCTGCGGGACCTGCTGCTGGGCGCGGCGATCCTGGTGGTCCTGGCCGTCGGGCAGACCGTGGTGGTCGTGTCCCGCAACATCGACCTGTCGGTCGGCGCGGTGCTGGGGCTGTCCGCGTTCGCCACCGGCACGCTGCTCAGCTCCGCACCCGGCACGCCGACCGCGCTCGTGGCGCTGGTGGGCCTGGGGCTCGGCGCGCTGTGCGGCGTGGTCAACGGCGTGCTGGTGGCCGCCGCGCGGGTGCCCGCCCTGGTGATCACGCTGGGCACCCTCCACGTCTTCCGCGGCGTGGACCACCGGTGGGCCGGGGGACGACAGGTCAACGCCGCCGACATGCCGCGCGACTTCCTGCGCCTGGGCACGTCGACCGTGCTCGGCGTGCCCGTCCTCGCGATCGTCGCGGTGGTCGTGGTGGTGGTCGTCGGGTACTGCCTGCGCTCCTACCGCGGTGGCCGGGAGCTGTACGCGATCGGCTCCGAACCGGCCGCCGCCCGGCTGGCGGGCATCCCGGTGGGGCGGCGGGTGTTCACCGCGTTCGTCGTCTGCGGCGCGCTGGCCGGGCTCGCGGGCGTGCTGTACGCGGCGCGCTTCGGCACCGTCGACGCCACCGCGGGCACCGGGATCGAGCTCCAGGTCGTCGCCGCGGCCGTGGTCGGCGGCGTGGCGATCTTCGGTGGCAGCGGGAGCGTGTACGGGGCCGCGCTCGGCGCGCTGCTGCTCACCACCATCGGCAGCTCGCTGGCGGTGCTGCGGATCGACCCGTTCTGGCAGCAGGCGGTCGTCGGCGCGCTGATCCTCGCCGCCATCGGCATCGACCGGCTGCTCGCGCTGCGCGCGGCGGACCGCTTGCGGGGGAGGTCGTCCCATGGCGCCTGAGACCGAGGGCCCCGGAACCGAGGGCCCCGGAACCACGGACCCCCGAACCGAGGGCCCCGGAACCGGGCGCCGGGACGTGCTGCGGTCCGTCGTGGCCCGCTGGGACGTGCTGCTGCTGGTGGTGCTCGCGGCGGTCTCGGTGGCCGCCGGGGTGCTGGTGGACGGCTTCGCCAGTGGCCGCAACTCCCAGTTCCTGCTGCTCGACGTGGTCGCCGTCGCGCTGATCGCCCTGCCGCTGACGCTCGTCGTGATCACCGGGGAGATCGACCTGTCGGTGGCCGGCACGCTCGGGCTGTGCAGCGCCGTGATGGGGCACCTGTGGGTGGCGGGCCTGCCGCTGGAGGTCGTCGTCGTGCTCACCGTGCTGCTGGGCGCGGTGCTCGGCGCGGTGAACGCCGTCTTCGTCACCGGGTTCGGGCTGCCCTCGCTGGCGGTGACCATCGGCACGCTGGCCGCCTACCGCGGTCTGGCGTTCGTGGTGCTCGGCGACCAGGCCGTGGCGGACTTCCCGGCCGGCTGGACCGGTGCGGCGAGCAGCACGGTCGCGGGCGGCGTCGTGCCGTGGGCGGTGGTGGTGACGCTGCTCTTGGCGGTCGTGTTCGGCGTCGTGCTGCACGCGACCCCGTTCGGCCGGTCCCTGTACGCGATGGGCGACAACGCCGAGGCTGCGACGTTCGCGGGTCTGCGGGTGGCCAGGGCGAAGTCCTGGCTGTTCGTCGTCTCCGGCGCGGTGTCCGGTCTCGCGGGCGTGTACTGGACGCTGCGGTTCGCCAGCGCCCGGGCGGACAACGCCGCAGGTCTGGAGCTGGCGGTGGTCGCCGCCGTCCTGCTCGGCGGTGTGTCGATCTTCGGCGGGCGCGGCACCCTGCTCGGGGTGCTGGCCGGGGTGCTGCTGCTCGGCGTCGTCCGCAACGCCCTCCAGCTCGCCGACGTCGCCGCCGACACGCTCGACGTGGTCACCGGCGGCCTGCTCATCGCCTCGGTCGTGGTGCCCAACGCGGTCGGCCTCGGCCGCGCCCGGTGGCGGCGGCGACGGCGGCGCACGGCCTGACCCGCTCTCGCACGACGACGAAGTCACCTGCCGAGAAAGGAAAGCCGATGTCACAGCCCAAACGCGCCCTGCGCCTCGGCATGATCGCGACCGCGGTGGCGGCCGTGCTGGTCACCGCCGCGTGCGGCGGCACCACCCGGGGCTCCGGCGAGGACGCCCCCGCGGCCGGCCGGGCCACCGGTCAGGCCGACCCGGACGCGCCGCTGGTCGAGGGCCTGGACGTGGCGTTCCTGCCCAAGCAGGTGAACAACCCGTACTTCACCGTCTCCGACAACGGCGGCAAGAGCGCCGTCGAGGAGTTCAAGGGCTCCTACAAGGAGGTCGGCCCGTCCGAGGCGAGCGCCTCGTCGCAGGTCAGCTACATCAACACGCTGTCGCAGCAGGGCACCGACGTCATCGTGACCTCCGCCAACGACCCGAACGCGATCTGCGGCGCGCTCACCAGCGCGCGCCAGGCCGGCGCCAAGGTCGTCACGTTCGACTCGGACACCAAGCCCGAGTGCCGCGACGTGTTCGTCAACCAGGCGACCGGCGAGGGCATCGCGAAGATCCAGGTCGACCTGATCTCCGAGCAGATCGGCGGCGAGGGGAAGATCGCGATCCTGTCGGCGACGCCGAACGCCACCAACCAGAACGCCTGGATCGAGCTGATGCGCGCCGAGCTGGCGAAACCCGAGCACAGCGGGATCGAGCTCGTCACCGTCGCCTACGGCAACGACGAGGACCAGAAGTCGTTCCAGGAGACCCAGGGCCTGCTGCGGTCCTACCCGGACCTCAAGGGCATCGTCTCGCCCACCACGGTCGGCGTGGCCGCCGCGGCGCGCTACCTGTCCACCTCGGAGTACAAGGGCAAGGTCGCGCTGACCGGGCTCGGCACGCCGAACCAGATGCGCGAGTTCGTCAAGGACGGCACGGTGCGGTCCTTCGCCCTGTGGAAGCCCGCGGACCTGGGCTACCTGGCCGCCTACGCGGGCGCGGCGCTCGCGTCCGGGCGGATCACCGGCGCGGAGGGCGAGAAGTTCGAGGCGGGCAGGCTCGGCGAGTACACCGTCGGCCCCGACGGCGTCGTCGTGCTCGGGCCGCCCACGGTGTTCGACCGGGGCAACATCGACGAGTTCCGGTTCTGAGCGGAAAGGGGACGTTCGTGCACCGCGTGTGCTTCACCCTGCGGGTGGACCCGACGAGGCTGGACGAGTACCGGGCCCGGCACGCCGACGTGTGGCCGGAGATGCTGGTCGCCCTGCGGGACGCGGGGTGGCGGTCCTACACGCTGCACCTGGCCGAGGACGGTCTGCTGGTGGGCGTGCTGGAGACCGACGACCTCGCGGCCGCGCAGGCGGCGATGGAGGCCACCGACGTGAACCGGCGCTGGCAGGCCGGGATGGCCGAGTTCTTCCCGGACCTCGCGGACGGCCGCGCGGACCGCGGGCTGCGGGTGCTGGAGGAGGTGTTCGACCTGGACGCCCAGTTGGCCCGGCACGGCGAGGCGACGACGTCCTGAGGGGTGAGCACGTGAACAAGGACGTTGGACTGCAACGTGCCGATTCTTCGAAAGCTCGCAACGTCAAACGCTTGGCAAGATGGAACTACCCGGCTGCGCCTGGCTCCTGCCCACTGGCCTCTGTCCTGCCCGCAGCCAGCACCGAACCTGCAACGATCGCCGCTAGTCCAACCACCGTCGACCACTGCACCTGCTCATCAAGCAGCAACCAACCAAGCACGACCGTTACACCAGGCGACAGGTAGAACGCCAGGGTCGCTCTGCTTGGTCCAGCTCGTGCGATGAGGCCGTAGAAGACGGTGAGCGTCAGGGCTGTGAACACCACGCCGAGCGCTACCAGGGCTGCCACACCGGCAAACGGTGGCATCTGGTCAGGCAGCAGCAGTACGGCCGGAACGGCGGTTGCCGCACTGCTCACCAGCATGGCCGAAGTAGCGACGCCAAGTGGGTGGGCAAAGCTCAGCTTGCGGTGGATCAAGATGGAACCGACGGCATAGCACAAGGCAGCCGCAGTGACCAAGATACCGCCGAGCAGCAGGTGCGAACTGCCGCCGATGTCCACCCCGAACAGCAGTGCGATACCGGCGAAGCCCATAACCAGCCCGAGGGTTCCTCTGACACCCACCGGCTTCTCATCCGGCGCGAACCAGGTAGCGAGTGCCGCGATGAACAGCGGTTGTGCCCCAATGAGCACCCCCGTGAGACCAGCGGACAGCCATTGCTGCCCATAGGTGAGAAGCAGCAAAGGTGCGGTGGACTGCACAAGTACAGTCACGAGCACCCACCACGGATGCTTCAGCAGTGGTATCAAGACGTCGCGCCGGATGGCCAGTGGTGCGAGAAGCATTGCAGCAAGGAGGACTCGTCCGAACACCACGACCACCGGCGAAAAGTCGCGCAGTGCGACCGCGATAACCAGGTAGGCCGTGCCCCACAGGAAGGACAGCGTTCCGAGCAGCAGCCAGTTCCTGCGGTTCATCACCTGGCGCTTCCGGTGCGGTCTTCACTCCCAGTCGGCACGGAGCCGATGCTACGGGGCCACCTCAAGCAACGTCCGTACAGCGCCGAGTTGCCGATAGGGCCGGAGCTGGGGCAGCAGCTCGCGTACCCGGCGTTGGTTGCGGCCGGAACCAGTCTGGACGGCCAGCTCCCACGCTTCGAGGGCAGCAGTGGCGGCAACCTCGGGTTCGACGGCTGAGGTCCGGCCGGTGCGCGACGGCATCAGGCGAGCGATGGCCAAATCGATGAGCGTGCCGGAGCGCTCCCGGACGTAGTGCACAGGCAACGCCTGGACGGCTTCCTCCAGCGCGGTCACCGCAGCGGCACCATCTCTCAACCGGACGAGACAACGACCCTTCAGCCGCATGATGTGTTCAGCGCCGTTGTAGAAGCCGAGCCACGCTGGTACGTCCGTCCTGTCGACGCCATCGAACAACCGCTCAGCCTCGGCCAGCGCTGCCGCCCCCGCCCGGTGGTCACCAGCCAGGGCGTACGCCTCCCCGACGGCTTCGGACAGCCAGGAGTGGAGGACTTGGCCGATGCTGAAACGCGGGTTCTCCGCCAGGTGCAGCGCTGCCAGTAGCAGGCGCAACGCGTCCGGCCCTCGACCCGCGTGCAGGTGGATGTAGCTCATGATCCCCAGCACGTAGGCGTGCAGCTGGGCGTCCTCGCCTTCCTGTGCGCTGGACAAAGCCAGCGAGGCATAGCGCCGTGCTGCGCCGTAGTCCTGGTGGTCGATCGCCAACCAGGCGGCGAGCTGGGCTGTGTCACCGAGCACCAGGGCGAACCGCTGGTAGTGGGATGACGGCACGTTGTCGGCCAACCCCGCCAGGCGGTCGAGCTGGGAGACGGTCTGTTCATACACCGCTACCGAGCCGGCCTGGTAGTCGATTTGACGGTAGGTGCTCGTCAGCGCTTCGTACTGCGTCAGCAGCTCGGCATGGACCACCCGTGGAGCGGGCAACACGACTGCCGGCGAGTTTTCATGTTGCTTCACCGCAACACTTTCCTTCTCCGAGTGCAGCAGCTCGTCCAGCGCGGTCATCGAGATCTTCAGCAGCCCTGCCAGCTTCGGACGCTGGTACGGCAGCGGCTCACGCGTGCCCTGCTCCCAGCGCGCCACGGTGGAGCGGTCGACGTGCATCACCTCCGCGAACGACTCCTGGGTGAAGCCGGCGGCCTTCCGGGCACGGACAAAGCCCGTTCGCCGTACTGCCATCGGGTGACCTCCTGGCGTTGGCTGCCGCATTCCGCGGTGCGGGTTCTGCCTGGTCAAGCGTAGCGCTGCATCAGATTGGCCCCATTTGGGCGACACCCCGGCCTCGTAGCGGCGCTGTCTGTCGTCCCGTCTGGATCACAGACTTGATCTCGGCCCCAGCGTCCCGCAAGCCCTTGGTGGAGGTGCCTCCCGAAGTCCCCGATGGTCCCGCGCCGCTGGTGCTGGGGCCACCCGACACCAAGCGCAACGCTACAAGAGAGCCGCGACCACGCCACCCACCTGAGCCAAGCCGTCCACATAGGACAGTGCACTGGATGTCGGCACGACATCCGGCTGCGTACCGACATCTTCACCCGTGCCGCGCGGCTCGCGGGCTTTCGCTCGGACTACGGGCCGGCCAAGGCCATGGAGGTCACCGTTCCCGGTGCGCGAGTAGTGAGCGGCGAACTCCAGCCCGGTCCGGGCCTTCATCGGCGGCGCCCTTGTTGCCTCGCCCCCATGCGGTCGACGACTTGTTCGAGGTCGTGTCCGCCTCCGCTCCAACAGCAGATCCCTCAACAGAAAGGCAAGGCAGTGCCGACCAGCACGCCGGACACCGAACTGCCCACGACCTCGCAAGCCGTCCTGGGCTACGCCGAGCTGGGCCGGCCCATCCTCCCTGGAGTCATCTGGCATGACGGCCACTTCGCCGACTCCGTGGACGAACTGCCCACCACCAGTCCCTTGTTGCGGCCGATCGAGGAAGCGACCGCTGACGCCCTGATCCAGACCTGCGAGAAGAGGAAGAGCGCGTGACCGAGCCGGCTGAGCAGACCATGCCTGGACCGCCGTGGACGAGGGAGGAGTTCACCGGACTGATGCGGGAGCTGGCGGTGTGCGAAGCACCCCGGCTGTTCGCTCTGGTGGAGGAGTACGGGGAAGGCCAGGACGCCCGCGTTGCGGGCTACGGTCTGGCCTACGAGGACCGAGCTGATGTCAACTCCGTGGAAGGCGGCTTTCAACTGCACTCCCAGAGTGCGGAGAGCGCCCGGACGCTGTTCGAGATCTCCTCGCGGTCGACGGGGGCAGCGCTGGTGCATGTGGTGTGGCTGAGCGAGGGAGGGGCGGCGGTCCAGCAGAGCTGAACACCGCGCGGCAGGGCTGCGCGGCGGGTCGTACCGAGAAGGTGCCGTGCGACCGGTCGCGGTCAGCCGAGCGCGCCCGCCGGACGGGTACGGGTCGATTCGCGCATGACCAGCTCCGGTTCGAACACGCGGCGCTGGTGGACGTGACCGCCGGGGTTGCGGGCCTCGTCCAGCAGCAGTTCCGCCGCCGTGCGCCCAAGGAGTTGGCGGGGCTGGGCCACCGAGGTCAGCGGGACCGCCGCGGCGGCGGCGAACTCGATGTCGTCGTAGCCGACGATCGCCAGGTCGTCGGGCACGCGCAGGCCGAGGCGCACGGCCTGCTGGAGCAGCCCCAGCGCGAGCATGTCGTTGGCGCAGAAGGCGGCCGTGGGGCGGCGGGCGGCGGGGAGGCCGGCCAGGCGCTGTCCCGCGCGCCTGCCCTCGGCGACGTCCAGCCGGTCCGTCTCCAGCACGGTGAGCGACTCGGCGTCGGCGCCTGCGCGGACGAGGGCCTGTCGGGCGCCCGCCACCCGGTCGGCGACCTGGCCGATGGTGCGGGGGCCGCCGACGAAGGCGATGCGGCGGTGGCCGGTGTCGAGCAGGTGCGAGACGGCGAGGTCGCCGCCGAGCACGTCGTCGACCGACACCGAGCACTGGTCCGGCCCCGCGCCCCGGTCGACGACCACGACGGGCGTGCCCCGGCTCGCCAGTGCGGCGATGCGCGGGTCGTCCTCCTGGACGGGGGTGATGAGGATGCCCTCGACCCGCTGCTGCTCCAGCAGGTCGAGGTAGTGGTGCTGACGGGCCCGGTCCTCGCCCCCGTCGCACAGGAACAGCGCGAGCCCGGCCTCGTCGGCGACCCCCTGCGCGCCCGCGGCCACGTCGGTGAAGAACGGGTTCCGGGTGTCGAGGACGACGTAGGCGAGGGTGCGGCTGGTGCCGCCGCGCAGCTGCCTGGCCGACTCGTTGCGCACGAAGCCCAGTTCGGCGATCGCGTCCAGCACCCGCCGACGGGTCCGCTCGGACACCATCTCGGGGCGGTTGAGGACGTTCGACACGGTGCCCAGCGCCACCCCGGCGCGCGCGGCGACGTCCTTCATGCTCGGTGCCGACACCGCGTCCCCTCCCTCTCCGGTCCGCACGGGTGCGGGCTGAAACGTCCAACCAACCGGTGGTCGCAGGAGCCTAGCAGCAGGAATGGAGGGCGCTCGGCAACACGGGGATCTTCGGGCGACCCTGTTGTGAAACGTTCCAAAGAAGGCTAGCGTCCGAGTGGCCGGTACCCCGCGGTCGAGAGGAACTACGCGTGACGTCCCCACAGGAGACCCCGCCGGAGGCCCTGGCCGGCCTCGACGGTTTCACGATCGAGGTGCCCAGCTGGGCGTACGGGAACTCCGGCACCCGCTTCAAGGTGTTCACCACACCGGGTACCCCGCGTGACCCGTTCGAGAAGATCGCCGACGCCGCGCGGGTGCACGCGCTGACCGGCCTCGCGCCGCGCGTGTCGCTGCACGTCCCGTGGGACCGGGTCGACGACTACGAGCGGCTGCGCGAGCACGCCGCCGACCTCGGCGTGCGGATCGGCGGGATCAACTCGAACCTGTTCCAGGACGACGACTACAAGCTCGGCTCCCTGACGCACGCCGACGCCCGCGTGCGCGCCAAGGCCGTGGCCCACCACCTCGACTGCATCGACGTCATGCGCGCGACCGGCTCGACCGACCTCAAGCTCTGGCTGCCCGACGGCACGAACTACGCCGGCCAGGATTCGTTGCGCGGCAGGCAGGACCGGTTGGCCGACTCGCTGCGGCGGATCTACGAGGCGCTGGACCCCGAGCACCGCCTGCTGGTCGAGTACAAGTTCTTCGAGCCCTACTTCTACTCGATGGACATCCCCGACTGGGGCACCGCGCTGCTGCACTGCCAGGCGCTGGGCGAGCGGGCGCAGGTCGTGCTGGACACCGGGCACCACGCGCCGGGCACGAACATCGAGTTCATCGTGATGCAGCTGCTGCGGGCGGGGCGGCTGGGCGCGTTCGACTTCAACTCCCGCTACTACGCCGACGACGACCTGATCGTCGGGTCGGCCGACCCGTTCCAGCTCTTCCGGATCATGGTCGAGATCGTCTCGCAGGACGCGCACCTCCCCCGGTCGGGCGTCAACTTCATGCTCGACCAGTGCCACAACATCGAGGACAAGGTGGCGGGTCAGATCCGCTCGGTCCTCAACGTCGAGCAGGCCCTGGCGAAGGCGCTGCTGGTCGACACCGCGGCGCTGGACGAGGCCCGGCTGGCGGGCGACGTGCTCGGCGCGCACGACGTGCTGATGGACGCCTTCCACACCGACGTGCGCGGCGCGCTCGCCGACCGCCGCGAGGCCAGGGGCCTGCCCCGCGACCCGATGGCCGCCTACCGCGCCTCCGGCTACGCCGCGAAGATCGCCGCCGAGCGCGTCGGCGGCACCCAGGCCGGCTGGTCCTGACCACCTCCCCCTCCCCGAGGAGCCCCACCGCATGACCGACAACACGACCGCGCCCGACGACACCGCGGCGCGGCTGGTCGAGCGCTCGAACCGGCTGGGCGCCGACCCCCGCAACACCAACTACGCCGGGGGCAACACCTCCGCCAAGGGCGTCGGCGGCGACCCGGTCACCGGCGCCCCGGTCGACCTGCTGTGGGTGAAGGGCTCGGGCGGCGACCTGGGCACGCTCACCCCGGCCGGGCTGGCCGTGCTGCGCCTGGACCGGCTGCGCGCGCTGGTGGACGTCTACCCCGGTGTGGAGCGCGAGGACGAGATGGTCGCCGCGTTCGACCACTGCCTGCACGGCAGGGGCGGCGCGGCCCCGTCGATCGACACCGCCATGCACGGCCTGGTCGACGCACCGCACGTCGACCACCTGCACCCGGACTCCGGCATCGCCCTGGCCACCGCCGCCGACGGGGAGGAGCTGACGCGGCGGTGCTTCGGCGAGCGGGTCGTCTGGGTGCCGTGGCGCCGTCCCGGCTTCCAGCTCGGGCTGGACATCGCGGCGATCAAGGCGGCGAACCCGCAGGCGATCGGCTGCGTGCTGGGCGGGCACGGCATCACCGCGTGGGGCGGCACGTCCGAGGAGTGCGAGGCCCACTCGCTGGAGATCATCCGCACGGCGGAGGCGTTCCTGGCCGAGCACGGCGTCCCCGAGCCGTTCGGCGCGGTCGTGCCGGGCAACGAGCCCCTGCCGGAGGCCGAGCGGAGGGCCAAGGCCGCCGCGATCTTCCCGGTGGTGCGGGGCCTGGCCTCCACCGACCACCCGCAGGTCGGCCACTACACCGACACCGACGTCGTGCTGGACTTCCTGTCCCGCGAGAAGCTCGGGCCGCTGGCCGCGCTGGGCACGTCGTGCCCGGACCACTTCCTGCGCACCAAGGTCACGCCGCTGGTGGTGGACCTGCCCGCCGGCGCGGCCGTCGAGGAGGTCGTGGCGCGGCTCCGGGAGCTGCACGCCGCCTACCGCGAGGACTACCGCGCCTACTACGAGCGGCACGCCGCCCCGGGCTCGCCCGCGATGCGCGGCGCCGACCCGGCGATCGTGCTGGTGCCCGGCGTGGGCATGTTCTCCTTCGGGCGGAACAAGCAGACCGCGCGGGTGGCGGGCGAGTTCTACGTCAACGCGATCAACGTCATGCGCGGCGCGGAGTCGGTGTCGACCTACCGGCCGATCCCGGAGTCGGAGAAGTTCCGCATCGAGTACTGGGCCCTGGAAGAGGCCAAGCTGGCCCGGATGCCCGGGCCGAAGCCGCTGGCCGCGCGCGTCGCGCTGGTCACCGGCGCGGCCTCGGGCATCGGGAAGGCCGTCGCCGAGCGGCTGGCCGCCGAGGGCGCGTGCGTGGTCGTCGCCGACCTCGACGCGGCCAAGGCGGCCGAGGTGGCCGCCGGGATCGGCACCGCAGACGTGGCCATCGCCGTGGACGCGGACGTGTCCGACGAGGACGCCGTGGAGCGGGCCTTCGCCGAGGCGGTGCTCGCCTTCGGCGGCGTGGACCTGGTGGTGAACAACGCCGGCCTGTCGATCTCGAAGCCGCTGCTGGAGACCACCGTGCGCGACTGGGACCTCCAGCACGACGTGATGGCGAAGGGCTCGTTCCTCGTCTCGCGGGCCGCCGCGCGCGTGATGATCGAGCAGGGCACGGGTGGTGACGTCGTCTACATCGCCAGCAAGAACGGTGTGTTCGCCGGACCGAACAACGTCGCCTACGGCGCCACCAAGGCCGACCAGGCCCACCAGGTGCGCCTGCTGGCCGCCGAACTGGGCCCGCACGGCATCCGCGTCAACGGGGTCAACCCGGACGGCGTGGTGCGCGGCTCCGGCATCTTCGCCGGCGGCTGGGGCGCGCGGCGCGCCGCCGTCTACGGCGTGAAGGAGGAGGAACTGGGCGCCTACTACGCCAAGCGCACCCTGCTCGGCCGCGAGGTGTTGCCCGAGCACGTGGCCGCGGCGGTCTTCGCGCTCACCGGCGGCGACCTGTCCCGGACCACCGGGCTGCACGTGCCGGTCGACTCCGGCGTCGCCGCCGCGTTCCTGCGATGACGGCGGGGGCGCGGGTCGCGGCGGTCGACCTCGGCGCGTCCAGCGGGCGCGTGCTGGCCTTCGACGTGACGCCCGACCGGATCGCGTCCACCGAGGTGCACCGGTTCCCCAACGGGCCGGTGCGCCTCGGCGGCACGCTGCACTGGGACGTGCTCGGGCTGTACCGGGGCGTGCTGGACGGGTTGCGCGCGGCCGGGCCGGGGCTGGCCGCGGTGGGCGTCGACTCGTGGGCGGTGGACTACGGCCTGCTCGACGCCACCGGCGCGCTGCTCGGCAACCCGGTGCACTACCGGGACGGGCGCACCGACGGGGTGCCCGACGCCGTGCACGCCCGCGTGCCGGCGGCCGAGCTGTACGGGGTCACCGGGTTGCAGGTGCTGCCGTTCAACACCGTCTACCAGCTCGTGGCGGCGGCCGGGACACCGCAGCTGGCCGCGGCGCGCCACCTGCTGCTGATCCCCGACCTGATCGGTCACTGGCTGACCGGGGCGCGCTTCGCGGAGGTCACCAACGCCTCCACCACCGGCCTGCTCGATACGCGGACGCGCACGTGGTCGGCGGAGCTGTTGGCGCGCTTGGACATCGACGCCGGGCTGTTCCCGCCACTCGTGGAGCCGGGCGCGGTGGTCGGGTCGCTGCTGCCGCACGTGCTGGCCGGGACGGGCCTGCCGGCCCCGGTGCCGGTGGTGGCGGTCGGGTCGCACGACACCGCGTCGGCCGTGGTCGGGGTGCCGGCCGCCGGTCGGGACTTCGCGTACGTGGCCACCGGCACGTGGTCGCTGGTCGGGGTCGAGCTGGACGGGCCGGTGCTCACCGAGGCCGGTCGCCGGGCGAACTTCTCCAACGAGCTGGGCGTGGACGGCACGGTGCGCTACCTGCGCAACGTGATGGGCCTGTGGCTGCTCCAGGAGTGCCTGCGCGAGTGGGGCGACCCGGAGCCGGGTCCCCTGCTGGACGCGGCGGCCGGCGAACCGGCCCTGGCGGCGGTGGTCGACGCGGGCGACCCGGCGTTCATCCCGCCCGGCGGCATGCCGGCCCGCATCGCGGCGGCGTGCGCCCGGACCGGACAACGACCGCCGGGGACGCCCGCCGCCGTGGTGCGCTGCGTGCTGGACAGCCTGGCCCTGGCCCACCGCCGCGCCGTGCGGCAGGCCGCCGGGCTGTCCGGCACGCGGGTCGGGGTGGTCCACGTGGTCGGCGGCGGGGCACGCAACACCCTGCTGTGCCAGTCCACGGCCGACGCGTGCGGCCTGCCCGTGCTCGCCGGCCCGGTCGAGGCCGCCGCGTGCGGCAACGCCCTGGTCCAGGCCCGCGCGCTCGGCGTCGTCACGGGCGGGTTGGCCGAGCTGCGCGGGCTGGTGCGCGCCTCCACCGGCGTGGTCGGGTACGAGCCGCGCGGTGACACCGCCGCCTGGGACGAGGCGGAGGGCCGGCTCGGCCTCGCGTGACCCCGGGTCGATAAGCTCCGCGTGGTCGACGGCGCACAGGGGGTTACCGGTGGTGGAACTCGCGGACTCGGTCGAGTCGGTGGAGCAGCTGGCCTCGGTCTGGCGCGGCGTGGTCCTCGACCGCGACCCGGACGCGGACGTGCGGGACCTCCCGGGCATCGCCGTCCGCTGGGCCGATTGCCGGTTCGTGTTCTGGAACTGCGTCACGCTGACCGAGGTCGGCGCGGACGCGGACCTGCTCGGGCGACGCCTGGGCGAGGCGGCGGACGTCATGCGCTCGAAGCGGCGCCCCGGCTTCCTGTGGCTGTTCGAGGACCTGCTGACCGACGACGCCCGCGCCGCGCTCGACGGGGCGGCCGGGCGGTCGGGCCTCGTGCACGCCTTCACCGGCACCGGCATGGCGTGGGACGTGCCGTCCACCGCCGAGCCGGCGCACCCCGACCTGGTGTTCGAGCGCGTGACCACCGACGACCGGCTGCTGGCCTACGCGGACCTCAACTCGCGCGCCTACGGGTTCCCCCTGGAGGACGGCCGCGACGGGCTCGCCGGCTCCGCGCTGTGGAAGGAGCACGTGCACGCCTACCTGGCCCTGCGCGACGGCGTCCCGGTGGCGTGCGCCGCGACCGCCGAGGCGGACGGAAGCCTCTTCGTCGCGCTCGTCGCCACCGCCCCGGAGCACCAGCGCAGGGGGTACGGCGAGGCCGTGACGCGCAAGGCGCTGCACGAGGGCCACCGGGCCACCGGGTCGACCCGCGCCATCCTCCACGCCACCGCCGCCGGTGCGCCCGTGTACCGGCGGATCGGCTTCGAACCGAACTCGCCGATCCGCTTCTACGGCCTCGCGGGCTGACCATCCGGGGCGCACGGCGCACGGGACCGGCTGCTCACCGGTAGGCGTCGGTGAACGGGCGCCACACCCGTCCCCCGTCGAGCGCGGCGAAGCAGCCGAACACCCCCGCCGGCGCGCGGCACCCCGACAGCACGACGTACGCGAGGCCGAAGACCTCCTCGTAGGTCCGCTGCGCGGCGGGCCGCAGCAACCGGGCGACCACGGCGTTCACCCCTTCAGCCCGCTCGTGGCGATGCCGCGGATGAAGCACCGCTGACCCGGCCGAGCTGTCCGACCCGCCGCTCACCGCGATCCGGCCGCCGAAGGCCGCCGTGGACCGCGCGGCCGTGGAATTGCTCGCCGCGCGGCTGCGCGACCCCGACCGGCCCGCGCGCCGGGTCGTGATCGAGCCGAGGTCGATCGTGCGCTCCTCGTCCTGATCACGCCCCGGTCCGTGCTGGTCGTCCCCCCGTCTCACGCGGCGTTGTCGGGCCGCCTGTCCCGGTCTCCCGGCTCGACGAGCGAGGCCACCAGGTCGGCCGCGCTGCCGCTCGCGCGCAGCGCCCGGCGCTGCCGGACCGCGCCGTTGCCCCGGACGAGCACCTCGTCCACCATGCCGGTGACCCAGCGCAGCTCGCCGGTGCGCGCCAGGGCGGG
The DNA here is from genome assembly GCF_031455225.1 of Saccharothrix longispora. GTDB lineage: Bacteria > Actinomycetota > Actinomycetes > Mycobacteriales > Pseudonocardiaceae > Actinosynnema > Actinosynnema longispora. The sequence continues at coordinate 4,051,837 of NZ_JAVDSG010000001.1, forward strand.
CCGCACGTGCCGCAGCAGGCCCCGCAGCAGCTCCGCGACCGGGACGGCCCGGTTCGTCACCAGGTCGACGCCGACGCCGGTGACGCCGTCGCACGCCGCCCGCCAGTACGCCATGCGCAGGGCCTCCGCGCCGACCGGCTCGGCGTCGACGCCCTCGCGGACGGCGTCCAGCGCGGTCATCACCAGGGCCCGGACCAGGGCGGCCAGCAGCGCGGTCTCCTCCACGGTGGCCGGCACGTCGCTCACCCGCACCTCGACCGTGGGCAGGTGGTGCGAGGGGCGCACGTCCCAGTAGACCATCCCCTCGTCGAGCACGCTGCCGGTGCCGATCATCATGGCGACCAGTTCGTCGTAGTGCGCGACGGACTCGAAGTGGGGCGGCGCCCCGGAGCAGTGCCAGCGGCTCGCGAGCACCGAACGCCAGCTGGCGTAGCCGGTGTCCACACCGTCGTGCACCGCCGAGTTCGCGGTCAGCGCCAGCAGCACCGGCAGCCACCGCCGCAGGTGGTTGCACACCCGCACGGCCGTCTCCCGGTCGGGCACCTCCACGTGGACGTGGCAGCCGCAGATGGCGTGCTCGGCGGCCAACCGCCCGAAGGTGTCGCCCAGCCGCCGGTAGCGCGGCAGGTCGCTGATCGGCTGCGCCAGCGGTCCCAGCGGTGCCACCCCGGCGGGCAGCAGCCCGGCGCCGTGCCGCAGCGCCGCCTCGGCGGCGGTCGAGCGGGTGGCCACCAGGTGCTCGCGCAACTCGGACAACGACCGGCACGGCGGGGTGTTGGTCTCGACCTGGACCTCGGTGATCTCCCGGTGGAGCTCGCCGCCGAGCGCACGCGCCCCGGGCACCACCAGGTCCCCCAGCGCCGCCGGCCGGCCGGTGGCGAGGTCGGCGAGGAAGAACTCCTCCTCGACGCCCACGGTGGGGACGCCCCCGCGAGAGCGGGCAGCATCGGAAAGCTGTGCCATGTCAACCTCGCTGTCGAACGACGGGACTCCCGACTACCCCTGGCGACCCCGTCCAAACGGGCCGTCCCGGCAGGACGGTCGGCGTGGTCCGGGCCACGGCGGCGCGAGTCCGGTGATCGACGGCAGACCCGATCGGGGGACGCCCCGACTCGGGGACGACCCGCTCGGGACAGGCCCTCAGGGCAGGGTCGGCAGGTAGCCCGGCGCGCGTCGCACGGGCGCGGCCCGCTCGAAGGCGGCGGCGAACCGCAGCACCAGCGCGTCCGCCCCGTGCCCGGCGGTGAACGACACGCCGAGCGGCAGCGGGCCGGCGAACCCCGCCGGGACCGTGGCGCTCGGGTAGCCCGCGACCGCTGACGGCCTGGAGGAGCCCAGCCCGGCCGGGTCGCCGTCGGGACCGGTCCGCCACGCCGGGGCGTTGGTGGGGGCCATGACCACGTCCAGGCGGTGCGCGGCGAGCACGTCGTCGATCGCCGCGCGCGCCAGGGCGGTCGCGGTGCGGCGCTGCTCGCGGTAGGCCGGATCGGTGATCGGCGGCGCCTTCTCCGCCTCGAAGAACCGCTCCTGCCCGAACCCGGCGGGTTCGGCGGGGTCCGCCTCGGTGAACGCGATCAGCTCGCGCACCGTCCGCGGCGCGCCGGGCCTGGTCCGCAGGTAGGCCTCCAGGTCGTGCTTGAACTCGCTGACCAGCGCCGGGAACTCGGCCGCCGTGATCCGGTCGAGGTGGGGCAGCTCGACGTCGACCACCTCGGCGCCGGCGCGGCGCAGCACGTCCACCGACGACTCGACCACCCGGTCGACCTCGGCGTGGAACCCGGCCCGCCGCCACACGCCGACCCGGGCGCCGGGCAGCGGGTCGGGGACCAGGGCGGCGGCGTAGTCGACCCCGCGCCCCTCCAGCACCGACATCAGGATCGCGGCGTCCACGACGTGCCGCGCCATCGGTCCGGCGGTGTCCTGCCACGACGAGATCGGCACGATGCCGTCGCCGCTGATCCGGCCGAGCGTGGGCTTGAAGCCCACGATGCCGCAGTGCCCGGCCGGGGACAGGATCGAGGCGTCGGTCTCGGTGCCCACGGAGACCTGGGCGAGCGACGCCGCCACCGCCGCGGCCGACCCGGACGACGACCCGCACGGGTTGTGGTCGAGCACGTGCGGGTTGTTCGTCTGCCCGCCGACGCCCGACCAGCCGGAGGTGGCCCAGGGCGAGCGGAAGTTGCCCCACTCGGACATGTTCGTCTTGCCCAGCACGACCGCGCCCGCCGCGCGCAGCAGCCGCACCAGTTCGGCGTCGTCGGTCGGTGGCACGACCAGCGCCCGCGAGCCGGCCGTGGCGCCCGTGCCCACCGTGTCGATGTTGTCCTTGAGGAGCACCGGGATGCCGTCCAGCGCCCCGAGCGGTCGCCCGGCGGCCCACCGGCGGGCGCTCCCGGCCGCCTCGCGCAGCGCGTCGCCGTTCACCGCGAGCACCGACCGGACGTGCCGGTCCACGGTCTCGATCCGCCGCAGGTAGGCGCGGGTGAGGTCGACCGGGTCCAGCGTGCCCGCCGCCATCAGGCCGATCAGGTGGGGGATCGTCGCCGAGTCCAGGTCCGGACCCGGTTCGGCGTCGGGCGCGCACGGGGGCGCGGCGAGCGGGGAGCGCATGGGTACATGGCAGGCCGGCGACGCGGTCCCGGTCAAGCCGCCGAAGGTCGTTACCGCCGTGTTTCGGAACACCGGGCGACGAACCGCCCACACGACCGGGTGACCAGGGGTGTCCATCCAGGACGGTGACCACGTCGGGTGAGCGGATCACTCCTCTTCGTGGCGCTTGATCGAACGCGACCGGGGTACAGGGGGAATTGACGGTGCCGATGGACGATTCATCGAGGTGAAGGCATGTGCGGGATCGCCGGTGAAGTCGTGGTCGACGGATCGGGGTCACCCGACGTCGAGGCCGTGGAGCGCATGACGGCGGCCATGAGGTCGCGCGGGCCGGACGGCGTGGGCCACTGGTCGGCCGGGCGGGTCGCCCTCGGGCACCGGCGGCTGTCCGTCATCGACCTGTCCGACAACGGCGCGCAGCCGATGGTGGACGACGAGCTCGGCCTGGCCGTGGTGTTCAACGGGTGCGTCTACAACTACGAGGACCTGCGCGCGGAGTTGTCCGACCAGTACCGCTTCACGTCCACGAGCGACACCGAGGTGGTCCTCAAGGCGTACGACCGGTGGGGCGAGCGGTTCGTCGACCACCTCGTCGGCATGTTCGCCATCGCCCTGGTGGACCGGCGGCGCGACCGCGTGCTGCTGGTCCGGGACCGGCTGGGCATCAAGCCGCTCTACGTCGCCGAGGTGCGCGGCCGGACGCGGTTCGCCTCCACCCTGCCCGCGCTGCTGGCCGGCGGCGGGGTCGACACCGAGCTGGACCCGGTCGGCCTGCACCACTACCTCACCTGGCACTCCATCGTGCCCGCCCCCCGCACGATCCTGCGCGGGGTGCGCAAGCTGCCGCCCGCCACCGTGCGGGTCCTCGAACCGGGCCGCGAGCCCCGTGACCACGTCTACTGGCAGCCGTCCTACACCCGGCGGCCCGAGCACGAGGGCTGGACCGGGCAGGACTGGCGGGACGCCGTGCGCGAGGCGCTGCGCACCGCCGTGCGGCGGCGCACCGTGTCCGACGTGGAGGTCGGCGTGCTGCTGTCCGGCGGGCTGGACTCCAGCCTCCTGGTCGCCCTGCTGGCCGAGCAGGGGCACCGGCCCAGCACCTTCAGCATCGGCTTCACCGACCGCGACGGGGTGGACGGCGACGAGTTCGCCTACTCCGACGCCGTCGTGCACAAGTTCGGCACCGACCACCACCAGCTGCGCATCGGCGACGAGGAGATCGCGCCGGCCGTGCGGCGGGCCGTGGGCGCGATGAGCGAGCCGATGGGCACCCACGACGTCACCGCCTTCCACCTCGTGTGCCGGGAGGTGTCCCGGCACGTCAAGGTCGTGCAGTCCGGCCAGGGCGCCGACGAGGTGTTCGCCGGCTACCGCTACCACCAGCCCGCGGCCGGCGCGGCGCGGCACCGGGCCGCCGCGGTCCTGCGCGAGGCGTTCCACGACCACGACGACCTCGCGCACATCCTCCAGCCGGACTGGCTGGCGGCCGGCGACCCGAGCGGCGAGCTGCTCGCCCGGCACCTCGACGCGCCCGGCGCGGACACGGCGCTGGACGCCGTGCTGCGCACCGACACCCACCTGCTGATGCCCGACGACCCGGTCAAGCGGGTCGACAACATGGCCATGGCGTGGGGCGTCGAGGCCAGGGTGCCGTTCCTCGACCAGGACCTGGTCGAGCTGGTCGCGGCGTGCCCGCCCGGGCTGAAGGCCGACCAGGGCGGCAAGGGCGTCCTCAAGGACATCGGGCGCGAGCTGCTGCCGGTCGAGGTGGTCGACCGGCCCAAGGGCTACTTCCCCGTCCCGGCGCTCACCCGGCTGGACGGGGCCGTCCTCGACCTGGCGGTCGACGCGCTGCGCTCCCCCGCCGCCCGGCGGCGCGGCGTGCTGCGCCCCGACTACGTCGACTCGCTCCTCGCCGGCCCCAACGACCACGTCACCAAGGTGGGCGGCAACGAGCTGTGGCACGTCGGCGTGCTGGAGATGTGGCTCCAGCAGCACGGCATCGGCTGACCGGCGGCGGGCGAACGTGGTGATCGATTCATGTTCAGTCCGCGCGCAGCCGGGTATGCCGCGAATCCGGACGGTGTGGCACGACGAGCGGGGTGGCGGATGGCCGCTGGCAGGTCGACGGCAGACGAGTTGGCCGGTGTGTTCGCCCGCGTCTCGGGGCTGCTGCTGACCACCGAGACGGTGAACACGGCGTTGAAGCTGCTCACCTCGCTGACCAGGCAGGTGGTCCCGGTCGCGGCGGGCGCCGGGATCACCCTGCTGGACGAGCGGGGCGAGCGGGTCACGGCGGCGGCGACCGACGCGGTGGTGGAACGCGCCGACGCGCTCCAGTACCGCCTCGGGCGGGGACCGTGCCTGACCTCGTGGCAGGACCACGTGGTCGTGCGCGTGGACGACCTGACCCGGGACGAGCGCTGGCCGGACTGGTCGCGACCGGTGGCCGGGCTGGGGCTGCGCGCGGTGCTCTGCGCGCCGCTGGTCGCGGGCGCCCGGTCGCTGGGCGCGCTGAAGGTGTACGCCCCGGAACCGGACGTCTACGGCAGCCGCGAGGAGCAGGTGCTCACGCTGTTCGCCTCGCAGGCGGCCGTGCTGCTGGCGAACGCGCGCACCGCGCGGGACGCCGAGCGGATCAGCGACCGGCTCCGGGACAGCCTGCGGGAACGGGAGATGATCAGCGTGGCGAAGGGCATCATCATGGGACGGGACGGGGTGGACGAGCGCGCGGCGTTCCTGGCGCTGACCGACGCGGCCAGGCAGCAGGGCTCCACCCTGAGACAGGCCGCCGAGCGCCTGGCGCAGTCCACCGTGCGGCGGAGGCGCTGACCGCGTGGACCACGACAACCGCGCGCTGGACCAGCAGCGCACCCTGGCCCAGGCGCTCAAGCGCGCCGAGTTGACCACCGAGCAGCTGTGGCTGCGCTACTTCAGCTTGGGCGGCGACGCCGGGCTGATCGACGTGGACGCCTACGTCCACGGCCTGGGCGGCCTCGCCCCTGTGCAGCGCGACGTCCTGGCCCACGCGGTCAACGAACGCCTCGACGAGCTGACCCCGCCGCACCGCGCGGCCTACAGCCGGCCGATCCGGGGGAGGAACCCGGACACCGGGCCGCTGGCCGCCCTGGTCCGGCTGCTGGAGGACACCGAGCTGGCGCCCCCGGAACGGCTGCCGGCCGTGGCCGAGGCGGCGGGCGGCGTCCTGGGCGTCCGCGTCACCGTTTACCTGGCCGACTACGACCAGCGCCGCCTGCACCCCCTGCCCACCGCGTCCGACGGCGACCGAAGCCCCCTGGAGGTCGAGACGACCCTGGCCGGCCGGGCGTTCCGGCACGTCGAGCTCCTGCCCTCGGAAACGCCGGGACCGCGCCTGTGGGTGCCGCTGCTGGACGGGGTCGAGCGCCTGGGCGTGCTGGAGATCGCGGTGGTCGACCCGGACGACCTCTACGACCCCGGTCTGCGCACCCAGTGCCGCTGGGTGTCGATGCTGCTCGGGCACCTGGTCACCCTGCTGACCCAGCACGGCGACGCGCTGGACCGGGTGCGGCTGCGCACGCCGCGCACGATCGACGGCGAGTTGATCTGGTCGCTGCTGCCCCCGCTCACCGCCGGCGTGGACAGCTTCGTCGTCACCGGCGTGGTGGAGCCCCGCCAGGACGTCAGCGGCGACGCGTTCGACTACTCGCTGTCCGAGACCACGGCGACCCTCATCGTCCTCGACGCGGTCGGGCACGACCTGCGCAGCGGCCTGATCGCGGCCACCGCGCTGGCCGCCCACCGCACCGCCCGCCGCGCCGGGCACGGCCTCTACGAGCAGGCCCGGGCCGTCGACGACGCGATCCACGACCAGTTCGGCGAGGGCGCGTTCGCCACCGCGGTCCTGGCCGAGGTGGACCTCGCGACCGGGAGGCTGCGCTACCTCAACGCCGGTCACCCCGAGCCCCTGGTGATGCGGGCGGGCAAGGTGGTCAAGCCCCTGACCGGTGGTCGCCGGCCACCGCTCGGCCTGGGCCTGCGAGAGCTGACCATCGCCGAGGAGGCGCTGCAACCGGACGACTGGCTGGTGATCTACACCGACGGCATCACCGGGGCCACCGACGGCGCGGGCGAGCCCTTCGGCCGGGAGCGCCTGGTCGACTTCCTGCACCGCGAGGCGGCCACGGGCCACCCGCCACCGGAGACCGCGCGGCGGCTGGTCAGGTCCGTCCTGGCGCACCAGCACGACGGCGTCCTGGCCGACGACGCCACCGTGCTGATAGCCCGCTGGACGGACCCCCGCAACCCCACCCCGTGACCTGTTCCCGGGACACCGGTGACGTAAGGTTCGCGAGCAAACCTCGCTTTCCTTCGTGACCGGGAGTTCCGACCATGGCCAGGTCCGCCGTTGACGCGCAACGCCTGGACCGCGAGGCGCACGAGCTGTTCACGCAGCTGGGCGTGCTCCAGACGACCGGCCAGGACAAGGACGGCCGCACGATCACCATCACGCCGGGTGAGCGGTTCGCCGAGATCAACCGCCGAGCCAGGCTCATCGCCGTCAGCGACACGCTGGCCAGGGCGGTGGTGGCCCTCCTCGCGGCCCGGGGCGTGCCCGCCGAGGTGGACCACGTCCGGGTGGACCCGGCCGCAGAGGGCGACGAACAGGTCATGGGCGTGCGCGTCCAGGTGGGCGGCGCGGACGCCGTGGTCCCCCTCCGCCCGGCCGGCACGAGCCTGCGCGCCTACCCGGCCGTGGACGACATCGACCTGACCGGCCACACCCCGCTGGCCGAGGTCGCCCTCCCCCCGGCCGCCGACGGCTGGGTGACCGCGGAAGCCGTCACCACCGCCCTCCTGCACCACCTGACCCCGGCCACCACCTGACCCCGGCCGGCGACCCCGGCCGTCGCCGCGCCGGTCGTCGGCGCTAGGCGGGTGAGGCGGTGCCCGTGTCGGCGCCGTTGTCGGCCCGGCGTTCGGTGCGGCCGGTTCCGTGCCAGTCCAGGCAGAGCACGGTGGCGTCGTCCTGGAGGTGGCCGCGGCAGACGTGCCGCACGGCCCGGGTCACCTCGCGCACCACCTCCCGGGAGTGCAGCCCCTCGGTGGCGCGGATCAGCGCGGGCAGGTCGACGCCGGCGGCGTCGCGTTCGAACATGCCGTCGGTGAGCAGCACCAGCCGGTCGCCGGGACGCAGGTCGAGCCGTTGCACCCGGTACCGGTACGGGGTGACGCCGAAGAGCAGGTCGACCTTGAGCTCGACCTCCTCCACCACGCCGTCGCGCAGCAGCAGCGGCGGCGGGTGGCCGGCGTTGACCAGCTCGACGCCCCGCCCGCTCAGGTCCGCGCGGAGCAGCAGCCCGGTCGCCAGCGATCCCCCGCCGTGGTCCAGCAGCGCCTGGTTGGCCCGCTCCGCCTGCTCCGCCAGGCCGTGGCCGGCCCGGCGGGCCCCGCGCAGCGCACCGACCAGCAGGGTCGCGGTCAACGCCGAGGCCACGTCGTGGCCGACGGCGTCGGTCATCGACAGATGCAGGACGTCGCGGTCCAGGGAGTAGTCGTAGGTGTCGCCGGCGATGTCGTCGGCGGGCACCAGGGCGCCTGCGACGGTGAACTGGCCCGCTTCGCAGCACGAGGCGGAGGGCAGCAGCTGGTGCTGGATCTCGGCGGCCAGGCTCATCGTGGTCGTGCGCCGGCCGGAGTGGTACAGGTCGGTGAAGCGGCGGTCGGTGACGATGACGTAGGCCAGCGCGTGCGCGGCCTCCCCCAGCTGCGCCAGCATCTCCCCGTCCAGGGAGGGCACGGTCACCTCCAGCACGCCGACGCAGTCGCCGCGGTTGGTCACCGGCAGCACCACCCGCACCCCGTCGCCGTCCCGCTCCTGCCGCGGCCGCTGGGTGCGCAGCACCTCCTCGTAGACGCTGTCCCGCAGGACGACGCTCCCCGCGCCACACCCGTCGGGGCTCCGCGTGGTCGAGGTCAGCCGCACCAGCTCCTCGTCGCCCAGGTCGACCAGCAGGAACGACACGTCGAAGGCGTCGAACCGCTTCGCCAGGTCACGCGCGACGACCTCGACCGACTCCACGGGCGACGCGCTCTCGGCCGCCGCCAGCACATCACCCGGTCGCACCACGCCACCGCCCACGGCAACCTCCGACCAGTCGGGTCCCACCCAACCACACGACCCGGGTCACCGGGCACATCGAGGCCACCGCGACCAGCGGACCGCACGCCCGGGACGGGTCAGCTCGCGACGACCGGTGCCCGGGGGTCCGGCGGGGCGGCGAAGAGCAGCGGCTCGCTGGACCACCCGGACTGGACGTACCAGCACTCGCCGGTGCCGGTCGAGGCCACGACGGACTCGAAGGCGGCGACCACCTCGGACACGTCCAGGATCGGCAGCGCCAGGTCCTGGATCACGCCGCGGAAACCGTCGATGACCGGGGTCTCGGCGAAGCCGGGGCACAGGGCGTTGATCCGGATGCCCTCGTGGGCGTGCAGCCGGGCCGGCGACCGCACGCAGTTCACCACGGCCGCCTTGGTGGCGCCGTGGACCGGGTCGAAGGGCATGGGGACCAGGCCCGCCGTGCCGGCCATCGCCACGACGCTGCCACCGCCGCGCGCCCGCAGCGCGGGCAGGACCGCCCGCACGCCGTAGACGACGCCGTCCAGGTTGGTGGTCACGACCTGCCGGTAGCGCTCCACGTCGAAGTCGCCGCCGCCGGTGACGACGCCGGCGTTCAGGCAGGCGATGTCCAGCCCGCCGAAGTCCGCCACGGCGGCCTCGACCCTGCTGTCGTCGGGGTCGCACACGTCGCACCGGACGAACAGACCGCCGATCCCGTCCACGACGGCCGCACCGGCCACCGCGCCCACATCGGCCACCACCACGCAGGCGCCACCGCGCGCCAACCGGCGTGCGACGGCCTCGCCGATCCGTTCGCGGCACCGGTGACCAGTGCCGCCCTGCCCTCGTAGGCGTCGTCCACCACGGCCTCCTCATCGATTCAGAGTGGAATTCGACCCGGTGGAACGGCCGTGGACACCCTCCCGACCGGACTTCTACCGTCCCGTCACCTCCGGTCCACCGCGCACGCCTCCCCCTCGGTGAACGCGGGGCCGGAACGTGCAGGCGTCCTCCCCGGCGGGGTTTCCGCCGCGCCGCCCCGGGTAGGCCACGGTGTCCTTGCCTTCGACGAGGAGGGTGTGATGACGCGGTACGGGGACGAGGTCGCGGCGCTGGCGGCGCCGCTGACCGGCGCGGGCGACTTCGACGTGCTGCTCGACCGCGTGGGCGGGGCACGGGTGGTGATGCTGGGCGAGGCCAGCCACGGCACGCACGAGTTCTACCGGTGGCGGGCGGCGCTGACCCGCCGCCTGATCGTCGAGAAGGGCTTCTCGTTCGTCGCGGTGGAGGGCGACTGGCCCGACTGCGACCGGGTGGACCGCGCGGTGCGGTGCGCCCCCGACGCGCCCGACGACCCGCGTGACGCGCTGGCCGCGTTCGAGCGCTGGCCCACGTGGATGTGGGCCAACGAGGAGGTCGTCGACTTCACCCGGTGGCTGCGCGCCCACAACAGCGGGCTCGACCCGCGCGAACGGGTGGGCTTCCACGGCCTGGACGTGTACTCGCTGTGGGAGTCGCTGCGCGAGGTCCTGGTCCACCTGCGCGAGCACGACCCCGCCGAGGTGCCCACCGCGCTGGCCGCCTACCGCTGCTTCGAGCCCTACGGCGAGAGCGCCCGGGACTACGCCATGGCCACCCGTCTCATCCCGACCGGCTGCGAGGACGAGGTGGTCGACCTGCTGGTGCGACTGCGGGAGCGGGCCGCCGGCGGTGACGGCGGCGGCGGTGACGGCGGCGGGGCGTTCCGGGTGTGGCAGAACGCCGAGGTCGTCGCCGGGGCCGAGCGCTACTACCGGGCCGTGCTCGGCGGCGGGCGCGAGTCCTGGAACATCCGCGACCGGCACATGGACGACACCCTGGCGCGGCTCCTGGACCACCGCGGTCCCGGGTCGAAAGCCGTGGTGTGGGCGCACAACACCCACGTCGGCGACGCCCGGGCCACCGCCATGGCCGCGCACGGCGAGGTCAACATCGGCCGGCTCGCCCGCGAGCGCCACGGCGAGGACCAGGTGGTGCTGGTCGGGTTCGGCTCCCACCGCGGCACCGTGGTCGCCGGCGACTCGTGGGGCGCGCCGGTGCGCGAACTGCCGGTGCCGCCGGCCCGTCCCGGCTCGCTGGAGGACGTGCTGCACGCCGCCGCACCCGGACGGGCGCTGTTCGTCCTCCCCCGCGACGACCGGCCCGACCTGCTCACCGACGAACTCGGCCACCGCGCCATCGGCGTGGTCTACCACCCCGAGCGGGACCACCGGGGCAACTACGTCCCCACCGTCCTCGGCGACCGCTACGACGCCTTCCTCTGGTTCGACGAGACCCGCGCCCTGCACCCCCTGCGCGTCCGCCACGTCGACGCGCTCGAACCGGAGACCTACCCGACCGGCGCGTGACCGGTGAACGCCGGGGGTGCGGATCACCGCGGGCGGTGTGACGATGGGGATCGGCTCGGACGGAGGTGGGCGTGGGACCACGGCAGTGGCTGGAGGGGTGGCCGGTGTTCCGGCAGCTCACCGGGGGCGACCCGCTCGGCCGGGGCAAGGCGGCGCAGTCGCCGCTGTCCGCCGGGCTGACCGCGCGCACCGCCGACGCCGACCGCGTGGCCAGGTCCGTCTGCCCGTACTGCGCCGTGGGCTGCGGCCAGCGGGTCCACGTGGCCGACGACCGGGTGATCCAGATCGAGGGCGACCCGGACAGCCCCGTCTCGCGCGGGCGGTTGTGCCCGAAGGGATCGGCCAGCACGCAGCTGGTCACCGGGCCGCAGCGGGCGCGGAAGGTGCTCCACCGGCGGCCGTACGCGACCGACTGGGAGGAGCTGGACCTCGACACCGCCATGGGGATGGTGGTCGAACGGGTCCTCGACGCGCGCGCCAAGGGGTGGCAGGACGTCGACGAGCACGGCGCCCGCGTGCGCCGCACCCTCGGCTTCGCCAGCCTGGGCGGCGCGACGCTGGACAACGAGGAGAACTACCTCATCAAGAAGTTGTTCACCGCGCTCGGCGCGCTCCAGATCGAGAACCAGGCCCGTATTTGACACTCCGCCACGGTTCCCGGTCTGGGAGCCTCCTTCGGTCGCGGCGGCGCGACGGACTACCAGCAGGACCTGGTCAACTCCGACGTCATCGTCATCATGGGCTCCAACATGGCCGAGGCCCACCCGGTGGGCTTCCAGTGGGTCATGGAGGCCAAGGAGCGCGGGGCGAAGGTCCTGCACGTCGACCCGCGGTTCACCCGGACGAGCGCGCACGCGGACGCCCACGTGCCGTTGCGGGCGGGCACCGACATCGCGTTCCTCGGCGGGGTGATCAACCACGTCCTGTCCAACGGGCTGGACTTCCGCGAGTACCTGGTGCCCTACACGAACGCCTCGTTCCTGGTGGGCGAGGACTTCCGGGACACCGAGGACCTCGACGGGCTGTTCAGCGGCTACGACCCGGAGACCGCCTCGTACGACCCGCGGTCGTGGCAGTACGAGACCGTGGACGAGGAGGAGTCGTCCGAGCAGCACGCGGGGGCGGACGAGAAGGAGCAGTCCGCGTCGTACCAGCACGGCTCGGGCGGGCCGAAGGTCGAGGGCGGCAGCGGCCGGATCGCCGCCGACCCGACGCTGGAGCACCCCCGGTGCGTCTACCAGGTGCTCAAGCGGCACTACGCCCGCTACACACCGGAGATGGTCTCGCGCGTGTGCGGCGTGTCCGAGGAGCTGTTCCGGACCGTGTGCGACGCGTGGACGGCGAACTCCGGCCGCGAGCGCACCGGCGCGCTGGTCTACAGCGTCGGCTGGACCCAGCACAGCACGGGCGCGCAGTGCATCCGCGCGGGCGCGATCATCCAGCTGCTGCTGGGCAACATCGGCCGGCCCGGCGGCGGGGTGTTCGCGCTGCGCGGCCACGCCAGCATCCAGGGCTCCACGGACATCCCGACGCTGTTCAACCTGCTGCCCGGCTACCTGCCGATGCCCACGCCCGAGCACACCGACCTGGCCGCCTACGTGGAGAGCGTGCGCGCCGACCACCAGAAGGGCTTCTGGCGCAACGCCGACGCGTACGCCGTGTCACTGCTCAAGGAGTACTGGGGCGACAAGGCCACGGCGGACAACGACTACTGCTTCGACCACCTGCCGCGCATCACCGGCGACCACGGCACGTACCGCACGGTCATGGACATGGTCGACGGCAAGGTGTCCGGCTACTTCCTGCTGGGCCAGAACCCCGCGGTGGGCTCGGCGCACGGCAAGCTCCAGCGGCTCGGCATGGCGAACCTGGACTGGCTGGTCGTGCGCGACCTGACCATGATCGAGTCGGCGAGCTTCTGGAAGGACTCCCCCGAGGTTGAGACCGGCGAGATCGTGCCCGCCGAGTGCCGCACGGAGGTGTTCTTCTTCCCCGCCGCGTCGCACGTGGAGAAGGAGGGCACCTTCACCCAGACCCAGCGGATGCTCCAGTGGCGCGAGAAGGCCGTGGAGCCGGAGGGCGACCAGCGCTCCGAGCTGTGGTTCTTCTACCACTTGGGCCGCCTGCTGAAGGAACGGCTGGCGGGCTCGACCGACGAGCGCGACCGGCCGCTGCTCGACCTGTGGTGGGACTACGCCGTGGTGGGGGGCGAACCGCAGGCGGACGACGTGCTGCGGCGGATCAACGGCCTGGACCTGACCACCGGGCGCCCGGTGAACGGCTACACCGAGCTGAAGGCGGACGGCAGCACCGCCGCAGGCTGCTGGATTTACAGCGGCGTGTACGCCGACGGCGTCAACCAGGCCGCCCGCCGCAAACCCGGTCGTGAGCAGAACCTCTACGCCACCGAGTGGGGTTGGGCGTGGCCGATGAACCGCCGCGTGCTCTACAACCGGGCCTCCGCCGACCCGGCCGGCCGGCCGTGGAGCGAGCGCAAGGCGCTGGTCTGGTGGGACGCCGGGCGCGGCGAGTGGACCGGGTACGACGTGCCGGACTTCGAGCGCACCAAGCCGCCGGACTACCGGCCGCCGCGGGGCGCGGTGGGCCCGGAGGCGCTGCACGGCGACGACCCGTTCATCATGCAGGCGGACGGCAAGGGCTGGCTGTTCGCGCCGAGCGGGCTGGCCGACGGGCCGCTGCCCAGCCACTACGAGCCGCACGAGTCGCCGGTGCCCAACCCGGTCTACCGGCAGCAGGCCAACCCGACCCGCAAGGTGTACGGCCGGGCGGACAACCCGTCGAACCCGTCGCCGCCGGAGCTCCACGGCGAGGTGTTCCCGTTCGTGCTGACCACCGCGCGGCTCACCGAGCACCACACGGCGGGCGGCATGAGCCGGACCGTGCCGCACCTGGCCGAGCTGCAACCCGAGCTGTTCGTGGAGGTCTCGCCGCAACTGGCCCGGGAGCGCGGGCTGGAGCACCTGGGCTGGGCGCACGTGGTCACCAGCCGGGCCGCGGTGGAGGCGCGCGTGGTGGTCACCGACCGGATGCCGCCGCTGCGGGTGCACGACCGGCGGGTGCACCAGGTGTGGCTGCCCTACCACTGGGGTGCCACCGGCCTGGTCACCGGCGACTCGGCCAACGACCTGTTCGGGGTGGTGGTCGACCCGAACGTGTTCATCCAGGAGACGAAGGTCGCCACCTGCGACGTGCGGCCGGGTCGCCGCCCGCGCGGGCCGGCGCTGCTGGAGTACCTGGCGGCCTACCGGCGGCGCGCCGGGATCACCGCCGAGACCGGCACCCACGTGCTCACCGGGGGACCCGGGCACACCGAGGGGCGCACCGAGGAGGAGCCGTGACCGACAACAGCCTCTACGGGCCGCTGCACGACGTGGCGGGCGAAGCGGGGCACGTCGACCACCCGCCGCGCGTCGGGTTCTTCACCGACACGTCGGTGTGCATCGGCTGCAAGGCGTGCGAGGTGGCCTGCAAGGAGTGGAACGGGGTCCCGGCGTCGGGCTTCGACCTGCTGGGCATGTCGTTCGACAACACCGGGCACCTGGGCGCGGACGCGTGGCGGCACGTGGCGTTCGTCGAGCAGCAGCGGCCCGCGCCGCCGAAGCCGGGGGCGGAGGACCTGGGGATGCCGTCGTTCGACCGGCCGGGGACCTCGACCGGCCCGGAGTCCCGCACGGACTTCCGCTGGCTGATGGCGTCGGACGTGTGCAAGCACTGCACGCACGCCGGCTGCCTGGACGTGTGCCCGACCGGGGCGCTGTTCCGCACCGAGTTCGGCACGGTCGTGGTGCAGCAGGACATCTGCAACGGGTGCGGCTACTGCGTGTCCGGCTGCCCGTACGGCGTGATCCAGCGCCGCGAGGGCGACGGCCGGGCGCAGAAGTGCACCCTGTGCTACGACCGGCTCAAGGTGGGCGAGCAGCCGGCGTGCGCCAAGGCGTGCCCCACCGACTCCATCCAGTTCGGCGAGCTGGACGAGCTGCGCGAACGCGCCGCCGCGCGCGTGGAGACCCTGCGCGGGCGCGGCGAGGAGGGCGCCCGGCTCTACGGCGCGGACCCGGACGACGGGGTGGGCGGCAACGGGGCGTTCTTCCTGCTGCTCGACGAACCCGAGGTGTACGGCCTGCCGCCGGACCCGGTGGTGCCGACGCGCGACCTGCCCGCGATGTGGAAGCGGGCGGGGCTGGCGGCGGTCGCGTTCGCCGCCGCCGCGGTCGTCGCGTTCGCCGGGGGCCGGTGATGGGCCGCCGCCGTGACGACGAGGTGGTGCCGGAGGCCGAGTTCCGCTCGTACCACGGCCGCCAGGTGCTCCAGACGCCCGCGTGGGAGTGGCCGGTGCCCGCGTACCTGTTCGCGGGCGGGGTGTCGGCCGGGTCGACGCTGCTGGCGCTGGGCGCGGACCTGACCGGGCGGCCTGCGCTGCGGCGGGCCGGGCGGCTGGGCGCGCTGGTGTCGCTGGGCGCGGGCACGGTGTTCCTGGTGGCGGACCTGGGCAGGCCGGAGCGGTTCCTGCACATGCTGCGGGTGGCCAAGCCGACGTCGCCGATGAGCGTGGGCACGTGGGCGCTGGTCGCCTACGGCCCGGGCGTGGCCGCGGCGGCCGCGGCGGAGGTGCTCCCCGGCCGCTGGTGGTGGTCCCGGCTGCTGAAGCGGTCGGCGCGCCCCGCGGCGGCGTCCTCGGCGGTGTTCGCGCCCGCCATCGCCTCCTACACGGCGGTGCTGCTGTCGCAGACGGCCGTGCCCGCGTGGCACGAGGCGCACCCGCACCTGCCGTTCGTCTTCACCGGGTCCGCCGCGGCGGCCTCCGGCGGGCTGGGCATGGTGTTCGCGCCGGTGGGCGAGGCCGGTCCGGCGCGGGCGTTCGCCGTGCTCGGCGGCCTCGGGGAGCTGGCCGCGTCGCGGGTCATGGAGCGGCGGTTGGGCCTGGTGCGCGAGGCGTACACCACGGGCGGCGCGCACCGGTTGCGGCGCTGGTCGGAGGTGCTGACGGCGGGCGGCGTGCTCGGTGCGGCGCTGGGCGCGCGGCGCGGCCGGGTGGTGGCGGTGCTGTCCGGGCTGGCGCTGCTGGCGGGCAGCGCGTTGCAGCGGTTCGGGGTGTTCGAAGCCGGTGTGGCGTCCACGAAGGACCCGAAGTACGTCGTGGTGCCGCAACGGGAACGGGCCGAGCGGCGGGAACGGGCCGGGCGGGGATCACCGGACGACGCGGGTGTCGTCCGGGAGGCGGCGCGTCAGGCCGAGTGAGTCGAGCAGCTCCAGCAGCGGCAACGCCACCCGGCGGGTCGTGCCCAGGGCGGCCTTGGCCTGACCGGCGGTGAACGGCGCGGGCAGGTCCGCGAGGACGGCGGCGGCCCGCCGGGGCGCGTCGGGGGCGAGCACCACGCCGTCGGCGACGCGCACCAGCCTGCCCACCCGCACCGCCGCCGCCAGCTCCCGGGGACCGAGCCCGAGCCCGGCGAGCCGGTTCGCGTCCGGTGCGGCGAACGGCGAGCGCGCCAGGTCGGCCTCCACCGCGGCCACCGCCCGCTCCACCGGCGCGGGCAGCGCGGCGGCGGTGGGCACCCGGCCGTCCACCAGGCGCAGCCCGGCCTGGTCGACCACGGCCGCGACGAGTTCGGCGGGCACGTCGAGCCGGCGGGCCAGGACGTCGGCGGGCACGCCGGCGGCCAGCGGCTGCTCCGCGCGCCACGCGGCGACCACCTCGGGCGCGCGCCGCACCAACCCGGCCCAGTGGTCGGGGTCGGCCCGCCATTCCCCCACCGGCACGCCCGCGTCGTCGAACCCGAGCGAGCGCAGCTCCCGCGCGGTCACCAGGCCGCGGTGGCGCAGGTGGGAGGCGGCCACGTCGCCGGTCAGGTCCAGGCCGCGCAGCCGTGCCGCGCCCCGTCGGTCCAGCGCGGGCGGGCGCACGTCGAGCACCAGGACACCGGCCGAGATCCGGTGCAGGCCGGGGTCGCGCAGCAGGCCGCGGTCACCGGCGCGCAGCGGCAGCGGGCGGGCCAGGACCAGCCGCGCGGTGCCCGCGCCCAGGGGGCGCACGTGGGCGGGCACGGCGGCCGAGCCCACGTGCAGCACCAGCCGGGCGGGCACCTCCGGCGCGCTCAGCCGCACGTCCAGCTCGCGCACCGCCGGCCACGCGCCGGGCGTGAGCAGCGCGGCGCCGCGGCCCACCTGGTCGCGCTCCACGCCGCGCAGGTTCACCGCGACGCGGGCGACGCCGCCCACCCGCTCGACCGGCTCGCCCAGCGACTGGAGGCCGCGCACCGGCACGCGCCGCCCGCCCAGCTCCAGTTCGTCCCCGACCGAGACGGTGCCCGCGCCGAGGGTGCCGGTGACGACGGTGCCGGCGCCGCGCACGGTGAACGACCGGTCCACCCACAGCCGCACGTCGGCCGCCGGGTCGGGTTCGGGCAGCGCGCGGGCCACCTCGTCCAGCGCGGCGCGCAGTCCGTCGAGGCCGTCGCCGGTGCGCCCGCTGACCGCCACCGACCGCACCCCGTGCAGCGACGTGCCGGCCAGGTGCCCGCGGGCCTCCGCGAGGGCGGGGCCGGGGTCGGCCAGGTCGGCGCGGGTGACGACGAGCAGGCCGTGCCGCACGCCCAGGCCGTCGAGGGCGGCGAGGTGCTCGGCGGACTGCGGCATCCAGCCCTCGTCGGCGGCCACCACGAGCATCGCGGCGGGCACCGGTCCGACGCCCGCGAGCATGTTGGTGGTGAACCGCTCGTGACCGGGCACGTCGACGAACGCGACCGGCCCGCCCGGCAGGGTGGTCCAGGCGAAGCCGAGGTCGATGGTCAGGCCCCGACGGCGCTCCTCGGCCCACCGGTCGGGCTCCATGCCGGTCAGCAGCCGGATGAGCGTGGACTTGCCGTGGTCGACGTGCCCGGCGGTGGCGATCACCCGCATCCGATCACCCGCACCCCAGCACGGCTTCCCGCAGCACGTCGTCGTCGGCCGGGTCCACGGCGCGCAGGTCGAGCAGGCACCGGCCGCGCTCGACGCGGGCCACGACCGGCGGCCGGCCGGCGCGCAGCCGCTGCGCGTAGCGCTCCGGCAGGCTGACCGCCGCGCTCGGCAGCTCCACGCCGGGCGCGCCGCCCCCGCCGACGGCCGCCGCGCTCGTCGTCGCCCGCGCGTCGACCCCCGCACGGGCCAGGGTCGCGGCCAGCTCGCCCGCACGGGCGCGCAGGGCGTCCGCGTCGGCGTCCAGCGCCACCGCCACGGGCGCGGGCGGGCCGAGCAGGGTGGCCTCCAGCGCGGCCAGGGTCAGCTTGTCCACGCGCAGGGCGCGGGCCGCCGGGTGGCGGCGCAGCCGGTTCACGAGGTCGGCGTCGCCGAGCAGCAGCCCGGCCTGCGGACCGCCGAGCAGCTTGTCGCCGGATGCCGTGACCAGGGCCGCGCCGGCCCTCAGCGCGCTCGCCGCGTCCGGTTCGTCCGGCAGCAGGGGGTGCGGTGCGAGCAGGCCCGAGCCGATGTCGACGACCAGCGGCACGCCGAGGCCGGCCAGCTCGGCCGGGTCCGGCGCGCTGGTGAAGCCGGTGATCCGGAAGTTCGACGGGTGCACGCGCAGCACGAACCCGGTGTCCGGGCCGATCGCGTCGGCGTAGTCGCGCAGGTGGGTGCGGTTGGTGGTGCCGACCTCGCGCAGCCGCGCCCCGGTGGAGGCCATCAGGTCGGGGATGCGGAAGCCGTCGCCGATCTCCACCAGCTCGCCCCGGCTGACCACGATCTCGCGGCCGGGCGCCAGGGCCAGCGCGCACAGCAGCAGCGCGGCGGCGTTGTTGTTGACCACGTGCACGTCGCCCGCGTCCGGCACCGCTGCGGCCAGGGCGGCCAGCGCGCCGCGCCCGCGCTTCGCCCGCGCCCCGGTGGCCAGGTCGAACTCGACGTCCGTGCAGCCGGCGGCGTCGGTCACGGCGGCGACGGCGGCGCGCGACAGCGGCGCGCGGCCGAGGTTGGTGTGCACGACGACGCCCGTGGCGTTGAGCACCGGCCGCAGGGACGAGGCACCCGGGGGCAGCGCGGCGAGCACGTCGTCGACCACCCCGGTCGGCGCGACCAGCCCCTCGCGGACCCGCTGCTGTGCCTCCGCCACGGCGGTCTTGACCAGGGACCGGCCCAGCGCCGCCACGGCGGGGGCCAGCCTCGGATCGGCCAGGACCAGGTCGGTGCGCGGGATCGCGCGCCGGGGATCGGTCACCCGCCGGACATCGCTCACCGGGGGTCACCGCCGTGGCGGAGGCGGACGGGAATCGAACCCGCCAGCGACAGGTCCTGCCGCTCAACGGTGTTGAAGACCGCGCCGGCCACCAGGCCGGGTACGCCTCCTCGTGCCATCGCCCAATCCTGCCGGCCCCGTGCCGGTGGTGCGCGGCGCCCCGCCGACGGGCAGGCTGGCCGGGTGATCCGGTTGACCCAGTACGCCCGCGGCGGCGGTTGCGCCTGCAAGATCCCTCCCGGCGAACTGGAGGAGGTGGTGGGCGGCCTGACCGGCGCCGCGCCCCGCGACCCGGTCGGTGAGCTGCTGGTGGGCCTCGACCACGGTGACGACGCGGCGGTGGTGCGCATCCGCGACGGCGTCGCGCTGATCGCCACCACCGACTTCTTCACGCCCGTGGTCGACGACCCGTTCGACTGGGGCCGCATCGCGGCGGCCAACGCCCTGTCCGACGTCTACGCCATGGGCGGGCGGCCCGTGGTGGCGGTGAACCTGCTGTCGTGGCCGCGCGGGGTGCTGCCGTTCGAGCTGGCGGCCGAGGTGCTGCGCGGCGGCCTGGAGGTGTGCGCGGAGGCGGGCGCGCACCTGGCCGGCGGGCACAGCGTGGACGACGCCGAGCCCAAGTACGGGCTCGCCGTGACCGGCGTCGGCGACCCGGACCGCCTGCTGCGCAACGACGCCGGCCGCCCGGGCGTCCCGCTGTCGCTGACCAAGCCGCTGGGCATCGGCGTGCTCAACAGCAGGCACAAGGCGACCGGCGAGGTGTTCCCGCAGGCGGTCGCGGCGATGACCGCGCTCAACCGCGACGCCTCCCGGGCCGCCCTGGACGCGGGGGCGGTGTGCGCGACCGACGTCACCGGTTTCGGGCTGCTGGGCCACCTCTACAAGCTGGCGCGGGCGAGCGGCGTGACGGCGGTCGTGGACGCGGCGGCGGTGCCGTACCTGGAGGGCGCGCGGGAAGCGCTGCGGGACGGCCACGTCAGCGGCGGCACGCGGCGCAACCTGGACTGGGTGCGCCCGCACGCCGACCTGGGCGCGGTGTCCGAGGACGAGGCGCTGCTGCTGGCGGACGCGCAGACCTCGGGCGGGCTGCTGGTGGCCGGCGTGGTCCCCGGCGCCCCGGTGGTGGGTGAACTCGTGCCGCGCGGGGAGCACGTGCTCGTCGTCCGCTGACGCGCCCCGCGGGTCGTCGTGCGCCCGCGACCCGCGGGGTTGCCCGCCGTCCGCGACGTCGGCCGACCTGGACGGGTCCACTCCTCGTGGACGCCGGTGGCAGAGCCCCGTCCCGGGGTTCCAGCGCTTCCCGCTCATCACACCGGACGTGGCGTGGTGCACGACGCCTTCCCCGGAGCCGGGAGCCCGGCCCGCCGGTGATCGCCGCGCGTTCTCCCACCTCACGTGACCTGCGCTGATGTGATGTACGCGACCGAACGGGTTGGGTTTCCACCCGACCGGGTAGCCCTCTGACAGACAGCAGTACGAGACTCAGGAGGGTGACGTGATCGGGTTCATCGTCGCCGGCTTGATCATCGGTGCGCTCGCCCGCCTGATCAAGCCCGGCAAGCAGAACCTCGGCATCGTGGCGACGCTGCTGCTGGGGCTGGTCGGCTCCGTCATCGGCGGCACGATCGCCAACCTGCTCGGCACCGGCGACATCTTCGAGCTGAACGTGCTGGGCTTCATCATCGCGGTGATCGCCTCGGTGCTGCTCATCGGCGTCGCGGAGGCCATCGCCGGCGGTCGCAAGCGCACCAGCGTGCGGTAAGCGCTCCCGTACCCCACAAGGCTGAACGGCCCCGTCACCGGGTGGTGACGGGGCCGTCGCGCGTCGCGGGGACGCGGGTCAGTAGGCGGAGGCGCGGACCGCGAAGACGGAGCGGTTGCCCGCGTACTCGGTCAACGACCAGAGCTGCCCCTTGACGGGCCAGTAGGAGAAGTCCTCGGGACCGACGGGCAGCACGTCGTGGCGCATGGTCACCGCGCCGCCGGGCGTGAAGGTGGCCAGGTCCCCGGCGTTGCCGCTGCCGTCGCTGGTGGACAGGTAGTACTTGCCGTTGATCGCCGTGGCGCCCTGCATGCTCTGCACCGACACGTCGTACGCCTCGGTGGCGCGGGCGTAGCCGTCGGCGGACTCGGCGAGCATCCGGTCGGTGTAGTCGATCGGGAAGCGGAACAGGCGGCTGCCCGCGCCGGGGTTGGCGTACTCGCCGACCACGACGCTGTCCGGGGTGCTGGTGCGGTCCAGCGAGGCGAAGGAGAAGCGGATGGCGGCCTGGCCGCCGGTGGTCGACTGGTTGTAGGCGAACGCCTGGGGCAGCACGTACTTGTAGCCGTACGCCTGGTGGCTTCCGTCGGCCTGCCGGCCGATCGCGGAGCCGTTCGTGGTGCTGGTCTGCCACAGGTGCCGCAGGTCGAAGACGCGGAACCCGGTGCCGGTCGCGGCGACGTAGAGGTGGTGGCCGTACCAGAACATGCCGCCGGCGTGCAGGTTCACCGCCCGGAACGACGCCTGCCCGGCGCTGTTCGCGTACGGCTCGACCAGCAGGACGTGGCGGTAGGTGGGCGCGGACGGCGCGGAGTAGTCGACGAACGAGACCCGGACGCCCCGCTCGACCCCGTCGGTGCCGTTGTCGTACCAGCTCACCAGGACGGCGGTGGCGCCCTCGTAGGTCGCCTCGCCGTAGGCGTCGGCGGTGGTGGTGATGCCCTGCGGCACCCAGTACGCGACATCGTCGTCGCCGTTGTTCCAGCAGAACGCGGCGACCCGGTTGGCGGCGGCCGGCGAGCAGGTGGTGGCGACCCGGTTCCCGTCGCGCACGACGGTCGGCACGCTCACGTTCGGCAGCGCGGCGTCCAGGTCGTCGATCAACCCGGAGTAGGCGGTGGCCTTGAGCCTGAAGTCGGCCGCCGGCAACGTCGTCGCCGCCTGCGCGGGCGCGGCCGGGACCACCGCGACCGCGAGTGCGGCCACCAGACCGACGACCAGTGATCGGTACTTCCTCACCGAACTACCCCCAATGTGGTTGAAGACCGACGAGCGGCCATCATGGCGGCACCCGACGTCCGGATCAACACCCGCCCGGGGTTGTCAGGCAAGCACTCACTTGCCTATGGTGTGCGACGTGGCGGACGACCTGTTCAAGGCGTTGGCCGATCCCACCCGCCGGCTCATCCTCGACGAACTGGCGGAGCGGGACGGCCAGACCCTGTTCGAGATCTGCACGCGGTTGATCACCAAGCACGGCCTCGGGTCGACCCGCCAGGCGATCAGCCAGCACCTGGCCGTGCTGGAGGCCGCGGACCTGGTCCGCACCCGGCGCCAGGGCCGCTACAAGTTCCACGACCTGAACACCGCACCGCTCGAGCTCATCGTGACCAGGTGGCTCAAGCCCCGCACACCGGAGGACACCCCGTGAAGATCCACCTGTCCAGCGTCTTCGTCGACGACCAGGACAAGGCCCTGCGCTTCTACACCGACGTGCTGGGCTTCGTGAAGAAGACCGAGATCCCGCTGGGGGCGCACCGGTGGCTGACCGTCGTGTCGCCGGAGGACCCCGACGGCACCGAACTGGTGCTGGAGCCCGACGAGCATCCCGCCGTGAAGCCGTACACGGAGGCGCTGGTCGCGGACGGCATCCCGGCCACCGCCTTCGCCGTGGACGACGTCCGGGCGGAGTTCGACCGGCTGCGCGGGCTCGGCGTGCGGTTCACCCAGGAGCCCCTGGAGATGGGCCCCGTCGTCACCGCCGTGCTGGACGACACGTGCGGCAACCTGATCCAGATCGTCCAGCACGACTGAGGCGGACGCCCTAGTCGGCAGGTCCGCGCAGGGTCAGCACCACCCGCAGCACGTGCTCGACGGCGGAGGGGAACACCGCGCCGCGCAGCTCACCGCGCGTGGCGAGGTTGCGGGAGGCGAACTCCAGCATGCGGTCCGCGCCCACCCGCCGGACGACGAGCGCGGCGACCTCCTCCAGGTCGAGCCCGGGGTTGTCCAGGCGGGTCAGGGCGAACTCGACGACGAGCTCCTCGTCCGTCATGCCCGCTCCTCCCGCCACCACCCGACCCGGCACCCCGACCCTAACCACGGCGGCGGGTGTCGGCACGACGGCCGGCGTCACCCGGCGAGACGGGCCGGCAGGTGCTCGTACCCGCGCAGGATGCGGGTCCCCCGGCGGGTCGCGCCCGGCAGGAGGCGCAGCCGGGGGAAGCGCTCGAACAGCACCCGCAGGCCCACCTCGCCCTCCATCCGGGCCAGGGCCGCCCCCAGGCAGTGGTGGCGGCCCGCCGAGAACGAGATGTGCTCGCGGGCGTTGACGCGGCGCACGTCGAACCGCCCGGGGTCCTCGAACACCAGCGGGTCGCGGTTGGCGCCGGCGAGGATGGTGGTCACCAGCGCGCCCTTCGGCACGCGGACGCCCGCCACCGCGGTGTCGCGCACGCTCGTCCGGCCGGTCAGCAGCACGGGCGGGTCGACGCGGAGCACCTCCTCGACCGCGTTCGGCCACACCGAGGGGTCCTCCGCGAGCACCTCGCGCTGGCCGGGGTCGCCGTGCAGCAGGGCGACCCCGTTGCCGAGCAGGTTCACGGTCGTCTCGAACCCGGCGGCGAGCACCAGCCCGGCCGTCGCGCGCAGTTCGAGGTCGTCCAGGCCCACGCCGTCCTCCCTGGCGGCGACCAGCTCGCTCAGCAGGTCGTCGCCGGGGTGGGAGCGCAGCAGGCGGAGGTGGTCGGCGAGCCAGGCGTCGAACTCGGCGAGCGCGGTCTCGACCGCGCGGAACCGGCGCCACGGCAGCCCCATGTCCAGGCTGGGCGCGGCCGCCGCGCCCAGGGCCAGCACCCGCCGGCGCTGCTCCGGCGGCACGCCCAGCACCTCGGCGATCACCGTGACGGGCAGCGGGGCGCAGTACGCCTCGACCAGGTCGACCGGTCCGGTCGGGTCGACCTCGTCGAGCAGCCGGTGCGCGGTGCGCTCGGTGAACGCCCGCAGCCGCTCCACCGCCCGCGCGGTGAACACCCGGGTCACCAGCTTGCGGTAGCGGGTGTGCGCGGGCGGCTCGGTCACCAGCAGCGAGGGCGGCGCCATGGGGTGCAGCACGGTGGGCGCCGACCAGTCGGACAGCCGCGCCCACGCCCCGTCGCCCGAGGGGCCGATGCCGGTGCGGAAGTCGCCGCCGGTCAGCACCTCCCGCACCGCGGCGTGGTGCGCGGTGAGGTGGGAGAACCTGCCCCGGACGAGCGGTCCGCGGGCGCGGACCTCGTCGAACAGGCCGCTCAGCCCGGCGGTGGACGACGTGCCCGACTCCACGAACAGGCGGGCCTGGAGGTCGCCCCGCCGCGCGGCGGCGCGCAGCGCGGCCCGCGGCAGCCCGTGCCCCAGGCCCCACCGCACGAGCGGCTTGACCAGCTCGGTCCCGGACGAGAGCTTCACGACCACCCCGCCACCCCACTTCTGGTACCGGTCAGTACCCGAACCTTAACGGGCGACGGGGTCCGGTCGCGCCCCTCGGGTGTCCGGGCTCAGTCGACCTGCCGGCTTCTCACTGGAGGTGGTGGGAGTCGGAGGATGACCGTTGCCCGGTTCGCGGGAAGGCGGCGCCGTTCGTGTTCAGCGGGCGGGTTCGGGCTCGGCCGGGAGTTGCCGGACGGAGCGCACGGCGAGCGCCAGTGGCGCGCTCAGCACGGCGATCGCCGCGCCGGCGAGGAGCACCGCGTCCGTGCCGATGAGCTCGGCCGCCGGTCCGGCCAGGGCCATGCCCAGCGGTGCGGCGGCCAGGCCGACGACGGTGGAGAAGCCGGTGGCCCGGGCGACGAGGTCGGGGGGCACGTGCACCTGCCGCGCGGTCTGGGTGAGCACGGCGTAGAGGCCGGCCTGCACCCCGGCGGGGCCACCGCGGCGAGGATCGGGACCGGCGCGCCCACGGCGAGCAGGGCCGGCAGCGGGGCCAGGGCGACCGGGATGGTGGCGGCCACCAGCAGCGGGCGCCGCGGTCGCCGGCGCAGGCCAGGGCACTGCCCAGCAGCGCGCCGACCGCGTAGCCGTTGGCGATGAATCCCCAGGCCAGAGCGCCACCCAGCTGCTGATCGGCGATGACCGGGGCAAGGACCAGGAACGGTGAGATGCAGGCGCCGTTGATGACCGCGACCTGGATCGTGGTGGCCTGCAACCAGGGGCGGGCGCGGAAGTCGCGCCACCCGTGCCGCGCGGCGTCGAGCAGCGCGGGCCGTGGCGGCACCTGCCTGTCCGGGACCTTCAGCGCGACGAGCGCGGCGGCGCTGATCGCGAACGTGGCCGCGTCCACGGCGAAGGACACGCCCGCTCCGACCGTCTCCACCAGCAACGCGGACACCACCGGGGCGAGGAGCGTCGCGGCGTTCTGGGCGGCGTCGACCAGGGCGTTGGCCTGACGGCGCTGCTCCTGGGGCACCACGTCGACGACCAGGCCCGCTGCGGCGGGGGCGAAGAAGGCGTTCGCCGCGCCCGCCACCGCTTGCAGTGCGGCCAGGTGCCACAGCGTTCCACCGCCGGTGATCAGCAGCGCGGCCGTCAGGCCCTGGGAGGCGCAGCGGACGACGTCGGCGGCGAGCATGACGGCCCGACGCGACACCAGGTCCCCCACCACCCCGCCGACGAGCGTGAACACCACCACCGGCAACCGGCCGACGAGCAGCACCATCCCGACCTCGGTCGGCGACGCACCGAGCCGAACACCAGCGCCATGCCGATCAGGCCGTCACCGAAGTGGGAGGAGGTGCGGGCGACGAAGTACCAGCGGAACGTCGGGTCGCGCAGCAGCGCGGGCACGAGCCGGGGCACGGGACCGTACGTTGCCGGCACCCACCGACATCGGGCGGCGCGTGCCGGACGCGTCTTCCGCCCGTACCGGGCCCCGGCTGCGCCGTCAAACGCGACACGGTCACCCACCAGCTCACACTTTCTCTCACGCACAGCAATAACCGCAGCTCAGGGTTCTGCGATGTTGCGGTGACACCATCACACGATGGGCCATCCGGCAGGTGGGCCCAGCCCACCGGGGTGACGATCGGACCGCATGGCGTCAACACACCAGGAGGTCCTCCATGCGCAACACGATCCGGCTCATCGCCGCGTTCGCCCTGTCCATCCCCGTTCTGCTGGGTGCAGCCGGCCTCGCCTCGGCCGACGAGGCGTCGTACGAGCACCACGTGTCGGTGGCGACACCCGAGGGCGCCGGGTTCCACAGCGTCTGGTCGGGCACCGACGGCGAGACGGCGTACTTCTTCGAGGCCGAGGGGTGGGCCGACGAGAACGGCGCGTACAGCAGCCAGACCGGTGCCGTGGCCGGCGGGCACGACCACGACGACGGCCACGGTTGGGGCGGTGGCGGCGCCCACTACTGGGACCACTTCTCCTACGCGGGTGAGGAGGGCGCGTACCAGGAGAGCACCCACAGCAGCACGGGGTGACGCCCGCGCGTTGAGGTAGCGACCTCACAGGGTGGGCCGCCGCGCTCCCACGGGCGCGACGGCCCACCCGTCCGCCGATCCGGTCGCGGAGCGCGGCTCCGGCGGGTCAGAAGCCGGGCAGCAGGGCCGCGAGCCGGTCCGGCGCCGTGACCGCGAGGACGCGACTGCCGGCGACGAAGGCGTGGAGCACGGCCGGCCCGGTGCGCGGGAGCGCTCGCCGCTGCGCGATGGCCCGTACCTCGCCGTCACCGCCGCGACCGCCGCGCTGTCGCTGTGCTGGGCGATGCTCTCGACCGGGCTGCCGCTGCTGCACCTGGCGGGTGAGCCGGGGTACGTGGCGGCGGGCCGGCGACTGATGCGCGAGGAGGCGCGGGGCGCCTACCGGGGGTGACCGAAGCGGCGACCGCCACCGCGCAGATGGTCGGCCCGGCGTTCCTCACACCGGGCCTGACCGCGCTCGACGGCGGTGGCCGGTTGCTCGCCGCCGCGGTGTTCCCCACCGCGGGCGCGGCCGTCCCGCCGCCGACCCGGCGCGCCGCGGCTACGCGGGGTTGCGCGGTGCCTTCGTCAGCGCTTCCTCCAGCGAGCTCACCACGGTGAGCACGCGGCTCAGGGCGGTCAGCCAGAGCAGACGTGCCAGGCGGTGCTCCTCGGGCAGCACGACCACGAGTTCGAGACCTTCGTCACGGGCGCGGTTGTGCGCCTTGATCAGCGAGGACAAGCCTGCCGAGGCGACGAAGCCGACCTCCTGGAGGTCCACCACGACCAGCAGGGCACCGCTCTCCTTCGCCTTGGCCACGCCCTCGTCCAGGGCCTTGTCCAGCGCTTCCGAGGTGCTCTGGTCGACGTCGCCGACGATCCCGACGACCACCGCCTGGTCCTCGGCCTGTGTTTCGACCCGCGTGCGCAGGCCCGCTTCCGGGGTTGTCACGACTCCACTCAACCACGTCCGCGCGGCGTCGGCGCGTCAGTCGTCCGGCTCGGCCGGCACCTCGACGTCCTGGTCGGGCAGCACGGTGGCCAGGTAGGACCGCAGCGCCGCGGTCGTGCCGACGTCCCGCCCGGCGTGCTCGGAGAGGTACCAGCGGTGCACGAGGACCTCGTGGAACAACTCCGCCGGGGACAGCACGCCGAGCAGGTCGGGCGGCACCGCGGCGACGACCGGGTCGTAGACCTCGTTGCGCCACAGGTGGCCCGCGGTGGCGTCGGGCACCGGGTGGCCGTCGCGCTGCTCCAGGTAGGCGCGGAACGAGCGCAGGTCGTTGAGCAGCCGCAGGGCCTGGTTCTCCTGCGCCTCCAGGCCGGTGAGGCGGAACAGCTCGCGGCGGTGCTGGCCGATCTCGGCGACCCGGATGTCCACCCGCAGGCGCGCGCCCTTGTCCGACGTGGTCAGTTCGACCTCGTCGACGTCGAAGCCCAGGTCGTTGAGGCGGCGCAGGCGCTCGGCGACCCGGTAGCGCTGCTCGTCGAGGCGGAAGAACTCCTCGCGGGTCACCTCGTCCCACAGGGCCGCGTACCGCTCGGGCACGCTGTCGGCCACCCGGATCGGGTCGATGTCGGGGTGCAGCACGCCACCCGCCTGGAGGTCGAGCAGTTCGCCGCCGATGCGCTCGCGGGCGAGGTCCACGTCGTAGGCGCGCTGGCCGTTCGACAGGGTCGGGTGCCGTTCCGCGGTCTCGGCGTCGACGAGGTAGGCGGCGAGCTTGCCCGCGTCCAACCGGAACAGGGTGTTCGACAGCGAGCAGTCGCCCCAGAAGATGCCCGCCAGGTGCAGCCGCACCAGCAGTTCCACCAACGTGCCGACCAACCGGTCGGCCGAGTGGTCGCCGCGCGGGCTGGAGAACAGGTACCGGTAGGACATCGAGTGCTCGAGGTAGCGCGTGACGAGGATCGCCTGCTGGTCGTCGGGCCGGTCGACGCACAGCCCGAGCACCGACACGGTCGGCAACCCCTCCTGCTCGAACTCGCCCAGCAGCGCGTACTCGTGGCGAGCCAGCGGTTCGGCGATCTCCTTGAGCGCGTAGACCCGCCCCTCGCTGGCGACGAACCGCACGACGTGCCGCGAGATGCCCCGCTGCGGCACGGTCAGCAGCAGCTTCTCGTCCCACTCCTCCAGCGGTCGCGCCCAGGGCAGCGCCAACAACCCGCCCGCCTCGGTGGCGGGCGGGCGGAACAGGAATCGCATGGCACCTCCGCGGTCGTGCGCCGACGCCCGGACGGTACCCAAGGGGGTGCCACCCGGACGCGGCGCCCGTGCGGGTGGCTACGGCGTCACGGTCAGGAACAGGAAGGCGCTGAACACCACCAGGTGCACCGCTCCCTGGAGGACCGTGGCGCGCCCGGACACGACGGTGAGCGTGCCGACCGCGGCGGTGAGGGCGAGCAGGACCAGTTCCTTGCCGCCCAGGCCCAGGACCAGGGGGCCGCTCATCCAGATCGAGGCGATCGCGATGGCCGGGATGGTCAGCCCGATGCTGGCCATCGCGGAACCCAGGGCGAGGTTCATGCTGACCTGGAGCCGGTCGCGCAGGGCGGCCCGCACCGCGGCCACCGTCTCCGGCATCAGCACCAGCAGCGCGATCAGCACGCCGACCAGGGACAGCGGCGCGCCGACGGCCTCCACGGCGGACTCCAGCGCCGGTGACGCGGCCTTCGCGAGGCCCACCACGGCGACCAGGCACAGCAGCAGCAGTCCCAGCGAGGTCAGCGTGGTGCGGCCGGACGGCGCGGCGGCGTGGTCGTCGTGGGCGGCGGTCTCCTCGTCGGGCAGGAAGTAGTCGCGGTGCCGCACGGTCTGCACGAACACGAACACCCCGTACAGCACCAACGACATCACGCCCGCGAACGCCAGCTGCGAACCGGAGAACGTCGGCCCGGCGGAGCTGGTGGTGAAGGCCGGCAGCACGAGGCTGAGCGTGACCAGTGCCAGCGTCACGGCGAACGCGCCGCCGGAGGCGTAGGAGCGGAAGCGCTGCACCCGGTGCCGCAGCGAGCCGGCCAGCAGCGCCAGGCCGACGATGCCGTTGCAGGTGATCATGACGGCGGCGAACACCGTGTCGCGGGCCAGGGTGGCCGCCTTGTCCCCGCCGGAGGACATGAGCGTGACGATCAGCGCGACCTCGATCACGGTGACCGCGACGGCGAGGATGAGCGTGCCGAACGGTTCACCGACGCGGTGCGCCACCACCTCGGCGTGGTGCACCGCGGCGACCACGCCGCCGCCCAATCCCGCGCACACCAGCACGAGCAGGACCGCGTTGAGGTCCCGCCCCCACGACGCGACCAGCGCGACGAGCCCGATGGCGGGCAGCACGATGCTCCACTTGGGCAGGGTGATGGTCGCCGCGTCCCCCGCGCTCACGCTTCCGCTCCCGAGGTCGTCCCGTCATGTCCGCACACCGTCAGCCTCAAGCCGCGCCTCCGTCGTCTCCGCCGGTCAGGGTCACGATCAACCCTATGCCGGCGGAGTCGCGACGGCGTGCTCACGGAGCGTGGAGGACCTCACCGCCGAGGACCACGGCGCCCCGCCCGTCGAGGACCTCGACGCGCAGCAGGGTGACCCCCGGCACGAGGGCGACCTCCGGGTCCAGCCGGAGCACGAACGTGCCGTCCGCCACCACCGCCCGCACCGGCTCGCCGCCGTCGACCGACACGGTCATCCCGACGGCGTCGACGGGCACCTGGCCGGCCAGGGTGCGCCGCCCGCCGGAGATGTGGCCGTCGTAGTGGAAGTGGACCGGGAAGCCCAGCACCTCCAGGGTGCGGGTCCGCGCTTGCGACACGCGCTCCGCCGGCCACCCGTGGCAGACGACCAGGCGGGTGGCGCTGCGCCCGAGGACGAGGCCGGCGACGTGCGCCCCGGGCCGGTAGGAGTCCGGGTCGACGACCGGTTCCGACGCGGTGGCCAGGCAGTCGCCCAGCAGGCGGCCCGCCTCGGACTCCCGGTCGGGCTCGGGGCCGTCCGCCCGGTCGCGGACCACCGCGGCGGGGGCGCCGGCGCCGGGCAGCGGCACGCCGTCGACCGTGATCGCCATGCCGGTCGGGTTGGTGTGCGTCATCGCGATGTACAGGTGGTCCGCGACGTCGGCCTCGACGTCGTAGGGACCGTGCGGCCCCGTGCCGGCGACCACCGGGGCCGCGACGTCGGTGGTGCCCGCGACGACGCCCTCCCGCGTGACCAGCAGGCCGTTCAGGTCGGACACGGTGGCCGTGGTGGCCGTGGTCTGGCAGAACAGGGGCTCGCCCGCCGCGCGGACCGCCACCACGTCGATCTCGGGGCGGTCCTCCCCCCACACCGGGGTCCAGCGCGAGCGGTCGGGGTAGTCGTCGGCCAGGTCCTCCGCCCGGAGTGCGGACCAGCAGCGGTCCAGTGCCACCTCGACCCCCACCGCGCCGAGCGAGCCGCCGAGTGGCGGCGGGGCCGCGGGTCGGAGGTCGGGCACGTCGCGCAGCACGACCACGGCGCCCACGACGAGCGCGGTCACGGCGGCGGCCGCGACGGCGGTCAGCGCGGACGGCGCGGTCCGGTGGCGGGGGCGGTCGATGCCGTCCTCGAAGTCCGCGCGCAGCCGCGCCCGCACCTCGGGCGGCAGCGGGCGGTGCTCGGGCAGGCCGGGGATGGTCACGGCTGGTCCTCCGTCATGTCCGGGCCGGGCGGTGGGGCGCCGAGAGGTGGGACGAGGTCCCGCAGCCGGGCGCGGGCGCGGGAGAGGTGGGCGCGCACGCTGACCTCGGCCAGGCCGAGCTGCGCGGCGGCGTCGGCGACCGGCAGGCCGCCGAGCAGGCACAGCTCCGCGGCCTGCCGCTGGGCGCGGGGCAGCCTCCGGACGGCCGCGACGACGCGGCGCAGCCGGTCCTGCTCGTCGAGCCGGTGGGCGACGGCGTCGGCGTGGTCGGGTTCGTCGACGGGTGCGGAGACCCGCCGCAGCAGCCGGGTGCGGCGGGCCGAACCGCGGTGCGCGGTGCGCGCGACGTTGCCCGCCATGGTGAAGAGGAGTGGTCGCGCGCTCTCGCGCACCAGCTCGACCTGGGCTCGGGTGCGCCACGCGGTGAGGAACGTCGCCGACGTCACGTCCTGGGCCTGTTCCCACGAACCGGTCAGCCGGTAGGCGTGGTTCCAGACGGCCTCGACGTGCCGTTCGAACAGCACGCCGAACGAGGCGCGGTCGCCGCACCGCCACAGCTCGACGTCGTCGGGCTGTGGCGGTGGGTGGTCCGGTGACGGGTGCGGCGGGTCAGTCCCGTCGGCGGTCACGACGGCGCCCGGGTCGGCATGGGTGCTCACGTGGATGAGGTGCCGGCACCCCGCCGATTGTTGCAGTGCCGGTCGTGTCGGGGTGCCGGTCGTGTCGGGGTGCCGGTCGTGTCGGGGTGCCGGTCGTCCCGGCGGCTCCGCTCAGCCCGCGAGGGCGAGCACGGCGCCGCTGCGCTGCGGGTCGCGCAGCAGCCGCAGCGACTCCTTCTCCAGCTGGCGGATGCGCTCCTTGGTCAGGCCCAGCTCGCGCGCCACCTCCTGGAGGGTGCACGGTCGGCCGTCGTGCAGGCCGTAGCGGCGGCTGATGATGCGCGCCTGCCGCTCGGGCAGGGTGTCCACCAGGGTGCGCAGCTCGGCGGTCAGCTCCGCCTGCTCGACGATGTCGTGCGCCTGCACGCCGTCGGCGTCCTCGATGAGGTCGGCCACGGACGTGGTGCCGTCCTCGCCCACCGGGGTCTCCAGGCTGATCGCGTCGCGGCTGGCGCGGCGCAGCTCCACCAGGCGGGTCACGGCCATGCCGGTGGCCTCGGCGACCTCCTCGACGCTCGGGTCGCGGTCGAGCTCGCCGCGCAGTCGGCGCTCGACCTTGGCCGCCTTGTTCAGCTCCTCGACCACGTGGACGGGCAGCCGCACGGTGCGCGTCTGCTCGGCCAGGCCGCGCTCGATGGCCTGCCTGATCCACCACACGGCGTAGGTGGAGAACTTGAAGCCCTTGCTGTAGTCGAACTTCTCGACCGCGCGGATGAGGCCGATGTTGCCCTCCTGCACGACGTCGAGGAACGGCAGGCCGCGCCGGGAGTGCTTCTTGGCGACCGCGACGACGAGGCGCAGGTTGGCCCGGACCATGAGGTCCTTGGCGCGCCGGCCCTCGTGGACGAGGGTGCGCAGCAGGCGGCGGCGCTCGGGGTCGGGCTGCGCGGTCTCGCCGGCGTCGGCCGCGCGCAGCAGTTCGGCGGCGTACAGGCCGGCCTCGATGCCGCGGGAGAGCCGGACCTCCTCCTCGGCGGTCAGCAGGGCGGTCGCGCCGACCTCGCGCAGGTAGTGGCCCACCAGGTCCTCGTCCTGGGTCCACTCACGTCGGGACGGGGCGGTCTTGGTGGTCGACGGCACAGCGGTCTCCTTCACCTGGTCGCGCGAAGAGGGCGTGGACGGACGACCTGCGCAAGGAAGTGGCGGTTCGCCCTTGTGCCCCAGACGGGGCTACACCCTGTTCAACGAGACGCAAACGGTCAGTATTCCGACCGCCCGGTGGGGGTGGTCACGTTTCGTGACCACCCCCGGCCGCCCCGGTCAGCCGCGTTCGAGCCGTTCCAGGCGCTCGACCAGCGGCCGCAGCTCGCGCTGGACCACGGCGGTGACGACGGCGGTCGGGTCCGGCGCGGCGGCCGCGTTCGCGTGCAGGTGCGCGTAACCCGCCAGCGCGGCGGCCACGGCGTTGCGCGCGGCGCGCGGCTCGACGCCGAGGCCGCGCAGCACCTCCCCGCCCGCTCCGTCCGGCTCGGCCAGCACGCCCAGCAGCAGGTGCTCGCAGCCCACGTAGTTGTGACCGAGCGTGACCGCCTCGACGACGCTCAACTCCAGGGCCGCCGCCGCGTCGGCGCCGAACGCGGTCGGGACCGCCCCGCCGCCGGTCCCCGCGGGCAGCGCCGCCGCCACGCGGCCGGGTTCGACCTCCAGCACCTGGAGCACGCGCACCGCCAGGTTGCCGCCCTCGTCCAGCACCCCGCCCAGCAGGTGCCCGGTGCCGACCTCCGTCGTACCCGCCGCGCGGGCGCGCTCGGTCGCCAGCCGCAGCACGGCGCGCACCCGGTCGGTGACGCGCGACGTGCGGGCGGCCAGTTCCAGTGAGTCCGGGTCGTCGAGCCGGACGGCCCGGACCGCCGCGATCCGCTTCACGGCCTGCTCCAGCGCGCGCTGGCAGACCGCCGACACCGGCACGCCCACGTCCTTGACCTGCTCGGCCAGCTCGTCCGGCAGGTACACGTTGATCTTCGGCACGACGCCTCCCCGTTGCGACACATTGATAACCCCATGTGTACCCCCATGTAGGGTTATAGGCAAGTGGTGACCGGTGTCACAGCCACGTCGTTCAACGCGGCGCGTCCTCCCGGGGGTTTCCCGACCGCAATCGACAACAGCGGCAGAAGGGGGCGACGTGCGGGACGACTACGACCGGTTCGTCACCGATCGTCTCGATCGGCTCTTGCGCTACGCCACGGCGCTGACGTGCGACAAGTACCTGGCACAGGACATCGTCCAGGACGTGCTGCTGCGGGCGCGGCAGAAGTGGGACCGGATCGGCGGGCTCGACGCCCCCTACCCGTACGTGAAGCGGATGGTGACCAACGACTACCTGTCGTGGCGCCGCCGCCGGGCCGCCCGCGAGGTGTCCGCGACCCACGCCGGCCTCGACGCGCTGGCCCCGGTGGTCGCCGACCCGGCGGACCGGCACGCCGAGCGGGACGCGATGCGCGCCCGCATCGCCGTGCTGCCGCGCAAGCAGCGCGCGGCGATCGTGCTGCGCTACTACGAGGACAGCTCCGACGCGGAGATCGCCAGGGTGCTCGGCTGCTCCGAGGGCACGGTGCGCAGCCACATCTCC
The DNA here is from genome assembly GCF_031455225.1 of Saccharothrix longispora. Taxonomy (GTDB): domain Bacteria; phylum Actinomycetota; class Actinomycetes; order Mycobacteriales; family Pseudonocardiaceae; genus Actinosynnema; species Actinosynnema longispora. The sequence continues at coordinate 4,086,472 of NZ_JAVDSG010000001.1, forward strand.
CACGCGCTGCGGAAGCTGCGGATCAACGGGACCACGCACGCGGAGGTGCTGCGATGACCGACCAGGAATCCCTCATCCGCGAGGCCGTCGCGGCCGAGGCGGAACAGCGGGTGGACCACCGCGAGGTGCTCGCCCGGCTGCACGCCGCACCCCGGCGACGCCGCCCGTTCGCACTGGTCGCGGTCGGCGCGCTCACCGCGGCGGCCGCCGTCGCCGCCGTCGCGATCCCGCTCGCCGTGGACCGCGCCGCCGCACCGGTCGACCAGGGGCGGGTCACTCCGCCCACCGGGCAGACCGTCCTGCTGCTGGGCCTGGACGACAGGGTGGACGGGACCGCGCCGAGACCGGACGCGCTGGTGCTGGTCCGGCTCTCCCCGGACGGCTCGGTCAGCGCCGTGTCGCTGCCGCGCGACACCCGGGTGTCCCCTCCCGGTGCCGCGCCGGCCCGGATCAACTCCCTCTACGGCGCGGCCCACGAGCGGGCGCGCCGGGAAGGGCGCGACCCCGACCTGGCGGGCACGGAGGCCACGGTCGCCGCCGTGGAGGAGTTGACCGGCGCGCGGGTCGACCACTGGGCGGCCCTCGACATGGGGCGGTTCGCCGAGCTGAGCACCGCGGTCGGCGGGGTGGAGGTCTGCCTCGCCGCCGACACCCACGACGTCGAGACCGGCTTCGCGCTGCCGGCCGGCCGGCACGTCCTGGTGGGTGAACAGGCCGCGCTGTACCTGCGCCAGCGGAAGGGGCAGTCGCTCACCAGGGGTGACCTGGACCGCGTGCAGCGGCACCAGGTGTTCCTGCGCGGCCTGCTGGACCGGGTCGGCGGCCCGGAGGTCGCCGGCGACCCGGTGGCGCTGGCCAGGGTGATGGCGGTGGCGCACGACGCCGTCCGCACGGACGAGGGCTGGGACGCGGTGGCCGCCGTGAAGCAGCTCACCGCCGGTGGGACGCGGCGCTTCGCGACCCTCCCGGTCGACGCGGGCGACCCCGCCTCGGACGGCCTGCCCGCCGATCCGGCCAGGGTGCGCCCGTTCGTCGCGGACGCGTTGCGCGACCCGGTCGCGTCGGACGCCCCGGCCCTCCCCGGATCGACCGCGGCGCCCGCCTGCGTTCCCTAGGCGGTCCTCAGTGGACGGGGAGAGCGACCCCGGAAGGGGTTGCTCCCCCGTGCATACTCGGGACGTGGAACGGACGCGGGTGGGGCTCGTCGGCGTCGGCACGATCGCGCGCACGCACCTGGCGGTGCTGGCCGAGCGGTCCGATGTGGACCTGCTGTTCACCGTGGACCCGGTGGCGACCGCCCCCGGTCCCCGCCCCCACTACCCGGACCTGCCGACCGCGCTGGCGTCGCACCGGCCCGACCTGGTCGTGATCGCCACCCCCGCGGACTCGCACGCCGACCTGGCCGCGCTGGTGCTGGCCGACACCGACGCCCGCGTGCTGGTGGAGAAGCCGCTGGTGCTCGACCCGGCGTCGCTGGACCGGTTGCGCGGCCCGGACTCGTCCCGGCTGTTCACCGCGCACCACTTCGCGTTCTCCCCCGAGGTGCGGTGGGCGGCGTCGCTGTCGTTCGGCCCGGTCACCGCGGTCACGTCGGCGTTCTGCGACCCGTACGTGCTCAAGGGCGAGCAGGCGTTCACCTCCTACGTCTCGCCGTGGGCGGACTCGGGCATCAACCAGCTGACCGTGCTGGCGCGGCTGGTCGAACCGGTCGCCGTGACGTCGCTGGCGCAGGAGGGGCTGCACGCGTGGGCCACGGTCGCCTACCGCTCCGGGGACACGTCGGGCGAGGCGAGGCTGCGCGTCGACTGGCGCACCGGCGCGAGCAGCAAGTCCACCGCCCTGTCGTGCGGCGAGGTGGAGATCCGGCTCGACCACACCGCGATGACCGGCTTCGCGTTCCGCGGCGGCGACCTGCTGGCGTCGTTCGGCACGGACGGGCGCACGCCGCGCAAGATCGCCCACTACCGGCCGCTGTACGACAGCCTGCTGTCCGCCACCCCTGACCCGGTGCTCGGCTTCGACGTCGCCGCCGCCCTGACCGGCCTGCACGCCTCGGCGCGGACGCCGTCGTGACGCCGCGGCGCATCGTCGTGCTCGGCATGAGCGGCGCGGGCAAGAGCACGCTGTCGCGCGCCCTGGCCGCGCTCGTGGGCGGACCGCACGTGGAGCCGGTGTGGCACCGCGCCGACCTGCTGGTGTGGCTGGACCAACCGCTGCGCGTCGTCGTGCCGCGCCTGCTGCGCCGCAGCCTCGGCCGGATCGTGCGCCGCACCGAGCTGTGGAACGGCAACCGCGAGGGCCTGAACGCCCTGGTGGGCCGCGATTCGGTGATCGCCTGGGCGATCAGGCAGCACCGGAGCCACCGGACCGCGCACCCGGCCCGGCCGGCCGGGCTGCCGCACCTGCGGCTGCGCTCGACCGCCGAGGCGGACCGCCGGCCGACCACGTTCGGCGAGGCGGTCCGGCGCGGCCCCGGGCCGACTCCCCCGTGACGGCGCCGACCCGGCTGGTACCGCCGGAACGCCTGGCAGACGGACCCCTCGCCGAGCGGTTCACGGGCGATCAGCGAGACTTGACCCCATGAACGACGAACCCGACGACCGGCTCAGCTTCACCGACCTCGGGTTGCGCCCCGAACTGCTCCGCGCCCTGTCGGGCCTGGGTTACGAGGAGCCGACCCCGATCCAGCGCGAGGCGATCCCTCCGCTCTCCGAGGGCCGTGACCTGCTCGGCCAGGCCGCGACCGGCACCGGCAAGACGGCGGCCTTCGCGCTGCCCGTGCTGGAGCGGATGGCCGCCGCAGGCGAGCGCACCGACCGCGCGCCGTTCGCGCTGGTGCTGGTGCCGACGCGCGAGCTGGCCGTGCAGGTGTCGGAGGCGGTGCACCGGTACGGGCGCGACCTGGGGGCGCGCGTGCTGCCGATCTACGGCGGTCAGCCGATCGGGCGGCAGCTGCGGGTGCTGGAGCAGGGCGTGGACGTCGTGGTCGCCACGCCGGGCCGCGCCGTGGACCACCTCCAGCGCGGCACGCTGAAGTTGGAGAACCTGAAGGTCGTCGTGCTCGACGAGGCCGACGAGATGCTCGACATGGGCTTCGCCGAGGACCTGGACTCGATCCTGTCCGAGGCGCCGGCCGAGCGGCAGACCGTGCTGTTCTCCGCCACGATGCCCTCGCGCATCGATCGCCTGGCGCGCCAGCACCTCAAGGACCCGGTGCGCATCACGATCAGCCGCGAGCAGCCGGAGCCGGGCGAGGCGCCGAAGGTCCGGCAGAGCGCCTACGTCGTGCCGCGCGCGCACAAGCCCGCCGCCCTGGGCCGCATCCTCGACGTGGAGTCCCCGACCGCGGCGATCGTGTTCTGCCGCACCCGCGACGAGGTCGACCAGCTCACCGAAACCCTCAACGGCCGCGGCTACCGGGCCGAGTCGTTGCACGGCGGCATCAGCCAGGAGCAGCGCGACCGGGTGATGGCGCGGCTGCGCAACGGCACGGCGGACCTGCTGGTGGCCACCGACGTCGCCGCCCGCGGCCTGGACGTGGAACAGCTCACGCACGTCGTGAACTACAACGTGCCCTCCGCGCCCGAGTCCTACGTGCACCGCATCGGCCGGGTCGGCCGGGCGGGCCGCGAGGGCGTGGCGATCACGCTGGCCGAGCCGCGCGAGCACGGCATGCTCAAGACCATCGAGCGCGTCACCAAGCAGCGCATCCAGGTCGAGAAGGTGCCGACGGTCGCGGACCTGCGCACGCGCCGGCTGGAGCTGACCCGCGCCGCGCTGCACGAGAGCCTGCTGGAGGACGACCTGGAGGGCTTCCGGGTCGTGGTCGAGACGCTGGCCGACGAGTTCGACGTGATGGAGGTGGCGCTCGCGGCGGTGAAGCTGGCGCACGAGGCCAGCGGCGCGGCGGCCGACGAGGAGGAGATCCCGGAGTACGTGCCGCGCAGCGGCGGCGACCGGCGCGGTCGCGACGGCGCGCCGGCCGGCGAGCGGCGCGACCGCAGGCCCCCGCGCCGGCCGACGGCGGGCATGACGCGCCTGTTCGTGGGCGCGGGGCGCAGCTCGGGCATCCGGCCGCAGGACCTGGTGGGCGCGATCGCGGGCGAGGCGAAGCTCAACGGCCGCGAGATCGGCGCGATCGAGATCGCCGACCGGTTCTCCCTGGTGGAGGTGCCGGAGACGTCGGCGCAGCAGGTCATCGCGTCACTGCGGGGCGCCACCATCAAGGGCCGCAAGGTCACCGTGCGCCGGGAGCGCGACGACCCCAGGTGATCGCCGCGGACCTGGCGGCGCTCGCCGACCTGGTCGCCGCTCGGCGGCGGTCACCGCGCACCGCGGCGCCCCGGGGAGGACGTGCGGGCGGTCCCCGGACCGCTGCCCGCGTCCTACCGGTGGTGGCCGGGCGCGGTGGGCGGCGGTCGGGTGGCCGGGCTCGACGTGGCCTCGGCCGCGCCGCCCGCCCACCGCGACGCCCACGAGGCGGTGGCGGCGCGACGGCGACCGGCTGTGCGTCGCCGACGGCCCGGACGGCGAGCGGCACCGGCTGCTGCTCGACCGGTTCCGGCCCGAACCCCTGCCCCGAGCCCCCCCGGCTCGCCGCCACTCGAAGCCGTTGCCGCGCAACGGGGTCACGGTGCACGTCGCGGCGGGCGGGCGCCGGTCCCGGTGACGGCGTGGTCGATCGGCCGGTCGAGGTCGACACCGCGCCACGGCGCGCGCAGCGGCTCGACCGGCTCGCCCCACCACCGCACGCCGCGCCAACCGGGGTCGCCGGTGGCGCAGAAGTCGACCCAGGCCCGCAGCATGCGCCGGGACAGTGCGCGCTCGTCGTCGCCCGGCGGTCCACCGATGAGGAAGTCGGCGCCGTCGAGGTTGCCGAAGCAGAACGGCACGTCGGCCGTGTGCCCGCCGGGTGACCGGGTGAACCGCGCCAGGTGCGCGCGGCCGTGCGCCTCGGCGAGGCGGGTGGTGGGTTCGGCGAACACGAAGTCGCCCGCCAGTCGCACGGCCGCCTCGTCGGGGTGGCGCTCCCGGTAGGCCGCGACGACGTGCGCGGGGACGCCCCAGTCACGGCCGAGGGTGTCGACGTCCGGTGGGCGGAACGCGCCGACCGCCTCGAACAGCCGGTACTCGGCGGAGGTGTGGCAGAACAGGGCGTCCACGCGCGGGTCGAGCGGGGGCAGGCGGTCGGCGACCGGCCCGAACAGGACGGGGTCGTGGCCGAGCGCGCCGGTCTGCACGCGGGCCAGCGCGTCGGCGGAGGTCACGGCGCTCTCCGGGGTCGCGGGGTCGATCCACTCGGCGACGCGCCGCGCGAAGTCCTCGGTGCACACGCGGTTGGGCACGCTGTGCGCGATGACGCGCCGCACGGGTTCGGCGGCGGCGAGGAACAGCGCGGAGGCCGCGCCCGCGGACTGGCCGGCGACGGTGATGGCGTCCGGGTCCCCGCCGAACACGGCGATGGTGTCGCGGACCCGGCGCAGCGCGGCCCGCTGGTCGAGCAGGCCGCGGTTGGCCGGTGCGCCGGGCACGTGGCCGAAGCCCTCGAACCCGAACCGGTAGTTGCAGGTCACCACGACCAGGCCCGCGCGGGCCAGCGCCGCGCCGTCGTAGTCGGGTTGGGCGGACGACCCGAACGCGTAAGCCCCGCCGTGCAGGTAGAACAGCACCGGGGCGCCCTCGGCGTCCCGCCGCGCCCACACGTTGAGGCTGAGCACGGCCTCGTCGCCGGGTCGCCACACCGGCGCGCCCGGCAGTTCGGCCGACTGCGGCGCGACCGGCCCGTACCGCAGGCAGTCGCCGCGGTGCTCGACCGGCACGGGCGCACCGAACCGCCGCGCTCCGAAGGGCGGTTCCGCGTACTGGATGCCGAGGAACGCGTCCACTTCCGCATCGATCTCGACACCTCGGAACCGCCCACGCCGCGTCATCGGCGACTAGCCTGCCACGATGGGCGATCCGCTGAACGCCGGGGACGACGCGGCCGAGGCGCTGGGCATGGTGGCGCGCGCCGCCCGCCCCTACCTCGACGCGCTCCCCCACCTGCCGGTGCGCGACGCGGCGCACGTCCACCTGATCGAGGAACTCGACGGCCCGCTGCCGGAGTCCGGCGACGGCACCATGACCGCGGTGGCCGACCTGCTGCGCATCGGCACCCGGGCGGCCACGCACTCGTCCGGCCCCCGGTACTTCCACTTCGTCGTGGGCGGCTCCACCCCGGCCGCCCAGGCGGCGGACTGGGTGACGTCCCTCCTGGACCAGGCGGCCGGCCTGTGGCCGAACTCGCCGTTCGCCGCCCGGGCCGAGTCGGTCGTGCTGCGCTGGCTCAAGGAGCTGCTCGGCCTGCCGCCCACCCACGGCGGGGTGCTCACGCCCAGCGCGACGTTCGCCAACCTCACCGGCCTGGCGTGCGCCCGGTTCTGGTGGGCGCGACGGCACGGCGTGGACGTCACCGCCGAAGGGCTGGTCGGCCTGCCGAGGATGCCGGTGTTCTCCAGCGGCTACGTGCACGCGAGCAGCCGCAAGGCGTTGCAGGTGCTGGGCCTGGGCCGGGACACCGTGCGCACGTTCGCCCGCGACGACGCCGGCCGCCTGGACGTGGACGCCCTGGACCGCGAGCTGGCCTCGTCGGGACCGGCGGTGCTGATCGGCAACGCGGGCGAGGTCAACGGCGGCGACTTCGACCCGATCGACGAGATGGCGGACCTGGCCGAGCGGCACGGCGCGTGGCTGCACGTGGACGGCGCGTTCGGCCTGTTCGCCGCCGTGTCGCCGCTCACGGCGCCCCTGGTGCGCGGCGTGGAGCGTGCCGATTCGGTGGCGGCGGACGGCCACAAGTGGCTCAACGTCCCCTACGAGAGCGGGTTCGCGTTCGTGCGCGACGCGTCGCTGCTCGGGCAAGCCTTCGGCACCTGGAACGCCCCCTACCTGCCCGAGCCGGACGAGGAGCGCGTCAACTACAACAACCTCGGCCCGGAGTCGTCCCGGCGGGCCCGCGCCCTGCCCATCTGGGCCACGCTGCGCGCCTACGGCCGCGAGGGCCACCGGGCGATGGTCGAACGGCACCGCTCGCTGGCCCTGCGCCTGGGCCGCCGCATCGCCGAGTCCCCGGACCTGGAGCTCCTGGCCCCGGTCACCCTGTTCGTCGTCTGCTTCCGCTACCGCCCGCCCGGCGTCGCCCCGGACACCCTCGACGACCTCAACCGCCGCCTGGGCGAGGCGATCGTCGAGGACGCGCGCGTCTACGCGGGCACCACCGTCTACCGGGGCGTGGTGGCGTTGCGCCCGGCGATCGTGAACTGGCGGACCACCGAGGAGGACGTGGACCTGCTGGCCTCGGTGGTCCGCGAACTGGGCGCCCGCCTCCACACCCCCTGACCGAGCCCCTCGGCACCCGGGGGTTGGACTCTCGGGATTAGGGTCGGGGGGTGCGGAATGCGATCACCGACGTGCCCGGGGTGCTGGTGGGGCACGTCACGCTGGTCGGGAGCGGGGCGCTGACCGGGACCACGGTGGTGGCCTTCCCGCGCGGCGCGCTGGTGTCGGTGGACGTGCGCGGCGGCGCGCCGGCCACGCGGGACACCGCCGCGCTCGACCCCCGGCACGGTGGGCGCCGGGTGCGCGGGGTCGTGCTGACCGGCGGCAGCGCCTACGGGTTGGCCGCGGCCGACGGGGCGGCGGACGTGCTCGGCGGGTTCGTGCCCGCCGCCGCGCTGTTCGACCTGGGCCGGGGCGGGGACTTCACCGCACGGCCGGGCGCCGCCGAAGGGGCCGAGGCCGCCCGGACCGCCGGCCCGGACGTGCCGCAGGGCAACGTCGGCGCGGGCACCGGGGCGCTCAACGCGGCGCTCAAGGGCGGCCTGGGCACCGCGTCGGTGTCCCTGGGCGGCGGGATCGTGGTGGGCGCGGTGGCGGTGTTGAACGCGGTCGGCCCGTCGGTGGACCCGACCACCGGTCTGCCGTTCGCGCACGCGCTCGGCCTGCCCGGCGAGTTCCCCGCCCCCGGCGGCGACGACCCGGCCGCCGTCACCCGGGTCGAGGAGCGCGCGGCGCCGTTCAACACGGTGATCGGGGTGGTGGCCACCAACGCCCCGCTCCCGCACCCCTACGCGCTGGCCTCGGCGGCGCAGGACGGCCTGGCGCTGGCGGTGCGGCCCTCGCACGGCCTGACCGACGGCGACACCGTGTTCGCCGCCCGCACCGGCGACGGCAGCACCCGCGACGGCGGCACCGGGGAGGTCGCCCCGCGCCGGGTGCTCGACGCCGCACGCGAGGTGTTCGCCCGCGCCCTCGTGCACGGCCTGCTCAACGCCGAATCCGTGACCACCGCGTGGGGCGCGCTGCCCGCCTACCGGGAGCTGTACCCGCGCACCGCCGCCGGCTACCGGGGCGGGCACCGGGAGGGCTGACACCAGTGCACGCCACGCAGTACGAGATCACCCTGCCCGCCGACTACGACATGGGCGTCATCCGCCACCGCGTCGCCACGCGCGGTTCGGCGCTGGACGACTTCCCCGGCCTGGGGCTGAAGGCGCACCGCGTGCGCGAGCGCGGCGTGGACGGCTCACCGGTCAACCACTACGCGCCGTTCTACCTGTGGCGCACCACCGAGGGAATGGACAGCTTCCCGTGGGGTCCGGGCTTCGCGGGCATCCGCGCCGACTTCGCCCGCCCCGCGGTGCGCGACTGGGTGGGCCCGGCGTTCCACCGGGGCCCGGCCGGCGACGTCGCGCACCTCACCCGCCGCACCGTCGCCGTGCCCCAGGACGCCACCCCGGACGACCTGGTGGACGAGGCGCCGGCGGAGTCCGCGGCGCTCGCCGCCCACCCCGGCGTGCACGCGAGCGCGGTCGCGGTCGACCCGGACCGGTGGGAGCCGCTGCACGTCGTGCTGCGGAGCGGCGAACCCGACGCGGGGGGCACGCGCTACCGCGTGCACCACCTGTCCAGGCCCGAGGTGGACGGGCTCAACGCGGGCCGCCACTGGTAGGCCGGGGCACGCGGACGCGCTCGCCGAACGGCACCGACACGTAGGCGACCAGGTCGAGCACCCCGCCGCTGCTGCGGTCCAGCTCCCGCGCCAGGCGCAGCACGTCGTGCTCCACCCGGCCCATCAGCCACGCCAGCAGCACGACGACGACGTCGGCGAGCAGGCCGACCTGGAACGGCATGTCCTCGCGCCGGCCCGCGGTGACGGCGCTGGCGAAGTCGGTCATGCCGCGCTCGGTCAGCTCGAACGGCCCGGTCTCGATCGCCCGCTTCATCGAGTCGACGACCAGCGGCACGAGGGAGGCCCACACCTCGCGGGGCGCGACCTCGCAGACCAGGCCGCCGCACAGCGCGGTCGTCCACAGCGCCTCCGGGTCGCCCGCCCGCACCGCGCCCACGGCCAGGTGGGGCAGCAGCTCGGCACCGCGCTCCCACGCGCCGGTGGCCACGAGCTTCTCCACGGCGTGCCGGTAGTGCTCCAGGGCCTTGGCGTGCTCGCCGCGCGCGGTGAGCAGTCCGCCGAGGTCGTCGTGGAAGGACGCCACCTCGGCCGCCGCGCCGAGCTGCTCGGCCCGCGCCAGGCCCACGGCGACGTAGTGCTGCGCGGTCTCCAGCTCGCCCCGGTCGCGGTGGCAGCCGCCGAGCAGCCGCAGCGCCGCCAGCTCCTGCCGGCCGTCCTGCTCGGCGCGGAACAGCTCCAGCGCCCGCACGCCCGCCTCGACGGCGGCGTCCGCGGCCCCGGCCGCGCGGTGCCGCGCGCACTCGTCGAGCGCGAACGCGGCCTGCCGCGCCCGGTCGCCCAGCTCCGCGGCGAGGTCGTGCCCCTCCACGGCGTAGCGCATGCCGGTGTCGGGGTCGTGGCCGCCGATGCCGGCCAGCACGGTGACCGACTCCAGCAGGCCGGCGCGGTCGCCGTGCACGCGGTGCTCGTCGTGCGCGGTCACCGCGGCCTCCTTCGCCTCGTCGGTTCTGCCTTCGAGCATCAGCAGCCTCGCCATCCGCAGCAGGACGTCCGCTCGGTCGCGGCACGCGTCGCCCAACGCCACACAGTGTTCGAAATCCTCGACCGCCGCCGCGTATTCCCCGCGCGCCTCGGCGCGGGACCCGGTCACCCGGTACCGGGTGGCCCAGCGGGCCTCGACCTCGTCCTCGGGCAGGTCGAGGGTGGACAGCACGGCGTCGACGCGCTCCAGCAGCGCCTCGGCCCGCGCGGCGTCCTCCTCCAGCGCCAGCTCGGCGAGCAGCACGTCGGCGTGGGACGGGGTGCCGGTGGCGCCGCCCGCCTCGGCGACCTCGCGCAGCGCGCGGATCTCGCGGCACAGCAGGCGCGCGAGGTCCGCGGAGGTCTGCTCGTGCGCGAGGGCGGCGAGCAGCTCGCAGCCGGTGAGGGCGGCCTCGGCGTCGGTGGTGGACCGGTCGCGCCACACGTCGAGCCGCCCGTTGACGGTGCCCGCGTACAGGTAGGACCGCTCGATGCCGCCGGGCGTGCCGGTGTTGACGATGGCGTGGGCGGCGGGCGACTCCTCGGCGGTCAGCCGCCGCACCGCGGTGCGGGCGAACCCGGCGGCCAGCCCGGCCGGGATGGTCCACAGGGTGCCGATGTAGCCGCGCGCGCCGGCGCGGGTGAACTCGCGGGCCAGGTCGGTCCAGGGGCGGCACGAGTTGTTGAACACGATCGGCCGGTGCCGCAGGGTCAGCGGGACGTTCCGCTCGGGCAGCTCCCGCCCGCCGAGCACGACCACGTCGTCGGCGTCGTGGCTGTTGAAGAACAGCAGCTCCACGGGCAGCCGGTCGACCAGGACGCGCAGCAGGTCGAGCGGCACGTCCTCGCCGGGTCGCACGATCGGGTGGGTGTGGTGGCTGGTCGACGCGGTGGTCCCGGGCAGTTCGGCGAACGCGCCGGGGTCGAGCACGACGCCGAACGCCGCGGGTTCGCGCGCCACGCCCGCCCGGTGCAGCTCGGTGAGCACGACCAGCGCCGGGTCCGCGACGACGTGCCCGACGGGTTTGCGCGCCCAGTTCACGTCGGCGGTGCGCACGAACGGGTAGGGCAGGCCGGTGGTGAACGCGGTCAGCCGCCGCTCCCCCACCGCCTCGACGGCCTCCCGGGGCACCTGCGCGGTGACCGCGGCCTCGACCGCCGCGTACGGGTCGTGCCCGCCGGTGGACAGGTAGCGCCACAGGGCCTCGACGAACCCGATGCCCTTCACGGCGTCGCCGATGGCGCCCGCGGCGGCGGTGACCCGCTCCTGCTCCTCGGCGACGACGCGGCGCACGGCGTCCAGGTCGGGCGCCGGCACGACGACCAGCCGCGCGCCCCGGTGCCGCGCGTACAGGGCGGCGACGAGGTCGGCGGCCGTGCCGGTGCGCTCGACCAGGACGGCCTCGTCGGTGTCGGCCAGGGCGGTGTCGGCCAGGACGGTGACGACGGGGTCGTGCCCGTCGAACGGCACGGGTGGCGCGTCGGCGTCCTCCGGTCCGCCGGTGACCCGCAGCGCGGCGCCGGTGCGCAGCGCCGCGGCCAGGGCGGTGATCGGGTCCGCGTCGGGCGCGACGTCGAGCGTGCGCTCCGGCTCGCCGCCGCGCAGCAGCTCCCACGCCTTCGCGGTGAGCCCGACGGGGCCGTCGCACGGCAGGTGCACGCGCTCGGGCACGCCGGGCAGCAGCGCGGGGTCCGGGTCGTCGAGGAACACCGCGCGCCGCACGCCCATCGCCGCGAGCAGCTCGGCGACCAGCGCGTCGTGGCGGTGCGCCGACTCGCCGCCCGCCGGGGTGAGCAGGGGCGTGAACCGGTCGGCGGGCAGGCAGGACAGCACCACGGCGGCCTCGCGCACCTGGTCCGCCCGGCACACCACGACGGTGTCGCCGACGTCGAACACGGGCTCGCTGGTCACGGTGAGGTCCAGTCGGGACGACCCGGCGGGCAGCTCGACGACCACGCCGCCGTCCCGCGCGGAGCACGGCGCGGACCCGGACACCCGCAGCGACACGGCGCCGGGCAGCGCGAACCCGACCCCGTCGGGGTGCTCGACGGCGGGCGCGTCGACGGCGAGCCGCCAGCGCGCGGGCGCGGGCAGGTCGAACACCTGCCGCAGCACCGCGCGCACGTGCCCGTCGCGGGTCTCCTCGACCGCCAGGTCGCGCGCGCCCGCCTCGACGGCGAGGTGCTCGGCGACGTGCACCGGCGGTTTGCCGTGCACGTCGAGCAGGACGGCGCGCAGCGCGCCCGCCTCGAAGCGGAACCGGATTCCGTGCGGGGCACCGAGGTCCACTGGCTCACGCCCCTTGCGACGACCGACGACCGGAGTTGGTGGTGACGGCAGGAAACTACGCCACCGGAGCGCCGCGTCGTAGCGGATCAGGCGCGTACGCGCTGTTGTTACACACCCGGGACGGGGCGTTGGACCCGCACGGCGGGCGGCCGGTGCGGCGGGCGGTGCTCCCCGGCGGCCCGGACCTGGTCGCGGCCGAGGCGCTTGGCGTCGTACAGGGCGGAGTCGGCGGCGGCCAGCAGCCCTTCCAGGGTGTCCTCGGCCACCTCGGGCCACACCGCGACGCCGATGCTGACGGTGAGGCCGCCGACGGTGCCGCCCGCGCCGTCGTCCACCCGCACCCGGTGGACCTCGGCGCGCATCCGCTCGGCGACGGCCCGCGCCTCGTCGGGGCGCACGTCGGGCAGCAGCACGGCGAACTCCTCGCCGCCGAAGCGGCCCACGGAGTCGCCCCTGCGCACGGCGCGCTCCAGGGCCTCGGCCATCCGGCGCAGCACGACGTCACCGGTCTGGTGGCCGTGGGTGTCGTTGATGTCCTTGAAGTGGTCCACGTCGATCATGCACACCCCGACGGCGGCGCCCGGCGGCCGGCGGTGGGTGCGCTGGAGCTCCAGGCGGGCCTGGAGGTGCCACGCCTCGGCGTTGAGCAGGCCGGTCTTGGTGTCGGTGCGGGCGGCCAGTTCCAGCTGGTGGATCAGCACGGTGCGGTGCAGGGCGACGGCGGCGACGACCATGGGCAGCGCGAACAGCGGCGACCACGCCACGGCGAGCGCGACGAACCCGCCCAGCGCCAGCTGACCGGCTTCCAGCAGGTTGTCGCCGGCGCTGCCGATGGAGTCCTTCACCGAGCGGGGCCGCACGGTCAGCAGGATCACGGCGGCCACCAGGGCGGTGTTGACGAGCCACTGGGCGGTGCCCGCGCCGACGAGGCCGACGAGGTCGAGCACGGTGCCGGGCTCGCCCGCACGCAGCCGGTCGCGCAGCCCGGTGACACCGGCGACGGTGCTCGCGGCCAGCGTGGCCAGCACCATCATCGCGGTGGTGAACACGCACCGGTGCGGCGGGCGGGAGGTGTCCCAGCGGCCGACGACCCACCAGCGGTGCAGGTAGATCAGCGCGGTGTGGGCCACCGCGAGCACGGGCGGCAGCACCAGCGCGCCGGCCACGATCCAGATGCTGCACAGGTCGACGTGCGGCAGGTGGCTGTGATCGCGGCGGACGCGCTCGATCCAGCGCGAGCAGTGCAGGTGCAGCGCCGCGCAGCCCGCCAGGACGGCGAAGGCGGTCCACGAGCCGTCGGGCACCGGCCACGCGGTGGTGGCGACCACGGCGACCGCGGCCAGCAGTTCCACCAACAGCACGTACACCAGGGCGCGCCGGGGCAGGGACCATAGCTTCCAGCGTCGTTCGCCCGACGACGCGGGACGAGTTCTGCCCATGGTTCCTCACGACCGTCTACCCCGGACTGCCGACGTGTCCGGACGGACCGTCACAGTAACGGTGACCTGCGCGGATGTCAGCCGCTACCGGGGTGACCCGGGGCACGGGAGGTGATCGCGGTGCGCGACAAGATCTGGTGAGGCAGGGGTTTCCGCAGTCAGGACGGGACGGCGCGGGCGCCGTCGCGCGCGACGGGACCGAGGGGAGGTGCGCCGCCATGCGCGACAAGATCTGGTGATGTCAGGCAGCAGTCGCAACGATCCGGGACCCTCCCGGAGACGGGGCGCGGGCCGCGGCGCGATCCCCCAGCGCTCCGCGGCCGCTGCGGCTCCGACGCCGCTGAGCGGGAACCCGCGGTCGTGCCGCGGGGGAGGGACCGGTGCGGTCAGCCGGCCGCCGAGGCGGACACGCGCGACCACGCGACGGTCAGGGCCAGCGCCAGGACCGCGCCCGCCAGGCCCGCCAGGGCGACGGCGGTGCCGGCCGAGCCGGTCGCGGTGGCCAGCAGGCCGCCCGCGGCCACGCCGAGGCCCTGCGTGGCGACCAGGCCGCTGCGGGCGAAGCCCAGCGCCTGGCCGCGCTGCCCGTCGGGCACCAGGCGGACGAACGTGGCCCCCGCCGTGACCTGGTAGGCGCTGAACACCCCGCTCGCCGCCAGCAGCAGCAGCGCGCCCACGAGCCCGGGCGCGAAGAAGTACCCCACCAGCGGCACGGCGGTGGACACCGCCAGCAGGCCCAGCAGCCGCACCCGCAGCGACGCGGGCAGGAACCGCAGCAGCACGGTGCCCAGCACCATCCCGGCGGGATCGGCGGCCAGCAGCAGGCCCACGCCCGCCGCGCCCGCGCCGACCTCGTCGGAGAACGGCACGGCCAGCCCTTCGGGCACCACCGTGAACAGGGCCAGCCAGCCGATCGCCACCAGCAGCCGCAGCCGCCGGTCGCGCCACACCAGCAGCGCGCCCGCCCGGATCTGGAGGTGCGGCGCGGGCACGGACCCCGGCGCGGGCCGGGCCACCAGGCCGAGGCGCAGCACCAGCGCCGACAGGGCGAACGTGACGGCGTCGGCGAGCAGCGCGCCCGACGTGCCCAGCCACGCCACGACCAGGCCGCCGCCGACGAACCCGAGCAGCAGCCCCACCTGGTGCGTGATCAGGTGCACCGACTGCCCGGCCTCGTAGTGCTCCCCCAGCACGGTCGGCAGCAGCGCGCCCTGCGCGGCGGCGAACGGCGGCTCGGCCAGTTGCGCCACCACCAGCAGCGCGGCCACCAACGGCAGCGGCACGCCCGGCACCGCCATCAGGGCCAGCAGCGCGGCGCGCACCACGTCGGCCACGACCATCACGGTGCGCCGCGGGAACCGGTCGGCCAGCCCGGTGAGCAGCACGCCCGACACGAACGCGGGCAGCATGGTCGACGCGTAGGTCAACGCCGTCCAGGCGGCCGACCCGGTGCGCTGGAACACCAGCACCGACAGCGCGACCCGGGCGAGCTGGTCGCCGATCGTGGACAGCACGGCCGCCGCCCACAGCACCCGGAACTCCGGCACCGCGAACGCCGCGCGCACCCCCGTGCCCCCGATCACCGCTGAACCCCCACGAGTCCGACGAGCCTTCCGGCGAGGTCCGGTCCCCCGGTCGTGCGGCGGGCGACCGGCACGCCACCGTACAAGCCCGGCGGGTCACGGCGGACCGGGTACCGGGTCAGCTCCCCGTCAGGACCCCGCGGGCGAAGGCGACGAGTTCGGGGGACGCGGTGTCGGGCGACCCGGAGTCGTAGGGCGGGCGCGGGTCGTACTCGATGACCAGCTGGGTCAACTCGGCCCGCTCGTCGCCCCAGATCCGCCCGGCGAGGGTGAGGGCCATGTCGATGCCGGCGGACACCCCGGCGGCGGTGACGACGGACCCGTCGACCACGACCCGCTCGGTGCTGACGACCGCGCCGAGCTTCGCCAGCTCGTCGCGCAGCGCCCAGTGCGTGGTCGCGGGCCGGCCGTCCAGGATGCCCGCCTGCGCGAGCAGCGTCGACCCGCTGCACACCGACGCCGTCCACGTCGCCGTCGGGTGCACCCCCGCCAGCCACGCGGCGACCACGCCGTCCGCCAGCACCCGCGCCCAGCCGCTCCCGCCGGGCACCACGACCAGGTCGGCCCGGTCCAGCGCGTCGAACGTCGTCGTCGGCACGATCGTCAGGCCCGAGTCGCAGCGCACCGGGTCGGGCGTCGCGGCCACGAAGTGCGCGGTCACGTCCGGCTGCGCGGCCAGCACCTCGTACGGGCCGACCAGGTCCAGCGCGGTCATGTCCGGGTAGAGCACGAGAGCCAGGTCCATCACGTTCCCCCTCTGTTCAGGCCGCACCGGTGGTGCGGAACCTGTGGCGGTAGCCGCCCGGCGTCACGCCGAGCACCCGCTGGAAGGCCCGGCGCATCGTCTCCGCCGAGCCGAAACCGCACCTGCGGGCGACGACGTCCAGCCCCTCGTCGCCCGACTCCAGCACCCCCGCCGCCGCCTCGACCCGCACCCGTTCCACGTACCGGGCGGGCGGGACGCCGACGCGGCGCGGGAACACCCGCGCGAAGTGCCGCGGGCTCATCGCCGCCCGCCGCGCCATCCCCTCGACGGTCCAGCTCGCGGCCGGGTCGTCGGCGATGGCGTCGAGCAGGTCGCGCAGCCCCCGCTCCCGCACCGGCGGCACCCGGGAGCGGACGCTGAACTGCGACTGGCCGCCCGGCCGCTGGAGGAACACCACCATCCAGCGCGCCACCAGCCGGGCGAGCCGCGCGCCGTGGTCCTGCTCGACGAGCGCCAGCGCCAGGTCGATGCCCGCGGTGACCCCGGCGGACGTGACCACCCTGCCGTCGCGCACGTGGATGGCGTCCGGCACCACCTCCACCGACGGGTTCTCGGCGGCCAGCCGGTCGCAGAACGCCCAGTGCGTGGTGACCCTCGCGCCGTCCAGCAGACCGGCCCCGGCCAGCACGAACGCGCCCGTGCACACGCTGCCGACCCGCCGCGCGCCGTCCGCGACCCGCCGCAGGTGGCGCCGCAGCTCCGGGTCGGCCGCCGCCGCCTCGAACGCCGTGCCACCGGCCACCAGCACCGTGTCCACGCCGGCCGCGACGTCCCGCAGGTCCTCCGCTTCCATCCGCAGGCCGCCCGAGACGGCGAACCCGCCGCCCACCGCGGCCAACCGCACCCGGTAGCCGCCGCACACCTTCCCCGCGCCGTCGAACACGTCCACCGGACCGGCGATGTCGGTCAACACCGCGCCGTCGTAGCCGACGACCAGCACCTCGCGTTGCACACCACCACCCTCACCGACCCGCACCGGCGGCGGCAACGACCGGCGACCCTCGATTCCCGCCACGCTACGGTCGCCCCCGTGCTGAGGATGGAGATCGACGGCGGACCCGCCACCGCGGAGCAGCTCGCGCCCGCGCTGCTGGGCAACTACGGCCACTTCACCGCCCTGCAGGTCCGCGACCGCCGCACCAAGGGCCTGGACCTGCACCTGCGCCGCCTCGACGCGGCCAACCGCGAGCTGTACGGGGAGGGCCTGGACGGCGAGCGGGTGCGCGGCCTCGTCTCCCACGCCCTCGGCGACGACGTGCGCGACGCCGCCGTGCGGGTCGTGGTGTTCGGCACCGACGCGCCGCGGGTCCTGGTGGCGGTGCGACCGCCGACCACGCCGCCGACCGGCCCCCGGCGGCTGCTGCCCGTGGACTACACCCGGCCGCTGCCGCACGTGAAGCACGTCGGCGGCTTCGGCCAGCGCCACCACGGCAACGTCGCCGAGCGCGCCGGGTTCGACGACGCCCTGCTCACCACGCCCGACGGCGTCGTCGTCGAAGCCGCCATCGCCAACATCGCGTTCCTCGACGACGGCGGCGGCATCGTGTGGCCGCGGGCCGACTGGCTGCACGGCATCACCATGCAGCTGCTCGAACGCGCCCTGCCCTCGCGCCGCGAGGTCGTGCGGCTGACCGACGTGCCCCGCTACCGGGGCGCGTTCCTCGCCAACTCCATCGGCGTCGTCGCCGTGTCGCGCGTCGGCGACACCGGACTGGCCGTGGACGACGAGGCGGTGGCCCGCGTCCGGGCCGCCTACGACGCCGTGCCCGCCGACCCGTTCGACTAGCCGGCGCCCCTGCCCGACACCCCCTCGCCTAGACCGCCGGCGGGCGGTCCTCGTACGGCGTGGACAGCACGACGGTGGTCCGGGTGGACACGTTCGCGACCTCCCTGACCTGCCGCAGCAGCTCCTCCAGCGCCGTCGGCGACGCCACCCGCACCCGCAGCAGGTAGGAGGCGTCACCGGCCACGGAGTAGCACGCCTCGATCTGCGGCAGGTGCTCCAGGCGCTTCGGGTAGTCGTCCGGGGCCGCCGGGTCGATCGGGGTGAGCGAGATGAACGCCGTCAGCGGCAACCCCACCTCGTCGCCGCTCAGCCGCGCGGCGTACCCCCGCACCACGCCCCGCTGCTCCAGTCGCCGCACGCGCTGGTGCACGGCCGACACGCTCAGCCCGACCCGCTCGGCGAGGTCGGTGAAGCTGCACCGGCCGTCCGCGGCCAGTTCACGCAGGATCGCGCGGTCGATCGGCTCCAGGTTCGTCACGCCGGCAGCACCACCAGTTCACGGGGACGGGTGTTGACGCTCTCCACGCCGTCGGCGGTGACGACCACGATGTCCTCGATCCGCGCGCCCCACCGGCCCGGCAGGTAGATGCCCGGTTCGACGCTGAACGCCATGCCCGGCTCCAGCGGCAGGTCGTTGCCGCCCACCACGTACGGCTCCTCGTGCACGTCCAGCCCGATGCCGTGCCCGGTGCGGTGGACGAAGAACTCGCCGAACCCGGCGTCCGCGATGACGTCGCGCGCCGCCGCGTCGACCGCCTCGCACGCCACGCCCGGCCGCACCGCCCCGACGGCCGCCGCCTGCGCGGCCTGGAGCACGGCGTAGGTGCGCCACACGTCGTCGTGACGCGGCTCGCCCAGCACGTAGGTGCGGGTGGAGTCGGAGCAGTAGCCCCCCGGCAGCGGCCCGCCGATGTCGACGACGACCACGTCACCCGCCTCGATCACCCGGTCGGACAGGTCGTGGTGCGGCGAGGCGCCGTTCGGGCCGGAGCCGACGATGACGAACTCCGCCACCGCGTGCCCCTCGGCCACGATCGCCTCGGCGACGTCCGCACCCACCTCGCGCTCCGTGCGACCGACCGCCAGCCACTCGGCCATCCGCGCGTGCACCCGGTCGATCGCCGCGCCCGCCGCGCGCAGCGCCGCCACCTCGGCCGCGTCCTTGCGCATCCGCAGCTCCCGCAGGACCGGCCCGGCCAGCACCTGCTCGCCGCCGACGACGTCCCGCAGCCGCAGGGCGTGCAGCGCGGGCGTCATGTCCGACACGGCGTGCCGCGTGCCCTTGAGGGCCCGCGCGACCAGCGCGTACGGGTCCTCCCCGTCCACCCAGGTGGCGACCTCGACGCCGAGTTCGTCCGTCGGCACCCCCGCGTACCCGGGGTGCTCCAGCTTCGGCACCACCAGCAGCGGCGTGCCGCCGACCGGCACCACCAGGCACGTCAACCGCTCGAACGACGACCCGCCCGCGCCGATCAGGTAGCGCAGGTCCGAACCGGGTGTGACGAGCAGCCCGTCCAGGCCGGCGATGGAGGCCGCGGTGGTGGCCCGGTCGAGTCGCGCGCGCAGCGCGTCCACGTCGACGGGCCCGATGTGGGTCGACATGCGGACGAGCCTAGTGGGAACGGGCTGGTGGGGCCTCACCCCCGACCGGCGGGTCCCGCCCCGGCCGGGGTGAGGCCCCCGCACTGTCGGTGCTCTCTGGCAAGCTCTGCGTGGTGAGCACCCCGCTGGTCCTGATGGACGCCGCCAGCCTCTACTTCCGGGCCTTCTACGCGCTTCCGGAGTCGATGACCGCACCCGACGGCACGCCGGTGAACGCGGTGCGCGGCTTCGTCGACACCATCACGAGGCTCGTCACCGACCGGAAGGCCGGCCGCCTGGTCGCGTGCCTGGACGCGGACTGGCGCCCCGCGTTCCGGGTCGACGCCCTGCCGTCGTACAAGGCCCACCGCGTCGCCGAGGCCGGGACCGACGGCGAGGAGGAGGTGCCCGACACCCTCACCCCGCAGGTCCCGATCATCCTCGACGTGCTCGACGCGGTCGGCATCGCCACCGCCGAGGCCGACGGCTACGAGGCCGACGACGTGATCGGCACCCTCGCCGCCCGCGAGGCGGCCGACCCGGTCGAGGTGATCACCGGCGACCGCGACCTGTTCCAGGTCGTGCGCGACACCCCCACCCCGGTGCGCGTGCTCTACCTGGGCCGGGGCTGGGCCAAGGCCGAACTGGTGGGACCGGAGGAGCTGGCCGCCAAGTACGCCCTGCCGGTGCGCGACGCCGGCCCCGCCTACGCCGGGATGTCCGTGCTGCGCGGCGACCCGTCCGACGGCCTGCCCGGCGTGGCCGGCATCGGCGAGAAGACCGCCGCGAAGCTGATCACCGAGTTCGGCAGCCTCCAGGCCGTCCTCGACGCCGTCCACGACGGCCGCGACCGCAAGCTCACCACCCGCGCCCGCACCGCCCTGCTCAACGCCCAGGACTACCTCGCCGTGGCGCCGACCGTCGTCAACGTGGCCACCGACGCGCCCGTCGTCGTCGACCGCGACGACGCCGTGCCCGCCGCGCCGGTCGACCCCGACCGGGTGGAGGAGCTGACCAGGCGCTGGGGCCTCGGCAGCTCCGTGCCCCGCCTGGTCAACGCCCTCGAACGCCGCTGACCCCGCCCGGTCGGCCCCGGGACCGGCCCCGGCGGATCGGCCCCACAGGACCGGCTCAGAAGAACGTGCCGCTCCACGGCACCTCGTCCACCGCGAACAACGCGTCCGCGCGCGCCGCCGCACCGGAGGTCGCCACCTCCAGGCGGCGCGCGCCCGCCAACGTCCCGAACGACACGTCGCCCAGGTAGACCGAGGCCAGCGCGTCGACGTCCAGGACCAGGTCCGCGGCCTCCCCCGTCCGCACCGCACCCTCCGCCGAGATCCGGTACGAGCCCGCGTTCTCCGGCAGGTACGCGTCGCGCACCGCGACCACCACCGACGGCGCCGAGCGGTACGCGCGCGCCGCCAGCGCGGCCGGCACGTCCAGCAGGCGCAACCAGCTCTCGTCCTCCAGGTCGGCCAGCCGGCACGCCCGCCGGTCGCCCAGCAGCCACTCCACCGGCTCGTCGACCGGACGCCCGGGCGCCTCCACCCGGTCCACCAGGTCCACGCCCAGCACGAACAGCCACAGGTCGGCCCACGCCTCCGCCGACCGCGCCCACAGGTCCATCACGGTCAGCGTCGAAGGCTTCTCGTCCGACGCGTCGTGCACGCCCGGCGTGACCTTGTAGATCACATAACCGTCGTCGACGCCACCCGCCGACCGCACCGCGACCTTCAGGTTCTCCTCGTCCAGGACCCGCCGCACGCTGATCCCCCACCACGCCGACCACCGGGAGATCGTCCCCGCGCGCACCGGCGACAGCTCGTCGAACAGCCCCCGCGCGATCCGCTCGCCCTCCTCGCCACCGACCAGCCGCACCCGCCCCGCGACGCGCGAGCCCGGCGCGGCACGACGGCGGTCGATCCTCAGGTGCTTGTACCGCGACGCCACCCCGTACCCGAACCGCCCGTAGATCGCCGTCTCCGACGCCCGCAGGCTCGCCACCACGTCACCCGCCGCCCGCATCGACGACAGCTGCGCCCGCTGGAGGGCGCTGAGCACCCCGCGCCGCGTCCAGTCCGCCCGCACGCCCACCCGCGACACCGCCGCGTGCCGCACCACCGCGCCCCCCGGCACGGCCATCGCCGACGGGAACGACTGCACCGTCCCGATCATCCCGCCGTCCGCGAACGCCCCGAGCACCCGACCCGCGTCGTACGTCTCCTGCGCGTACTTCCACTGGTCGTCCGGCGCCGGCGGGTAGTGCAGCGTGCCCCGGAACAACGTGTGCGCGGCCCGGTACTCGGCGTCACCGAGGACGCGGATGTCGTGGTCAGTCACCCCCGCATGATCCCCCTGGATCGCAAGCGACGCTAACGACTTTCCCCGCGCACGACTGTGGCCACCCCCGGCGAGGAGGTGGCCACAGAGCGTCAGGTCGAGGAGTCCCGGATCAGCCCGCGGGCTGGCCCACCTCGTACTCGCCGTCCTCGGTCTTCACCGTGATCTTGACCGTCTTGTCCTTGCCGTCGACCTTCACGGTGCACTCGAAGGTCGTGTTCGGCTTGACCTCGCGGTCGGCCGGGCAGGTCGCGCTCTCCGCGTCGGAGATCTTGTAGTCCTCCTTGAGGATGCGCACCACACCCGACTCCACGGACGCGTTGTCGAAGACCTTCTTCTTGAAGAAACCCGGCGTGACGAAACCGGTGATGCCCACGGCCGCCACCACCAGCACGACCAGCGCCACCACGACCCACAGCACCGCGCCCGACTTCTTCGGCGGCTGCTGGCCGTACTGACCCGGCTGCCCGTACCCCGGCTGACCCGGCTGCTGCCCGTAGCCGGGCTGCTGCCCGTACTGGCCGGCCTGGCCGTACGCGTCCGGCTGGCCGTACTGACCCGGCTGCTGCCCGTACTGCGGCTGCTGCCCCTGCTGCGGCTGGCCGTAGGGGTTCGACTGCGGGTTCGGGTCGTACCCGCCCGGGTACTGCTGCTGCTGCGGGTACGGCTGCTGCTGGGGCTGCTGCCCCCACTGCTGCTGCTGTTGCTGCTGCGACGGGTCCGGCTGCCCGTAGGGATTGGGCTGCTGAGCGGGGAAACCACCCGACGGCGTGCCGGGGTACCCACCACCGAAGGGCTGCTGCTGGCCCCACTGCTGCGGGTCGTTCCCTCCGGACGGTCCGTACGGACTGGTCATGCTCGGCCTCCGACGGTCGGTCTGGAAAAGTGTTCAAGTCTTGCGGGCGCGATCAAACCACAGGAGCGCAGGCGAGACCCACGCACCCCGCAAAGCTTTGTCAAACGGTGGCCATCGCCACCACCCCGCGACGCAGCGCGTCCACCGCCTTCCGGGCCGCGGCACCCACCGGGTCACCCCCGCCGACCACGTCGCGGATCTGGTCCAGGAAGTCGATCACCTGCCGGCACCAGCGCACGAAATCGCCCGCGCCCAGCTCGTTGCCGTTCTCCTCGGCCGACGACAGCACCTTCTCCAACGACTCGCCCCGCGCCCACCGGTACACCGGCCACGCGAACCCCGGATCAGGCTGACGCGTCCGGTCCAACCGGTGACGCCGCTCGTCGTCCTCCAGCTCCGCCCACAACCGCGCCGTCGCCATCATCGCGTCCGACACCTTCCCCGGCGGCAACCGCATCTCCATCGGACCGTCCCGACGCGCCTCGTACACCAGCGCCGACACCACCGCCGCCAGCTCCGCCGGCTCCAGCCCACGCCACACCCCGTGCCGCAGGCACTCCGCCGCCAGCAGGTCCGACTCGCTGTAGAGGCGCGTCAACCGCATCCCGTGCTCGGTGACCTCCTCACCCGGCCCGCTCTCCTCCGCGTGCAGGTAGCCCCGCTCGCGCAACAACGCCCGGATGCGGTCGAACTCCCGCGCCAACGAGTGCGTCGTCGCCGCGACCTTCCGCTCCAACTGCTCCGTCTCCGCCAGCAGCCGGTGGTACCGCTCGCCCCACCGGGCGTGCTCCTCGCGCTTCTCGCACCCGTGGCACGGGTGCGCCCGCAACGCCCTCCGCAACGTCGCCAACTCCGCGTCGTCGTCCGCGTTCGACCGCCGCTTGCGCATCGCCGGCGCCACGATCCCCGTGCTCCGCAACGACGACGCCAGGTCACGACGCGACCGCGGCGACCGCGTGTCCACCTGCTTGGGCAGCTTCAACCGCCCCAGCACCTCCACCGGCACCGGGAAGTCCGCCGACGACAGCCGACCCGCCCAGCGGTCCTCCGTCACCACGAACGGCCGTGCCTCGCCCAGCGGCTCCAGCCCCGGGTCGATCACCACCGCCAGACCCGACCGGCGTCCCGACGGCACCGCGATCACGTCGCCCTTGCGCAACCGCTCCAGCGACGACGCCGCCTCCGCCCGGTTCGCCGACGAGTTCTGCCGCGCCAGCGCCTTCTCCCGCTCCGCCACCCGCCGCCGCAGCGACGCGTACTCCGCGAAGTCGCCCAGGTGGCACGTCATCGCCTCGGCGTACCCGCCCAGCGCCTCCCGGTTGCGCTCGATGCGCCGCGCCGACCCCACCACCGACCGGTCCGCCTGGAACTGCGCGAACGACTGCTCCAGCAGGTCCCGCGCCGCCGCCGCGCCCAACTGGTGCACCAGGTTGACCGCCATGTTGTAGCCCGGCCGGAACGACGAGCGCAGCGGGTACGTGCGCGTCGACGCCAGACCCGCCACCGCCTTCGGGTCCACCCCCGGCTGCCACACCACGACCGCGTGGCCCTCCACGTCGATGCCCCGCCGCCCGGCACGCCCCGTGAGCTGCGTGTACTCACCCGGCGTCAGGTCGACGTGCGCCTCGCCGTTGTACTTGACCAGCTTCTCCAGCACCACGGTCCGCGCCGGCATGTTGATGCCCAGCGCCAGCGTCTCGGTCGCGAACACCACCTTCACCAGACCGCGGACGAACAGCTCCTCCACGGTCTCCTTGAACGCCGGCAGCAACCCCGCGTGGTGGCTCGCGATGCCCCGCTCCAGCGCCTCCCGCCACTCCCAGTAACCCAGCACCATCAGGTCGCCCTGCGGCAGGTCCCGCGTCTTCGAGTCGATGACCTCGCGGATCTCCTCGACCTCGTCGACCGAGTTCAACCGCAGGCCCGCCCGCACGCACTGCTGCACCGCCGCGTCGCAGCCCGCCCGGCTGAACACGAAGTCGATCGCCGGCAGCAGCCCCGCCCCGTCCAACCGCTGCACGACGTCCACCCGCGACACCGGCTTGAACCCCGTCGACCGAGGCCGGCCGCCCCGGTCCTTGTTCGCCCGCCCCCGGCTCCACGGCACGTGGTAGCGCTGGAGTTCGTCGGTGTGCCGCAGCAGCTGCGGGTTGATCCGGTTGTGCCCCTCCGGGTCCTCCCCCGCGAACAGGTCCAGCATCCGGCCGCCCGCCAGCATGTGCTGCCACAGCGGCACCGGCCGGTGCTCGTCCACCACCACGGTCGTGTCGCCGCGCACCTCGACCAGCCACTCGCCGAACTCCTCGGCGTTGCTGACCGTCGCGGACAGGCCCACCAGGCGCACCGACTCCGGCAGGTGGAGGATGACCTCCTCCCACACCGGGCCGCGGAACCGGTCGGCCAGGTAGTGGATCTCGTCCATCACCACGTAGGCGAGGCTGTTCAGCGTCGACGAGCCCGCGTACAGCATGTTGCGCAGCACCTCGGTGGTCATGACCACGACCGGCGCGTCGCCGTTGACCGAGGTGTCGCCGGTGAGCAGGCCGACCTTGCCCGGCCCGTAGCGGGCGACCAGGTCGGCGTACTTCTGGTTCGACAGCGCCTTGATGGGCGTGGTGTAGAAGCACTTGCGGCCCTCGGCGAGGGCCAGGTGCACGGCGAACTCGCCGACGACGGTCTTGCCGGCACCGGTGGGGGCGCACACCAGCACGCCGTGGCCGTCCTCCAGCGCCTCGCAGGCGCGCTCCTGGAACGGGTCGAGCTCGAAGGAGATCACCGAGAGGAAGTCGGTCAGCTTGGGCCGGGAACTGCGACGGCGGAAGTCCGCGTAGGAGTCGGCCGGGGACCGCGGAGCGCTTGACACCCCTCCAGGCTGTCACATCGGACCGACAAAATCGCTCTGGATGCACCCCGCGCCGACGAGCGTTGCTTTTGAGCAACACTGAAGTGATAGGGACCGCTGGCCCCGATCATGCGGCACACTCGGACGCGTGGCGGTGATTCCTCTGGCGGACGGCGACCTCCGGTGGGTGTTCCCCCACCTGGCGGACGTCGGCCCGGTCCTGGACGTGCTCACCGGCGCGGCGACGCTGGTGGAACGGCTGGGCGCCCACCTGGGCAGACCGGCCCCGCTGGCGTTCGACCACCTGCCCGGTGCCCCCTACGCGGGCCTGTCGGGCGTGGCGCGCACCGACGAGCTGACCTTCGAGGTCCACCTGCTGGTGCCGCGCGACCCGCACGACCGGGTGCTGCGCGCGCCCCCTCCGTGGCAGGTCACGGGCGAGGTGTCGGTGCGCTGCGACTCGGTGCGCGACTGCGGCCGGCACGAGATCGAGACGCTGGAGGTGGAGTGCGCCACCCCGGTGGAGGCGGCCGAGGGGGTGCGGTCCGTCGCCGGGTGGCTGCTGGAGCGCGGCACGGCCGTGCCGCCGGGGGCGTGGCGGGAGCGGGACGTGCTCAGCCGGCACCGCTGAGGGGCCCGCACACGGCGGTCAACGCCCCCGGCACGCACTCGACGTCCAGCGGTACCTCGCGGAGGCGTTCGCCGTCGGCGTACGCGACCCACGACGGCCCGCTCAGCCGCACCGACCGGGCCCGGAACGTGCGCACCTCCGGGTGGTCGACGTGCCGCCCGGTGCGCAGCGTGGGCAGCATCCGCAGCAGGGTGCGCCGCGGTGCCGCGCCCACCACGGTCAGGTCGAACAGGCCGTCGCTCGTCGAGGCGCCCGGGCACACCGGGATGCCGCCGCCGTAGCTGGTGGTGTTGCCGACCGCGACCAGCAGGGCGTCCAGCTCCACGACCCCGTCCTCGGTCTCCACGACCAGGTGCTCGGCACGCAGCGCCGCCAGCTCGGCCAGGATCGCCAGGTCGTAGCGGCGTGGACCGGCGGGCCAGCGCATCGCGTTCGCCCGCTCGTTGACCGCCGAGTCGAAACCCGCGCACAGCACGGTCGCGAACCACGGCCCGCCACGCACCCGCCCCAGGTCCAGCGACCTGCGGGAACCGGCGCGCAGCGCGTCCACCACGTCGTCCGCGGACGTGGTGTCGAGCGCGGTGGCCAGGTCGTTGCCGGTGCCCGCGGGCACCACGGCCAGCGCCGTCGACGTCCCGGCGCACGCCTGCACGGCCAGGTGCGCGCCGCCGTCACCGCCGAGCACGACGAGCACGTCCACCCCGTCGGCCACGGCCCGCCGCGCCGCCGCGGCCGTGCCCTCGGCGGAGGACGCCACGTGCAGGTCGAGGTGGTCGACGGCGGTGCGCAGCCGGGCCGCGACGGTGCCCGCCACGCGCGCGGCCCGGCCCTTGCCCGAGGCCGGGCACACCAGCAGGGCCGCCCGCGTCGACGTCGTCATGGTCGGCAAGCGTACGGAGTCGTGATCGGCCGGCGCACCCGTCAGGTGGCGTCGTCGTACCGGACCCGGTCGGGCTCCTTGACCGGGGTGGTGGCGGTGGCGGTGGTCGCGGTCACCGGTGCGGGGTCCTCGACGGAGGACGGCGCGTAGTCGAACGGCGCCGCCTCGTCGTCCGACAGGTCGTCCAGGCCCTCGGCCTTGCGCTTGCGCGCGGCCCGCTTGTCGTGGACGCGGGCGACCTGGATGGCCAGTTCGAACAGGATCGCCAGCGCGATGGCCAGCGCGACCATCGAGATCGGGTCCGTGCCCGGTGTCGCGACGGCGGCGAAGATGAACAGGGCGAACACGATCCCGCGCCGCCACTTGCTCAGCTTCTCGTAGGTCAGGATGCCGACCTGGTTGAGCATGATCACGACCAGCGGCAGCTCGAAGCTCACGCCGAAGATCAGCAGCAGCGTCAGCACGAAGTCGATGTACTCGCCGCCGGACAGCGCCGTGAGGAACTGGTTGTCGCCGAACCCGACCAGCACGGACAGGCCCTGCGGGACCACGTAGAACGCCAGTGCCGCGCCGGCCGCGAACAGCACCGAGGCGACGCCGACGAACGTGAGGGCGAAGCGCCGCTCCTTGGCGTACAGGCCCGGGGCGATGAAGCGCCAGACCTGGTACAGCCACAGGGGCGCGGTGAGTGCCATGCCCGCCGCCGCGCCGACCTTCAGCTGGATCATGAAGGCCTCGAACGGCTTGGTCTGGAGCAGTTGGCACTTGCCGTCCTGGCTGAACCGGTCCGCCGCCGGGATGGCGCAGTACGGTGCGGTGACGATCTCGCCGAGGCTGTGCCAGCCGAAGAGGTGCCAGCCCCACCAGAAGAAGCCGAAGATCGCGCCGATCGCGATGAACAGCAGCCCCAGGCCCAGCCGGTGCCGGAGGTCGTAGAGGTGGTCCTTCAACGACATGGTGCCGTCGGGGTTGCCCCGACGGCTGTGCAGCTTGCGGCGTTCCCGGCGCTGGGTCCACCACCGGACCGGACTTGCCCCCACCGTGCGGACCGTCCTTCGGCTAGTCGGTGTCGCTCGTGGCTAGTTCTGCTTGTTCTGCGAGGTCTGCTCGATGGGCGGCGCCACCTGCGGCTGCTGCACCGGAGGCTGGACCACCTGCGGCTGCGGCTGGACGACCTGCGGCTGCACGGGCTGCTGGACGACCGGCTGGGCCGGCGGCAGCTGCTGCTGGACCGGGGCGACGGGCGGCGGCACGTCCTGCTTCGACTGGTCGTCGTCGTCCCGCAGGCCCTTGGTCTCGGCCTTCAGGATCTTGGCCGAGCGGCCGAGCGAGCGCGCCATGTCGGGCAGCTTCTTCGCCCCGAACAGCAAGATGATCACCACGGCGATGATGATCAGCTCAGTAGCTCCGAGGTTACCCACGGTGATCCTCCTGTCTCCCCCGGTCCACCGATGGTACGCGGGGCTCGCCCTGCCGGGCCCGTTCCGGACGCCGTTCGGCAACGGCCACCCCGAGCGCGGCCAGACGCGCTCGCAGCAGTCCGGCGCCGTCGCCGACCCTGTCTCCCACCAGAGTGCTTGCCGCGCGGAAGCGGCGCAACGATCCGATGACTCGGAATCCGACCACGACGAGGACGATCACCCCGAACGCGACCAGGAGCAGGGTCGGCAAGTACGGCACGGCACCACCGTATCTGGCCTAGGTTGCCGGGAGGTGATCCGCCCGGCGCAACGCCGCCCCCGCCTGCCGGGCGACCTCGGCCACCAGGTCGGGCGGCTGCTCGACGTGGACCTCGCCCCCCATGCCGAGCAGCAGCCGCACCATCCAGGCGGTGTCGGCGTACCTCATGAGCACGCGCGCCCGGCCGTCCGGCAGTTCGACCAGGCCGTCGGTCGGGTAGTACTCGGCGACCCACCGGGCGTCCGGTTCGAGCACGAGCACGGCCGTCTGCTGGGACGGGTCGGGCTGGAACAACCCCTCCGAGGTGTCCGTGGGCGTGGCGTGCGGCGGCGGGCTCGCGGGCTCGTCGAGCACGTCCACGGCGTCGATCCGGTCGAGCCGGAACAGCCGCACGCCGTCGGCGGCGCGGCACCACGCCTCCAGGTAGCTGCGGCCCTCGACCAGCAGCAGGCGCATCGGGTCGACCACGCGGTCGGTGATCTCGTCCCGCGACGGCGTGTAGTAGCGCATCCGCAGGGCGCGCCTGCGCCGCACGCCGTCGGACACCGCGTCGCGCACGCGCGCCGTCTGCGGCCCCTCGCGCACGGCCAGGCCGACGGCCACGCCCGCGGGCCGCGCCTGGCCGACCGCCGCCTCGATCTTGGCCACGGCCCGCTGCACGGCCGCCTGGTCCGCCACGCCCGGTGTCTCGGCCAGCGCGCGCAGCGCGACCAGCAGCGACGTGGCCTCGGCGGCGGTCAGCCGCAGCGGCCGGCTCATGCCCGCGTCGAAGGTGACGGTGACCGTCTCGCCCTCGAAGGACAGGTCGATCAGGTCACCGGGCCCGTAACCGGGCAGGCCGCACATCCACAGCAGTTCGAGGTCCTTGCGGATCTGCTTGGGCGTGACCTCGAAGTCCTCGGCGACCTCGTCGATCGGGATGCCGGGCCGGGCCAGCAGGTACGGCACGAGGGCCAGCAGCCGGGGCAGCCGGTCGGTGGCGCCGCTCACGCGCGCACCCCCGCACCGCGCAGCGCGCCGACGAGCTTCTCGCGGACCGTCTTGGCCAGCACCTCGGGTTCGAGCACGACCACGTCGGAGCCGAACCCGGCGATCCAGGTGGCGGCCGAGTCGGGGAAGCGCAGGTTGACCTCCAGCAGGTCGCCGGCCTCGCCGTCGAACTCCCGGCTGCCGACGACGCGGGCGCGGCGGCGCAGGCCCTGCGCCCGGTCCCGCGCGGCCCACAGCGTGGCGGTGGCGACGGGCTGGTCGGACGCGGGTCGGTTGTTGCGGGCGACGAACGACAGCAGGTCGACGTCGTCCGGCCGCTGCACGGTGCCGGGCTTGCCGACCGAGCGGACGTCGCCGACGATCCGCGACAGCCGGAAGCAGCGGGGCGCGCCCCGGTCGCGGTCGTGGCCGACGAGGTACCAGCGCCCGCGCCAGGCGACCACGCCCCACGGCTCGACCACGCGGGTGCGGATCTCGACGGGCGCCGGGCGGCGGTAGTCGAACTCCACGACGCGCCCCTCCTGCACCGCGGCGAGCAGCGGCGGGAACGCGGGTTCGCTGGTGCGCACCTTCGGCTCGACCGGCACGTGCACGTCCTGGTCGACGTCGACGCCGGCCGCGCGGAGCTTGATCAGGGCGCCGTGGGCGGCGCCGGTGAACTGCGGCGAGTCCCACAGCCGGGCGGCCAGCGCCACGGCGGCGGCCTCGTCCGGTTCCAGGTCGATGTCGCCGAGCTCGTAGTCGCGACGGGCGATGCGGTACCCGTCGATCGCGTCGAAGCCCGCGCTGCGCCCGGTCTCCAGCGGCACGCCGAGGTCTCGCAGTTCGGTCTTGTCGCGTTCGAACATGCGGAAGAACGCCTCGTCCGTCGGGGCGTCGGAATAACCCGGGACGATGGCGCGGATGCGCTCGGCGGTCAGGTACTGGCGGGTCGAGAGCAGGCACAGCACCAGGTTGACGAGCCGTTCGGCACGTGCGATGGCCACCTCAGAACCCTAACCCCGTCCGGGCGCCCGGTGACGCCCATCCCCTGGTCGGGATCGGGTGAACGGTCCGTTCACCCGGGTTCCGGCCCCCGGCCTGCGCCGATGCCTTCCAACGCGGGCCGGCGGACGGGGACCGGCGCGGCTCGGCGGCGCCGGACAGCCGGCCGGCCCACGCGCCGCGGGGCGGGCCGCCGGGTCGAAGCCGCTCCGCGCGAACGTCAGCCGGGTCGCGCCGAACGGGCGGGCGTACTCCGCCGAGTCGGCCGGACCGGCCGACGGCCTCGCGCGAGGCGTGGACCAGCACCTCACCGCGCATCCCGGGCGAGTCGGAGCCGACCTTCACCGTCGCTCAGCGCCAGGTCAGGACACCGACGCGCCCCTTCTCGCCGGCCGCCCAGCACACGCCCGCGCAGTCCACGGTGTCGAAGCTGCCCCCGTCGAACCCCACCCAGGTGCGCCCGCCGTCCCGGCTGAGGTCGCTGCCGGTCGGCCCCACGGCGACCACCGACGACCCGTGCCACGCCGCGCCCGACCGGTAGCCGACCGGCGAGGACCCCGGCGTGCGCCACGTCCGGCCGCCGTCGGAGGTGAGCGCCAGGTTCGCCACCGCCCCGCCGGGCGCCAGGTAGTCGCCGCCGATCGCCAGACCCTGGCGGGGCGAGCGGAACGCCACCGCGAACACGCCCGCCGAACCCGAGCTGAGCAGCGGCGTGTCGCTCACCGACCAGTGCCGGCCGCCGTCGCCGGAGTGCAGCACGCGGGCGGTCGCGCCGCCGCCGGTGGCGATCCACGCGTCCCGCGGCCCCGCCGTGGTGAGGCACTGCCCACTGGCCGCGAAGCCGAACTCGCCGGGCAGCGCGGGCGGCAGGTCCTCCGGGGGCACGGGCAGCCAGGACCGGCCCCCGTCCCGGGTCGAGAGCACCCGGAACCGACCGTCCACCGGGTCGCTCATGGCCAGGCCGCGGAAGCGGTCGAAGAACGCCACGCAGTCGTAGAACGCGGCCGGGTCGGGGTTGGTGAACGCCCGGGACCAGGTGCGCCCGCCATCGGAGGTCCGGTAGATCCGCGAGCTGTCCCCGGGGCCGATGGACAGCACCACGGCGGTGCGCGCGTCGAACGCCTCGATGTCGCGGAAGTCCAGCGCGGAGCTGTCCGGCGGGGCGACGGACGCCCAGGTCACGCCGCCGTCGGTGGTGCGCAGGACGGTGCCCCGGCTGCCGCTCGCCCAGGCGACGCGCGGGCTCACCGCGGACAGGCCGCGCAGGCGGGCGTCGACACCGGTGGGCGTGAGCCGCCAGGTGGCGTCGTGGCCGTCGTGACCGGACGCCACCGCGCCGGCGGGGACCACCAGCAGGGACACCACCGCGGCCACGACGAGGAGAAGGCTCTTCATGAGGTGTGAGCCTCGTGAAGAGCCTTCCCCGGCGACACCGCTAGAGGGACGAGATCAGCCGCTCCACGCGCTCGTCCACGGCGCGGAACGGGTCCTTGCACAGCACGGTGCGCTGCGCCTGGTCGTTGAGCTTGAGGTGCACCCAGTCGACGGTGAAGTCGCGGCCCGCGGCCTGCGCGGCGGCGATGAAGTCGCCGCGCAGCTTGGCCCGCGTCGTCTGCGGCGGGGTGTCCTTGGCGGCCTCGATCTCGCCGTCGTCGGTCACCCGGTCGACCTGGCCCTTGCGCTGGAGCAGGTCGAAGATGCCCCGGCCGCGCCGGATGTCGTGATAGGCGAGGTCGAGCTGGGCGATGCGCGGGTTGGACAGGTCCATGTCGTGCTTGGCCTGGTAGCGCTGCATGAGCCGGTACTTGATGGCCCAGTCGATCTCCCGGTCGATCTTGGACAGGTCCTCGGCCTCGATCGCGTCGAGCGTGCGGCCCCACAGCTCCAGGACGCGCTCGGCCATCGGGTCGGGCGCGCGCTTGGCCACGTGCTCCACGGCGCGCTCGTAGTACTCGCGCTGGATGTCCAGCGCGGAGGCCTCCTTGCCGCCCGCCAGGCGCACGGTCCGGCGGCCGGTCAGGTCGTGGCTGATCTCGCGGATCGCCCGGATGGGGTTGTCCAGGCTGAAGTCGCGGAACTGCACGCCCTGCTCGATCATCTCCAGCACGAGGTTCGCGCTGCCCACCTTGAGCAGGGTCGTCACCTCGGACATGTTCGAGTCGCCGACGATGACGTGGAGCCTGCGGTAGCGCTCGGCGTCGGCGTGGGGCTCGTCGCGGGTGTTGATGATGGGACGCGATCGGGTGGTGGCGCTGGACACGCCCTCCCAGATGTGCTCGGCCCGCTGCGACAGGCAGTAGACCGCTCCGCGCGGCGTCTGGAGCACCTTGCCCGCGCCGCAGATGAGCTGCCTGGTCACCAGGAACGGCAGCAGGACGTCGGCGATGCGGGAGAACTCCCCCGCCCGCGCGACCAGGTAGTTCTCGTGGCAACCGTAGGAGTTGCCCGCGGAGTCCGTGTTGTTCTTGAACAGGAAGATGTCCCCGCCGATGCCCTCGTCGGCGAGCCTGCGCTCGGCGTCGACGAGCAGGTCTTCGAGGATGCGCTCGCCGGCCTTGTCGTGCGTGACGAGCTGCGCGAGGTCGTCGCACTCCGCGGTCGCGTACTCGGGGTGCGACCCGACGTCGAGGTAGAGCCGAGAGCCGTTGCGCAGGAAGACGTTCGACGAGCGTCCCCACGAGACGACCCGGCGGAACAGATAACGCGCGACCTCATCCGGGGACAGCCTGCGCTGCCCGTGGAAGGTGCAGGTCACCCCGAACTCAGTCTCAATGCCGAAGATCCGCCGCTGCATCCCTCAACAGTAGGCGCATTCGACGCTTTCCTCAGTGATCCAATCGGGCGTCGCGTCGTTTCGCCGATAACGTTCTCGTGTGCTCCGACGTGTGAACAGCCTGGACCAGGCACTGATGCGACGTTCCGGCGCACTGCGCGCCGCGCCCGCGGACGGTGGTCTCAAACTCCTGTCGCGGGCCGCGAACCACAGTGCGCTGTGGCTCGTGCTGGCCGCCGCGCTGGCCGCCCGCAAGGGCGTGACCAGGCGCGCGGCGCTGCGCGGGGTGGTGTCGATCGCCGGGGCGAGCTTCAGCGCGAGCCTCGTGGCCAAGCGCCTGTTCCCGCGCCGCAGGCCCGCCGCGGAGCTGGTGCGCGAGGACCGGCGGCTGGCCCGGCGGCCCACGTCGTCGTCGTTCCCGTCCGGTCACGCGGCGTCCGCCGCGGCGTTCACCACGGCCGTGGCGATGGAGTCGCCGGGGCTCGCGGCGGCGGTCGCGCCGCTCGCCGCGGCGGTGGCGTACTCGCGGGTGCACACGGGCGTGCACTGGCCCTCGGACGTGGCCGCGGGCGCCGCGATCGGCGCGGGCGCGGCCCTGCTCACCCAGCGCTGGTGGCCCCGGCACCGGACGGACGCGGCCACGGCCCGCGACCACGCCGCCTTGGAGCCGCTGGTCGACGGCGAAGGGCTGGTCGTGGTGGTCAACCCGGGCGCGGGCGCCGGGCTGGGCGGGGCCGATCCGACCGACGCCATCGCGGCGGAGTGGCCGAAGGCGACCCTGGTCGGCATCGAGGACCTGGACACGGTGCTCGCCGACCACGCGCCGCGCGCCCTGGGCGTCGCGGGCGGTGACGGCTCGGTGGCCGCCGTCGCCTCGCTGGCCGCGGTCAACCGGCTGCCGCTCGTGCTGATCCCGGCGGGGACGCTGAACCACTTCGCGCGCGACGTCGGCGTGGCGGGGCTGGACGACACGGCGCGGGCGGTCGCGGACGGCTCGGGCGTGCTGGTGGACCTGGCCGCCGTGACCGTCGACGGCGAGGGACCGCGCTGGTTCGTCAACACGGCGAGCCTCGGCGGCTACCCCGACATGGTGCGGCTGCGCGAGCAGCTCCAGGACCGGTGGGGCAAGTGGCCGGCCGCCGCGATCGCCATGTTCCGGGTGCTGCGCACGTCACAGCCCCTGCCGGTGGAGATCAACGGCGAGCGGCACCTGATCTGGATGCTGTTCGTCGGCAACGGCCCGTACCGACCGAAGGGCTTCGCACCGACGATGCGCCCCGCGCTGGACGCCGGCCTGATGGACGTGCGCTACATCCGCGCCGACCGCCGCTGGTCGCGCACCCGCTTCTTCGCCGGCGCCCTCCTCGGGTCGCTGCACCGCAGCCGCACGTACCGGCACCAGGAGACGCGCTGGCTCGACGTGGAGGTGCTGCGCGGCTCGGTGGCCATCGCGACGGACGGCGAGGTCGGTCCGACCGGCTCGACCTTCGAGTTCCGCTCCCGACCGGCCGCGCTGGGCATCTACCGCACCCAGGACTGAGGCCCGGAACGCCACCGGGCCGGGGGTGCCCGCAGAAATGCGCACAGCGACCATGTGGCGTAAAACCGGCGGGCCGAGCGTTGACAAGCCGTGGTGACGAGTCGACCGGAGGAGCGGCAGATGGCACGTCCCCGACCCGGAGTCCTCTCGTGAACGCGTCCTGGGACTCCCTCGGTCAGGTGGTCTCGGCGGTGTCCGGGTTCTTCGCGATCGTCACCTTCGCGGTGGAGGCCGCTCGGCAGCGACGAGCGGACCGCAGCGCGTTCCGCCCCCTGATCGGGTGGGCGACGGCCCTGCTCGGCGCCTTGGCGGCGGCGCCCGCGGCGTGGGAGTTGCGCGATGGCGGGTTCTCCCTGCTCCCCCCGGGGGCGTCACCGCCCTCGCTGGTCCTGTCCGGGGGGCTCGCGCTCGCGGTCGCGGGCACCCTGCTCGCCGCCCTCGCCCCCAGCCCGGACCGGTACGAGGTCCGCGAGCTGATCTCCGCGGTCGAGCGGCGGATCGCCCAGGCCGAGTCCGACGACCGGTTCGACCGCAGGCACCACGTCGAGCTCGGGGTGCGCAAGGCGACCGCCCCGGAGGACCGCCCCCGGCCGCTCGCGTTCGGCGCGGCGGAGGTCGGCGACCCCGCGTTCCTCGTCGGCAAGGCGGGGACGGGCAAGACGACCGCCCTCCGGAAGTTGGTGCTGGACGAGTGCCGCAGGTCCCGCCGCAGCCGCTGCCCGCGGACCATCCCGGTGTACGTGGACACGCGCCTCGTCGGCGATATCGAGGGACCCGTCACCGTCGGCACCATCCGGAAGCACATCACGGCCGTGCTGGGGTTCGACGACCCCGTGGTCGCCGAGCGGGTGGGGCGCTACCTCAACGATTCGGGGGGCCGGTACCGGTGGCGCCTCGCGTTCGACATCGGTGACGAACTGCCGCCGGCCCGGGCCGACGAGTACTTCACCGCCGTGCGCCAGTTCCTCGAAGCCCGCCCCGGCGACCGGGCGCTGATCGCCGTGCGCACGACGCCGCGGTCCTCCGACCGCGTGGTGAGGACCGCCGCCCCGACGCGATCCCGGAGGCGGGCGCTGTTGCAGAAGCGGGGCGTCCCGCTCTCGACCCAGCGCGGTTTCACGAAGGCGCTCGACCTGGACGAGGACTGGGCGGACGTGCGCGACGACGTCGCGCTCCTGGGGCAGCTGGCGGGCCACCTGGCATCGACGCCCTACCGCGGCGAGTCGCGGCACGAGATGGTGGAAGCCCTGATCACCGGCCAGCTCAACCGCGGCAACTCGCTCGGCGCCGACCTCGACACGGTGTTCGCCAACGCCCGACGGGTCGGTTACCAGCTGCTGGAGGAGCCGGATCGGGTCTTCACGACCTCGGACACGGCGGCCCTTTCCCTGGCCAACCTCGCGCGGCACGAGGGGCAGCGGTTCCGGTTCCGCAGCTCGTCCGTCCAGGCCCACCTGGCCGCCCGGCACCTCCTGCTGCACCGCATCGAGCCGGACCTGCCGGGCGTGCTCGACGGCGAGGAGTGGCGCGCGGTGCTCGTCAGCGCCCTGCGCACCTGTGGCGACGAGCGGCGGGAGGCGCTCGTCGCCCGCTTGGCGGAGGTCCTGGAGGTCGAGTTCGCCCGCTCGGGTCGGAACTGGGCCCCCGGCGCCGAAGCGGATCTGGTGCCCGGCGAGTTCCGCTGGGCGCCGCTCGAACTGCACGCCCTGTCCGTGCTGCACCGCGGGGTGGCGGGCGGGCGGGACGTGGTGCCGCCCGCGCTCCAGGAGAAGGTGGACCTGCTCCTGCGCCAGGCGATCTTCGCCGGCGGCGAGTCGGCCAGGAGGTCGGCGATCCGCCTGCTCACCCTCGGCACCGGGGACGCGCAGGCCGTCGTGGCGAACAGGATCTTCCTGGACCCGGTGTGGCGGGAACAACGCCCCGCCGTGGTCGCGCAGCTCGGCGAGGGCGTGGAGGTCCTCGCCCGGATGAACCGCCGCAGCCGCGTGCGGGTCGCCCTGCGCATCACGCTCGACGGCCTGTGGACGGTGCTCGACCGCCCCACCGGTCGGGTGGGCTCCCACGCCCAGGAGCTGCACCGGATGGCGGCGGGGATCGGCCGGGTCGGCCTGTGGTCCGCGTTCGGCCTGATCCTGCTCGGCATCGCCGTCCAGGTGCAGGAGGAGGGCTCCAACGCCATCGCCGCGCTCTTCGTGCTCGTCGGCGCGATGCGCATGCTCCACACCTGGGCCGCCCCCGTGCTCCCGATGAGGGTGTCGATCTCGATCGAGTCGGCCTTCGCCTGGACCGTGCTCTGGGTGGGCTCGCTCACCGTGCTCGCCACCGTGCTCGGCCTGATCGGCAGCACCGCGCGGGTCGAGGGTCCCGGGGTGGCCGTCCACCTCCTCCAGCTGTGGTTCCTGACCTGGCCCGCGGCGATGCTGGTCCTGATCGCCCTGGACGACGTCGAGCGGGCGAACCAGGTCGTGCCGCAGGCGCGCGTGGTGGCGCTGCTCCGGGAGGCGCGGGTCGTCCAGCGCCTGCTCGCGCGTGCGCGCCTGGAACTCCGGACCGGCAGGTCGGGGCGGTGGACCGCGATCCTCGTGCTGGTCGTCGTGCTCGTCGTCGTCGCCGCGGTCGACCTGCCCCTGTCCGCCGACGTGGAGGAGGAGGTCGACAACTACACCTGGCTCGGGGCCCTGGTCGGGTTCGCGGCGCTGTTCTCGTCGGACCTCCGGGTCAAGTCCGTCGACTGGGCGGCACTGCGCGACAGGACGGGCAGGGACGCGGACGTGGCTTCGCTGCTGCCGGTGCTGGACGCGGCGTTCCGCAGGGGCCGACGGTCGGCCACCCGCTTCCTGCGCACCGTGCGCGCGGCCGAACCCGGTCAGCTCCGGGCCGCGTTGCCGCTGCTGAGCGACCTGGAACGGCTGTTGGAGTTCCTCAACCGGACGCTGCCGGAGGACAGCACCACGCGCATCCGCGAAGGTTTGTGGCGGCTCGCCCCCTCCTTCGAGGTCCCGCGCTTCCGGGATTGGGCGACCGCGTTCGACGCCGAGCACCCCGGCTCCCTGCCGAAGCTCGCCCGGGCGGAACGGGAGCGCGACCTGCTCAGCCAGGCGATCCGCAACAGCCAGCACACGACGTCCGATCCGCTCGAACACGCCGGCTGACCACCGTGGGGTTCGACATGGTCGAACGGTTTGAGAGTAAGGTTGGTTCGTGCCCGGACCGATCCAGTCCATCGAACGGGCAGCCGCGGTGTTGCGGCTGCTGGCCAGCGGCGCGCGCCGGATGGGGGTCGCCGAACTCGCCCGGGCCCTGGAGCTGCCCAAACCCACCGTGCACGGCATCCTGCGGACGTTGCAGCTGGTCGGGTTCGTCGAGCAGTCGCCGGACACGGGCAAGTACCAGCTCGGCCCGGCGCTGTTCCACATCGGCAGCAGCTACCTCGACGGCAACGAGCTGCGCACCCGGGCGCTGAACTGGTCGGACTCGCTGGCCGCGCGCAGCATGGAGTCGGTGCGCATCGGCACGCTGCACGAGAACCAGGTGCTGGTCGTGCACCACGTGTTCCGCCCGGACAACTCCCGGCAGGTGATGGAGGTCGGCGCGCTGCTGCCGGCCCACGCGTGCGCGCTGGGCAAGGTGCTGCTCGCCGACGACCCGGTCGGCCGGTCCGACGACGAGCCGCTGAAGGGGTACACCACCTGCACGATCACCGACCCGGACGTGCTCGGCGAGGCGTTGGAGCAGGTCCGGGAGCGCGGCTGGGCGGCGGACGTCGAGGAGCTGGTCGAGGGCGAGGTGTCGCTCGCGGCGCCGATCCGGGACCGGCGGGCGGTGACGGTCGGCGCGGTGGGGATCTCGGGGCCGGTCGAGCGGCTGTGCGACGGCGACAAGCGGCCGCGCACCGAGCTGGTGTCCTACGTCCGCGAGGCCGCGCGGTCCATCTCGCGCGAACTCGGCGCCATCCCCTGGTAACAGCCCAGGAGGGTTGACATCTCGTGAGGCCGGACCCAGGATGCGCTCGAACCGTACGACATTGTCGAACGGCATTCAGAACGGCATCGGAGCCGGAGAGGGTGCGCGGATGACCAACCAGTCGATCTTCATCGGGGAGTTCCTGGGCACGGCCCTGCTGCTGCTGCTCGGCAACGGCGTGGTGGCGGGCGTCGTGCTGGCGAAGTCCAAGTCGAACGGCGCGGGCTGGGCGGTGATCACGTTCGGCTGGGGCTTCGCCGTCCTCGCCGGGGCCTACGCCGTGGCCCCGCTGTCCGGCGCGCACCTCAACCCCGCCGTCACGGTCGGCCTCGCCATCCACAACGGCGACTGGTCCACCGCCCCCGTCTACCTCGCCGCGCAACTGCTGGGCGCGTTCACCGGCGCGGTGCTGTGCTGGCTCGCCTACTACGGCCAGTTCCGCGAGGGCAACGGCGACGTGCTCGGCGTGTTCGCCACCGGCCCCGAGGTCCGCAACCCCGTGCAGAACCTCACCACCGAGGTCATCGCCACGTTCGTGCTGGTGTTCGTCATCCTCGCGACCGGCCAGACCAAGGGCCTGGAGACCTCCGGCACCGGCGCGCTCATCGTCGCGCTGCTGGTCGTCGGCATCGGCATGTCGCTGGGCGGTCCCACCGGCTACGCCATCAACCCCGCGCGGGACCTCGGCCCCCGCATCGCGCACGCCGTCCTGCCGATCCCCGGGAAGGGTGGATCGGACTGGGGCTACGCCTGGATCCCCGTCGCCGGTCCGCTGCTCGGTGGAGCATTGGCCGGTCT
Organism: Saccharothrix longispora; assembly: GCF_031455225.1. Taxonomy (GTDB): domain Bacteria; phylum Actinomycetota; class Actinomycetes; order Mycobacteriales; family Pseudonocardiaceae; genus Actinosynnema; species Actinosynnema longispora. The sequence continues at coordinate 4,126,164 of NZ_JAVDSG010000001.1, forward strand.
GGTCGACATCGCCGTCTACTGAGGAGAACCCCGTGACCACCAACTCCACCCGGCCGTACGTGGCAGCGATCGACCAGGGCACGACCTCCTCGCGGTGCATCGTCTTCGACCACGGCGGCGCGATCGTGTCCGTCGCGCAGAAGGAGCACCGGCAGATCTTCCCGCGGCCAGGCTGGGTCGAGCACGACGCCGAGGAGATCTGGGCCAACGTGCTGGACGTCGTGCACGGCGCCCTCCAGAAGGCGTCGCTGAGCAAGCACGACCTCGCCGCCGTCGGCATCACCAACCAGCGCGAGACGACGCTGGTGTGGGACCGGAAGACCGGCAAGCCGGTGCACAACGCCATCGTCTGGCAGGACACCCGCACCGACCAGCTGGTCAAGGAGCTGGGCGACCAGGACCGGTTCCGCGAGAAGTGCGGCCTGCCGCTGGCCACCTACTTCGCCGGCCCCAAGGTGCGCTGGCTGCTCGACCACGTCGACGGTCTGCGCGAGCGCGGCGAACGCGGCGAGGTGCTGTTCGGCACCATGGACACCTGGCTCATCTGGAAGCTCACCGGCCGCCACGTCACCGACGTGACCAACGCGAGCCGCACCATGCTGATGGACCTGGAGACCCTCGACTGGGACGACGAGCTGGTCGAGGCGATCGGCGTGCCGCGCGCGATGCTGCCGGAGATCCGCTCCTCCGCCGAGGTCTACGGCACCGCGACCGGCACCCTGGAGGGCGTGCCCGTGGCGTCCGCGCTGGGCGACCAGCAGGCGGCGCTGTTCGGCCAGACCTGCTACTCGCCCGGCGAGGGCAAGTGCACCTACGGCACCGGCAGCTTCCTGCTGGTCAACACCGGCGACAAGCCCGTGCGGTCGGACAACGGCCTGCTCACCACCGTCGGCTACAAGATCGGCGACCAGCCCGCGTCGTACGCGCTGGAGGGCGCGATCGCGGTGACCGGCGCGCTGGTGCAGTGGTTCCGCGACAAGATGGGTCTGATCGGGAGCGCCCCCGAGATCGAGACGCTCGCCCGGTCGGTGGAGGACAACGGCGGCGCGTACTTCGTGCCCGCGTTCTCCGGCCTGTTCGCGCCGCACTGGCGGTCCGACGCGCGCGGCGTCATCGCGGGCCTGACCGCCTACACCGGCAAGGGGCACATCGCGCGGGCCGTGCTGGAGGCGACCGCGTGGCAGACGCGCGAGGTCGTGGACGCGATGAACGCCGACTCGGGCGTGGAGCTGACCACGCTGAAGGTCGACGGCGGCATGACCGCGAACAACCTGCTCATGGGTTTCCTGTCGGACGTGCTGGACGTGCCGGTGGTGCGGCCGATCGTCGCCGAGACGACGTGCCTGGGCGCCGCCTACGCGGCGGGGCTCGCGGTGGGCTACTGGTCGGACACCGACACCCTGCGCGAGAAGTGGCACAAGGCGGCCGAGTGGCTGCCGACGATGGACGCGCGGACGCGCGACAAGGGCTACCGCAAGTGGAAGAAGGCGGTCGAGCGGACCGTCGGCTGGATTGACGAGGACGACAACGATGAGTGAGCAACGGGCGCGCGCCCGCGAAGCCCTGGGCCACGGCGCCTTCGACCTGGTGGTGATCGGCGGCGGCGCCCTCGGCATCGCCACGACGTGGGCCGCGGCCAGGTCGGGCCTGCGGGTGGCGCTGGTGGAGGCGGGCGACTTCGCGGGCGCGACGTCGAGCGCGTCGTCGAAGCTGGTGCACGGCGGCCTGCGGTACCTGGCGATGGGGCCGGGCGCGGTGCCGATGGTGCGGGAGAACCACGCCGAGCGGCGCGCGCTGGGCGACCACCTCGCGCCGCACCTGGTCCGACCCCTGCCGTTCCTGGTGCCCGTCTACCGGGGCGGGCCGCACTCGCGGCCCGTGCTCGGCGCGGGCGTGGTGCTGTACTCGGCGCTGTCCGGGTTCGGCGACGGGCTGGGCAAGGTGCTGTCGGCGCGGCGCGCCGTCGAGTACGTGCCGCACCTGCGCACCGAGGGCCTGCGCGGCGCGGCGCTGTACCACGACCACCAGATGAACGACTCGCGCGTGGCGATCACGGCGGCGCGCGCGGCGGCGGAGGCCGGGGCCGTGCTGCTCAACCACGTCGAGGTGGTGGGCATGCGCAGGACCGGGTCGCGGATCAGCGGCGTCGAACTGCGCGACCGGGTGGACGGGGCGTCGTTCGGCGTGGACGCGACCGTCGTGGTGAACGCGACCGGCCCGTGGCTGGACGCGCTGCGGCGGATGGAGGACCCGTCGGCCGCGCCGAGCGTCCGGCTGTCCAAGGGCGCGCACCTCGTGCTGCGGACCGACACGCCGTGGCGCGCCGCGATGACGATCCCGGTGGACGACGTGCGGGTGTCGTTCGCGATCCCCTGGGAGGGGCAACTGCTCCTGGGGACGACGGACGAGGCGTACGAGGGCGACCCGGCCGACGTGCGGTGCTCCGAGGCCGACGTCGCGCAGATCCTCGGCGAGGCGTCGACCGGCATCACCGCGGACGCCCTGGACCGCTCGCGGATCGCCTACACGTTCGCGGGCCTGCGCGTCCTGCCCCTGTCGTCGGGCGAGGGCGGTTCGGGCGACACCAGCCACGCGAAGCGCGAAACGGTGATCACCGCGGGCCGCGGCGGCATGATCAGCGTGGCGGGCGGCAAGTGGACGACGTTCCGCCGCATCGGGGCCCAGGTGCTGGCCCGCGTCGGCGAGTCCCTGGGCCGCGACCTGACCGGCGCGTTCTCCGACGGCGTGCCCGCCGCCCTGCCGGGTGCGGCTCTACCCGATCGTGTGACGGCCCAGCTCGGTCGGGAGCTGCCCTCGCTGCCGGACGACGTGCTGGCGCACCTGGCGACGCACTACGGCACGGTGAGCCACGAAGTGCTGGCCCTGGCCCTGGACGACCCGTCGTTGCTGGACCGCGTGCACCCGGACGGGCCGGACATCTGGGCGCAGGTGGCGCACGCCGGGCGCTTCGAGTGGGCGACCGAGGTGGACGACGTGCTGCGGCGCCGGACGACGGTCGTCGTGCGCGGGCTGGACACGCCGTCGGTGCGGGAGCGGACCAGCGAACTGCTGGCGTTGAGCGCCTGACGGCGCGGGACGAGGGCCCTCCCCTGGTGAGCGCCCTCGTCCCTCAGCGTCATCGCTCCCTGTGCCCCCGCGCCCGGGATGCACGCAGTACGACCAAACCCAACAGGCCGCACTGCCCGAGGATGACGCTCACCGTCGCCCACACCGGGAAGTCCACAGGGACCCCCCTCAGCGTGAGCACCGGACCGAGAACCGCCCCGACCAACACCCCCAGGAGCACGATCACCTGGAGCAGCGGTCCCGCGTGGCCGGGTGGAACCACCACCTCGGCCTCGAAGCACGTCTTCTCCACCCGTACCCTCGCCCGTGAGGTCGGTTCACCCCACTCGGCAGGAGCGTCGGATCTGGGAACGTCCCGATCCGGCGACGTGGCACTCATGTTCGGTGCCTTTCTCCCTCCGGTCATGGACACCCCTCGTGGGCATCCCGCCGGCGAGCCACAGCGCCGCACCCATCACCTACGGCCACTCGCACGACCTGTTCGACGCGAGCGGTCGAACGATACCGAAAACCACACGTTTGCAGCATTATCGGCAGTGAACTTGCACCGATAGTGTGTAAATATGACATAGTGGTGTTGGAACCAGGATTGGAAGCAGGTACAGCCATGTCGTCGGGCGAGAACGCCGAACACGATCGCCCCGCGGTGGTCGACCGGGTCAACGTCGCATTGATCGCGGAGGCCGTGGAGGCATTGGCGAAGCTCCAGGAGCGCACCCACCTGAAGAAGGTCGACCTGGTCAACCGGGCGCTGCTGGTCTACGAGTTCGTCGACGAGGAACTGCGCGCGGGCAACCAGGTGGTGCTGCGGGACGCCGAGGGGCGCGAACAGCTGGTCAAGATCTTCCTCTGAAGACGCGGAAGCCCCCGGTCACCGCGACCGGGGGCCTTCGACGTGCGGGAAGGATCAGGACTTGTCGTCGTTCGGCGGCAGGTCGACGTCCGTGACCGGCTTCTTCTTCGCCGCACCCGTCTTGCCCGCCGGGGCCTCCGGCTCGGAGGCCGGTTCCGCCTCCGCGGGCAGCAGGTCGGTCAGGGCGGCGCCCGTGATGCGCCGGAACGCACGGCGCGGGCGGTCGCGCTCCAGGACGGCCACCTCCAGCTTGGCGCCGTCCAGCAAGTCCGGCTTGCCGTTGCCGGTGCTGGTGGAGCCCGTGCTCAGCGCCTTCACGGCGACCCGCACGGCCTCGGCCAGCGCCAGGCTCTCGGTGTAGGCGTCCTTCAGGGCGTTGCCCGTGGCCTCGGCCTGGCCGCCCATCACCGTGTACAGCGGCTCCTCGACGATCGAGCCGTCGTAGGTGAGGCGGTACAGGGTGTCCTGCTCGGGCGTGGCACCGACCTCCGCCACGCAGATCTCGACCTCCATCGGCTTGATCTGCTCGGTGAAGATCGAGCCCAGGGTCTGGGCGTACACGTTGGCCAGCGACCGGCCGGTCACGTCGCGCGGGTCGTTCTGGTAGCCGCGGATGTCGGCGAACCGGATGCCCGCCTGCCGCAGGTTCTCGAACTCGCTGTACCGGCCGACCGCGGCGAACCCGATGCGGTCGTAGATCTCCGACACCTTGTGCAGCGTGCTGGAGGGGTTCTCGGCCACGAACAGCACACCGTCGGCGTACCGGAGCACGACGACGCTGCGACCGCGGGCGATGCCCTTGCGGGCGTACTCCGAGCGGTCGCGGAGCACCTGCTCGGGTGAGGCGTACAACGGCATCGTCACTGGTGCGGCTCCCGGGCTCGGCGGATGCGGGTGGTGGGGTCGGGGTCGGTCACGGCTCAGCCCGCCGGGCGGGTGCGCCGACCCTCGACGACGGCCTCGGCCTGCGCCGCGGTCTGCTCGTCGGGCAGGTGCGCGGCGCCGTCGGCGGTGATCGTGACGACCACGGGGTAGATCTTGCGGATCACGTCCGGGCCGCCGGTGCCCGAGTCGTCGTCCGCCGCGTCGTACAGCGCCTCGATGGCCGCCCGCACGGCGCCCTCGGCGTCCGCGTCCGGGTTGTAGAGCTTCTTCAGCGCCGACTTCGCGAACAGCGAACCGGACCCCACGGCCTGGTAGCCCTGGGACTCCTCGTAGCGACCGCCGGTCACGTCGTAGGAGATGATGCGGCCCGCGCGTTCCGGGTCGGCCGCCTCCACGTCGAAGCCCGCGAACAGGGGCACGACGGCGAGACCCGCGAGCGCCGCGTCGAGGTTGCCCTTGATCATCGCGGAGAGCCGGTTCGCCTTGCCGTCCAGGGACAGCGAGACGCCCTCGATCTTCTCGTAGTGCCGCAACTCGACGGCGTAGAGCCGCACGATCTCGACCGCGATGCCCGCCGTGCCCGCGATGCCCACCGCCGAGTAGTCGTCGGTGATGAACACCTTCTTCATGTCGCGCTGGGCGATCACGTTGCCCATCGTCGCGCGCCGGTCGCCCGCGATCACGACACCGCCGCGGAACGTGAGCGCCACGATCGTGGTGCCGTGCGGGGCCTGGATGGTGCCTTCGGGGAACCTGCCTGCCGTGGGCAGCAGTTCGGGCGCCTGGGCGCGGAGGAAATCGGTGAACGACGACGACCCCGGCCTGAGGTAGGCCGGGGGCAACGACGCGGCCGGGTAGCGCCCGGTCGAGCTGTGGTCCATGTGTGCGTTCTTCTCCTGTCCCGCCGGCGGCCTACTCGCCGCCCTTTTGCACGTACGCGCGGACGAAGTCCTCGGCGTTCTCTTCCAGCACGTCGTCGATCTCGTCCAGGATGGCGTCGACGTCCTCGCCGAGCTTCTCCCGGCGCTCCTGGCCGGCGGCCGCGGCGCCGTCGCCACCGTCGTCGCCGTCACCGCCGCCTTGCTTCTGGACCTGTTCCTGGGACATGACGACCCTCCCGCCTTCTCGGTCCTAGGGGTTCAACACTACCCACCAGGCACGACGATGTGTGTCTGCCACTCGGGTCTGTCGATCAGCCCCGGGTGAGCGCCTCGACGAGCTGCTCAGCCGTGTCCGACGCCTCCAGCAGGGCTCCGACGTGGGCTTTCGTGCCGCGCAGCGGTTCCAGGGTGGGGATGCGGACGAGGGATTCCCGACCGAGGTCGAAGATCACCGAATCCCACGACGCCGCGGCCACGGACGTCGGGTAGCGCTCCAGGCAGCGGCCCCGGAAGTAGGCGCGGGTGTCCTCCGGTGGGGCGAGCACGGCCGCGCGCACCTCCTCCTCGCTGACCAGGCGCTTCATCGAGCCACGGGCCACGAGCCGGTTGTAGAGGCCCTTGTCGAGGCGCACGTCGGAATACTGGAGGTCGACCAGCGACAGGCGCGGTGAACCCCAGGCCAGGCCGTCCCGGGCCCGGTAGCCCTCCAGCAGCCGCAGCTTGGCCACCCAGTCGAGGCGGTCGGCGCACTCCTGCGGGTCGCGGGCCAGCGCGTCGAGCACCTCGCCCCACACGCGCAGCACGTCGCGGTCGCCGTAGCCCTCCTTCTCGACGAACTCCGAGGCCCGCTCGTAGTAGGCGAACTGGATGTCCAGGCCGGTGAACTTGCGCCCGCCGGCCAGCTCGACGCGGGTCTTGAGGGTCGGGTCGTGGCTGATCCGGTGCACCGCGCGGACCGGGTCGAGCAGCCGCAGGTCGTCGAACCGGCGACCCGCCTCGATCATGTCCAGCACCAGCGAGGTCGTGCCGCACTTGAGGTAGGTGGAGTACTCGGCGAGGTTGGCGTCGCCGATGATGACGTGCAGCCGGCGGTACTTGTCGGCGTCGGCGTGCGGCTCGTCGCGGGTGTTGATGATGCCCCGCTTGAGCGTCGTCTCCAGGCCGACCTCGACCTCGATGTAGTCGGAGCGCTGCGACAGCTGGTAGCCGGCCTCCTCGCCCGCCGGGCCGAGGCCGACGCGGCCGGAGCCGACCACGACCTGCCGGGACGCGAAGAACGGCGTGAGGCCCGCGATCACGGCCGTGAACGGCGTGCTGCGCTGCATCAGGTAGTTCTCGTGGGTGCCGTAGCTGGCGCCCTTGCCGTCGACGTTGTTCTTGTAGAGCTGGAGGCGGGGCTGGCCGGGGACGGTGGCCGCCTTCATGGCCGCCTCCTCCATCACCCGCTCCCCCGCCTTGTCCCAGATCACGGCGTCCCGCGCGTTGGTGACCTCCGGCGCGGAGTACTCCGGGTGGGCGTGGTCGACGTAGAGGCGCGCGCCGTTGGTGAGGATGACGTTGGCCGCGCCGAGGTCCTCGACGTCGTTGTCGCCGGGGTGGTGGCCGGGCGCGCCGAGGTCGAAGCCGCGCGCGTCGCGCAGCGGCGATTCGACCTCGTAGTCCCAGCGCGCCCGCCGGGCCCGCGGTATGTCGGCGGCGGCCGCGTAGGCCAGCACCACCTGTGTCGAGGTGAGCACCGGGTTCGCCGTCGCGTCCCCCGGCACCGAGATGCCGTACTCCACTTCGGTCCCCATGATCCGCCGCATACGTCGCAGCCTACGACGTACCACCGACATCACGCCGGGAGCCAGGTCACGTTTCAGCCGGCGGCGAGTCCGGCGGCCGGTCGGATGCGCGTCGCGCCGCGGGCGGGTCCGAAGGCCGCGAGGACCGCCAGGAGCACCACGCCGGCGCCCCCGAGGAGCAGCGGGAGCAGAGCCGCGGTGGGCCACGCGAACAGCCCTACGGCGGCCAGCGTCAGCTCGGCGTAGATGAGGCCGAACAGCCCCCCGCCCAGCACTCCCACCAGCGACAACAGCACCGCTTCGGCCAGCACGCCGCCTTGCAGGCCGCCCTTGGTGACCCCGAGCGCGCGGCGCAGCGCGAGCTCCTTGCGGCGCTCCTGCACGGAGATCGTCAGGGCGGTGCCGATACCGGTCACGGCGACCGCGACGGACAGTCCCAGCAGCACCATCAGGAACACGATCCCCAGGTCGAGGTAACGCTGGTTCTGCGCGCTCTCGGCCGCCCGCGTGTTCACCAGGACGGTGGGCGAGTCGGGCAGCGCCGCCTCCACCGCGGTCTGGTAGGCGACCGGGTCGGCGCCCGCCTCGAAGGTGACGAGGACCTTCGAGGCGGGTCCGAGGTCCGGGTCGGGCAGCACGACGTCCGCGTCGTCCAGCAGCGACGAGGTGTAGGTGCCGGCCACGGTCGCGGTGCGCGCGCCGCCGGGCAGGCCCTCCACGGTGAACGGCTCGCCCACCCGCGCGCCGAAGTGCTCCGCGTACCGGTCCCCCAGCAGCACGGTGCCCGGCCCGAAGCCGCCGGCGTCGACGCCGCGCGCGGTCAGCCAGTCCCGCGCGTCCGCCGGGTCGGCGCCCACGACCTCCGCGGGGAACGCGTACCCCTCGGGATCGCGCTGGTCGGCCTCGACCCCGTGCAGCACGAGCGTGCGCGCGGCCTGCGGCTGGTCCGCCGCCGCGCCGACGCCGTCGCGCAGCGGGCGCTCGGCCGAGTCCACGACCACGGCATCGGGCCGGGGCTCCCGGTCGAACTCCTCCTCCACGCGCTGCGCGGACCCGACCGTGACGGCGAAGAACGTGACCATCGAGGCCGCCAGCAGCAGCGGCATCGCCACGGACGCCGACCGCTGCGGCACGCGCCGCACCTCGGCCGCCGCGAGCTTCCACTGCGCGCCCCCGAAGCGGCTCGCGACCGAACCGAAGATCCGCCCGAGAGCGGGCACCACGACCGGCCCGAGCACCCCGAACAGGCCGAACACACCGGTGATGCCGGAGAACAGCACGAGGAAGATCGCCGCGATCGAGCCCCTGGCGAGCACACCCAGCACGCCCAGCACGGCGGCCAGGACCACGAGCACGACGCCGAACACGTAGCGGCGGCGGACGACGGCCGCGTCCGGCGTCTGCCCTTCGGAGGTCCGCAGCGCGGCCAGCGGCGAGATCCTGGACGCGGTGAGCGCGGGCCGCACGGCGGCGAACGCGCTGAGCACGGACGCGGTGACCACGCCGATCAGCAGCTGGGTCCCGTTCGGCAGCAGCGCCGGGCTCAGCTCGACCGCGCCCATGATCGTGGACAGGCCGATGGCGTCGAACAGCCTGGCCAGCAGCCACGCCACCGAACCGCCGAGGACCGCACCCACCGCGCCCGCGACGGCACCCGTCGACAGCGCTTCGAACAGGTTCGCCCGGACGAGTGGTCCGCGATGGGCGCCGAGGCAGCGCAGCAGGGCGGTGTGCCGCTGCCGCTGGAGGTAGACGGCGCGGTAGGTCGCCGAGGCGACGAAGACCGAGGTGGCCAGGGCCAGGATGCTGAACGGCAGGAGCATCAGGGCGAGGTCGCCGCCGGGTTCCTCGGCGGCGACCGCGGCGGCGGTGTCCACCCGGAAACCCTGCCCCGCGGCGGCGGCCACGGCGGTCGCGTCACCGCCGGTGACGTGCAGGGACAGCACGGTCGGCGTCGGGTCGATCCTGGCCGCGAGGTCCTCGCCGACCACGATCACGGGTTCCTCGCCGAGCGAGCCGCGCTTGGTGACGCCCCGGACGACGACGTCCAGCGCCCGCCCCTCCGCGTCGGCGACCCGCACCGCCGAACCAGGCCCGAGCCCGTGCTCGTGGGCGGTGACCCGGTCGACCGCGAGCTCCCCGTCACGCCCCGGCGCGCGCCCCTCCAGCATCGGCACGCGCCGCAGGCCCTCCCGGTCGACCTCCACGTCGGCGTCGCTGCGGCGCGGCCCCGCGCGACCGTCCAGGAGCAGGTCCGCGCGCACCCGCCGCACCTGCTCCACCGAGGTCACCCCGGCGACGCCCGCGACCCGGTCGGCGACGGCCCCGTCGAGCACGGCGTCCTCGTACGGCGCCTCGCGGACCACCAGGTCCACCCCCGGCGGCACGACCGGGGCGCCCTCGGCGGTCGCGCGGACCATGGCGTCGCTGAGCATCAGCGCGGCCAGCAGGCACGCGACGCCGACGACCAGGGCGACACCGGGCAGCACGGCGCGGCCGGGTCGGTCGCGGAACTCGGCGACCGCGAGCCGCAGGGATGTGGGCACAGCTCCTCCTCGTGACGCGAACGGCACGACAGTAGGAACAGGCGGTGTCGGCGGGCGTCGGCCCGGAGTAGCACTCGCCGGTACTACCGGGGGAGGATCACCGCGTGGAACAGGTGCGGATCGTCGCCCCCGACGGCACCCCGGTCGGTTCCGCGTCGCGGGCGCGGATGCGGGCCGAGGGGCTGTGGCACGCGTGCGCGGTGATCGTGGTGCGGTCCGTGGACGGCGAACGGGTGTACGTGCACCGGCGGACCGACACCAAGGACGTCTACCCCGGCCTCTACGACCCGACGTGCGGCGGCGTGGTGGCGGCGGACGAGACGCCCGACGAGTGCGCGGCGCGCGAACTGGCCGAGGAGCTGGGCGTGCGGGCCGTCCCGGAGTTCCGGTTCCGGACCACGTTCACCGACGGAACCATCCGGTACGTCGCGCACGTTTACGACGTGCGCAGCGACGGCCCGTTCAGCCACCAGCCCGAGGAGGTCGCCTGGGGCGGGTGGATGGCGCTGGAGGAGGTGCGCGCGAAGGCGGACGACCCGGACTGGCCGGTGGTGCCGGACGGCCGGGTCCTGGTCAAGGGGTGGTTCACGTGGGTGTCGGGATGATGTTCGCGATGTCGATCCCCGGGCTGGCCGTGCTGCTCGTCGTGCTGGCGGCGGTCGAGCGCGCCGTGCGGTGGGCACGGCGGCGCAAGGGGCACCCGGTGGCGGTCGCGGCGGGCGTGGACCAGTTCACCACCCTGTTCGCCGGCGGCAAGCAGGTGGAGCTGGACCAGCGGCAGACCGAGCTGATGCTGCGCGACGACGAGGAGGACGGCGCCCCGCCGCGCGGCCCGATCGACCTGGCGTCCGGCTCGGTGCGGCTCACCCCCAGGCCAGCGACGCCCGAGTAGCCCAGTACCGCTCGGCGGGGTCGGCCAGGTCGGCCAGCTCGTCCGGGTCCAGCTCCACGTCGCCCGCCCGCAGGTTGGCGTGCAACTGGTCGACGCTCGCCGCGCCGGACAGCACCACGTCGACCCACGGCTGGGCGCGCACGGCGGCCAGCGCGACGGCGTCCGGACCGACCCCGTGCCGCTCGGCCAGCTCGCGGACCCGGGCGGGCGGGTCGACGGCGAGGCGACCGTTGGCCATGCCCTCCTTGACGAACACCTCGGCACCGGCCTCGCCCGCCGCCGCCAACGCCTCGCCCGCCGACGTCTCCAGGACGTTCCAGGTGGACTGCACGGCGTCGAACAGCCGCCGTCCCTCGATCTGGATGTCCAGGGCGCGGCGCACGGTGTCGGCCTGTCGCGGTCCCGAGGTGGAGAAGCCCAGCCGCACGCCGGAGTCCCGCAGCCCGCCCAGCGCCATGAGCAGGTCCACGTCGCCGAACAGCGGGCTGTCGGGCGTCAACGAGTGCACTTTGTACAGTCCGACGTGCGCGCCGAGCAGGTCCCGCGTCTCCTTCCACTGCTGGGTGAAGCGGCCCAGGGAGTGCTCCTTGACCTCGTGCACGTCGGCGTCGCGCCGCCAGTCCGCGACGTAGGCGTACCCCCACTTGCTGGACACGCGCACGTCCCGGTGGCCGCGTTCGGTCAGCCACCCGGCCAGGAACTCCTCCGCGCGGCCGTACGAGCGCGCCGCGTCGACCCGCCGCACGCCGGCCTCGTACGCCGCGTCCAGCACCGCGTGGCACTGGGCGCGCATGGCGTCCACGTCGCGGTCGGCCGGGAGCGCGCCCTCCCTGCCGAGGTTGATGTAGGCGGGGCGGCCGAGGGCGGCGAGTCCTAGCGCGAAATCGGGCACGCCGACACGGTAACCGGCCATCCCGGACGACCGCCGGTCACGCGCACCCGCCCCGGAGGGCTCGGGCACCCTCGTCGCCCCTCCTCGACCCTCGTCGGCGCCCGACGGCTCCCTCGGTCGTCCCGCTGCCTCAGGCGTCTCTTCGCAGCAGGGCCACCGCGCCCGCACCCAGGGTCACGACCAGGTAGGCCAGCATCACCAGGGCCGCGCCCGGTGGGGAGAGGGGTGCTTCCGACACCGCGCCCGACAGTTGTGGCGCCAGGTTCGGGAGCATCACCGAGTAGGCCCGTCCATTCCACGGTGGCGGGAGCAGGAGGGTCACCACCGGCAGGACGAACAGGAGGGCGCACAGGGTCACCAGGGCGCCCGCTGTCGAACGGAGCAGGAAGCCCAGCCCCAGGCCGACCAGGGCCAGCAGGACCATCGAGGCCGTGTCGGACAGGAGGGTCGGCAGGGCCTCGCCCACCGAGCCGTAGGCCGAGATCGGCTTCGGGCGGTCGCCGGTGATCAGCTCCCCCACCGTGAAGGACCCCGCCACCGCGAGGGCCGCCACGACGAGCGAGACCGCGCCGACCACGACGATCTTGGCCAGGAGGAACGCGCCGCGCCTCGGCACCGAGACCAGGGCCGTCCGGATCATGCCGCTGCCGTACTCCGACGTGACGGCCAGCGCGCCGAGCGCACCCAGGCAGAACTGGCCGAACGGGACCACCACCACGCCCGGGTCGGCCCGGTCGAACCGCTGTTGCCGCTCGGGCGACGCGACGTCCCAGTCCGCGGTCATCAGGTAGGAGACGATGGCACCCGTCAGCAGCATCAGCGCGAGGGCCAGCAGCACGTAGGTGGTCGAGCGGACCGACCTGATCTTCAGCAGCTCCGAGCTCAACACGCCGGTCATCGCGCGCCCTCCTTCGTGCGGAACTCCACGCTGTCCTCGGTGAGTTCGAGGTAGGCGTCCTCCAGCGACGCGCTGCGCGGGGTCAGTTCGTGGACGGGGATCTGCCGGTGGACGGCGAGGCCGGCGATGTCGGGCGCGTCGAGCCCTTGCACGAGCAGCGCGCCGTCGTCGTCCGCGGTGACGGAAGCGCCCGCCTCGGCGAGGACCCGGGACAGGGCGCCCGGTGACGGCGACCGCACCAGGACGTCCTTCTTGAACTTCTCCCGGAGGTCCTCCATGGATGCTTCGAGGATCAGCCTGCCGCGTCCGACCACCACCACCCGGTCGGCGGTCAGCGCCATCTCGCTCATCAGGTGACTGGACACCAGCACGGTGCGGCCCTCCTTGGCCAGGTCGCGCATGAGGTGCCTGATCCACCGGATGCCCTCCGGATCGAGGCCGTTGACCGGTTCGTCGAACATCAGCACGCCCGGGTCGCCGAGCAGCGCCGCCGCCACGCCGAGGCGCTGCCTCATGCCCAGCGACAGGGTGCCGACCCGGCGCTTCGCGGCGCCCGCGAGGCCCACCTGCTCCAGGGTCTCGGCGGCCCGGCGGTCCGGGATGCCGTTGCTCCGGGCCAGCACGCGCAGGTGGTCGTAGGCGGTGCGGCCGCCGTGGACCGCCGCCGCGTCGAGCAGCGCGCCCACCTCGTGCGCCGGTCTTCGCAGCGCGGCGTAGGGCCGGCCGTTGACCAGCGCCTCGCCGCCGCTGGGCCGGTCCAGGCCGAGGATCGCCCGCATGGTGGTCGACTTGCCCGCGCCGTTGGGGCCGAGGAACCCGGCGACGTAGCCGGGCTCCACCTCGAAGCTCAGGTCGTCGACGGCCCTCGTGCTGCCGTAGCGCTTGGTCAGGTGCCGGACTTGGATCATGTGGTCGAGCGTGCCGGTGCGGCAGCGTGGACGGATCGGACGAGGGGCCGGAGTTCCGGATCGGACCGTGGTCCGATGCCCCGCACCGCGCACCCCGGTTACGGTTCGCCGCGTGAAGTCCCACGTCCTGCGGCTGCTGCCGACCGCCTACCCGTACGCGCTGGACACGGCCGTCGCGGTGCTCTTCGTCGTGGCCTACCTCGGCTTCGCCGAGATGAGCACCACGCCGCTGTGGCTGGGCTACCCGCTCGCCGTGCTCGTGGGCGCACCACTGGCCGTGCGGCGCGGCCGGCCGCTGCTCACCCTGGGCGTCGTGCTGGTGGCGCAGACCGCCGCCACGGTCGCCCACATCACGCTGGAGCCGTTCGGGGCGACGGCGTTCGCCGCGTACGCGGTGGCGTCGCTCTGCGCGCACCGGGTCGCGGTGCGGGCACTGGTCGCCAGCCTGGTCGTCATCGCCGCGGCCATCGCGGTCGCCGAGCCGTGGCCGGACGACATCGGGCTGGTCCTGTTCGCCTCGCTGTGCGTGGGCACCGCGTGGGCGCTGGGCCGGGTGACGCGCGTCCGGCGGGACTACGAGGCCCGCCGGGCGGCCCAGGCGGCGTCGGCGGCCGTCACCGAGGAGCGCATGCGGATCGCCCGCGAGCTGCACGACGTGGTCGCGCACGGCCTGAGCCTCATCGCGGTCCAGGCGGGCACCGCGGCCCACGTGCGCGACGCGTCGGTGTCCGAGGAGGCGCTGCGGGTCATCGAGACGACCTCGCGCGGCACCCTGGTGGAGATGCGCCGGCTGCTCGGCGTGCTGCGCTCGGAGGACGCGGCGGCGGAGCTGGCGCCCATGCCGAGCATGGCGGACCTGCCGGAGCTGGTGTCGCGGGCGGCGCTGGCCGGGGTGGGCGTCGACCTGTCGGTGACGGGCGCCGTGCCCGAGGCGCTGGGTCTCACGGTGTACCGGATCGTGCAGGAGTCCGTCACGAACGTGGTCAAGCACGCCGCGCCGGCGACCTGCACCGCCGCGGTCGAGGTGTCCGGTTCGTCCGTGTCGGTGACCGTGGTCGACGACGGCCCCGGCGAGCGGCTGTCGACCGGCCGGACCGGCGGCCACGGGCTGATCGGGATGCGGGAGCGGGTGGCGGTGTACGGCGGGACGTTCTCGGCGGGGCCGCGGGCGGCGGGCGGGTTCGCGGTGCGGGCGGAGGTGCCCCTGCCGTGATCGACGTGGTGGTCGTGGACGACCAGGCGCTGCTTCGCGGCAGCTTCCGGGTGCTCGTGGACTCCGCCCCCGACCTGCGGGTCGTCGGCGAGGCGGGTGACGGCGCGACGGCCGTGTCGGTGGTGCGGGAGACCTCGCCGGACGTGGTGCTGATGGACATCCGCATGCCGGGCGTCGACGGCATCGCGGCTACCCGCGAGATCGGCGCGTCGACCGGTGCCAGGGTGCTGATCCTGACCACGTTCGACCTGGACGAGTACGTCTACTCGGCGCTGCGGGCCGGCGCGAGCGGCTTCCTGCTCAAGGACACTCCCCCGGCCGAGCTGCTGGCCGCGATCCGGGTCGTGGCGGCGGGCGACTCGCTGCTGTCGCCCTCGGTGACCAGGCGTCTGGTGGCCGAGTTCGCCCGCACCCCGGAGCAGCGCGAGGTCCGGCTGGAGGGCGTCACCGAGCGCGAGCGGGAGGTGCTCACCCTCATCGCGCGGGGCCGCTCCAACGCCGAGATCACGGCCGAGCTGCACATGGCCCCCGGCACGCTGAAGACCCACATCGGCCGGCTGCTGCACAAGCTCCAGGCCCGTGACCGTGCCCAGCTCGTCATCGCGGCCTACGAGTCGGGACTGGTCACCGCCCGGTCCTAGCCGGCCATCCCGCAATGGCGGGAGCCCGCCCGGCGCGGTGGCTGGGCGGGCTCCTCGTCGGCACTGCCGGTGACGCGGGTGCTACAGGTACTGACCGGTGTTGGTGGCGGTGTCGATCGCCCGACCCGACTCCTGGTTCTTGCCGGTCACGAGCGTGCGGATGTAGACGATCCGCTCGCCCTTCTTGCCCGAGATCCGCGCCCAGTCGTCCGGGTTGGTCGTGTTGGGCAGGTCCTCGTTCTCGGCGAACTCGTCGACGATCGCGTCGAGCAGGTGGCGCACCGACAGGCCCGGCTGCTTGGTGTCCAGCAGGCTCTTGATGGCCGCCTTCTTGGCGCGGTCGACGATGTTTTGGATCATGGCGCCGGAGTTGAAGTCCCGGAAGTACAGGACCTCCTTGTCACCGTTGGCGTAGGTGACCTCCAGGAACCGGTTCTCCTCGGACTCCTCGTACATCCGCTCGACGGTGTGCTGCACCATGCCGTCGATGCACGCCGCCGGGTCGCCGCCGAACTCGGCGAGGTCGTCGGCGTGGATCGGCAGGTCGGGCGTGAGGTACTTGTTGAAGATGTCCTTCGCGCCCTCGGCGTCCGGACGCTCGATCTTGATCTTCACGTCGAGCCGGCCGGGACGCAGGATGGCCGGGTCGATCATGTCCTCGCGGTTGGAGGCGCCGATCACGATCACGTTCTCCAGGCCCTCGACGCCGTCGATCTCGCTGAGGAGCTGGGGCACGATCGTGGTCTCGACGTCGGACGACACGCCCGAGCCGCGGGTCCGGAAGATCGAGTCCATCTCGTCGAAGAACACGATCACCGGGGTGCCCTCGGACGCCTTCTCACGGGCCCGCTGGAAGATCAGGCGGATGTGCCGCTCGGTCTCGCCGACGAACTTGTTGAGCAGCTCGGGGCCCTTGATGTTGAGGAAGTAGCTCTTGGCCTCGCGGTGGTCGTCGCCGCGCGCGCGGCTGACCTGCTTGGCCAGGGAGTTCGCCACCGCCTTGGCGATGAGCGTCTTGCCGCACCCGGGAGGGCCGTAGAGCAGCACGCCCTTGGGTGGGCGCAGCTTGTACTCGCGGAAGAGGTCGGCGTGCAGGAAGGGCAGCTCCACGGCGTCGCGGATCTGCTCGATCTGCCGGAACAGGCCGCCGATGTCCTCGTACTTGACGTCCGGCACCTCCTCCAGCACCAGGTCCTCGACCTCGGCCTTGGGAACCCGCTCGTAGGCGAACCCGGCCTTGGAGTCGACCAGCAGCGAGTCGCCCGCCTTGAGCGGCGAGTCCATCAGCGGCTGGGCGAGCCAGACGACCCGCTCCTCGTCGGCGTGGCCCACGACCAGGGCCCGACCGATCGTGGTGTCGGCCTCCTCGGACTCGAGGACCTCGCGCAGCGTGCAGACCTCGCCGGTCCGCTCGAAGCCGCCGCCCTCGACCACCGTCAGCGCCTCGTTGAGGCGCACCGACTGGCCCAGGACCAGCGACGACGTCTCGACCGCGGGCGACACCGACACCCGCATGCGACGGCCGGAGGTGAACACGTCCACCGTGCCGTCCTCGAACCGCGCCAGGAACACGCCGTAGCCGCTGGGCGGCTGGGCGAGCCGGTCGACTTCCTCGCGCAGCGCGAGGAGCTGGCTCCGTGCTTCTCGAAGGGTGTCGATGAGCTTCGTGTTGCGCTCGGTCAGTTGGCTGACGCGCTCCGTCGCCTCCGCCAACCGCTGCTCCAGCAGGCGGACGTGTCGTGGGGATTCCGTCAACTTGCGGCGCAGCAACGCGATCTCGTCCTCGAGGAACCGGATCTGCGCAGTCAGCTCACCAGAGTTGTTGCCCTTGTTCAGCTCGCCACCCTCATCGGGCTGGCTGCCGGGATGACCGTGCTGCATGTCGGCACCCTCCTCCCGTGTACGTACGACAACGGTACCGGCGATCACCGACAAAAGCCGCCACCCTGCGAGTTCCCGGGCGTCGCGTGATCACGCATACCGCCCGCTCGGAGGGACGAACTGCTCCATACCGGTGTCAACCGGAACCTCCTACCCGCTACCGTGCGTCTCTAACACGAGTCCCACGTGCGTGGTCCGGGCAGTGTCACTGCCACCAGCGGAAAGTTCTAGGAGAACGTGATGTCCGTCCCGCCGCAGCAGCCGGAACCCCACGGGCAGCAGCCGGGCCCGTCCGGCCGGCAACCAGGCCAATTCGGCCAGCAGCCGGGGTACGGGCAGCAGCCCGGCGGGTACCCCCCGCCCCAGGGTTTCCCACAGGGTGGACAGCAGCCCGGCTACGGAACCCCACCGGGTGGCGGGCCGCAGCCCGGCTACGGCCCCCCGCCCGGCGGGCACGGGCCGCCCCAGCAGCCCGGCCAGCCCGGTTACGGCCAGCAGCCGTACGGGCAGCAAGGCCAGTTCAACCAGCCCGGTTACGGCCAACCGGGTGGTTTCGGCGCCCCCTACGGCGCGCCGCCCAAGAAGAGCCCGCTGCCGTGGATCCTCGGCGGCGTCGGCGCGCTCGTCGTGATCGGCGTGGTGGTCGCCCTGGTGATGACGCTGGGCGGCGGGAGCAACGGCACGGCCAAGGACGCGGCGGACGGCTTCGCCTCGGCGATCTCGAACCGCGACTACGACAAGCTCCGCTCCCTGACCTGCGCCGAGGACCAGAAGGAGATCGACGACCTCAAGAAGGCGTTCGACCCGGACGCCATGGGCGCCGAGCTCGACAAGCAGCTGGAGGGCCTGCCCGCCGAGGCGAAGGAGCAGGCCCGGAAGATGCAGGAGGCGCTCAAGGACATCAAGGTCGTCGCCTCCGTCGACAAGGTCGAGGAGAAGAGCGACACCCGGGCCGAGGCCACCCTGACCATCAAGCTGGAGGGCGTCCCCGGCGAGATGCGGGAGCTGATGAAGGACACGCAGACCGACACGGTGCCGTTCAAGAAGACCGACGACGGCTGGGTCGCCTGCGAGAAGTGACCCCCGCACGTGCGACGGCCCCGCTCACCGGTCGGTGAGCGGGGCCGTTCCACCTGGTCAGCCCTTGGACGGGCGGCGCTGCGGGCGGGGCGGGGTGACGCCGTCGGCGAGCCTGCGGGTGGTCAGCAGGAACGCGGTGTGCGCGATCATCCGGTGCTCCGGCCGCACGGCCAGGCCCACCGAGTGCCACGGCCGCACGAGGGTCTCCCACGACTGGGGCTCGGTCCAGTGCTGCTGCTCCCGGATGGCCTCCGTGACCTTGGACAACTGGGTCGTGGTGGCCACGTACACGACGAGCACGCCGCCCGGGATGAGGCTCTTCGACACGGTCGGCAGCACGTCCCACGGGGCGAGCATGTCGAGGATCACCCGGTCCACCTCGCCCTCGTGCTCGACGAGGTCGCTCACGGTGAGCGACCAGTTGCCGGGTCGCTCGCCGAAGAACTGCTCGACGTTGCGGATGGCGTGGTCGGCGTGGTCCTGGCGCACCTCGTAGGAGATGACGCTGCCCTTCTCCCCGACCGCGCGCAGCAACGAGCAGGTCAGGGCACCGGAGCCGGCACCGGCCTCCAGGACCCGCGCGCCGGGGAAGATGTCGCCGTACATGACGATCTGGGCGGCGTCCTTGGGGTAGATCACCTGGGCGCCGCGCGGCATCGACAGCACGTAGTCCGCCAGCAGCGGCCTCAGGGCCAGGAACGACGTGCCGCCGACGGACACGACCACCGACCCCTCGGGCTGCCCGATCAGCTTGTCGTGCGGCAGGGCGCCGCGGTGGGTGTGGTACTCCTTGCCCGGTTCGAGCACGATCGTGTAGTGCCGTCCCTTCGGGTCGGTCAACTGCACCCGGTCTCCGGGTTGGAACGGACCACTGGCGGTGCTCACCGCGGCGAACCTCCTGCTAAGACGCGCGTCAACAGCGCACGATGGTCGCACGGAGCCTCGTGCGCCCTACTGGCGGGACTTCTCCGCCCGCAGCCCCGCCCGCATCACTCCCCCTTGTCCGTGATCGTGTGGTACACGGGCCAGCCGATCAACCACACCAGCCCGACCACCGTCATCCCCCACATCTGGCCGAGCAGGCCCCCGGCGCGCTCCGGTGTCGAGACCACGTGGACGAGCAGCAGGACGATCGCCCCCGCGATGGCCCAGGCGAGCACGAACTTCCCCCACTCGCGCCACTCGTGGCGGACCCTCGCCGGTCCCCGCTCCGGTGGCTTCACCGGCGGCGGACCGCCCGCGAAGCGGTGGTCGAACCGCTGGTCGGCCCACCGCAGCACGCTGTGCCCGAAGGCCACGCTCACCCCCAGGTAGATCGCGGCCAGCCCGTGCGACGCGTTCGCCTCGCCCCCCGCCCGCAGGTCGACGACCGTCGCCACGAGCAGCACCACGTCCACCAGGGGCGTGCAGACCAGCAGGACCGCGCCGAGCCGGGGCATGCGCAGCACGTACCGGGCGACGAGCCCCGCGCCCAGCACGACCCACAGCCCGACCTCGCACGCCACGATGAGGACCACCAGCGGTTCGACCACGGCTCCAGCGTCGTCGCGGGGCGTGCCCGGGCGCGTCGTCGGGCCGACCCACCGGAGGTCATCACTTCGCAGGACGCCCCGCCCGGTGCCCTGTGCTGCAATGGCGCGGTGACGCTCCACCGCAGGTACCGCGACCCGCTCGTCGCGGCGGCGTCCTTCGCGGGAGGGCTGGTCGTCCACCTGCTGGACGTGGACCTGCTCCTCGGCGGCCGGGACCCGGGTGTCCCGCTGGGCACCCGGCTGGCGATCCTCGCGGTGGCGTGCGCGGGCCAGTGCTTCCGGCACCGGGCGCCAGCGGTCGCGCTGGTCGTGGCGGCCTCCGCGACGGCGGTGGACCTGGCGCTGGGGCCGAGCCTGCCGACGATCGCGGTGCTGATCGACGTGCTGTTCGCGGCCGCGCTGCACGGCTCGCGCCGGCTGCACCAGGTGATCGTCGGCGCGGTGGCCGCGCTGACCGTCGGGGTGACCGCGGTGGTCGCCGTGGTGGGTGACTGGCGGCTGTCGTTCTACGCCGGTTTGCAGGTGTTCTCGCTGCTCGTGGTGCCCGTGTGGTGGGCGACGAACGTGCGGCGGCACCGCGAGGGCGCCGAGCAGGTGGCCCGGATCGCCGAACTGGACCGGCGGGCCGCGGTGGGCGCCGAGCGCAACCGGATGGCCCGCGACCTGCACGACGTGGTGGCCGGGCACCTGTCCGCCATCGCGATCCAGTCCGAGGCGGTGCTGTCGCTGCGCGACGGCGACCCGGAGACCTCGCGCACGGTGCTCAAGTCGGTCCGCGAGAACAGCGTACGGGCCTTGTCGGAGATGCGCATGATGATCGACGTGCTGCGGGCCGACGGGCCGCCGGACGCGCCGGCCACGGCGCGGTTGTCCGAGGTGGGCGTGCTCGTCGACTCGGCCCGCGCGGCCGGGCTGGACGTGCGGTTCCGGGGCGCGGACGTCGACGACCTGCCGGGCGCGGTGGACGTCGCGGCCTACCGGATCACGCAGGAGGCGCTGACCAACGCGGTCAGGCACGCGTCCGGCCCGTGCGCGTCGGTGGAGCTGGAGCGGCAGGTCAGGCGGTTGGTGGTGGTCGTGCGCAACGCGGCGGACGGGACGGCACGGGATTCAGGGACGGGGCTGGTGAGCATGGCGGAACGCGCGCACGCGGTGGGCGGGGAGTTCTCGGCGGGCCGCGCCGGCGGCGAGTGGGTCGTGCGGGCGGAACTGCCGCTGTGATCCGCGTGCTGGTGGCCGACGACCACGCCGCGATCCGGACGGGCCTGGTGATGATCCTGGGCGGCGCGGACGGCATCGAGGTGGTCGGCGAGGCGGCCGACGGCGCGGCGGCGGTGCGCATGGCGCTGGCGCTGCGGCCCGACGTGGTGCTGATGGACATCCGGATGCCGGGTGTGGACGGCATCGAGGCGACCAGGCGGATCGGCGACGTGGCCGAGGTGCTGGTGCTGACCACATTCGACCTGGACGAGTACGTCTCCGGGGCGCTGCGGGCGGGCGCGGCGGGGTTCCTGCTGAAGTCCGTGGAGGCGCCCGCGCTGGTGGAGGCGGTGCGGCGGGTCGCGGCGGGTGACGGGGTGCTGGCGCCCGGCGTGACGCGGCGGGTGATGCGGGAGTTCGCCTCGGTCGCGCCCCGGCCGCGCCCGGCGGGGCTCGACTCGCTGACCGACCGCGAGGTGGACGTGCTGCGGTGCCTCGGCGAAGGGCTGTCGAATCACCAGATCGGGCGGAAGCTGCACATCGGCGAGACGACGGTGAAGACGCACGTGTCGCGGGTGCTGACCAAGCTGGACCTGCGCTCGCGGGTGCAGGCGGCGATCCTGGCGCAGGAGGTCGGGCTGCCGGGCGGCCGAGCCGGCGGCGGGCAGGTCAGGGGCGGACAGGTCAGCGACGGTCCAGCGCGGCCTTGAGGTCCTCGCGGCGCAGCACGCCCGCGGGCCTGCCCTCCAGGTCGACGACCAGGTACTCCCAGGCGGCGGTGCCGTGGACCCGCTCGACCACCTCGTCGCCGCTCTCGTTCTCCAGCAGCACGGTCTCCGGCCGGATCGGCACGGCGGCCTGCTCCGCGGGGGCGTGCGGCGAGGTCGAGGCGAGCTGCCGGGCCATCTCCCGGTCGAGCAGGCCGGCCGCGACGCCGTCCGCGCGGACCAGCACCACGCCGCGGCCCGCGGACGCGGTGAGCGCGCCCGACACGGGGCTCTCGGCGGGCAGTTGGAGCACGGGGCGGACCAGTTCGGTGAGCGTGAGGCCGTCCGGCCAGGTCCGCTTGTGCTCGGCGGCCTGCTCGCCGCGCGCGCCGGCCACCACGAACCACGCCGTGAGCAGGCACACGCCGAACCTGACCCAGCGGTCCTCGGCGCCGTCGACCAGGCCCCACAGCGCCCACGCCACCAGCAGCGCGGCCACCGCGCCGCCGCCGACGACGGCGGCCCTGGTGCCCGCGGCGCGACGGCCCGTGACGGCCCACACCCCCGCGCGCAGAATGCGCCCGCCGTCCAGCGGCAGGCCCGGGAGCAGGTTGAACACCGCCACGGCGGCGTTGGCGAACGCGGTCTGCGCGATCAGCAGCCACACCGCGTCCGGTTGCGGGATCGCGACGGCGGCCAGCGCGAACGCCCCCGCCAGCACGATCGACACCACCGGACCGGCGGCGGCGATGGCGCCCTCGTGCGCGGGCTTGGCGGGGGTGCGCATCACCTCGGACACCCCGCCCAGCAGGAACAGCCGCAGCCGGCGGACCGGCAGGCCCAGGCGCAGCGCGACGAGGCTGTGGCCCAGCTCGTGGGCGAGCACGGACAGGCCGAGGAAGAGGGCGAACGTGGCGGCGAGCAGCACCCCGGTCAGCCCGTCGGCGCCGGGGACGAGGCGCCCGACCATCGGCGCGTAGAGCACGACGACGGCCGCCGACCCGAGCCACCAGGACGGCGCGAGCAGCACCGGTATCCCGGCCGCGCGGAACAGCGGCAGCCCGCCGTCCCGGCCGACCTGCCGTCGCCAACTCGTCGTCGCCACGTCCGGAGCCTAAGCGCACCGGTGTATCGGCGCTGTGATCCGGACCAGGGCGTTTGGAGGCGATCTTGTCAGTGGGTTGGCCTATCGTTCTCGTCATGGCAGTGCCGACAACCGAGCGCCCTGTTCGCAGGCCCGCGCTCTCGCCGTCCCGTGCGGGCGACTTCAAGCAGTGCCCGCTGCTCTACCGGTTCCGCGCCGTCGACCGGCTGCCGGAGAAGCCGACCAGGGCGCAGGTGCGGGGCACGGTGGTGCACGCGGTGCTGGAGGACCTGTTCGGGCTGCCGGCCCGGGAGCGGGTGCCGGAGCGGGCGCGGGAGCTGGTGGGTCCCGCGTGGGAGCGGGTGCGGGCCGAGCGTCCGGAGTTCGCCGAGCTGTTCGAGGCCGACGACCCCGAGCAGGAGGCGTGGCTGGCCTCGGCCGAGGGGCTGCTGGACGGCTACTTCGGGCTGGAGGACCCGCGCCGGTTCGACCCGGACGCCCGCGAGCTGCTGGTGGAGTGGGAGCTGCCGTCCGGCGTGCTGCTGCGCGGCTACGTGGACCGGGTGGACGTGGCGCCGACCGGCGAGATCCGGGTGGTCGACTACAAGACGGGCGCCGCGCCGCGCGAGGTGGGCGAGGCCAAGGCGCTGTTCCAGATGAAGTTCTACGCGCTGGTGCTGTGGCGGCTGCGGGGCGTGGTGCCGCGCCAGCTGCGGCTGATGTACCTCGCCGACCGGCAGGCGCTGGCCTACCAGCCGGACGAGGCGGAGCTGAGCCGGTTCGAGCGCACGCTGGAGGCGATCTGGGACGCCATCCTGCGCGCGGCGCGGACGGGCGACTTCCGGCCGAACCCGGGCAAGCTGTGCTCCTACTGCGACCACAAGGCGCTGTGCCCGGCGTTCGACGGCACCCCGCCGCCCTACCCGGGGTGGCCGGAGCCGGACGCGGGCGTGGAGACCGCGCTGGACCGGGCGGACTAGTGGCGTTCTACGAGCGGGTCGACGAGCACCGGTTCGCCTCGACCGGGCACACCGCGGGCCCCTGGTCGGACGAGAGCCAGCACCTGGGTCCGCCGTCCGCGCTGCTGGTGCGGGCGCTGGAGCGCTGCTCGCCGCGCGGGGACGCCGTGCTGTCCCGCGTCGTGTTCGAGGTGCTGGGCCCGGTGCCGGTGGCGGAGCTGACGGTCGAGGCGGGCGTGGAGCGGCCGGGCCGGTCGGTGGAGCTGCTGTCGGCGACCCTCGCGCACGACGGCCGCCCGGTGCTGCGTGCTGCCGCGTGGCGGATCGTCACGGGCGACACGACGGCGGTCGCGGCGGGCGGGGGAACCCCGTTGCCACCGGCCGGGGACTGTCGACCGATGGCGATCCCGGACGCGTGGCGGGGCGGCTACCTGCGGGCGATGGAGTGGCGGTCGGTCGACGGCGGCATCTTCGCGCCGGGCGACGCCACCGTGTGGGCCCGTCCGCGCGTACCGGTGGTGGCCGGCGAGGAACCGACCGCGCTCCAGCGCCTGTTCACGGTGGCCGACTCGGCCAGCGGCGTGTCGAGCAGGCTGGACATCTCGAAGTGGTACGCGATCAACACCGACCTGACCGTGCACCTGCACCGGGAGCCGGTCGGCGAGTGGTTCGCCCTCGACGCGCGCACCGTGATCGGCTCCGCCGGGGTGGGCGTGGCGACGAGCGAGCTGCACGACGAGCACGGTCCCGTGGGGCGCGGCACGCAGTCGCTGTTCGTGCGGGAGCGCTAGAGCTCCCGGAAGTGCTCGACGGTCGGGAACGGGTCGTAGAAGTGGTGCAGCAGCGCCTTCCACCTCGGGTACAGCGGCCCCTGACGGAAGCCGACCGTGTGGTCCTCCAGCCGTTCCCACCGCACCAGCAGCAGGTAGCGGGACGGGCGCTCGACCGACCGCCGGAGGTCGAGCGAGACGAACCCGGGCGAGGCCGCGACGACCTCGCGGGCCTCCGCGAACGCGAGCTCGAAGTCCGCCTCCAGACCGGGGCGGACGTCGAGCGCCGCCGCTTCCAGGATCACAGGTGCTTGTACACGTCTTCGAGGGTGAGGCCGCGGCCGAGCATGAGCACCTGCACGCGGTAGAGCAACTGCGAGACCTCCTCGGCGAGCCGCTCGTCGGACTCGTGCTCCGCGGCGATCCAGACCTCGCCGGCCTCCTCCAGCACCTTCTTGCCCTGCGCGTGCACCCCGGCCTCCAGAGCCGCGGCGGTGGCGGAGCCCTCAGGGCGGGTGCGTGCGCGTTCGCTCAGCTCGGCGAACAGCTCGTCGAAGGTCTTCACGGGGTGTGATCCTCGCATCCCCCGCACGCCGGCGGGCCGGTGGGGACCCCTGGTTCAGCCGACCGGGACGCGGGCGCGGGCCCGCAGCCCGACCACCTGCGCCACCACCGACGCCGCCGCGAACAGGACACCCGGCCCGGGGCGCGGCGCGGCCATCGGGACCACGCCCGGGAAGCCCTCGTCCACCGCGCCCGGCGGCGGCCAGGACGCCTCGTCGTAGCCGAACGCCACCAGCGCCGCCGCCGCGAGCACCGCCGCGCCCACGACGAGGCCGGGCACGAGCCCGGACCGGGCGGGCAGCAGCGCGCACGCGTGCAGCAGCACCGCGGCGCCGAGGTAGAGCCACCACAGGGGCAACCGCGACAGCTCGACGTCGACCTGCCCGTACCGCGACCACGGCACGAGCGCGGCGAGCGCGGTGAGGCAGACGGCGACGACGGTCCACTTCGCGAGCGGGGTCACCCCGCGAACCCTAGATGCCGTAGCGGGGACTGGTGAACGGCCACGCCTCCGCGATCCACTCGGGCACGAACGCGTCCAGCGCGCGCTCCAGGTCGGTGCCGACCTTGCCGTCCACCACCCACCACGAGATCAGCGCGTCCTCGGCCGGGTCGATGTAGACGCACCCCAGCAACTCGGTCTCGTCGGCGTCGAACAGGGCGTAGTTGAACGACTCGTGGTCGTTCTGCTCCCGCTCGTGCCGGGCGAGGTCGACGCGGTCCTGCTCGCGGGTCATGGTGGCGGGCGGCCAGCCCCACGCCTCGCCGTAGAGCGACCACAGGCGTTCCCGAGAGCCCATCACCGCCGGGTAGTCGATGTCCACATCGGACTCGCGGATGGGTCGCAGGTGGTGCTCGCCGTCGAGCGGCACGCGGGTCGGGTGGACGAAGTCAGCGGGGAGCCAGGCCATGCGCGGGATTCTGCGCGGCCGCGCGCCCCGACCGCCACCGATAATCCGTTGGCCCTCGGCGTGACCGGCCCCACACTGCTGCCGTGACGTCACTCGACAGCGGCCTCGTGCTGCGGACCGCGCGCCCCGGCGACCTGGACCGGATCGGCGCGCTCCTGGCGGACCGGGGCGAACCGGCCGACGCCGTGGACCACCGACTGGTGGTGGAGGACCCGGACGCGGGGTGGGGGGCGTGCGCGGTCGTCGTGGACGGTGACCGGGTGGTGTCCACCGCGACGCTGCTGGACGAGACGCTGGTGCTGGCCGGCGTGGAGATCCCGGCGGGCCAGGTCGAACTGGTCGCGACCGATCGCGCCTACGAGGGGCGCGGCCTGGTCCGGGCGCTCATGGGCTGGGCGCACGAGCGGTCCGCCGCGCGCGGGCAGCTGGTGGGCGTCATGATCGGCATCCCGTACTTCTACCGGAAGTTCGGCTACACCTACGCCGTGCCGATCCCGGCGACGCGTCCCGTGCCGGCCCGCCCGGACGCCGGGGCGCACACGATCCGCGAGGCCACCGCCGACGACATCCCGGTGATGGCCCGCCTCCAGGAGGCCGAGCAGGCGCGCGCCGACCTGGTGGTGCCGCACTCGCCCGCCCTGTGGCGCTGGCTCGTCGAACGCGACGGCAGCACCCAGTGGGTGGTGGAACGCGATGGCGTGCCGGTCGCGACGGGCCGCACCACCCCGCCCGACGAGGGCCTGCGGCTGGCCGAGGTCGCCGCCGTCGACGAGGCGGCCGGGCGCGCGCTGCTCGCGCTGACCGCCGCGCGGGAGGCCACCGAGCGGCCCGGCACGGTCGCGGGCGACGCCCTGGAGCCGTTCCTGGGCGCCGCCGGCGAGGAGGCCGAGTCCTACTACGTGCGGGTCCCCGACCCGGTCGCGCTGCTGGAGCACCTGCGGCCGGTGTTCGGGGCGCGGCTCGCGGCGTCGGAGGCGTTCGCCGACCGGGAGGGTGAGGCCGTGGTGTCGTTCTACGAGTCGCACGTGCGGCTGCCGTTCAGGGCGGGTGTGGTCGGTCCGGTCGTGCCGGGCGGCACGATGCAGGGACCTGGCGCGGAGGGCGGCGCGGGCGTGGCGCCGGACATGCTGGCGTCACTGCTGTTCGGCCCGCACGGCATCACGGGCCTCGCCGCGCGTCAGCCCGACGTCTACCCGGGGCCGAACGCCGACCTGATGCGCACCCTGTTCCCGCCGGTGCGTGCCGACGTCCTGACGTTCTACCTGCCCTGAGGCCACCTGCCCCGAACGCTACCGGCCGTAGCCCGCGAACTCGACGCCCAGCGCCACGCCGGCCAGCACGAGCAGCACGCCCGCGCAGGTCAGGGCACGCCGGTAGCCGGTGTCACCGAGCCTGCGCCGACCGCGCGCGACCAGCAGCGCGATCACGACCTTGCCGCCCACCAGGGTCAGGTAGAAGCCGACCAGCAGGGCCACCGCGGCCCCGGACGACGCGCGCCACGTGGTGACGGTCAACGGGCCCAGCGCGGTCGCCCACGCCACCCACGGGTGCGGGCTCAGCACGTTGACCAGCACCGCACGCCGGAACGCCAGGGGTTCACCGGTCGCGCCGAGGGTCGCCGACCGGGCCTCGCGCACGGTCCGCACGCCGCTCCAGACCACGAAGACCGCGCCGACGACGCCGAGCACGCCCAGGGCGCTCGGCGGCAGCCGGTCCAGGAGCAGCAGGGTCGTGGCGACCACGACGGCGTCGGACAGCAGCGGTGCGCACGCCGCCGCCGCGCCCGCGCGCCAGCCCGAGCGCAACGCCGACGTCACGACCAGCACCAGCAGCGGCCCGGGGCTGATGCTCGCCGCCAGGCCGAGGGTGAGGCCCAACCCCAGGGAATCCACGCCGGGCAGACTAGGTCACGTGCCCGAGCCCGCCCGAGTCCTGACCACCCTGCGGCAGGTCCGCGACCTGAGCCCCTTCTTCGCCCTCGACGTCGGCGAACCCGACGGGAGTCGGCCTGACGAGAGCCGGCACGACGAGAGCCGGCACGACGAGGGCCGGCACGACGAGAGCTGGCACGACGGGGACGCGCTGCTGTCCGGCCCCGCGCTGCCCGGCGCGATCGACCGCATCACGGCCCGCTACCGCACCACCGAGCCGCGGGTGGCGGCGTCGCTGTTCTTCCTCGGCTACACGGCGCGGCTGCTCAGCCCGGTGGTCGCGGCGCGGGCCGTCGACGGCGCCGTGCCCGACGTGCGGCCGGGCAACCTGTGGTGGCGCTACGGGACCGACGGCCTCCGCGTGCGGCTGAAGGAACCGCGGGTCGGGACCGGCATCGCCGAGTCCCTCGCCCCCGTGGTCGACGCGGTCCGGGCGGTCGCGCCCGTCGCACCGGGGCTGTTGTGGGGCAACGCCGCGTCGTCGGTGGCGGGCGCCCTGCGGATCGTGGCCCGCGCGGGCACGGCGAGCGCCGAGGACTGCGTGGCGCTGGGGCGCGAGCTGTTCGCCGAACCGCCGCTGCGGGGCACGGGCGAGTTCGTCCCGTTCCCCGGCGAGGTCGCGTTCCGGCGGCGCAGCTGCTGCCTGTACTACCGCCTGGACGGCGGCGGGACGTGCGGGGACTGCCCGCTGCCCGCGCGGTGACCGGCCGGGGTCAGTCGAGCAGGGCGGCGAGCGCGGTCAGGTCCACGCCGGTCAGCGACTCGCGGAACACGCGGCGCTCGCCGGTGTCCACCGGCACCTCGCACGGCACCACGAGTACCGTGCAGCCCGCCGCGACGGCGGCGGCCACGCCGGTCGGCGAGTCCTCGACGGCCACGCAGCGGGTCGGGTCGACGCCCAGCAGGCGGGCGGCCCGCAGGTAGGGCTCGGGCAGCGGCTTGTTGCGCCCGCCCACCTCGTCCCCGCACACCACCACGTCGAACAGGTCGCGCCCCAGCGTGTCCAGGGCGACCTCGGTCAGCGTGCGCTCGGTCGAGGTCACCAGCGCCATCGGCACCCCGGACGCGCGCACGGCGCGCAGCGCGTCCCGCGCCCCCGGCCGCCACGGCAGGCCGGCGCGGAACACCTCCTCGGTGCGGCGCGAGATCCAGGCCGCGCCGTCGGCGACGTCCTCGGGCGTGGGCACCAGCCCGGCCTCGCCGAACAGCAGCGCCATGGTCCGGGGCACGCTCGACCCGACCAGCGAACGGCGGGTCTCGGCGGACAGCGTGCCGCCCAGCTTCTCCACGAACTCGGCGAGCGGGATGTCCCACAGCTTCTCCGAGTCCAGCAGCGTGCCGTCCATGTCCCACAGCACAGCCTCGACCGTCATCTCCGCCCTTCCGAAGCGGTCACGGCGCGGATTCGGCACCCCGAACGCCGCGACCTGCGATTTCGCCCGGCCCCCGGAGGCGTGGTCGGCAGCCCCCGCCCGGCACGGGCACGTCGTCGACGGGTGCGCCCGGCGACACCGGCGGGACACGACCCGACATGCGCCCAAGCCTACGGCGTCGGGTCCGCGCCGGGGGTCGTAGTCTGACGCCGTGACCGATCCGGACCAGGCCGCCCAGACCCACTCCAACCCCGGCAAACCGCTCACCAACCCGATCTTGGTAGCGGCGTTCGAGGGGTGGAACGACGCCGGTGACGCCGCCAGCACCGCGATCGAGCACCTGCAACTCACGTGGGACGCGACGCCGCTGGCGGAGATCGACCCGGACGACTACTACGACTTCCAGGTGACGCGTCCCACGGTCCGGTTGGTGGACGGCGTCACCCGAAGGGTGGAATTCCCGACCACACGGCTGTCCGTGTGCCGTCCTCCCGGCTCGGCCACCGACGTCGTCCTGGTGCACGGCATCGAGCCGAACATGCGGTGGCGCAAGTTCGCCGCCGAACTGCTCGGCCACATCGAGGACCTGGGCGTGACCACGGTGGTCACCCTGGGCGCGCTGCTGATGGACACCCCGCACACCCGTCCGGTGCCGGTCACCGGCACGGCCTACGACGCGGCGGCGGCCACCAAGTACGGGCTGGAGCGGTCCCGCTACGAGGGGCCCACCGGCATCGTCGGCGTGTTCCAGGACCTGTGCGTGCAGGCCGGCGTCCCCGCCATCTCGTTCTGGGCCGCCGTGCCGCACTACGTGTCGCAGCCGCCGTCGCCCAAGGCCACGCTCGCGCTGCTGCACCGCGTCGAGGAGGTGCTCGACGTCGAGGTGCCGCTCGGCGCGCTGCCGGAGCAGGCCGAGGAGTGGGAGCGCACGGTCAGCGAGATGGCCGACGAGGACGAGGACGTGCGCAACTACGTGCGGGCGCTGGAGGAGCGCGGCGACGCGGAGATCCAGATGACCGAGGCCAGCGGTGACGACATCGCCGCGGAGTTCGAGCGCTACCTGCGCCGGCGGGGCCGCGGACCGGGCCGCGGGCCGACCGGGATGTGAGCCGGCTCCGGCTCGCGGCGCTGTACGCGGGCGGGTTCCTCGGTCCGTTCGGCGGTGCGATGACCTCGTCCGTGCTGCCCGAGGTCGGTGCCGACTTCGGCGTGTCGGCGGGGGCGGCGGCGTCCACGCTGACCGGCTACATGCTGCCGTTCTCGCTGCTCATGCTGGTCTCCGGCACGCTGGGCGGCCGCTGGGGCGCGGTGCGCGCGGTGCGGCTGGCCTACGTCGCGTACGCGGTGGCGTCGGTGCTGTGCGCGGTGTCGTGGTCGCTGCCGGCGCTGTTGGCCGGGCGGGCGCTCCAGGGCGCGGCGAACGCGTTCACCACTCCCCTGCTGCTGGCCGCGGTCGCCGCGGTCGCGCCCCGCGAGCGGCTGGGGCGGTCGCTGGGGCTGTTCGCGTCGATGCAGGCCGCCGGGCAGACGTTCGCGCCGCTGCTGGGCGGGGTGGCGGCCGAGGTGTCGTGGCGGTGGGCGTTCGCCGGCGCCACGGCGGTGGCGGCCGCGCTGGCCCTGATCGGGCTGCCCGCCGCGGTTCCGCGCGGCGGGCAGCGGCCGCCGCTGCGCAGCGCGTGGCGGCCGAGGACGCTGCGGTTGGCCGCCGCCGGCTTCGTGGCGTGGGGCTGCCTGGGCGGGGTGTCGTTCCTGGTGGCGCTGCGGCTGGGCGACTCGTTCGGGTTGGGCGCGGGGCAGCGCGGGCTCGTGCTGACCGGGTTCGGCCTGGTGGCGATCGTGACGGCGCGGCTCACCGGGTGGCTCGTCGACCGGGTCGGCGCCCGCTGGTGCGCGCGGGTCGGCGCGGTCGTGGGCGGCCTGCTGCTGGCCGGTGCGGGCGTGCTGCCGTCGGTGGTGGTCGTGGGCGCGCTGTGGGCCGCGGCGGGCGCGTTCAGCCAGGCGGTGGTCGTCGGGCTGAACGCGCTGGTGCTGTCCACCGAGGAGGGCAACCCGGGCGGCGCGGTGTCGGTGGTGCAGTCCCTGCGCTTCCTGGGCGCGGCGTTGTCGCCGCTGGCGTTCGTGCCGCTGTACCACCTGGACCCGCTGACCGCGTTCCTCGTGCCCGCCGCCCTGGCGCTGACCGTCCCCGCCGCGCTGCTTCACCCGACGGGGGCACGCCCCGGCACCACCCCGGTCACCCGCTGATACTCGCGTGTTCGAGGACGCCCGACGGGCGGCACCGGCCCGCGCGCCGGCCGGTGCCACCCCGTCACCGGCCGACGTCCCGCCGGCGGAACCCGGCGAACCCGATCCCCACCAGCACCGCGGCGACCAGCGTCAGCCAGAGCAGCGGCGCGGCGGTCAGCTCGGCGCCCGGCACCCTGGGGACGTGCGTGAACGGCGACAGGTCCATCACCCACTGGTCGAGCCGCAGCAGAGGTCCGAGCTGGCCCAGCACCAGGCACACCACCAGCACCGCCCAGCTCACCGAGGTCAACTTGGGGACCAGCGCGAACAGGACCAGCGCCAGCCCGGCGACGACCCACGCGGCGGGTGCGTGCACCAGTGCGGCGCCCACCAGGCGGACCACCTGCCCGCCGACGTCGCCGACGCGGGCGCCGTGCACGAGGCCCGCGCCGAGCCCGGCGGCGGCGAGCACCACGGCCGTGCCGACGATCGCGAACACCAGGTGGCCCGCGACCCACGCGTGCCGACCGACGGCGGTGGCCAGCACCGGCTCGGCGCGGTACTCGGTCTCCTCGGTGCGCAGCCGCAGCAGCGCCTGCACCACGTAGATGGCGCTGAACAGGCCGATGACGCCGAGGATCGTGGCGAGGTAGACGTCGACGACCGCGCCGGTCCCGCCCATTCGGGTGATGATCTGCGACAGCGCGGGGTTGTCCGCCAGCATCTCCTCGACGCCCCGGGCGACCGCCCCGTACACGCCGCCGAGCACGAGCAGGGCGAGGGCCCAGCCCAGCAGCATGCTCCGCTGCAACCGCCACGCCAGGCCGAACGCGCTGCCCAGCGACGCCGGGGCGCGGGCCGGTCCCAGCCGCGTCGGCACGAGGCCGCCGCCGAGGTCGCGCCTGGTCACCAGCACCGAGGCGACCACCAGCAGCACCGCGCACAGGGCGAGCGGCAGCAGCGGGACCCACCAGCGCTCGTCGGCGAACGGCCTGGTCAGGCTCGCCCACCCGAGCGGTGAGGCCCAGGTGAGCCAGGTCGGGCCCTCGTCGCCCGCCGCGTCGCCGACCGCGCGCAGCAGGTATGCCAGGCCCAGCACCGCGCCGGAGACCGCGTTGGCCGTGCGGGCGCTCTCCGACACCTGCGCGGAGACCGCGCCGACGCCCGCGAACGCCCAGCCGACCGCCGTGAACGCCGCGCCGAACGCGAACGACCCGGCCGCCGGTTCGCCCAGGCCGATGAGGCCGAGCGCGGTCAGCAGGCCGATGGCGACGTTGGCCAGCAGCGCGGTCAGCACGCCCGCCGCCAGCGGCGCGTGCCGCCCGACGACGGCCGAGCCGATCAGTTCCAACCGGCCCGACTCCTCCTCCGCCCTGGTGTGCCGGGTGACCAGGAACGTGCTCATCAGGGCCACGAGGAGCGCGCCGAACACGCCCCACCGCCAGGCCAGCACGCCGCCTAGGGTCGAGGCGTCGTGCAGGGGGCCGATCAGGGCCAGGAACGCCGGGTTGGCGCCCGCGGTGGCCGCCAGCTGCCGCCGCGACTCGACCGTGCCGTACAGGTCGCCCATCGCCGAGGTGGTCGCCAGGGTGATGCCGACCAGCCCCAGCACCCAGGCCGCGAGCAGCAGCCGGTCGCGGCGCAGCGCCAACCCGAGCAGCGGGCGCAGGCCGGTCAGCGGGTTCTGGCCGGTCATGACGACACCGCCCGCGAGTCGTCCTCGTAGTGGCGCAGGAACAGCTCCTCCAGCGTGGGCGGTTGGCTGGTGAGCGTGCGCACGCCCGACGCGACGAGGCTGCGCAGCGCGCCGTCGAGGTGGTCGGTGTCCACCTCGAACCGCACGCG
The DNA here is from genome assembly GCF_031455225.1 of Saccharothrix longispora. Classification (GTDB taxonomy): domain Bacteria; phylum Actinomycetota; class Actinomycetes; order Mycobacteriales; family Pseudonocardiaceae; genus Actinosynnema; species Actinosynnema longispora. The sequence goes on from NZ_JAVDSG010000001.1 coordinate 4,159,707, forward strand.
CCGGCCCCGCACCTCGACGTCGTGCACGCCGGGCAGGCCGGCCAGCCCGGCGGGCACGTCCACGAGTTCGGCGGTCACGCTGGTGCGGGTGAGGTGGCGCAGGTCGGCGAGCGTGCCCGACTCGACCGTGCGGCCGTTGCGGATGATGCTGACCCGGTCGCACAGCGCCTCGACCTCGGCCAGGACGTGGCTGGACAGCAGCACGGTGCGCTCACCGCGCAGCTCGTTCACGCAGTCCTGGAACACCGCCTCCATCAGCGGGTCCAGGCCGGAGGTCGGCTCGTCGAGGATCAGCAGCTCCACGTCGCTCGCGAGCGCGGCGACCAGGGCGACCTTCTGCCGGTTGCCCTTGGAGTAGGTGCGGCCCTTCTTGCGCGGGTCCAGCTCGAAGCGCTCCAGCAGCTCCGCGCGGCGCTTCTCGTCGAGCCCGCCGCGCAGCCTGCCGAGCAGGTCGATGACCTCGCCGCCGGTCAGGTTCGGCCACAGGTTCACGTCGCCGGGCACGTAGGCCAGGCGGCGGTGCAGCGCGGCGGTGTCGCGCCACGGGTCGCCGCCCAGCAGCGACGCGGAGCCCGCGTCGGCGCGCAGCAGCCCCAGCAGGACCCGGATGGCGGTCGACTTGCCCGCCCCGTTGGGGCCGAGGAAGCCGTGCACCTCCCCCTGGTGGACGGTCAGGTCCAGACCGTCCAGTGCACGCGTCGGACCGAAGGTCTTGACCAGGCCCGACACGGATATCGCGGATGTCATGGACAACAAGCTACAATCTTTTCACAAAGTCGTGAAGTTAAGGAAGCGTATAAACTGCCACCCGTTCGGAAGTCCTGAAGGGATGATGCGCCGGTGGCTGACGTGCACGAGCGTGACGACGAAGCCGTGCTGCGCTTCATCGAGCGCTTCGCCGCGGTGTTCAACGAGGCCGGTGTGCCGAGGATGCCCGCGCGCGTGTTCACCGCCCTGCTCGCCTCCGACAGCGGCCGCATGACCTCCGCCGACCTGGCCGACGTGCTCCAGGTGTCCCCCGCCGCGATCTCCGGCGCCGTCCGCTACCTGTCCCAGGTGCGCCTCATCGGGCGCGAGCGCGAGACCGGCACCCGCCGGGACGTCTACACCGTGCTCGACGACGTCTGGTACGAGGCGTTGTTCCGCCGCGACGACATGTTCCGCCGCTGGGAGGTGCCGCTGAAGGAAGGCGTCACCACGCTCGGCGAGGACACCCCGGCCGGCCGGCGCATCGCCGAGATGCGCGCCTTCTTCGGGTTCATCCACGCCGAGCTGCCGACCCTGCTGGAGCGCTGGCGGACCCACCGCGCGGAGAAGTTCGGCCCGAACTGACCCCCGCGGTTCGGAATATTTACGACTAACGGCGCTACTGCCGGGCCGTTTTTGTCCCGATCATGCTTGTGACCAGGTCGCACCACCCGTTCGCGCGAACGTCCCCATCCCTGCACGCTCGCACCGACCGGCACACCCGCCGGCCCGGTCGAGCAGCCCTGCCCGAGGGAGACCCCGTCATGGGAGACGCCCGCACCACCAGAAGACTCGCCGTCCTCGGCTTAGCAGCGGTTTCGGCCGCGGCACTGGCCTTCGCCAACACCGGGGTGGCGGCCGCCGAGGGCACCGTGCTCGGCGCCGAACGCGCCGACGCCGTCGCCGGCTCCTACATCGTGGCCCTGAACGACTCGGTCTCGGCGCGGTCCGCGTCGGCCTCGACCGCGTCCGCGCTGGTCGGCAAGTACGGCGGCCAGGTCCGCGCGGCCTGGCAGCACGCCCTGAACGGCTTCCACGCATCCCTGTCCGAGTCCCAGGCCCGCCGCCTGGCCGCCGACCCGCGGGTGGCGTTCGTCCAGGCCGACCTGCCGGTGAAGCTGGACGCCCAGCCGAACCCGCCGTCGTGGGGCCTGGACCGCATCGACCAGCGCGATCTGCCGCTGGACAACAACTACGCGGACGGGTCCGCGAGCAACGTCCGGGCGTACATCATCGACACCGGCATCCGGACGACGCACAGCGACTTCGGCGGCCAGGCGTCGTGGGGCGCCAACACCAGCGGCGACGGCAACAACAGCGACTGCAACGGCCACGGCACGCACGTCGCGGGCACGGTCGGGGGCATCGCGCACGGCGTCGCCAAGGGCGTCAAGCTCATCGCCGTGAAGGTGCTCACCTGCGCGGGCTCCGGTACCACGGCGGGCGTCGTCGCGGGCGTGGACTGGGTGACGGCGAACGCGGTCAAGCCGGCCGTGGCGAACATGTCGCTGGGCGGCGGCGTGGACACCGCGCTCGACACCGCGGTGCGCAACTCCATCGCGTCGGGCATCACCTACGCGGTGGCCTCGGGCAACTCCAACGCCAACGCGTGCAACTACTCCCCGGCCCGCGTGGCCGAGGCGCTGAGCGTGAACGCGTCGACCAACACCGACGCGCGGGCCTCGTTCTCGAACTTCGGCACCTGCACGGACATCTTCGCGCCGGGCCAGAACATCACCTCGGCGTGGCACACCAACGACACGGCCACCAACACGATCAGCGGCACGTCGATGGCGTCCCCGCACGTCGCCGGCGCGGCGGCCCGCTACCTGGCCGCCAACCCCACCGCGACCCCGCCGACCGTGAACGCGGCCCTCGTCGCCGCCGCCACGTCGGACAAGATCACCAGCCCGGGCACCGGTTCGCCGAACAAGCTGCTCTACACCGGCACCGCCACCCCCGGCACCCCGGCCGTGTCCAACCCGGGCAACCAGTCGACCACCGTCGGCACCGCCGTCAGCCTCCAGCTCACGGCGTCCGGCGGCACCGCGCCGTACTCGTTCTCGGCGACCGGCCTGCCCGCCGGCCTGTCGATCAGCGCGTCCGGCCTGATCTCCGGCACCCCCACGGCCACCGGCACCTCGTCGGTGACCGTCACCGTGACGGATTCGGCCGGGCGGACCGGCACCGCCTCGTTCACCTGGACGGTCACGGCGGTCGGCACCGGGTGCAACCCGGTGACCAACGGCACCGACGTGTCGATCCCCGACAACAGCACGGTGAACAGCCCGATCGCGCTGGCCTGCTCGGGCAACGCGTCGGCGACCACCACGGTGCAGGTCGACATCGTGCACACCTACATCGGTGACCTCGTGGTGGACCTCGTCGCCCCCGACGGCTCGGTCTACAACCTGCACAACCGCAGCGGTGGCAGCACCGACAACATCAACCGCTCGTACACGGTGAACGCCTCGTCCGAGGTGGCGGCGGGCACCTGGCAGCTCCGGGTGCGCGACGCCGCGTTCCTGGACACGGGCCGCATCAACAGCTGGACGCTCGACGCGTGACCTGAGCGAGGGGCCGCCACCCGTTGCGGATGGCGGCCCCGTCCGCTCCTACAGCTCCACGCCCAGCAGCGAGTCGACCGCCGCCCGGAACAGCGTCGGGCCGGTCGCGTCCGAACCACCGGTGGACAACGCCTCGTCCGCCCACGCGTCGAGGGCCGCGAGGGCGGACGGCGTGTCCAGGTCGTTGCCCAGGTGGTCGCGGAGGCGGGCCACCGCGTCCCGCGCGCTGGGGCCCGCGGCCAGGGCAGCGGCACGTCGCCACGTCGCCAGGCGGGCCTCCGCGGACGCCAGCAGCTCCGCGCTCCACGGCCGGTCCGCGCGGTAGTGGCCGGCGAAGAGGGCCAGCCGGATGGCACTCGGGTCGACCTTCTCGGCGCGCAGCTTCGAGACGAACACCAGGTTGCCGCGCGACTTGGACATCTTCTCGCCGTCCAGGCCGATCATGCCCGCGTGCACGTAGTGCCGCGCGAACGGGTGCTCGCCGGTCAACGCCTCGGCGTGGGCCGCCGAGAACTCGTGGTGCGGGAAGACCAGGTCCGAGCCGCCGCCCTGGACGTCGAACGACGTGCCCAGGCGGTTGAGGGCGATGGCGCTGCACTCGACGTGCCAGCCCGGCCGGCCGGGCCCCAGCTCCGAGGGCCACGAGGGCTCACCGGGGCGCGCGGAGCGCCAGAGCAGGGCGTCGAGGGGGTGGCGCTTGCCCGCGCGGTCGGGATCGCCGCCGCGCTCAGCGAAGAAGCGGGCCATGGTGTCGGCGTCGTAGTTCGACTCGTAGCCGAAGCGGCCGGTGGCGCCGTGGTCGAAGTAGACGTCCGGGTGCTCCGGGTCGTCGACGCGGTAGGCGGAGCCGTCGGCCAGCATCTTGGCGACGGCCTCGACGACCTCCGGGATCGCCTCGACCGCGCCGACGTAGTCGCGGGGCGGCAGGACGCGCAGGGCCACCATGTCCTCGCGGAACAGGGCGGTCTCCCGCATGCCCAGGACGACCCAGTCGTCCTGGTCGCGCTCGGCTCGCTCCAGGAGCGGGTCGTCGACGTCGGTGACGTTCTGCACGTAGTGCACATCGTGCCCGTTGTCCAGCCACACCCGGTGGACCAGGTCGAACGCCAGGTAGGTCGCCGCGTGACCCAGGTGGGTCGCGTCGTACGGGGTGATGCCGCAGACGTACAGCCTGGCGGTGTCGCCCGGGGCGGTCGGGCGCACCTCTCCGGTGGCGGTGTCGTGCAGCCGCAGCGGGCGCGGCTCGCCCGCTACCCGCGGGACTGGGGTGGATGACCAGGTCTGCATGCCCTCGACCCTAGCTCGCGGCCCGGCCGGGAGGAGAAGGTCCACCTGCCGGGGCGCACCCACCCCCCTCCACGGTCGTCAGCGGCGCTTGCGGGACCTCAGGTAGTCGCTCACCACCGCCGCTCCCAGCCCGTCCTCGTCCGGCGCGACGACGCGACCGCCCGAGCGGCGGGCCACCGTGTCCACGAACCTGGTCAGGCGCGGGTCGTCGCCCAGCCGGAACACGGTGATCGACGCGCCCAGCCTCGCCAGGGCGTCGACCTCCACCAGGGTCTTGCCCAGCGTGCGGTCCAGCGGCGGGTAGTGGAACTCGGCTTCGCCGGTCGCCTCCAGGTGCGCGGTCGGCTCCCCGTCGGTCACCACCAGGACGACCGGTTGGGCATCGGGGTGCCGCCGCACGTGCCGACCGGCCAGCAGCAGCGCGTGGTGCAGGTTGGTGCCCTGCTCCCACACGCCGTCCAGGGCGGTGAGCTGCCCGATGTCCACGGTCTCGGCGTGCCGGCCGAACGTGATCAGCTCCAGCGCGTCCGTGCGGAACCTCGTGCGCACCAGGTGGTGCAGGGCCAGCGCGGTGCGCTTCATCGGCACCCACCGGCCGTCCTGCACCATCGACCACGACGTGTCGACGCACAGCGCGACCGCCGCCCGCGAGCGCAGCTCGGTCTCGCTGACCTCGACGTCGACCACGTCCAGCGACACCGGCCCGCCCGCCGAGCGCAGCACGGCGTTGGTGACGGTGCGCGGCACGTTCCACGGCTCGGTGTCGCCGAACGCCCACGGCCGGGTCGAACCGGTCAGCTCGCCGGACGCGCCCGCCGACCGGTTGTCCCGCTGCCCCTGTGCCCGCACGCCGTCGATGACGCCGCGCAGCGCCGTCTCCCCCAGCCGCCGCAGCGCCTTGGGGGTGAGCCGCAGCGAGCCGTCGGGCGCGCGTTCCAGCAGGTTCTGCGCCCGCAGCTCGCGCTCCAACTCGGCGAGCCGGCGCGCGTCCACGCCCGCGTCGCCGTCGAGCTGGCGGACCAGTGCTTCCAGGTCGATGTCCTCCAGCCGGGCGCCCGGGTAGGACTGGGCGAGCTGCTCGGCGAGCGCGTCCAGCTCGGCCAGGTCTGCCATCGCCTGGGCTCCCTCGCCGAGGCCCATCGGGTTGTCGCCGCGGAAGCGCGCCGAGCCGGCCCAGTCCTCGCCGGGTCGCATGCCCTGGAGCAGCGAGTCGAGCTGCGCGAGCTGGGCCCCGATCCCGGAGTCGCCGAACGCCTGCTGCGACAGCTCGGCCAGCTCCTGCCGCTGCTGCTCGGTCATCGAGTTCATCATCCGCTGGGCGGCGGCCGACCGGGCGGCCAGCGCGTCGACCAGCTCGTCGACGGTCCTCGGGTTCTCCGGGAAGAACTCCCCGTGCTCGCGCATGAACCCGTCGAACCGCTCGGCGGTGTCCTCGCCCCTGGCGTGGGCGGCGAGCAGGTCGTTCAGGTCGCGCAGCATGTCCTGGATGCGCCGCACGTCCTCCGGCCGGACGCTCTCCACGGCCTGCTTCATGCCCTGGAAGCGCTGGTCCATCAGCTCCCGGCCGAGCAGGTTCCGGATCTCCTCGTACGACTCGCGCGCCCGCGGCGAGCGCCAGTCGTACTCGGCCAGCTCGCGCACGGCCGCTGCCGTCGACTGCGGCAGCGCGTCGAGCTGCGCCTCGCGGAAGCGGGCGTCGTCGTCCGGGTCGGGGAACAGCGCCGCCCGCTCCGCCCGGACCGCCTCCTGGAGCAGCCGCTGGACCTCCTGCAACGTGCCGTCCAGCCGGTGCCTCCGGGTGATCGCGGCCCGCTTGCGCCACAGCCGCGCGGTCAGGTCGTCCAGGCCGCGGGTGCCCGGCAGGCCGCGGCGCAGCAGCTCGCGCAGCGCCGACTCGGGCGAGGAGCCCTCCATGACCTCGCGGCCCAGCTCGTCCATCGCCGCGCGCAGGTCGGCCGGCGGCGCCAGCGGGTCGGGCCCGTCGACGTACCGGCCGTAGCGGTAACTGCTCATCCGTACACCGTTCGGTCGTCGTCGCTGTCCTTGGCCAGCTGACGGGTGAGGTAGAGCGACTCCAGGGCCAGTTCCACGCCCGAGGCGATGCGGCCCGCCGGGTCCTTCGGGCCCGCGCCGACGCGCTGCGCCACCTCGTGCAGCACCGGCAGCTCGGGCAGCGCGCCCAGCAGGTCCCCGGCGGGCACGCGCTCGCCGGTGGCCACCGGGTGGCCCGCGGACACCAGCTCGGCCAGCGGCCGCAGGTTCAGGCCGGCGAACGTCGAGCGCGCGGTGTCCGCCACGGCCCGGCGCAGCAGGTGGGTCAGCACCTCCTGCTCGCGGCCCTCCTCGCCGGCCTCGAACTCCAACTTGCCACGCAGCACCTCGGGCACCGAGTCGAGGTCCACGGGGCGTGCCACGGCCGGGTTCTCGCCGATCAGGGCGCTGCGCCGCAGGGCGGCGGCGGCGACCGTCTCGGCCGCCGCGACCGCGAACCGGGCCGACACGCCGGAGCGCTGGTCGATCGCCGACGACTCGCGCAGGTGCCGCACGAACCGGGCGATGACCTCCAGCAGGTGGTCCCCGACCTCGGCGACCAGCCGGGCCTCCTGGCGCACCAGGTCGACCTCGGCGCCGATCTCCAGGGGGTAGTGGGTGCGGATCTCCGCGCCGAACCGGTCCTTGAGCGGGGTGATGATCCGGCCGCGGTTGGTGTAGTCCTCGGGGTTGGCGGTGGCGACGAGCAGCACGTCCAGCGGCAGCCGCAGCGTGTAGCCGCGGATCTGGATGTCGCGCTCCTCCATCACGTTGAGCAGCGACACCTGGATGCGCTCGGCCAGGTCGGGCAGTTCGTTGACGGCGATGACGCCGCGGTGCGACCGGGGCAGCAGGCCGTAGTGGATGGTCTCCGGGTCGCCGAGGCTGCGGCCCTGGGCGACCTTGACCGGGTCGACGTCGCCGACCAGGTCGCCGACGCTCGTGTCGGGCGTGGCCAGCTTCTCGGCGAACCGCTCGTCGCGGTGCTTCCAGACGACCGGGAGGTCGTCGCCCAGCTCGGCGGCCCGGCGCTTGGACTCGGGGGTGATGGGCTCCAGCGGGTGCTCGTTCAGCTCGGCGCCCTCGATCACCGGGGTCCACTCGTCGAGCAGGCCCACGATGGTGCGCAGCAGCCGGGTCTTGCCCTGGCCGCGTTCGCCGAGCAGCACCACGTCGTGCCCGGCCAGCAGCGCGCGCTCCAGCTGGGGCAGCACGGTGCGGTCGAAGCCCACGATCCCGGGCCACGGGTCGCGGCCCTCGCGGAGAGCGGCCAGCAGGTTGTCCCGGATCTCGGCCTTCACCCCGCGCGGCAGGTGGCCTGCCGCGCGGAGCGCGCCGGCGGTGGTGGGGTGCTCAGAGGTCACCTGATCGAAGTTACGCCTGCTCGGGGCACCGGTCGACGTGGAGCGACTCCACCCCCGGGCCGGTGCGGAGGTGTTCCGCCGAGGGCGAACGGCACCCGGGTGACACCGCCCGGTCACCCCGACGAATGCGGAGACGCGCCGGTCCGGCGCTGCTACGCAGGTCCAGGGGGTGCGACGGGGAGGGTCGGATGACGACGCCCGGGCGGGACGGCGGCCGGCAGGTGGACGACGAGCACCGCAGGCAGGAGGAGTACTGGCTCCGGGCGGCCGACGCGGCGGGCTTCCGGGCGCGCACCGGGTTCGGGATAGCCCCGGGCGCGGTGCCGGACGTCGCGGTGCACGGCGCCGCCGACACCGCCATCGGGATCAGGGGCGGTCGCCTGCCCGCCGGTCAGGTCGCCCGCGGGACGGTCCGCGCGCACCGCGCCGGCTGGCTGCCGCTGTGGTTCGCCGGCTCCGGCCGGTACCCGTCGTGGTTCAACCGGGTGCCCTCGGTCGGGTGCAACCGGACGTCGTGGGACGACGTGCCGCGCCGCGGCGCGCTCACCGCCGTCGGGCTGCGCCGCGTGACCGCGCGGCGGTGCGACGTGCACACCTTCGACCGCTGCCCCGCCGGTCGGCGGACCCTGTGCGGCCGGTACCACCCGTACCTGGAGCAGTGGACCGGCATGAGGGTCGACGACGTGGCCGAACAGGTCCCGGCCCGCGAGGCCGTGCCGCTGGCCCCCGCCCCGGACCGGGTGTACCTGGTCCCGGTGCGCGACCTGGCCCGCTATCGCGAGATGACCGGCGGGCTCGGCGCGTACGAGCCCGCCGGGCCGGCCGGCGCGTCGGGCGTCGCCGAGCGGGCGCACCGGTGGTGCGCGGCGTGCGGCAACCCGCTGCTGTACCTGCGCCCGGGACGCGACCGGTGCGAGCGGTGCAGGTCGGGGACGCGGGAGCCGGTCACGCCGCCAGGTTGAGCAGTTCGGTCCGGGCCGCCTCGTCGTCGAGGTGCGCCAGGGCGATCATCGGCGCCAGCGCGCGGGCCCAGGCGTGCAGGCGCCCGGGGTCGAGGGACGCGGCGGCGGCGACCTCGGCCGCGCGTGCGGTCACGCCCTCGTGGCGCGCGCCGTCGAGGACGTAGTCGACCACGTCGAAGCACGGGTCGCCCACGCACGGGCGCGGGTCGATCGCCACCAGGCCGCGCGGGCCGACCAGGACGTTGCCCAGGTGCAGGTCGCCGTGCAGCAGCACGCGGGGCCGGCTGTCGAGGAGGGCCCGGCAGCGGGTCCGGGCGCGGTCCCAGCTCTCCGGCGTCACGTGGGCCGCCACGGCCGGGTCGGTCAGGCGGCGGCCGACGCGGGTGAACGCCTCCTCGCAGCGGTCGCGCAGGTCCGGCCAGGTGCCGGCGGGGATGGGGACGCCGTGCAGGTCCGCCGCCAAGGCGGCCCACTCGTGCGGCGTCGGGGGGACGGGCAGCTCCTCGGCCATCGTGCCGGGCACCACCGCGGCCAGCAGGGCGGCGCCGGGCGCCTCGGCCAGCACGGCGGGCACGCGGCCCGAGGGCGCGAGGTGGCGCAGGGCGGCGGTCTGGCCGGCGAGGAAGGCGTCGTCCGGGCTGAGCTTCAGCGCGACGGGCAGGCCGTCGCGGGTACCCGACACGACCACCGACGACGCGCCGGGCGGCATGTCCGGACCGATCACCAGGCCCCACGCCCGGGCCAGGTCCTCCACCCGGGACGGGAGGGCGGCGCACCAGTCGGCCACCTCCGGCCCGAAGCGGAGGGCCAGTCGTCCGGTGATCTCGTCCACGTCCACGGGTGGACCGTAGGCGAAGACCGCGGGCGGTGTCCCAGGAGGACACCGCCCGCGGTGGTGTTCGGTCGATCAGTCGTTCAGGAGGTCGTCACAGCGCCGGGTAGGCGTTGCGCATGAGCTCCTGGAACTGGGCCGAGAACCAGTGGCCCGACACCGGGGCGTCCGCCAGGGCGCCCGAGAGGTTGTTGCCGTTGCGCACGTTGCCCTCGTACGTCGGGTCGCACATGCGGTCGAAGCCCTTGCCCTCGTCGTTCGGGATCTCGCGGCTCGAACCGTCGGACTCACCCGGCGGCTTGATCCAGACGTAGGCGTCGATGTTCGGCTTCGGCGCGGCCTTCGGCCGCTCGCCCAGACCGGCACCGGCCTGGTTGCACCAGTTGCCCTTCTGGTGGCGGCGGTCGATGCGCGACTCGTTCACGTAGGTGTCCGGGTTCGTGGACGTCGACTTGGCGGTGGGCCGGTTCGCACCGCCCCAGCCGTTGCGCGAGGTGTCGATCAGCATGCCGATGCCGCTGTCGAAGCCCTGCTTGACCAGCTCGGCGCGCATCGCCGTGGCGAAGCCCAGCTCACCGTTGAAGTCGTTCCAGTCCACCCACTTGGCCCGTTCCTTGACCGGGGTGCCGCCGACGTTGTCGTCGACCGTCCAGTACGGCTCCTCCAGCGCGGAGTAGTTGGCCGTGTTGGTGATGAAGCCGTGGATCTTGTCCTTGGTGGCGCTGTTCTTGCCCAGGATGGCAGCGAACTGCTTCGCCGAGGCGTAGAAGTTGTCGTACTCGGGAACGGTGTCGCCCCACCCGATCCAGCCGTGGTGGCCGGAGTCGATGTAGTTGTAGACGTTCCCGATGCCACCGAGCTTGCCGACGGCGTACGAGACGCCCTCGACGTAGTTGCCGTTCGCCTTCATCGTGTCGCAGTTCGGCGTGGCCGTGGCCCGCGGCGACACGTTGGTCACCAGGTTCGGCAGCGAGTCGATCTCGATGACCGCGACGATGCGCAGCTTCGAGTACTTCGCGTTGCCGACGATGCCCGCGATCTTGTCGATGTAGTCGGTCTTGTACTTGCCGATCTCGTCGGCCTTCAGCTCACCGTTCGAGGCCAGCGCGGCGCAGTCGCGGCCGGGCAGGTTGTAGACGACGAACTGGAAGACCAGTTGACCGTCGGAGCGGGCGGCGCGCTGGCGCTCCGCCTCGTCCAGGTGGTCGGCCAGCCCCATCGAGCCGGTCGTCGGCGAGTCGTTGCCGTCGATCGCGCTGATGCGGTCCAGCCAGACACCGGTCGGCTGGTTCGAGATGCGGGAACCACCCGGCTCCGCGGCGGCCAGGCGCGACCACTGCGGGTTGACGTACACGCCGGCGCCCACGTACGGGTTGTCCACCCGGGTGCCCGGGTTGCCACCGCCGCTCGTCGTGGTCGTCGTCGTGGTGGTGGTCGTGGTGGTGGTCGTCGTGGTCGTGGTCGTCGGGCCGACCGAACCCGTGCAGGTCGTCCCGTTCAGGCGGAACGAGGTCGGCGCGGGGTTCGAGCCGTTCCACGAGCCGTTGAAGCCGGGGGTCACCGACGCGCCGGTGCCCAGGTTCGGGCTCCACTGCGGGTTCTTGACCGACACGCGGGCACCGGACTGCGAGAACACGCCGCCCCAGCCCTGCTGGACGCTCTGACCGGCGGCGAAGTCCCACTCCAGGGTCCAGCCACCGCTGATCGCGTCACCCAGGTTGGTGACCTGGACGTTGGCGCCGAATCCACCGGGCCACTGGTTGGTGATCGAATACGAGACCCGACAACCGGGGGCAGCGTTGGCAGTGGCGGTGCTCGCCACCACCCCGGCTGCGGACAGGGCCGCCACCGAGGTCACCGCCAACGCGCCGGCCACCTTGCGGGACCGTACGAACGTGCGCAGACTCATGCATCGCCTCCTTGCGAGCAAATCGCCATCTGGGAGCGCTCCCAGGCCATGTCACCGCACCGGGATTCGACGCGAACCGGAAGGGGTGACTGGGAGCGCTCCCAGACGAACGGTAACGCATGACACGCGGTGTTGACGAGGGGTTGACCTGGAGATAATCCCGGCCTATACCCGTGCGCGAAGCCGCTCAAACCGCCTTGACCTGCGGTTTAACCACTTCCGTCTCAAATGGAATCCGCAAGCCGGGTTCGCCCGGAATCGATTCGGTGGGCAAACGGGCGCGTTCGCCATCACCTGTTCAGCGCATCGCGCTCATTGCCGGGCGGTACCCGTGTCGTCGAATATCCGATTCGACGGCCCGCGCCGGGGGTTGCGCAATTTCGACATTCACCGAAGCATTGTCGAATCCATTCGACGACGCATTCGTCTCAATGACGGCCGGCACCCTGGTCCGAAAGCACGCGCACGGCTTCGTCGACGGCCGCCAGCCGCGCCCGCCGGACGGCCTCGGACAGCGGTCGCAGCGCCTCGTCCCGGGCCCTGGTCGCGGTCGCCGACACGGCGCCGCCGGGCGCGTCGGACGCGGCCACCTCCAGGATCGCGGCGACCTCGGCGGCCCGCTGGAGCACGCGCAGCGCGCGCGGCGGCATCCCGTCCGGCCACGACAGCTTCTGCTGCTCCGCCGACAGCGCGGCGATCTCGGCCCGCACGTTCGGCCGGTGCCGGGCCACGTCGAGCGTCACGAGCGCCGTGGCGGCCTCGCGCATCGCCGACGCCAGGCCGTGCTCGGCCTCCCCCAGCGGCACGTGCTCGCCCGGCGAGGACGACGGCAGGTCGAACACCGTCCACCGCAGCACGCCGTCGGCCACCAGCGCGGGCACCAGGCCGACACCGACGTCCGGCAGCACCGCCGCCTCCCGCGCCCGCAGCGCGCACTTGACCAGCGGCCCCTGGCCGCCCAGCCCGCGCACGTCGCCCGGCACGGGCAGCACCAGCCGCGCGGCGCCGGCCGAGGAACGCCGCAGTGACGCCAGCAGCAGGGCCGGTCCCACCGGGACCTCGTCGGGGCCCGGCAGGTCGAGCGCCGTGGCGGTGCCGTCGTCGTCTGCGGCCACCTCGTGCAGACCGGCCCAGAACCCCAGGGCGTCCAGGACGTCGTCCGCCGCGGCCGCACCGTGCAGCCAGGCGGACGTCCAGACGACCAGCGTCGCACTCGCACTCGACACGCTTGACACGCCTGCCGAGGGTACGCGTCGGGCGGGCCGGTTCAGGCCGCCGGCCCGACGTGTTCCACCAGCAGGGAACGGAACTTCGCCACGTCCTCGTCCCCGTCGAACGCCCGGTGCGGCACCGCGTACACCGCGGTCGTCCCGGTCCTGAGCACGAACCCGCGCCCGGTCTCCGCCCAACCGGGCAGTTCGTCCCAGCTCAGCTCGCTGCGGGCGGACTCGCCGACCGCCATGCGCAGCGAGTGGCCGTCCGCCGTGCCGGTGACCCTCTTGGCCGCGAGCGGGTGGTTGTGGAAGTTCACCGCCGTGCCCACGGGCACCAGTGCGACGATGATCACAGCCAGTGCGAGCGCGAACACGCCCGCCCACGTCATGCCCATCACCAGGACGACGACGCCGAGCACGGCGAGCACCGCGGCGAACCACGGCGCCCACCGGTACAGCGGCACGGCGATCCGCAGCGCGTCGCGCCAGTCCGCCGGTCTCGGGGACCAGCTGAAGTCCACGCCCACCTCGCGCACCCCGCTCACTTCGCCGGGCGCCGCGCGGGCTCGCAGCACAGCACGGCGCACGGCGCGCCGTCGACCGTGCAGCCGGCGAGCGGGAACTCCGACAGCTTGCGGACCGGCGCGCCGGCCAGGTGCTCGGCGACCAGTTCGGCGACGAGCCGGGCGAACCGGGGGTCGTCGTTCGGCGTCGCGGCGCGGGCGAAGCCCATGCCCAGCTCCACCGCCCGGTCACGGGCCTCGGTGTCGAGGTCCCACACCACTTCCAGGTGATCGCTGACGAACCCGATCGGGCACACCACGACGTTGGTCACGCCCTTGGCGTGCAGGGCCTCGACGTGGTCCACGATGTCCGGTTCGAGCCACGGGACCTGGGGCGGCCCCGACCGCGACTGCCACACCACGTCGTGGTCGGCCACGCCCAGCGCGGTCGCGACCAGCCGGGACGCCTCCGCGATCTGCCGCGAGTAGCGGTGGCCGCCCTCCTCGGGCGGTCCGGACGCCTTGTCCGCCGACAGCGGCACCGAGTGCGCGGTGAACACCAGGCGGTAGTCGTCGAAACCGGCCGCGGCGGTGCGCACGGCGTCCACGAAGGACTCGATGAACAGCGGGTGGTCGAAGAACTGGCGCAGCTTCACCAGTTCGGGGGCGTCCGGCACGGCCGCGCGGGCGCGCCGGATGTCCTCGTCGTACTGGCGGCACGCCGAGTAGCCGCCGTAGGCGCTGGTCGGGAACACCAGCGCGCGCCTGACGCCCGCGGCCTTCATCTCGGCCAGGGTGTCCTCGACCATCGGGTGCCAGTTGCGGTTGCCGAAGTAGACCGGCAGCTCCACCAGCCCGCGCACCGCGTCGATGGCGCGGCGGTTGAGCGCGTTGATCGGCGACACGCCGCCGAAGTGCTGGTAGTGCTGCTCGACCTCGTCCAACCGCTCGGGCGGGACACCGCGACCGCGGGTCACGTTCTCCAGGAAGGGGCGGACGTCCTCGGGACCTTCCGGACCGCCGAAGGACAACCAGAGCAGCGCGTCGTAACTCACCCCGTCATCCTCGCGCCGACACCTCCGGAGCGCACAACCGGGTCGGCGTGACCACCGGCACGCCGACCCGGACCGCGGTCGGGCCTCAGAGACCCAGGAAGTGCACGCCGCCGTCGACGAACACCATGGAGCCGGTGGTGGCCGGGAACCAGTCCGACAGCAGCCCGCAGACCGAGCGGGCGACCGGCGTGGCGTCGTCCACGTCCCAGCCGAGCGGGGCCTTCTCGCCCCACATGGCCTCCAGGTCGGCGAAGCCGGGGATCGACTTCGCGGCCATCGTGCGCACCGGGCCGGCCGAGACCAGGTTCACCCGGATGCCCTGCGGGCCGAGGTCGCGGGCCAGGTAGCGGTTGATCGACTCGAACGCGGCCTTGGCCGGCCCCATCCAGTTGTAGGCGGGCCACACCTGGCGGGCGTCGAAGTCCAGGCCGACGATCGACGCGCCGCGGCCCAGCAGCGGCAGGGCGGCCTTCGTCAGCGCCTTGTACGAGTACGCGGAGACGTGCACCGCGGTGGCCACGTCCTCCCACGGCGCGTCCATGAACGGCGCGCCCAGGCACGTCGGCGGCGCGTAGCCGATGGCGTGCACGACGCCGTCGAGGCCGTCCACGTGCTCGCGGAGCCGGTCGGCCAGCGTGTCCAGGTGCTCCTGGTTCTGCACGTCCAGCTCGACCACGGGGGCGGCCTGCGGCAGGCGCTTGGCGATCCGCTCCACGAGGCTCATCCGGCCGAAGCCGGTCAGCACGACCTGGGCGCCCTGCTCCTGGGCGACCCTGGCCACGTGGAAGGCGATCGACGCGTCGGTGATCACGCCGGTGATCAGCAGTCGCTTGCCCTCGAGCAGTCCCGTCACGGGTTGTTCCTCCGGAAGTGTTGTGCGTGGGGTTTTCAGTGGCCCATGCCGAGACCGCCGTCGACCGGCAGCACCGCGCCGGTGACGTAGGCGGCGGCGTCGGAGGCCAGGAACGTGACGGCGGCGGCGATCTCGTCGGTCGTGCCGTAGCGGCCGGCCGGGACCTGGGCGAGGATCTGCTTCTTGCGCTCCTCGGGCAGGGCGTCGGTCATGTCGGTGGTGATGAAGCCGGGCGCGACGACGTTCGCGGTGATGTTGCGGGAACCCAGCTCGCGGGCGATGGAGCGGGCCACGCCGACCAGGCCCGCCTTGCTCGCCGCGTAGTTGACCTGCCCCGCGCCGCCCATGTGGCCGACCACGGAGGAGATGAACACGATCCGGCCGTAGCGCTTCTTCAGCATCCCCCGCGAGGCGCGCTGGGCGACCCGGAACGCGCCGGTGAGGTTGGCGTCGAGGACCCGGCCGAACTGCTCGTCGGTCATCCGCAGCAGCAGGGTGTCGTCGGTGATGCCGGCGTTGGCCACGACCACCTCGACCGGCCCGTGCGCGGCCTCGACCTCGGCGAACGCCGCGTCCACCTCGGACGAACTGGTCACGTCGCACTTGACGCCGAGCAGCCCCTCGGGCGCGCCGGACCCCCGGTGGGTCACCGCGACCTTGTCGCCCTGCGCGGCGAACGCCAGGGCGATCGCCAGGCCGATACCCCGGTTGCCGCCGGTGACCAGTACGGACCTCGACACGCTTGCTCCCATCGCTGCTGGTTGATGCCGTGCGAGGCTATCGGCTACCCCCAAGTACCCCATCATCGGCCGGGCGTGGATCACAATTGCGCGGGTGACCGGTTTCGTGGGAGGACTCCGCGCCGCGGTGGACGGCGACGTGCTCGACGACCGCGCGAGCCGGGCGGTGTACTCGGTCGACGCGTCGAACTACCGACACGTGCCGCTGGTCGTGGTGCGACCGCGGTCGGTGGACGGCGTGCTCGCGGCGGTGGCGGTGGCGGTCGAGCACGGCGTGCCGATCACCAACCGGGGCGCGGGGACGTCGGTCGCGGGCAACTCGGCGGGCGCCGGGATGGTCCTCGACTTCTCCCGGTACCTCGACCGGGTGATCTCGGTGGACCCGGACGAGAAGGTCGCGGTGGTGCAGCCCGGCGTGGTGCTGGACCGGCTGAACGACGCGGCCCGGCCGCACGGGCTGGTGTTCGGACCGGACCCGTCGACGCACTCGCGGTGCACGCTCGGCGGGATGATCGGCAACGACGCGTGCGGCGCGCACTCGATCGCGTGGGGCAAGACCAGCGACAACGTGCGGGCGCTCGACGTGCTGCTGCCCGACGGGCGGCGGTTCGACACGCGCACCCCGCCGGAGCTGGACCTGCCGCGGGCGGACCCGGCGTGGTTCCCCGCCCTGGACCGGCGGGTCTCGGGGTACCGGCTGGACGCGCTGCCGGACCTGACCCGCGCGCTGGTCGGCACGGAGGGCACGTGCGCGACCGTGCTGGGCGCGACGGTGGAGCTGGTCGAGTCGCCGCCGCGCCGGGTGCTGGCGGTGCTCGGCTTCGACGGCCCGTACGACGCCGCCGACCTGGCGCCCGAGCTGCGCGGTCCGGGCGTGCTGACGGTCGAAGGGCTGAACGCCGAACTGGCGCGGCACGCGGGCGACTCGCGCTCGCTGCTGCCGCCCGGGCGGAGCTGGCTGTTCGTGGAGGCCGTCGAGGACGCGGTGGCGCGCCGGGCGGCGGCGCTCGCGCCGCACTCGGTGGTCGTGTCCGACCCGGCGCGGCAGCGGGCGCTGTGGCGGGTCCGGGAGGACGGCGCGGGCCTGGCGACGCGGATGTCGGACGGCGGCGAGGCGTGGCCGGGGTGGGAGGACGCGGCCGTGCCGCCCGAGCGGCTCGGCGCCTACCTGCGGGAGTTCGACGCGCTGCTGGCCGGGCACGGCAGGCGGGGCGTCACCTACGGGCACTACGGCGAGGGCTGCCTGCACGTGCGGGTCGACTTCGACCTCGCGCGCGGGCTGCGGTCGTTCCTCCGGGACGCGGCGGACCTGGTGGTGGCGCACGGCGGGTCGCTGTCCGGGGAGCACGGCGACGGGCAGGCGCGCTCGGAGCTGCTGCCGCGCATGTACCCGCCGGCGGCGATCACCGCGTTCGGCCGGTTCAAGGCGGCGTTCGACCCCGGGAACCTGATGAACCCGGGCCGCGTCGTGGCGCCGCTGAAGCTGGACGACGACCTGCGGGTGCTGGTCGCTCCCCCGGTGATCCCGACGCGCGCCGCGCTGGCCCTGCGCGCCGACGGCGGCGACCTGGTGGCCGCGTCGCGGCGGTGCGTGGGCGTGGGCAAGTGCCTGAACGCGCGCGGCGGCGTGATGTGCCCGAGCTACCGGGTGACGCGGGAGGAGAAGCACTCCACGCGCGGCCGGGCGCGACTGCTGTTCGAGATGCTCGGCGGTCGGGTGGTGCGCGACGGGTGGCGCTCGGAGGAGGTGCGCGAGGCGCTGGACCTGTGCCTGGGCTGCAAGGGGTGCAAGCGGGACTGCCCGGTGGACGTGGACATGGCCACCTACAAGGCGGAGTTCCTGCACCACCACTACAAGGGGCGGCGGCGGCCGGCCGCGCACTACTCGATGGGGTGGTTGCCGCTGTGGCTGCGGCTGCGCCTGGTGAACCGGGTGAGCGCGAGGTTCGCCCGGTTCGGCGGGGTGGACCCGGCGCGCCCGCTTCCGGTGCCGGTGCGGTCGTTCCAGTCGCGGTTCGCGGCGGGCACGGGCGGCGGGGACCGGGTGCTGCTGTTCCCGGACACGTTCACCAACCACTTCGAACCGGGCATCGGCCTGGACGCGGCGGCGGTGCTCGGTCACGCGGGGCAGGCGGTGGAGGTGCCGCGGTCGGCGGTGTGCTGCGGGCTGACGTGGTTCTCGACCGGGCAGCTGGACGTGGCGCGGCGGGTGGTCCGGCGGACCGCGCGGGTGCTGCGGCCGTGGACGCGCGAGGGCGTTCCGGTGGTCGGGCTGGAGCCCAGCTGCACGGCGTTCCTGCGGGGTGACGCGCTGGAGGTCGCGGGCGACGACCCGGACGTGGCGCGGCTGGCCGGCTCGGTGCGGACGTTCGCCGAGCACGTCTCGCCGCTGCTGGAGCCGTGCGCGCCGGGCGGCGGGGCGGTCGTGCAGCCGCACTGCCACCAGTACGCGGAGGGCGGCCTGGACGCGGACCGGGAACTGCTGGTCAAAGCCGGGGTGACCGCGTCGCTGCTGGAGGGCTGCTGCGGGCTGGCGGGCAACTTCGGGTTCGAGGAGGGGCACCACGAGGTGTCGATGGCGGTGGGCGAGCTGGCGCTGTTCCCGGCCGTGCGGACGGCGGCGGAGGGCACGTCGGTGGTGGCCGACGGGTTCAGCTGCCGCACCCAGGTGCGCCACGGCACGGACGCCGAACCCGTGCACACGGCGACGCTGCTGAGGCGTCGGCTGGGGCTGTAGGCCCCCTGGTCGTGGGAGGCGAGCTTGCGATCGGGTGACGAACCTCAAGAAACGCTTAACAGACCTTTGCAAGAGCTTCACGATTCGATCCACTGACCGGTCATGACCACGAGTCCACCACCAGTCACCCTCGCGGCCGAGGGCGGAGCGCTGTCCTCCGTCGAGGAGGCCATCAACAACGTCTTCACCCCTGTCTCGGATGCCGTGGCAGGCTTCGTCTTCGCCGAGATCACCGTCTTCGGCGTGACGTTCCCCTGGATCGTCGGCTGGCTCGTCATCGCAGCGGCGATCTTCACCGCCTACTTCGGCGTCATCCAGGTGCGGGGCTTCACCACCGCGCTGCGCATCGTCCGGGGCAGGCACAGCAGCCCCGACGACCCCGGCGAGATCACCCACTTCCAGGCGCTCAGCTCGGCCGTGTCGGGCACCGTCGGCCTCGGCAACATCGCCGGTGTCGGTGTGGCGGTGACCATCGGTGGCGCGGGCGCGACGTTCTGGATGATCCTCGCCGGCCTGCTCGGCATGTGCACGAAGTTCGTCGAGTGCACCCTGGGCGTCAAGTACCGCGACGTCCACCCGGACGGGACGGTGTCCGGCGGCCCGATGCACTACCTGCGCAAGGGCCTGGCCGAGCGGTTCCCCGGTGGGGCGGGCAAGGCCGTCGGCAAGGTGCTCGCCGCGGGCGCGGCGGCCATGATCCTGTTCTTCGGGATCGCCGGCGGCAACATGTTCCAGGCCAACCAGACGTTCGCCCAGCTCCGCAACGTGACCGGCGGCGAGGAGGGCTTCCTCGGCACCGACGGCGCCGCACTGGTGTTCGGCATCGTCCTCGCGCTCGTGGTCGGCGCCGTGATCATCGGCGGCATCAAGTCCATCGGCCGGGTCACCGGCAAGCTGGTGCCCGCGATGGCGATCCTCTACGTCCTGGGATGCCTCACCGTCATCCTGTTCAACGTCACCGCCGTCCCGGACGCCATCGGCCAGATCTTCACGGGCGCGTTCAACGCCGACAGCGTCGCGGGAGGCGCTATCGGCGCGTTGATCGTCGGCTTCCAGCGCGCCGCGTTCTCCAACGAGGCGGGCCTCGGTTCCGCGTCGATCGCGCACTCGGCGGTGAAGACCCGCCGCCCGGTCACGGAGGGGTACGTCGCGCTGCTGGAGCCGTTCATCGACACCGTGGTCATCTGCACCATGACCGCCCTGACCATCGTCGTGGCGCAGACGCAGTTCTGGAAGGACGCCCAGGCCACCGTGTTCGCCGGCGGCCCCAGGCCGGACGGCGTCACGGTCACCTCGGAGTCCTTCGCCACCGTGCTGCCGTGGTTCCCGTACGTGCTGACGCTGGCCGTGGTGCTGTTCGCCGTGTCCACGATCATCACGTGGAGCTACTACGGCGAGAAGGCGTGGACGTACCTGTTCGGCAAGAGCAAGCGCAGCGAGGCCGTCTACCGCGTCATCTTCTGCCTGTTCACCGTGGTGGGATCGGTGTTGACGCTGGGCAGCGTGCTGGACTTCGCCGACGCGGTGCTGTTCCTGCTGGCGCTGTTCAACATCGTCGGCCTGTACCTGCTGGCCCCCGTGGTCAAGCGGGAGCTGAAGGAGTTCAAGGAGTACCTCAGGACGAAGCGCGAGGACGCCGAGGTCGGCTGACGGCCTGCCGGGGCGACGACCAGACCGGAGACGACCAGACCGGAGCGGCGGTCCGCGGGGGCGCGGGCCGCCGCTCCGGCTCGTGGTGCGGGTGCCGCTACGCGCGGGTCTGCTCGGTGATCCAGGCGAGGTAGTCGGTGTTGCCGCCGAGCACCGGCAGGGCCAGCACCTCGGGCACGTCGTAGGCGTGGCGCGCCTTGACGAACTCGGTCAGCTCGTCGACCCGGTCGTAGGCGGTCTTGATCCAGAGTTGCCATTCCCGGTCCTCCTGGACCGCACCCTCCCACCGGTAGACGCTCCGGATCGGACCGCTCACCTGCACGCACGCCGCCAGGCGTGCCTCCACGACGGCCCTCGCCAGGGTGCCCGCCGCGTCCTCGCTGTCGGTGGTGGTGATGACCACGACGTGGTTGTCGCTCATCTGCCGGAGCGTAGCCGGCCGTCACTCCGCGGCCATTTCGTCCTAACCATACGAGTGATGAAATGGGCACAGGTGTTCGAATAGCCTGGATTCATGGACGTGTCGCCCGCGCTGCTCTCCGACGATGGTGTGTTCGCCGCCATCGCGGAGGTCGAGGCATCGCTGCGCGCACTGCACGTGCGGCGGTTGCGGTTGCTGGCCGAGGTGCTGCGGCGCGGGCTGGACGCGGATGCCTACCGGCGTCTGGTGCGCGCCGACACGCGGGAGGTGAAGCGGTGGACGGCGCAGGTGACCCTGTTCCTGCCCTCCACCAGCCCCACCGGCCAACCACTCCCACCCCTGCACCCCGTGACGGGTGCGGTGTTGGAGGAACTCTCCGACGGGCACCTCACCGAATTGGCGCGGGCCATCTCGCTGCGCCTGCCGGACGGGTCCGAGGAGATCCTGGTCGAGGCCGCGCGGTCGGTGGAACCGAAAGCCGTGCGGCAACTCGCCGACCGGATTCGAGACCGCGCCGAACAGGACCGCGTCGATGAAGTGGACGAACCCGCCGCCGACCCCGGCGACGTGCTGCACCTGCGCGACCTGCCCGGCGGACGACTGGAGTTCTTCGGTGAATTGTCCGCCGAGACCGGGGCGCGGTTCACCGCGATGCTCGAACCACTCGCCGCACCCCGCCCGGACGGCCCGCGCGACGCGGCACGACGCAGGGGTGAGGCGTTCGCCGACCTGATCTCACTGGCGTCACGCTCCACCGACCTGCCGTCGGAGGCCGGAGAGCGACCGCACATCAGCGTCACCATCGACCACGACACCCTGCGTCGCGGTGTCGGGCACGCCTTGTTGGACGGCGACCGGCACCTCAGCGCGGCACAGGCCCGCCGCATCGCCTGCGACGCCAAAATCCTCCCGGTCGTACTCGGCGGCGACTCCGAAGTGCTCGACCTCGGCCGCGCCAAGCGAACGGTGAGCGTGGCCCAGCGCCGGGCGCTGCACGCCCGCGACCGGGGCTGCGCCTTCCCCGGCTGTCACCGACCACCCAAGTGGTGCGACGCCCACCACGTACGCCACTGGGCCGACGGCGGGTCCACCGACCTGTCGAACCTCGTCCTGCTCTGCCGCACCCACCACAGCCTCATCCACCACTCGCAGTGGCACATCACCACCACCGGCGGAACACCGACCTTCATCCCACCCCGACACATCGACCCCGCACAGAGACCACGCCAGAACCTCCTCCACCGACCACCCGCGGTGGCGGCGTGAGTCGCGGCCCCGGTTCACCAGGACAGGTCGTGCCGCGTTCCCGGGCGCACCCGCAGCACTTCGACGCGTTCCCCGTGCCGCAGCACGACCTCACGAGCCGTGCGGGCGGTGATCGCGACCGCCTTGGGTTCGCCGCCGCGCCAGTGCAGGTCCACGGTGAGGCCGCCGCGCGCCCGCAGGCCGGTGACGCTCCCGTGCCGCCACCGGGTGGGCAGCGCGGGCAGCAGCTCCACCACGCCGGTGTGGCTCTGCACGAGCATCTCGGCCACGGCGGCGGGCAGGCCCAGGGAGCCGTCCACCTGGAACGGGTCGGCCGCCACCAGGTTCTCGCAGCGGGGCATGGCGGCGAGCAGCGACGCGGCGCGCGTGCCGTCGCCCAGCCTGGCCCACAGGGCGGCCTTCCACGCGTGCGACCAGCCGGGGCCCTCGTCGCCGCGTTCCTCCAGCACCCGGCGGGCGGCCTCGGCCTCGGGGGTGCCGCGCCGGATGCGGCTGCCCGGGTAGAGGCCGACCAGGTGCGACACGTGCCGGTGCCGCGGCTCGGTTTCGGGCGCCTCGCGGGCCCACTCCAGCAGTTGTCCCCGGGAGCCGATCGGCAGCGGCGGCAGGCGGTCCAGGAGGGAGGTGTCGACCGGCAGGTCCAGCACCTCCCCCGCCTCGCGCAGTCGGGTGAACAGCTCCCACACCAGGGTCAGGTCCATGGTGGAGCCCACGCCCACCGCCACCGGGTTGCCGGACGGGCCCTCGTAGTGGTTCTCCGGTGACGTGGACGGTGCGGTCGTCAGGACGCCGTCGTGCTCGAACACCCACGAGCGGCAGAAGTCGGCCGCGCCGAGCATCAGCGGCCAGGCACGGGTGCGCAGCCACTCCGCGTCGCCGGTGAAGGCGTAGTGCTCCCACAGGTGCAGGCACAGCCACGCGCCGGCCATCGGCCAGTTCGCCCACGCCGGGTCACCTTGCACGGGGGTGGTCAGGAACCACGGGTCGCTGTTGTGGTGGGCGCACCAGCCGCCCGCGCCGTACAGCGATCGGGCGGTCTCCGCCCCGTGCCGGGCGAGTCCGTCGACGAAGTCGAACAGCGGTTCGTGGCACTCGGGCAGCCCCGTGGGTTCGGCGGCCCAGTAGTTCATCTGCGTGTTGATGTTGAGCGTGTAGTTCGACCGCCACGGCGGGTCGGCGTGCGGGTTCCACACGCCCTGGAGGTTCGCGGGCAGCGTGCCGGGTCGGGACGAGGCGATCAGCAGGTACCGGCCGTACTGGAACAGCAGCGCGGCGAGGGCCGGGTCGTCGGCGGGCCACTCGTCCACGGGCGCGTCGGGCGCGGGGCCGAGGTCGAGCGCGACCCGGTCGAACAGCGCCCGGTGGTCGGCGACGGCCCGGTCGTGGAACTCCCGCCACGGCGGCGGGTCGGCCAGGCCGGCGTAGAAGACGACGGCGCCCGGTTCCTCGACCCGGGTGAGGGGCAGCGCCCGGTCCACGTCCGCCGTCACGTGCGGCGCGCCCTCGACGCGCACGGCCAGCGCGTGGTGCTCGGAAGAGCACACGGCGACCTGCCGGACGCCCTCGGAGTAGCGCACGGCCGCCACGCCGGTGCGCAGGTCGAGCGACCGCTCGTAGCCCTCCCCCGGTTCCAGGCCGCGCACCCGGAGCGTGCCCAGCGGCTGGTAGACGCCGGTGTCGGGCCCCTGGACGGACCGCAGCAGCTCCTCGGCCCCCTCCGGGTCGCCCGCCAGCACGGCCTCGCGGGCGGCGAGCACCCGCGCCACGCCGTCGACGGGCCGGGCGGGTCCGCCGGACCACATCCGGTCGTCGTTGAGGTCGAACCGGCCGGTGCCCCAGCACATCGCGCCGAACCGACCGCTGCCCAGCGGCAGCGCCCCCTCCCACCGCTCAGCGGGACCGCTGAACCAGAGCCGCGACACCGAACCTCCCCAGGGTCAGCGAACCGGACACGACCGCGCCGGACAGCAGGTCGTCGTGCGCGCCCGGCACGTCCACCCGCACGTCGGCGACGCCGTGGTTGACCAGGAACAGCACCTCGCCGCGGCGCACCGCCTCGACCCCGCGCGGCACCGCGAGGACCGGGTCGACGCCGGCCTCGGCGAGCACCCGGTCGAGCAGCGCGCGGGTGCCCTCCGGTGACGGCCGGGTGCCGACGTACCAGGCCGTGCCCGTGCCGAAGCGGTTGCGCAGCACGACCGGCACCCCGCCGTCGACCAGCGACGCGACCACCTCGGCGCCCTCGGCGCGCAGGTCGTCGCACCAGGAGTCCGCGGTGAACCCGCCCAGTGAGGCGGAGGCGCACCGCACCACCTCGTCCGGGCCGAGCGGCGCCATCTCCTCGACGCGCAGGCCGAGCAGCTCCCGGAACGGGGCCGGGTAGCCGCCCAGGCGCACCCGGTCGTGCTCGTCGACCACGCCGGAGAAGAAGCCCATCACCAGCGTGCCTCCGCCCTCGACGTAGGACATCAGCGGCACGGGGTCGCGGACGAGGTACAGGTTGGGCGCGACCACCAGGCGGTAGCGGGTCAGGTCGGCCTCCGGGTGGGCGAAGTCGACCGCGACGCCCGCGTCGAACAGCGGCTCGTAGAAGTCGCGCACGCGCCTCAGCACGTCGAAGTCGGCCGACGGGTGCGCGTCGAGCCGGGCCGCCCACCAGCTCTCCCAGTCCAGCACCACGGCCACCGACGCGGTCACGTCCGTCCCGGCGACCGGCGCGAGGGCCACCAGGTCCGCGCCCAGCGCCACGACCTCGCGGAACACCCGGCTGTCGGGTCCGGCGTGGGGCACCATGCCGGAGTGGAACTTCTCCGCGCCGCCCGCGGAGGCCCGCCACTGGAAGAAGCACACCGCGTCCGCGCCGCGCGCCACCGCCTGCACCGACTGGGCGCGCAACTGGCCGGCGGGTTTGGGCGGGTTGCGGCGCCGCCAGCTCACCGCGCTCGTCGCCTGCTCCATGAGCAGCCACGGCCCGTCCTTCAGCGACCGCATCAGGTCGAAGCCCAAGGCGCTGACCACGTGCGCGGTCGGGTCGGCCGGGTCGGGGTACCAGTCGTGCGAGACCACGTCCTCCTCGCGCGCCAGCGCCCAGTAGTCCAGCGGCGCGTCGAGGCCCATGAAGTTCGTGGTCACCGGCACGTGCGGGGTGTGCCGGCGCAGCACGTCGCGCTCGGCGGTGAAGTGCTCCAGCAGCGCGTCGGAGCAGAACCGGGCGAAGTCGAGCCGCTGACCGGGGTTGATCAGGTAGGGGGCGCGGCGCGGCGGCACGACCTCGTCCCACTCCCCGTAGCGCTGGCTCCAGGCCGCGGTGTGCCAGGCCGCGTTGAGCGCGTCCAGGGAGCCGTGCCGGGCGCGCAGCCACGTCCTGAAGTGCTCGGCGGTCACGTCGCAGTGGCACACCTGGCCCAGTTCGTTGCCGACGTGCCACAGCGCCAGCGCCGGGTGGTCGCCGTACCGCGCGGCCAGGTCGTCGACCAGCGCCAGCGCGTGCTCCCGGTACACCGGGGACGACGGGCAGAACTGGTTGCGGGAGCCGTAGGACAGGCGGTGGCCGTCGAAGTCGACCGGCAGCGTCTCCGGGTACCGGTGCCCGAGCCAGGGCGGCGGCGACGCGGTCGGCGTGGCCAGGAAGACCTCGATGCCGCCGTCGTGCAGCAGGTCGAGGACCCGGTCCAGCCAGCCGAGGTCCCGCTCCCCCGGCCGCGGTTCGATGCGCGACCAGGAGAACACGCCCACGGTCACCGTGGTCACGCCCGCCTCGCGCATCAGCTCGACGTCGCGCGGCCACACGTCCTCGGGCCACTGCTCGGGGTTGTAGTCGCCGCCGTACCGCAGCCGCCCGTCCGCGAGCCGGGTCATCCCTTGATCGCCCCCACGATCACGCCCTTGGTGAAGTGCTTCTGCACGAACGGGTAGACGAGGAGCACGGGCACGACCGCGATCACCACCACCGCCATCTTCACCGCGAGCGTCGCCACCAGGCCGCCGGTGCCGTCCAGCGTGGAGTCCGCCGGGCTCGCGCCGGGGATCGGCTGGCCCTGGAGCACGTAGGCGCGCAGCACCAGCTGCAACGGCCACTTGTCGGTGGAGTTGAGGTACAGGAACGCGTTGAAGAACGCGTTCCAGTAGCCGACCGCGTAGAACAGCGCGATCACCGCCGTCACGCCCTTGGACAGCGGCAGCACGATCCGGGTCAGCACCCGGAAGTCGCCCGCGCCGTCGATGCGGGCGCTGTCCACCAGGTCCTGCGGGATGTTCATGAAGAACGACCGCAGCACCACCAGGTTGAAGGCGGCCACCGCGCCGGGCAGCACGAGCGCCGCGTAGGTGTCGAGTAGGCCCAGCGACTGCACCAGCAGGTAGGTGGGGATCAGGCCGGGGCCGAACAGGAACGTCAGCAGCACCACGAACAGCAGCGGCCGGTGCGCGAACGAGCCCGGCCGGGACAGGCCGTAGGCGGCGAGCAGCGTCACGACCACGCTGAACAGCGTGCCGACGACCGTGATGCCGGTGCTGACCAGCACGGACCGGGTGACGGTGCCGCCGGACAGCAGTTCGGCGTAGGCGCCGAGGGTGAACCCGTCCGGGACGACCACGAGACCGCCGGCCTCGGTGATGGCGGTGGACGGCGACACGCTGGTCAGCACCACCACCCACAGCGGGAACAGCACGGCCAGCAGCACGACGCCGACCACCACTGCTTTCACGGCCCGGCCGAGCCGGGTCGGGGCCTCGTCCCACGCGGGGCGCACGGCTGCGGTCATCGGGAGTACACCCCCTGCTCGCCGACCAGGTGCGCGACCTTGTTGGCCGCGAGCACCAGCGCCAACCCGACGAGGCCCTTCACGAGGCCCGCCGCGGCGGCGTAGGAGAAGTCCGAGTTCACCACGCCGGTGAAGTACACGTACGTGTCGAGGACTTCGGCGGTGGCCGCGCCCACGGCGTCGCGCTGGAGCAGGAACTGCTCGAAGCCCACCGTGAGCGCCTCGCCCAGGCGCAGGATGAGCAGCAGCACGATCACCGGGATCAGCGCGGGCAGCGTCACGTGCCACATGCGCCGCCACCGGCCCGCGCCGTCCACGGCCGCCGCCTCGTACAGCGAGGTGTCCACGGTGGACAGGGCGGCCAGGAACACGATCGCGCCCCACCCCGCGTCCTTCCACACCGACTGCGCGGTGACCAGGACGAGGAACAGGTCCGGGTCGGTCATCACGTCCACCGGGGAGAACCCGTGCGAGCGCAGGAACTGGTTGAGCACGCCCGCGCCGCCCAGCATCTGCTGGAACAGCGTGATGACCAGCACCCAGGAGAAGAAGTGCGGCAGGTAGACCACGCTCTGCACGAACATCCGCAGCCGGGGCGAGAGCAGGCTGTGCACGAGCAGCGCCAGGCCGATCGGCACCGGGAAGTAGAACACCAGCTGGAACGCGGTGATCGTCAGCGTGTTGGCGGTGGCGTCCCAGAAGGCGGGGTCGCCGACGATCCGCGCGAAGTTCGAGAACCCGACCCACTGGCTGCCCGCGATGCCGACGTACGGCGAGTAGTCCTGGAACGCGACCGCGTTGCCGAACAGCGGCACGTAGTGGAACACCGCCAGCAGCACCACGGCGGGCGCCACCATCACCAGCAGCGCCCAGTCGCGGCGCAGCCGGCGGGCCCAGGCGGCGCGGCGGGGTGGGGACGCGGGGCGGCCCGCCGAGACGGCGGGCCGCTCCAGCAGGTCAGCGCCCGGCATCGGTGAGCGCCTTGTCGTAGAACTCGCGCAGCTCGTCGCCGCCGGCCTTGCGCCAGTCCTCGGCGAGCTTGCCGACCTCGGAGACCGGGGTGCGCCCGCGCAGGATGTCGTTCGTGCGGTCCTCGAACTGCTTGGGCAGCTTGGAGTGCTCGGCGGGCTCCTCGATGCGCAGCCCGAACGTGGGCGGCTTGACCTGGTGCTGCTGGGCGTCGGCGAGCCAGGCGTGCAGCGACTCGACGTAGTCGGGGTACTGGGTCTCCACGATGGCGTCCGGCGGTGAGGCGAGGAAGCCGTAGGTGAGCGTGATCTCCTTGCGGCCCAGCTCGTTGAGGTCGGGCGCGCCGCCCGCGCCGCGGGCGCTGTGCTTGCCCTCGGTGCCGTAGCGCAGCAGGAAGTGCTCCTCGGTGCCGATGGGCGCGGCGGCGAAGTCCGCCACCTTCAGCAGCTCGCGCACCCGGTCGTCGGGGAGGTCCTTGCGGATCAGGGTGACCATCGCGGTGGGCGGGCTCACCGGGTAGGACGGTTCGCCGCCGTCGTGCGCGAACAGCGGGAAGGCGTCCATGCGGAAGCCGGGGTTGGTGGGCCGCTGCTGGGCCAGCGCCTCGCGCCACGCGCCCAGGCCGTCCTGGTAGACGAGCATCTGCCCGCCCGCGAACAGCTCCTTGACGCGGGTCGTGCTGCCCGCGACGAGGTCGGGGTGCACGTACCCGGCGGCGTACAGCGACTGGGTGAACTTGACCGCCTCGGTGTACGCCTCGGTCTCGATCTTGTTGACGACCTTGCCGGAGGGGTCGCGGCTCCAGTCGCCCGGGTCGCCGAACATGCGGATCATCGAGCGGAACACGTCGCCGACGGCCCACCGGTTGGCGCCGGGGTCGTTGACCTCCTTGCACAGCGCCACGAACCCGTCGGCGTTCTTCGGCGGTTCGACGCCGAGCTGCTCGAAGACGTCGCTGCGGTAGAACATCGCCTCGGGGAACGGCTTGTCCGGGAACGGCACGCCGTAGAGCCGGCCGCCGTAGACGCACGCGTGCCACGCGTCGGTGGGGATGTTCGCCAGCAGCGGGTAGTCCTTCACCTTGTCCCCGGCGAGGAAGTCGGTCAGGTCGCGGAACACCTCACCGACGCCCTCGCTGAAGCGCGGCGGGATGGTGAACGTCGGCATGACGGTCATCTCCGGCACGTTCCGGCCCGCCATCATCGCGGCCAGCTTCGCCGCGTAGTCGCTGCCCTGCACCAGGTCGAACTTCACCACGCCGCCGAGGCGCTCGTTGACGACGTCGTAGTAGGAGTTCTCGCCCAGGCCCGGCGGGACGGGCCAGAACGCGGGGGTCATGGCGGTGACCTCGCCGCCCTTGAGCGGCTTCTCCTCCACCGCCGCGACGAGCGTGTCCGGGAACTTCAGGTAGCCGGGCGCGGAGCCGTTCACGCCGGGCAGGTCGGGCTTGGCGAACTCGACCGGGATGTGCGCGGGCAGCACCTTGGCCAGCGCGTCGGCGTCGAGCGCGCTGCCGGTGTGCTGGGCGGCCGTGCCGCCGCAGCCCACCAGGAATGCGCCGCCGACTGCGGCCGAGAAGCCGAAGAAACCTCTGCGGGTGAGGTTGTCCATGGTGGAAACGCCCCTTTGCGTCGGGTCAGAAGGGTTGTGCGCCGTCGCGCACGAAGAGGGGGATGCGGTGCAGCGGCGCGTCCGCCAGGACGGTCCGCCCGCCCTCGTGGACCTCACCGGTCGCGTGGTCGGTCCACCGCGCGCCCGCCGGGAGGTGCACCTCCCGGGACCGCTCGCCGTGCCGGTACACCGGCGCGACGAGCAGGTCCGGGCCGAACAGGAACTGGTCGTCCACGGCCCAGGCGGCCTCGTCGTGGGGGAAGTCGACGAACAGCGGCCGCATGGGCGGCAGGCCGGTCTCCGTGGCGACGCGCATCTGCTCCAGCACGTAGGGCCGCAGGCGCTCGCGCAGCCGCATCGCGGCGGTGATGTGCTCGTACGCCTCGTCACCGTAGGACCACACCTCGTTGGGTCCGCCGGTCATGGTCGGGTGCAGCGGCACGTCGGGGTCGCGGAAGCCGTGCAGCCGGAACAGCGGGCACAGCGCGCCGTACTGGAACCAGCGGACGATCAGCTCGCGGTACTCGGGTGAGGCCTGGTCGCCGCCGTGGAAGCCGCCGATGTCGGTGGTCCACCAGGGGATGCCGGACAGCGCCACGTTGAGCCCGGCGCGGATCTGCGCGCCCAGGGACTCGAAGGTGGCCGGGATGTCGCCGGACCACAGGGCGGCGCCGTAGCGCTGGCTGCCCGCCCACGCCGAGCGGTTGAGGGTGATGATCTCCGTCTCGCCCTCGGCGCGCATGCCCTCGAAGAACGCCCTGGCGTTGTTCACCGGGTAGGCGTTGAGCACTTCGAGGCCGGGGCCGTCGTGGGTGAGCAGGTTCTCCGGCGCGCCGGGCTTCAGCTCGGGTTCGCACGCGTCGAGCCACCACACGCGCACGCCGTGGTCGTAGTAGTGGCGCTTGACCCGGTCCCAGACGAACGCGCGGGCCTCCGGGTTGGACGCGTCGTAGAACGACACGCCCACCTCGCCCTCGACGCCCTTGTCGGGCCAGTCGGCGTGCACCGGCGGTCCCTGCTCGGTGGCGATGAACAGGCCGCGCTCCAGCATCACCGGGTAGTTCTCGGACAGCGGGCTGACCGAGGGCCACACCGACACCATGAGCTTGACGCCCATCCCGTCCAGCTCGCGCACGGCGGCGGCCGGATCGGGCCACTCGGCGGGGTCGAAGCGCCACTCGCCCAGGTGCGTCCAGTGGAAGAAGTCGACGACGATCACGGACAGCGGCAGGCCGCGGTCGCGGTACTCGCGGGCGACGGCCAGCAGCTCCTCCTGGGAGCGGTAGCGCAGCTTGCTCTGCCAGAACCCCGCCGCCCACTCGGGGAACTCCGGGGCGTGACCGGTGGCGTCGGCGTAGTTGCGGAGCACGTCGGCCGGGTCGCCGGCGGTGAGCCAGTAGTCGATCTGGCGGGCGCTGTCGGACACCCAGCGGGTGCCGGTGCGGCCCAGCTCGACGCGGCCGACGGCGGGGGTGTTCCAGAGCAGTCCGTAGCCGCGGCTGGACACCAGGAACGGGATGGTCACCTCGGCGTTGCGCTGCACCAGCTCGACGACCGACCCCTTCTGGTCGAGCAGGCCGTGCTGGTGCTGGCCCAGGCCGAAGAGGCGTTCGCCGTCGTAGGCGCGGAAGTTCTGCGCCACGCGGTGGTAGCCGTTGCCGGTCGAGGTGAACAGCCGGGAGCCGGGCCACCAGAAGTGGATGCGCTCCTCGGCCAGCAGCTCGGTCTGGGTGTCCTCGCGGACGAACCGCAGCAGGCCCTCGCCCAGCTCCACGCGCAGCTTCCCGTTGACCAGGACCGCGCTCGCCTGCCCGACCTTCACGTCGACCTCGGCGTCGGGCCGCCCGACCAACGCGCCGGGCACGTCGTCGCGCACGCCGGTCAGCCCCACCCGCACGCGGACGGCGTCGGGTCCCCACGCCTCCACGCGCACCACCTGGTGGCCGTCGCGCCAGTCGAATCCGCCGCTGATCTCGCGCAAGCCCATCCGGTGTTCCTCCTGTTGAGTTCGAAGCGCTTCGACGGCGCCCGGCGGAGCGGGCCGGGGACGCGGGGTCAGCGCGTGGTGCTCGCCCGCTCGGTCAGCCGTGGCGGCAGCAGCGTGAGCGGGGGCGTCGGGGTGCGGTCGAGCTTGGCCATCAGCAGCGCGACCGCGTGGTGGCCGAGCTGCTCGGCGGGCACCGCCACCGAGGTCAGCGGCGGCATCAGCCGCTCGGCCTGGTCGTCGGGGCAGATCGCGATCACCGCGATGTCGTCGGGCACCTTGCGGCCCAGCGTGCGCAGCACCTCCACGACCGAGGGCAGGGCGGCCTCGTTGTGCACGACCAGGCCGGTCACGGCGGGGTGCCGGTCCAGCAGGCCGGTGATGGCCACGCGCACCGACTCGTGGTCGGGTTCGGTGGGCAGGGTCGTGGAGGCGACGCCGCGGCGCATGGCGGCGGCGCTGAACCCGGCCATGGTGCGGTGCGCGAAGCCGGTGTCGCGCTGGTAGACCGCGCGCGGCGCGCCGACGAGCGCCAGGTAGGTGTGCCCGAGGTCGGCCAGGTGGTCCACGCAGCGGGCGCCCGCCTCGGCGAAGTCCAGGTCCACGCACGTCAGCCCGGCCGCGTCGGCGGGGAAGCCGATCAGCACCGAGGGCCGGTCCAGCTCCCGCAGCACCGGCACGCGCTCGTCGTGCATCTCCACGTCCATCACGAGCAGGCCGTCGACCTGGGCGCTGCCCGCCACCCTGCGCAGACCGGCCGCGCCCTGGTCGGCGGTCACCAGCAGCACGTCGTGGTCGTGCCGGCGGGCCGCGTTGGCGACCGCGACGACGAACTGCATCAGCACCGGCATGTGCATGCCCTCGCGCACCGGCAGCACCAGCGCCAGCACGTTGGCCCGGTTGCTGGCCAGCGACCGGGCGCCCGCGTGCGGGTGGTAGCCCAGTGCCCGCACGCTCGCCTCGACCCTGGCCTTGGTCGCCGTGGAGATCGAGCGGCGCCCCGTCAGCACGTACGACACGGTGCTGGGGGCGACCCCGGCGTGCCGCGCGACATCGGCGATGGTGACCACGTCAACGCACCTCCCTCACCCGCACGCCCGCCGCCGCAGCGGTGAGCACCAGCGACGCGCCGTCGCGCCGCGAGACCCGCGTGCCCGGCGGCGCCGACCGCTCGCCGTCCACCACGTCGTGGAACGCGATCCAGCCGCCCTCGCGGGTGAACTCCACCTCGTCGTCCACCAGCCGCACGCCGTCGCAGTCGTCGAAGTCGACGGCCCGCAGCACCCCGGCGCGCGGCGCGATCACCTCGCCCTCGACGTCGATGTCGAGGCGTGCCCTGATCTCCCGGGACGAGGAGCCGACGGCCAGCTCGTAGCGACCGGTCTCGACGACGCGGCGCCCGGTCGTGACGTCCCAGTGCCACAGGTGCCCGACGGGCAGCTCGACGGTCGCGGTCTCCCCCGGTTCGAGGTGCACGCGCCGGAACGACTGGAGCCTGCGCACGGGCTGCCGCACCCTGGGCCGCCGGGCCGACGAGTACAGCTGCACGACCTCCGCGCCGGGCACGAGGCCGGTGTTGGTGATCGACACGCGGGCGACACCGCCGTCGTGGGCCAGGTCCGAGTAGCCGAACGTCGCGTAGCCCAGGCCGTGGCCGAACGGGAACAGCGGGTCGCCGGTGAAGTACAGGTACGTGCTGCCCGCGCGGATGACGTCGTAGTCGAGCACGTCGGGCAGGTCGTCGTCGGAGCGGTACCAGGTCTGGGGCAGCCGGCCGGACGGCGAGTAGGCGCCGAACAGCGCCTCGGCCACGGCGCGGCCCTGCTCCTGCCCGCCGTGCGCGGTCCACACGACCGCCGGGAGCCGCTCCTCCTCGCCGTCGAGGGTGTACGGGTAGCTGCTCACCAGCACCAGCACGGTCCTCGGGTTGGCCTCGCGGACCGCCCTGACCAGGTCGAGGTTCGGCAGGCGCAGGGTGGTGCGGTCCTGGGTCTCGCGGCCGTTGACGTGCGGGTCGTTGCCCAGCACGAGGACCGCGACCTCGGCCCGGGCGGCGACCTCGGCCGCGGCGGCGGTCCCGTCGACCACCAGCTCCACGGTGAACGGACCGATGTCGGTCCCCTGGACCTTGTTGCGCAGGACGACCCCGTCGTCGGTGGGGCGCGGCTCGAACAGCTCGCGCACGTCCCAGCCGCCGGGCGTGACGGCCTCGGCGACCAGCGTGCCGTCCTGCCGCACCCCGAGGTAGCGGCGCGACGCCACGTCCCGCAGCGTCCACACCCCGTCGCCCCAGTCGAACCGGTCGAACAGCGCCCGGTCGCCGAGGCCGACGACGCCGCCGCGCACCCCGAGGTGGCGGCCGTCCGCCGCGCGCAGCGCGATCCGGTCGACGCCCTCGTGGTGGGCGACGGTCGCGAACTGCTCCAGTCCGGTGCGGACGGTCACCCGGTAGGGCGGGGTGCCGCTGTACCAGTCCTCGAAGACGGTGTCCGCGTGCGTGCCGATGACCGCCAGGTCCACACCGGACCGCAGCGGCAGGAAGGAGTCGTTGCGCAGCAGCACGACCGCCTGCCGCGCCGCCTCCAGCGCCAGCTCGCCGTGCGTGCCGATGACGTCGGACGTGATCGCCGCGTACGGGTTGCCGTCTGCCGGGTCGCCGGCGGGGTCGTCGGCGGGCGGGTCGAACTCGCCCAGCCGGAACCGCAGCGCCAGCACCCGGCCCACGGCGCGGTCGACGACCCCCTGCTCCAGCAGGCCGTCCTCGATCGCGGTGGTGACGCTCGCGATCGTCAGGGTCGGGTCGGCGTCCTGGTCGGTGAAGCTGTCCAGGCCCGCGTTCAGCATCGCGGCGTGCGCCTCGGCGTGGGTGGGCAGGTACGCCTGCACCCCGGCCACGTTCGACGGCGCGTAGGCGTCGCTGACCGCGGCCAGGCCGTCCGGCGCGCACGGCCGCAGCTCCGCGTCCAGCAGCGGGGTCAGGTGCGCGGGGCGGCCGTTGACCAGGTTGTAGGCCAGCATCACGGCGACCGCCGCGCCCGCCTCGACCGGGCCGCGGAAGCACGGCAGCTCGTACTCGTGCAGCACGCGGGGGCGCAGGTCCGACGACGTCGTGCAGCGGTCGTCCTCGTTGTTGTAGCCCAGGAAGTGCTTGAGCGTGGGCGCGGTGCGCAGGTAGCGCGGGTGGTCGCCGCGCAGGCCTCGGGCGTAGGCCGTGCCCATCTCGGCGGTGAGCACCGGGTCCTCGGAGTAGCCCTCCTCGTTGCGGCCCCAGCGCGGGTCGCGCAGCGGGTTCACCACCGGCGCCCACACGTTGAGGCCGTGCGCGACGGGGTCGCGGTGGTGGAAGCCGCGCGCCTCGACGCCGGTCGCCTCGCCGACCCTGCGCACCAGGTCGGTGTCCCACGACGCGCCCAGGCCGACCGCCTGCGGGAACACGGTGGCCTCGCCGAGCCACGCCACGCCGTGCAGCGCCTCCAGGCCCGTGCGGAACTCGGCGAGGCCCAGTCGGGGCACGGCGGGTTGCCGCTGGTGGAGCATCGCCACCTTCTCCTCGGCGGTCAGCCGGCCGAGGAGGTCGGCGACCCTGGTCTCCACCGGGAGCCCCGGGTCGCGGAACGGCAGCGGGTCCACGGCACACCTCTCGCGCTCGTCGAATTCGTCGAATGTCCAGGTATGTGAATCGAAACGATTCGATTCGTGACCGGAGATCACCCCGTTCGGCTCAGCGGCGGGGGTGCCAAAAATGTGGCACAGGTCTCCGAGTCGAGTCAACACCGAAGTTTCGCGAATGTTTCGATTCGAGGGGTTCGAATCGAATGCGTTCGACATTTGAGACGCGATGTCGTGACCACGCCGAACACCCCCCTCACCACGTCGTGAGGGGGGTGACGGCGACCTTCGGTTGGGTCCTACCCGAACAGCTCCACGTGCAGCTGGAACGCCGTGGCGATCTCAGCCTGCGCCCAGAACCGGTGGTAGGTGAAGGTCGGCGCGGGGCCGCCGTCCAGGTAGGCCTGGACCTTCGGCCAGTCCGGGTCCTGCTTGAACATGGACCGGATGTCGGTGAACGAGACGCCCGGTCGGATCTGGTCACCGTTGGGCATGGTGCCCGACCAGCCCGTCGGGACGTACGGGCCCTCGCGCGTCGACGTGTTGTAGGTGTCGTCGAAGCGGTTGTAGTCCGCCCGCGTCTCGGGCACCGCGATGCCCTTGTCGTCCTGGTGCGCCAGCAGCGCCGTCAGGAGGCCCTCACCGACGGTCTTCGCCTGGGCGTTGCCCGACTCGGCCGCGTAGTTGAGGAGCGTCTTGGCGTAGGACGCGGCGATGCCGACGTCCTGGCTGTGGTTGAGCACCCGCACGCGCAGGTTGGCGTTGGCGCCCGGGTTGGTGGCGTTCCAGTTGTCCGGCGCGCCGGTCCACTCCAGGTCGGACGGGATCTGGAACGCCCCGTTCGCACCGACGGTGGTGTTCGCGATGGCCCAGGGGACCCACTTGTCGAGGATCTTCTTGGCCGCCGCGTTGCCCGTCATCTCGTACAGGGCGGCGGTGCGCTCCATCTGCCACGCCTGGAAGCCGAACCAGCGGTTCGACGGCGGGTCGCGCCACACCGGGTGGGCGTCGTAGAACATGCCGTAGAAGGTCGGCGTGCCGGCCGGGGGCTGGCCGTACGAGCCTTCCCACGTGTTCGTGACACCGCCGGCGATGCCGCCGTCGGCCGACTGGAGCCACTGCAGCATCTCCAGCTGGCGGGTCATCGAGGTGGCCCAGTCCTGCTGGCCGGTCGCCGACTTCGGCTTCAGGGCCGGCACGTTCGCCAGCGCGTAGGCCGCCAGGGGGTTCTGGTAACCCTGGTGCGAGGCGCCGGAACCGATGCGCCACGCCCAACCGGCGGACGTGTCGGTGGCGCCGCCCCACGCGTAGTACCAGGACATCAGGTAGTGCGCGCTGTCCTTGCCGGTGCCACCGGGGCAGGTGGTCGGGCTGGTGCAGTTGCCGATCTTCTTGAAGTACTTGTCGAACATGGCGTAGCGGAGGTAGTCGCCCATCTTGGCCGCCTTCGCGACCTCCGGGGCGATCTCGCTGCCCTTGCCCTGCTCGGTCGCCCACTCCTGCGCCAGCAGCGCCACCTGCACCGCACGCGCGTCGGCGTCCGGGGCGTTGGTGTACTTGTACTGCTTGGCGTAGCTCGCGTCCTTGGTGAACAGGTCGAGGTAGCCGTTGGGGCCACCGTGCGCGAACGTGTCGCAGGACGGCTGCGGGATGGTCTCCCACACCGACTCCGACGAGCCGCGCTGGTAGGTGTTGATGTACGCGGGGGCCGCGTCGGACTCGTCGCCGCACCGGCCGAAGCCGTAGGTGTTGTCGACGTCGATCAGCCAGTGCATGCCGTAGATGTCGTCGGTCCCGTAGGCCGACTTCAGCTCGGCCGCGATCGGGTCGCGGCCCACCGGCGCGTTGCTGTCGAGCTGGGACGGGTACTGGTCCATCCGCGGGTGCTCGGGGGCGTACGTCGCCGGCTTGGACGCGTCGTACTTGTTGTTCGTCGGCTGGTCGGCCGTCGCCGGGATGATGTACTTCTCCATCGAGGCCCAGGCCTTCTTGAACGAGGCCCACTCACCCGTGATCCGGGCGTAGCTGGCCTCCAGCCACAGGTAGTAGCTGAACGCCTCGGACGTGGTCTGGTGACCGTGGTCCGGCGCCTCGACCATCAGCGTCTCGATCGAGTGGTACGGGACCTTCAGGCCGTCCGGGAACGTCCGGAAGTAGCCGCTGGACGGGTCGTGGATCTTCGCGTACAGGTCGAGGAACGCCTGCTCGAAGTCCGACGCGGAGCCGTCGACCTCGCGCACCTCGACCGTGGCCGGGGCGATGCCGGTGGAGCTGACCGTGAACGTGGCCGTGCCCAGGGCGCCGCCGTTGTCCGCCGAGGTGACCGTGACGTTCTGCTTGGTCGCCCAGTTCGACGGGGTGAAGGTCAGCGACGCGGGACCGGCCGTGAGGTCGGTGCTGCCCGCGGAGCGCGAGACCGCCACCGTGACGTTGGCCGTCGGCGCGGTCGCCAGCGACACGCCGAACGTGCCGGTGTTGCCCTGCCGGACGCTCAGCGAGTTCGGGCTGACCTGGACCGCCTGGCCCGCGAGGACCCGGATGCCCACGGCGGTCGACGTGCCGACCCCGCCCTTGTCGTCGGTGGCCCGGGCGGTGATGGCGTGCTCGCCTACCGCGGCACCGGTCCACGAGCCCGTGAAGGGCGCCGAGGTGTCGGTCGCGACGACCACGCCGTCCGCCAGGAAGTCCACCTTGGCGACGCTGCCGTCGGTGTCGGCCGCGGTCGCGGCCATCGCGATCGCCGCGCCGCTCTGGAACGCCTGGCCCGCCGTCGGCGAGGTCAGCGACACGCTCGGCGCGGTGTTCGGGCCGGTGCAGGGCGTGCCGTTGAGCGCGAAGTCGGTCGGCGGGTTGTTGCTGCCGGTCCACGAGCCGTTGAAGCCGACCGTGGTCTGCGCGCCGGACGCGAGGTTGGGCGACCAGGTCGGAGCGGCCACGGTGACCACCGAGCCGCTCTGGCTGAACGTGCCGCTCCACCCCTGCTGGACGCGCTGTCCGTTCGGGAAGGTCCACGTGAGGCGCCAGTTGTTGACCGCGTCACCCTGGTTGCGGATGGCCACGCTGGCGCCGAAGCCGCCCTGCCACTGGTTCGTGACCTGGTAGTTGACCGTGCACGTCACGGCCGCGTTCGCCACGGGGGCGACGAACGGCATAACACCCGCGGCGGTCGCTGCCGCGGCTATCAGCGCGAGCGGTCCGGTGCGCAACCGTCCCGCTCTGGTGCGGTACCTCATGCGTCCTCCTCCTGCACGGATCAGCCGTTGACCCGCGAGCTTCCAAAAAGGCGGCGGTGTGGGGCGGGAGCTGGGTTCGGCACGGGACGCCTGGGCGCGCAGAACGCCCCGTGCCGGGTCTGCGGGCCTAGGGTTCGACGCCCCAGGCGAGGGTGGTGCCGGTGTAGGCGGTCACCCGGTCGAAGTCGGCCAGCGCGGTGGTGGCGCGATAGCTGTGGTCGTTCGACTGGTCGAACGGCGACCAGTCGGACTTGGCCACCCTCAGCTGGACGTCACCGGTGCTCGCGCCCGGCGCGAGGGACCCCGCGCCGAAGGTGACCTGGAGGTAGGAGTCCGCGCCGGTCCGGGCGGTCGGGAGCGTGACGACGGTGGCGCGCACGTTCGCGCAGCCGACCACCGCCCAGTCGCAGAACACCTGGTGGTTCGCGGTGGCGCCGTCCCGGGTGAACCAGTACCGCAGGGTGACCGTCGACCGGTCGACCGCCGTGGTCCCCCGGTTGACGGCGGCGAGCGTGACGCCGATCTGGTTGACGCTCGTGCCACCGCCGCCGCGCTGCTGGGCGACCACCGAGCCGGTGGGGCCGGTGTCGGCGGATCGGGTCCGGAAGGTCACGACCGCGCCGGTCGCGGACGTGTTGCCCGCGCCGTCGCGGGCCCGGACGGCGAACGAGTAGGCGGTGTCCGGGCTGAGCCCGGTGAGCTGGAACGCCGGGGTGGCCGGGGCACCTGCGATCGTGCCGTCCGCCCGGAGCACGTCGTAGCCGACCACCCCGACGTTGTCGGTGGACGTCGCCCAGCGCAGCGTCGCGCCGCTGCCGGTGACGTCGGAGACGGTGAGTCCGCTGGGGACGGTGGGCGCCTCGCGGTCCACCACCGCCGGGCCGGGCTCGCGGCCCCAGAGCACCGCGCCGTCCTGCACCAAGGTGAGGCGGTCGGTCTGCGCGACGGTGTTGCCGGAACCCAGTCCCTCGTGGGACCAGTCGTCGGCGGGGTCCCAGGTCCCCGTGCTGGTGATGCGGAACTGCACCTCGTGCCGGTGCGCGGACTGCCCGCCCGGGTACACGCCGGGGCACGGCACGTCCACGTAGTACACCCGGCCGCTGTGCTGCCGGGGGGCGCTCGGCGTGCCGCACTGGTTGTAGTTGGTGGTGACGGTGATCTGGTCGGGCGTCGTCGCGCCGTCGAGGGTGAAGTAGTAGCGCAGCGAGCCGGTGAACGCCCGGGCCGGCCACGCGGACTTGTTGAGGATGAACGACTTCACCTCGGTGAAGCCGGGCGCGCTCTGGTTGACCGACGCCTGCACCGTCAGCTCCGGGCCGTCGGGGGTCTCGGCGACCGGGAAGTCCGCGAGCGGCGTGCCGCCGTACTCGGCGTGGAGGCGGGCGAGCGCGCCGGTGAAGCCCGCGTTGTAGTCCAGCGCGACCTCGTTGGCGATGTAGTCGGTGCGGTCGTCGGTGTGGGCGTCGTTGTTCGTGCTCGGGCCGCCGACCAGCGCGCCGTACAGGACGTGCCTGCTGGTGGCGGGTTCCCGCATGGTGTCGGCCCACGCGCCGTGCGCGGTGCGGTGGTGCGGGTTGCGCGGCGGGTTCGCGCCGAAGCCGACGACGAAGCTGGACTTGCGCGGGTTGTCGCCGAGCGCGTAGTTCACCTGCCG
Source organism: Saccharothrix longispora (assembly GCF_031455225.1). Lineage (GTDB taxonomy): Bacteria > Actinomycetota > Actinomycetes > Mycobacteriales > Pseudonocardiaceae > Actinosynnema > Actinosynnema longispora. The sequence goes on from NZ_JAVDSG010000001.1 coordinate 4,199,668, forward strand.
AACGCCGAAGTCGTGGTAGGTGGTGGCGCGCGCCGGGTCGGTGGCGCGCAGCCAGTCGGCGTGCGTCAGCGCGACGAACGCGGTGTTGGCGGCGTAGCGCAGCGAGCCCCAGGTGTCGAGCACGGCCTGGCCGCCGGGCGAGTACCGGACCCGGTTGCCCTGGTACCCGGTGGTCCAGTAGTCGAGCCAGCGGTTCGTGTCGTCCACGTACTGCTGCTCGCCGGTCAGCTTCGCCATCAGCGCGTAGGCGCCGTAGGACTTGTCGTCCCAGGCGATCGTCCACCGGTAGGACCGGGTCGTGCTCTGCGGTTCGGTGGACAGCTTCGGGTACTCGGCCTTGGCCTTGGCCAGGTAGGCCGCGTCACCGGTGGCGCGGTGCAGCCAGATGGCGCCCCACACCAGCTCGTCCTGGTAGCCGCTGTGGGAGTTGTAGAACTTCGCCGCGTCGGTGATGCAGGAGCTGTACTTGCCGCGGTGGGTGTCGGCGAAGGAGTACAGCTGCCTGGCGTGCGCCAGCAGGGTGTCCGCGTAGGTCGGATCGGACCGCCGGAAGACCATGGACGAGGCGGCCATCGCGGCGGCGTACTCGCCCGCGAGGTCCGAGCCGGGGCAGGACGCGTCGACCTTGTAGGACGGGCGGGCCATCTGCATGACCTCGGCGGCGCCCCACCACTTGTGGTCGTCGTCGCCCGCGCCGACCTGCCCGTACACGACGTTCGGGCTCGGGTGCGCCTTGATGATCCAGTCGGTGCCCCACTTGAGGTTCGCGAGGAGGTGCCGGAGCTGGCCCGAGTCCTCGTAGGCGCCCCGGTTCTCCACCGCGCCCCACGCGAGCATGGTCATGCTCGCCGCGAACGGCAGGCCGAACTTGACGTGGTCGCCCGCGTCGTAGAAGCCGCCGGACAGGTCGAGGCCGACGTCGGCGCCGTCGCTCAGCGCCGAGCCGCCGCGCCAGTTCACCCGGTTGTCGGCCGGCAGGTCGCCGGATCGCTGCGCGTCGTAGAACCAGATCGACTTCTGGAGTGCTTCGCCGTAGTTGAACGCGGGCGCGGCGTCGGCCTGGGCAGGGGCCTGTGCCGACGCCTGGATCTGGGTCGGGGTCACGGCGCTGACCAGCACGGTGAGCGTGCCGATCAGCACTCCGGACATGCGTCGTCGCATGCGGTTCCTCCGAGGGGGCAGGGCGGTGGAGGTTCTGGGAGCGCTCCCAGTGCGGGACTGTAACGGCATAGAAACACCGTGAAAAGAGGGTTCGACCACAAACCCTTGACAAGTTGACCTGGCAAGGTCTCGCTTGGTGGGCCAAACGTCCGCCACCGATGGACCGGATGCCGCAAGGCGCCCCCTCGACGTCGGAGAGTCACCTCCCCCCGCCCTCGCCTGCCGCCACTGCGACCAACACGGCGCCGGAGATGTCCGATTTTCGGGCACGTCCGACCCGAACGGCCGCAAACCCGATCGTCCCACCGGCGTAATTCGACAGATTTTCGACATCAACTTCACAGTCGACGCAATGCTTGCGGCACTCACTCGATCAGAGCAACGCACGGTAAAACTGGTCACCGAGGGTGTCGAACGTGGCGATCCCCAGCAGGTCGGGCCGATTGAGATGCGCCTCAACAGGGCTTTGCGCACGCACCGTGAGCAACCGGGTGGACACCCTCGCGTCACGCCCCCTTTTCCGCACGGTTTCGGAGTGGCTACAGTCCTGCCACCTGGGAGCGCTCCCAGTCCGGTCAGACCCCCGTTGCACCGACGCTGCGAGGACCTGCTGATGCACTCTCCCCAAGCACTCGGCCCCGACCGCGAGGGCCACCGCGCGCACTCCACGAGCAGGCTGGCCGCCGCGACGGCGTTGTCCGGCGCACTGGTCGCGAGCGCGGTGGCGCTCGTGCTCGGCGGCGGTGCGACCAGCGCCCAGGCCGCCGACTCCGCGTTCTATGTCGCGCCCGACACCTCCGCGGCGCGGTGGGTGGCGCAGAACCCGGGCGACTCGCGGGCGGCGGTGATCCGCGACCGGATCGCCAACGTGCCGCAGGCGCGCTGGTACACCACGACCAACACCTCGCAGGTCCGGGCGCAGGTCGACTCGTTCGTCGGCGCGGCGGCGGCGGCCGGGAAGATCCCGATCATGGTCGTCTACAACATCCCGAACCGCGACTGCGGTGGCGCCAGCGGTGGCGGCGCGCCGTCGCACCAGGCGTACCGGGCGTGGGTGGACGAGGTCGCGGCCGGTCTCGCCGGGCGCCCGGCGGCGATCATCCTGGAGCCCGACGTGCTGCCGATCATGAGCAGCTGCCAGAGCGAGGGCCAGCAGAACGAGACCAAGGCGTCGATGGCCTACGCGGGCAAGAAGCTCAAGTCCGGGTCGTCGCAGGCGAAGGTGTACTTCGACATCGGCCACTCGGCGTGGCTCACGCCGGCCGAGGCGGCGAACCGGCTGCGCGGGGCGGACATCGCCAACAGCGCCGACGGCATCGCCACGAACGTGTCGAACTACCGGTACACCCGGGACGAGGTCGCGTTCGCCAAGGCGGTGCTGAACAACCTGGGCGACAGCAGGTTCAAGGCCGTCGTCGACACCAGCCGCAACGGCAACGGGCCGCTGGGCAGCGAGTGGTGCGACCCGGCCGGGCGCGCCATCGGCACGCCCAGCACCACCGACACCGGCGACGCGCAGATCGCCGCGTTCCTGTGGGTCAAGCTGCCCGGCGAGGCGGACGGCTGCATCGCCGGCGCGGGCCAGTTCGTGCCGCAGCGCGCGTACGAGATGGCGATGGCCGCGGGCCCGACCAGCACCACCACGAGCACGTCCACCACCACCAGCACCACCACTACGACCACGACCACTACGACGAGCACGACGACGACCACCACGCCACCCGCGGGGACCGGGTGCCGGGTGAGCCATCGCGTGATCAACCAGTGGTCCGGCGGTTACAGCGGCGAGATCGTCATCGAGAACCGGGGTGCTTCGATCGACTCCTGGACGCTGACGTTCTCCGCACCCGGTGTGACCGTTTCCCAGGGCTGGAACGGGACGTGGACCGACACGGGCGACACCGTGCGCGTCGTCAACGCGTCCTGGAACGGCAGGCTCGCCACCGGCGGTACCGCGACCGTCGGGTACAACGCGAGCTTCAGCGGCGGCACCCCACCGTTCTCTTCTCCCACTGTGAACGGTGCGGCGTGCGCCTGATGCCGTGACAGCCCGCACCGGAGCGGCCCGCTTCCCCGACCTCGGCAGTCGTCGGGAGGCGGGCCGCTCCTTATACCCTGGGCAGGTGACCGAACCGATGCCCGCCGAGGCCCTCGCCGCGCTGGCCGACGACCCGAGCCCGGACATCCGCGCGAACCTGCTCCTGCGCGCCGACACGCCCGCCGAGCTGCGCTACCAGGTGCACGCGGCGCTCGCCGCCGAGGCCGCCGCCGGCGACCGCGCGGCGGAGAACGCCCTGGCGTGGGTGCGCCTCTCCCGGTCCGGTCGCACCGCCTGCGACGGTCCCGAATGAGCACCCCGTGCCCGTGCGGGCTGGGCGACCCGTACGAGCACTGCTGCGGCCCGTTCCACGAGGGCCGGAAGAAGCCGCCGACCGCGGAGGCCCTCATGCGGTCGCGCTACAGCGCGTTCGCCGTGGGCGATGAGGACTACCTGCTCGCCACCTGGCACCCCACCACCCGGCCGGCGTCGCTGGAGCTGGACCCGGAGCAGCGCTGGAACCGCCTGGAGGTGCTGGGCCGCACCGGCGGCACGCTGTTCCAGACGACGGGCACCGTGGAGTTCCGCGCCCACTGCCGGGTGCGCGGCGGGCGGGACGTGCTGCACGAGAACAGCCGCTTCGTCCGCGAGGACGGCGTGTGGCTGTACGTCAGCCCGGTCTGACCGGCGGCCCCGGTCCGGCGGGTCAGCGGGGCGCGTTCTGCGAGCCCCGCACGCCGGTGGCCGAGCCGCGGGGCAGGGCGCAGGTCGCCCCCGTGTTGAACTCACCCGCCGAGGTGTCGAGGCCGGTCTTCTTCCGCGTGCCCTCGTAGCCCGCGTGGCATGGCGGGGGGTCGAAGAAGGTCAGGGCCAGGCCGAACGACGCCTGGCCGCCGCGCACCGCCGACGCGCCCACCGAGACGGCGTCCGGCACGGTCACCAGCACCTCCTCCAGCTGGCCCTGGCGGGTGACCAGGACGTCCGCGGTGGTCAGGAGGTTGGACAGCAGCACGCCGAGGTTCGGCCCCGAGTCGCGCAGCAGGGCGCTGACCTCGGTGGCGGCTCCCGGTGCGGCGGCGATGACGCGTCTCAGGTCCCCGTCGGAGGCGCGCAGGCGCTCGGCGACCAGCAGGGCGCTGTCGGCGAACGAGTCGATCGCCGCCGAGTGGTCGAGCTGGGTCTGGAGCACGGTCGCCGAGTCGTTCAGCAGCCGCGTGGTCTGCGGCAGGTGCTCCCCCGCCGTCTCGATGAACCGCGTGGTGGCGTCGAGCAGCACCTGGAGGTCCGGGCCGGTGCCGCGCAGGGCCTGGTCGAGTTCGTCGACGACGGTGCGCAGCGAGTCCACCGGCACGGAGCGGGCCAGTTCGTCCAGGTCGGTCAGCACCTTCTCGACGGGCAGGGGCAGCGTGGTCCGCGACTCGGGGATGACCGAGCCGTCCACCAGGTACGGCCCGTCCGCGCCGCGCGGCCGCAGGTCCACGTACTGCTCGCCGACCGCCGACCGGTTGGCCACCACGGCCTCCAGGTCGGCCGGTATCGGCGGCGCGCCCGCCGTGATGCGCAGCTCGACCTCGACCCGGCGGTCGACCAGCCGGATCGGGCCGACCCGGCCGACGGGGACGCCCCGGTAGGTCACCTCGCCGCCGGTGAACAGGCCGCCGGTGCGGGCCAGCTCCACGCGCACCGCGTACCCGTCGTCCACGACGACCAGCCCGGCGTACTCCGCGCCGACGTAGCTGACGCCGAGCAGCGCGATGACGGTGAACAGCGCGATCCGCACGCGCACCCGGCGGGTGGTCATCGACGTCCTCCGGGTTTCAGCGTGAGGTAGGTGTTGAGGTAGTCGCCCTTGATGCCGTCGAGGACGGCGTCGGTGAACGGGAAGGTGAGCAGCAGTTCGAGGGACTGCGGCAGGTCCTGGCCGGCTTCGGCGAGCGTGCGCAGCGTCGGCTCCAGGGCCTTCAGGTCGGCGACCAGGTCCTCGCGGCTGCGGTCGACCACGTCGGTCGCGACCGAGGACAGCCGGTCCAGCGAGTCGAGCAGGCCGACGAGCCGACCGCGCTGCTCGTGCAGCACCTTCAGGCCGGGTTCCAGCCCGTCGAGCACCTCGCCGATGTCGGCCTTGCGGGACTCCAGGGACGACGCGAGCCGATCCATGCCGTCGAGCGCGCGGGTGATCTCGTCCTTGTGCCCGTCGAGCGCGCCCACGAAACCGTCCACCGTGGACAGCAGCGACCGGGCGGCGGCCTCGTTGCCGGACAGCGCCGCGCCCAGCTCCCGGGAGATGTCCTGGATCTGCCCGATGCCGCCGCCGTTGAGCAGCATGGACAGCGCGCCGAACACCTCCTCCACCTCGGGGTTGCGGTTGGTCCGGGTCACCGGGATGACCGCGCCGTCCACCAGGGGCGTCGCCGAGCGCTGCGCCGGCGGGGCCAGCTCCACGTACTTCTCGCCCAGCAGGCTGGACTGGCGCAGCCGGGCCAGGGCGTTCGAGGGCAGCAGCACGTCGCCGCGCACGGCCACCCGCACGAGGGCCGTGGAGCCGTCCTCGGACAGCCCGATGTCCTCGACCTTGCCGACCGCGACGTCGTCCACCTTCACCCCGGCGTGCGGCACGAGGTCGAGCACGTCGTCGAACTCCACGACCACCCGGTAGGGCCGGTCACCGAGGTCCGCGCCGCCGGGCAGCGGCAGGTCGTAGGCGCTCGGCATGGTCGAGCAGCCGGTGAGGACCAGCACGCAGGCCACCGCGAGGAGCCGCTTCACCGCGCACCCCCCGGCACGCTCAGCAGGTCGGCGACGAACTCGTTGAGGTTGGCGCGCGCGTTGAGCGTGCCGGTCGCCGGGTCGTAGGCGCCGACCACGTTGTGCAGCGCGACCGGGGCCACGTCGAGCACCTCGGCGAGCGACTGCTGCTGCCGCACCAGGGAACCGGTGAGCACGGCGAGGTCGTCCACACCGGACCGGACCCGCTCGCGGTTGTCGCGCACGAAGGTCCGCACCTGCTCCAGCGCGCCCGCCAGCTCGCCCAGCGCCGTGCCCAGGTCGTCGCGCTCGGCGGCGAAGAACCCGGACACGTCGGCGAGCTGGTCGGCGAGCCTGCCCACCTGCTCGTCGTCGGCGGCGAGCATCCCGGTGAACGCCTGGAGGTTGTCCACCGTGCCGAAGAGGTCCTCGCGGGACCCGGCGAGCGTCCTGGCCGCGTCGGCGAGCCGCCGGATCGACTCGCCGAGCGGGCCACCGGTGCCGTCGAGGTTCGCCGCGCCGGTGCGCAGCAGGTCGGACAGCGCGCCCTGGCGGTTGGCGCCGTTCGGGCCGAGCGCGGTGAGCAGGCTGTCGAGACTGGCGTAGAGCTCGTCCAGCTCGACCGTGCCCGCGGTGCGCGCGCTGGTGATCACCGCGCCGGGCGCCATCCGGTCGCCGCCGGTGTAGACGGGGGTGAGCTGCACGTACCGGTCGGCGACGATGGTGGGCGAGACGACGACGGCGCGGGCGTCGGCGGGCACGTCCACGCCGTGGTCCAGCTCCAGGTCGACCCGGACGGAGCCGCCCTCGGGCAGCACGCCGACGACCTGTCCGACGCGCACGCCGAGGACGCGCACGTCGGAGCCCTCGTAGACGCCGACCGCGGCGGTGAAGTAGGCCGTGACGCGGGTCGCGGCGGGGCGCAGGAAGACCCACCACGCGGCGACCACCGCCACGAGCACCAGCACGAGGGCCTGGGCGAGCCCGACGACCACGCGCCGGCGGTTCCTGGTCCGGACGAACATCAGCGGCCTCCCGGTGCGCAGTCGCGCCCGCCACCGGGCTGCGCGACCAGCCCGCACACGTACGCGTCGACCCACTCGCCGTTGCCGAGCGCGTTGTTGAGCACGCGGTAGTACGGTCCGGCGAGCGCGAGCCCCCGTTCCAGCGCCTCCTGGTTGTCCCGCAGCACGTCGGTGACGCGTTCGAGCTGTTCGAGGGCGGGCCGCAGCTGCTCGGAGTTGTCCGCGACGAGGCCGGAGAGCTGCCGGGACATCTCGCGCGTGCCGTCGAGCAGCTTCGCGATGGCGTCGCGGCGGTGGCCGACCTCCTCCAGCAGCAGGTTGCCGTCGGTGATGAGCGCGGCGAAGTCGGTGGTGCGGTCGGCGAGCGCCCCGGTGACCTTGTTCGCGCCCGCGACCAGCGACGCGAGCTGCTCGTCGCGGCTGGAGATGGTCCTGGACAGCGCCGACAGGCCGTCGAGCGCCTGCCTCACGTGCTCCGGCGAGTCGCGGAAGGTGTCGCTGAGCACCTGGAAGCTCCGCGCCAGCTGGTCGGTGTCGATCTCGGTGAGGGTGGTGGACAGCCCGTTGAACGCGTCGACGACGTCGTAGGGCGAGGTGGTGCGCTCCAGCGGGATGGTCTCCGTGAGCGGGTCGCGGCCCTCGGGGTCGAGGGCCAGGTACTTCTGCCCGAGCAGGGTCTTGATGCGGATCTCGGCGCGGCTGCGGTCGCCCAGCTCGACGCCGGACACCCGGAACGCCACCCGCACGCGGCCGTCGTGCAGCCCGACGTCGGTCACCGCGCCGACCTTCAGGCCGGCCACCCGGACCTCGTCGTCCACGCGCAGGCCGGCCGCCTCGGCGAAGTCGGCGGTGTGCTCCCGTCCGCCGCCGAAGAACGGCAGGTCCTCCAGGAAGAAGGCGAGCGTGGCGGCGAGGGCGACGACCAGGAGCCCGACGGCCCCGAGCAGCGCCGGTCTGCGCGTCATCGGCGGCACCTCGATTCGGTGACCGGGAGGCCGACCGGCGCCCCACCGGGTGCGGGCTCCGCCTCGGACGAGGCGTAGCAGAGGTAGAAGTTCAGCCACGAGCCGTAGGAGGCGGTGCGGCCGATCGCGTCGAACTTGACGGGCAGGTTGCGCACGAACGGCTCCAGCTCCGGCGCGTCGCCGAGGTTGCCGGCGAGCAGGCCGAGGGCGGCGATGTCGTCCTTGAGCGGTTGGCGGCCCTGCTCCAGCAGGGCCGCGGTGCTGTCGCTCAGGGCGGCCAGGCCGGTGATGGCGTTGCCGATGGGTTCGCGGTCGGCGGCGAACCCGGACACGAGCTGCCGCAGGGACGTCAGCAGCGAGCCGAACCGGTCGTCGCGCGAGTTCACCGTCTCCAGCACCGCGTTGAGGTTCGCGACGACGTCGCCGATCACCTCGTCCTTGGCGGCGAGGGTGGTGGTGAGCGACGCGGTGTGGGCCAGGAGGCTCTCGACCGTGCCGCCCTCGCCCTGGAGGACCTGGACGATCTCGTGGGACAGCGTGTTGACGTCCTCCGGGTTCAGCGCCTGGAACAAGGGCTTGAACCCGTTGAACAGGGTGGTGAGGTCGAGGGCGGGCACGGTGCGCTCGACCGGGATGAGCCCGCCGCGCGGCAGCGCCTCGCCCATCCGGCCGGCGGGCTGCTCCAGCGCGACGTACCGCTGGCCGACCAGGTTGCGGTACTTGATGGTGGCGGTGACGTCGGCGGACAGGGTCCGGCCGTCGGCGACCGAGAAGCCGACGTCGACCAGCTCGCCGTCCACCAGGGTCAGGGACTCCACCTGGCCGACCTTCACCCCGGACATCCGCACGTCGTCGCCCTCGGTCAGGGCGGTGACGTCGGTGAACCGGGCGGTGTAGTCGGTGGTGGAGCCGACCCGGCTGCCCGCGATGGTGGCCGCGAGGAACCCGGTGGCGGCGACCGTGACGACGACGAACACGAGGAACTTGGTCAGCGGCGCGGCGGTGTCCCTCACCGGACCCCCATCAGCAGGCCGGCCCAGCCCGGCACCCGGTCGGGCGCGACGGCGTTGACCGGTCCGGCCGGGCAGTGCGGCGCGCCGCCCCGGCGCAGGACCGGGTCGTCGCGGCCCGGCACGTAGCCCTCGCCCGGCGGCACCACGGTGACCTCGGCGTGCACGCCCGGCTGGTCGGTGCCCTTGCCCAGGACCTCGTCCACGCGCGGGCGCATCGCGTTGACCGCGCTCAGCACGCACGGGAACTCGGGCGAGTAGGTGGCGAGCAGCTCGACGGTGGGCCGCGACCGGTCGGCGAGCCCGACGACGACCTCGCCGTTGTCGCGCAGGAAACCGGTCAGGTCGGCCGAGGCGGTGGTGAGGCTGCTGTAGACGGCGTCCAGGTCGGCGCGCTGCTCGGCGAGCGTGCGGCTGACCGCGGTCGCGTCCTTCAGCGCCCGCACGAGGTCGGGTCCGGCGTCGGCGTAGACACCGGTGACGTCGGCGAACTTCGCGATGTCCGCCGTGAGGACGGGCAGTTGCGGGTTGAGCTCGCGCAGGTAGGCGTCGAGCTTCACGATCGTCCGCCCCAGGGTCTCGCCCCGGCCCTCCAGCGCCCGCGCCATCGAGGTGAGCGCGGAGGCGAGCTTGTCCGGCCGCACCGCCTGGAGCGTGGGCAGCAGGTCGGTGAGCACCCGTTCCAGCTCGATCGCGGCGGAGGTGCGGTCCTGCTCGATGACGTCACCCTCGGCGATCGGGCCGCTCGGGTCGTCGGGCGCCTCCAGGCTGACGAAGCGCTCGCCGAACAGCGTCTTCGGCAGCAGGCGGGCCGACACGTTGGCCGGGATGAGGTCCACCTGGTCGGGGCGCAGTGCCAGTTCGACCTCGGCGCCGTCACCGCGGGACCGGATGGCGCGCACCTCGCCCACGAGCACGCCGAGCAGCTTCACGTCCGACTCGGACTGGAGCTGGTTGCCCACGTGGTCGGTGCGCAGCAGAACGGTCACCCGAGGGGTGAAGGCCTTCTGGTAGGTGGCGACCGACAACCCGCACAACGCCACCAGGAGAGCGGCGAAGAGTAGCCCCGACAAGCGCCGTCGCAATGCCACGAGTATTCTCCGGAAAGGGATTGGTGCAGGTTTCCCAGTTACCTGTTACCGGCGAGTACGTTACTCACCGGCTCCGTCGTGCACAAGCATTCGAATTGCTTGTCACAGGCGTGACAAAAAGTCTTTCCGGAACACTCACCTGGATACAAAAAGCCGGGCCGGCACTGGCGTCCCGACGGACGTTGCGGCTACCAATGTCCCCACCGTCGACGAATCGGAGGTGACCGCGTGGGCCGGTTGGAGCACCGCGCCCGATGTCGCACTGGGCCGCCCCGGTACCTGGCCACCGTGCCTGTTGACAGGTTTTCATGATCAAAAATACAGTGTTCGGAATCACACCCAATCGTTTGGTGGTGGGCGAACAGCATGAACAGAACCGGAGAACTCACGGCCCCCGAGTTACCACTCATCGGCAACTCGGACCTCTGGGAGCAGTTGCCCGCCGACCTCGCGCCGAAGTTCCGCGCGCGGGCCGGTGACGTCGCCGTCGACATGGTCCGGGAGATCCAGCACCAGATAGCCGAGTACTCCCAGAAGTTGGAGGGCATGTTCGGCCAGGTGGTGGTGGAGGGCGTGGAGCAGGCGATCCACCAGTTCATCGACCGGATGGTCGACCCGACCGCCGAGCGGGAGGACCGCGCCAAGCTGTTCCGGCTGCTCGGCAAGCTGGAGGTCAGCGCGGGCCGCAGCCTCGACCTGCTCCAGACCGCCTACCGGATCGGCGCGCGCGTGGCGTGGCGGCGCATCTCGGAGTTCGGCCAGACGGAGCGGGTGCCGCTGGCGACGATGTGCCTGATCGCCGAGGCGATCTTCGCCTACATCGACGAGCTGTCGCTGCGCTCGATGGAGGGCTACGCCGAGGCGCAGGCCCGGCACGCGGGCGCGTTGCAGCGCCGGCGCAAGCGGCTGCTGGAGCTGATCCTCGGCGAACCCGGTTACCACCCGAACGCGCTGGCCGACCTCGCCGAGGCCGCGCACTGGCCGTTGCCGGAGAAGGTGCTGGTGGTGGCGCTGGAACGGCGCACCGACCAGCACCAGCTGCCGATACCGGTGCTGCACGAGGACATCCTGATGGACCTGGAGGGCGGTGAGCCGTGCCTGCTGCTCACCGACCCCGAGCGGCAACTGGTCGCGCTGGAGCACAAGCTCGGCGGGTGGCGGGCGGCGGTGGGTCCGGTCGTGCCGCTGGCGTCGGCCCGCCAGTCACTGCGCTGGGCCCGGCGCACGATCACGCTCATCCAGTCGGGCGTGATCCCGGACAAGCCGATGGTGGACACCGGCGAGCACCTGTCCACGCTGCTGCTGCTCGCCGACGAGGACCTGGTGCACGAGCTGGTGAAGCGGGCGCTGGCGCCGCTGGAGGGGTTGACGGCCAAGCAGCAGCAGCGGATGCGGGAGACGATGACCGCGTGGGTCGAGACCCGGGGCAGCGCGCCGGAGGTCGCGTCCAGCCTCGCCGTGCACCCGCAGACCGTGCGCTACCGGTTGCGGCAGTTGGAGGAGCTGTTCGGGGAGAAGCTGCACGACCCGGACGCGCTGTTCGACATGGGCATCGCCCTGCGGGCGCTGCGGCTGCTCACAGCTGGGCCGTCAGCGTGAGGTCGAGGAGGTTGTCCGGTCCGGAGACGAGACCGGTCATCAGCGGGTCGAGGTCCTCGCGCCCCCGGCAGCCGCCGAAGGGCGGGATCGTGTAGACGGCCTTCATCCTGATCACGTGGAGGTCGAACGGGCCGGCGAGGTCGACCCCCGCGGGCGCGGTGGTCTCGCACGCCTGCCCCACGTCGAGCGGCTGCGAGTCCACCGCGACCTCGCCGAGCCTGATCGTCAGGTCGGAGTGCGCCGTGATCTCGCCCTCCCGGATGTGGCCGGTGACCTTGCCGACCGGGACGAGGTCGGTGCGCGCGGTGTTCGGCACGAAGCCGAACACGATGAAGTAGCCGTAGGCGGGCGGTAGCCACAGGTCGCCGACGATCGTGCCCTCGACCAGGTCGATCTCGGCCACCAGGGTGCCGGGACCGATGACGAGGTCCGAGCCGAGCCGGGCGATCCGGCTCACCGCGTCCACGCGGTAGGTGATCGTGATGCCCGCCGCGCGCGCCGGGGCGGGCGGCTCGGGCCGGCGCACCACCCAGGCGGGCCCGGGCAGGGCGCCGAGCAGGGCGGCGACCGCCGCGAGGACCACCACCGCGCTTCTCACGAACACCTCCGCTCTTTCTCCGCAAAGTACTTCCGCCACTTCCCGGACACAAGCCCCGGAAGTGATTTGTCATGCGGGTGACAAACTCCTCCGCAGTTTTTATACCCTTTCTGACACTGTGCGAGAAATGCTCGGACAATGCTTGCAGAGGGTGTCACCCCAAAGCTAGTTTACCGACCAGTAGCCATGCGATTCGTGTTTTCGCACTGCTCTCGACGAGGAGAAGCACATGCTGAAACGGACTGGTCGGACGGCGGTCGGCGGACTCGCGGTCGCGGCGGCGGTGGTCGGCTCCGTCGCGTTCGCGGGCGTCGGGGCCGGTCAGGCCGCCGAGGCGAGCCTGACCCTGGTCTACAGCTGTCCGTTCCCGCTGATCGGCACGCAGGACATGAGCGTGAAGATCGACGTGGCCGACCTGCCGGACTCGGCGGTGGTCGGCGTGGAGACGCCGGCGACGCGGGTCACCGCGACCGCGACCGTGCCGCCGACGGCGACGCAGGGCCTGGCGCTGGTGGGCGCGGCGACCGTGGAGGGCACCGCGAAGGCGCAGACCACGATCGACAACGCGGGCACGCCGCTGGAGATCGTGCCCGACCTGGTGGTGGCCAGGACGAACGTGCCCGCCTCCGGGGCGTTCGACACCGTGGCGACCGGCAGCACCCCGCCGGTGACCTTCGCCAACGCGGGCCGCACGACCATCTCGATCGGGAACTTCAGCACCACCCTGAGGCCGCTCAAGGCCGACGGCACCGAGACCGGCCTGGGCACGTTCACGTCGGACTGCACGCTCAAGCCGGGCCAGACCACCCTGCTCCACGAGTTCACCGTCGCCCCCGCGACCGACCCCACCACGACCACCACCACCACCACCACCACCACGACGACCACCACCACGGTTGAGCCGACGACCACGACGACGACCACGGCCCCGCCGAACGAGCCGCTGGAGATCACCTACGACGTCACCGGCAAGTCGACCATCAAGAAGCTCGGCTCGGACCTGCCGCTCGGACCGGGCACCCTGGCCACCGAGGTCGACCTGCTCGGCGGCACGTTCGCCGGGGACCTCGCGCTGCCGGACGCCCGGGGCAACTTCACGCTGTTCGGCCTCGTGCCCACCACGGCGACCGTGCGACTGGTCCCGCAGGGCAGGACCACCGGCACCATCACGGCCGGCGCGGTGACCGCGCGGACCACCGCCGGCATCCGGCTGACCGACGTCCGGGTCCTGGGCATCCAGGTCGTGAAGCCGACCGACCGGTGCGCCACGGTGACGCCGAGCGTCATCGACCTCCTCTCCAAGCCCGGTTTCGACCCGCTGAACGGCGGCGGGCTCACCGGCACCTACTCGATCGCGAGGTTCGAGGGCTGCGGCCTGGTGACGCCGGTCGTCAACATCAGCATCCCCGGTTCCGGCAACACGCTCGACCTGACCATCGCCAGGAAGTGACCCCCACCCCCACCCGGCGGGTCGGCGCGCACGCGCCGGCCCGCCCGGGTCGTTCCCAGGAGAGAACCTGACATGAGAGTGCGACACCGGGTGGCCGCGGCGGGCCTCAGCGCGGTCGTGGTCGGCGGCTCGGCGCTGCTCGGCGCGGGCGTCGGCAGCGCCGCGACGGCGGAGCTGACACTGGTCTACAACTGTCCGTTCCCGCTGATCGGCGCGCAGGACATGAGCGTGCGGATCGTCGTGGAGGACCTGCCCGACAACCCCGCGGTCGGCGAGGAGACACCCGCGACGCGGGTCACCGCGACCGCCACCGTGCCGGACCTGGCCACGCAGGGCCTGGCGCTGGTGGGCGCGGCGACCGTGGCGGGTACCGCGAAGGCGCGGACCACGATCGACAACGCGGGCTCCACCATCGACATCGTGCCGGACCTGGTCGTGGCCAGGACGGACGTGCCCCCCTCCGGGCCGTTCGACACCATCGCGACCGGCAGCACCCCGCCGGTGACCTTCCCCAACGCGGGCCGCACGACCATCACGATCGGCGACTTCGAGACGACCCTGACACCGCTCAGGGCCGACGGCACCGAGACTGGCCTGGGCACGTTCACCTCGCCGTGCACGCTCAACCCCGGCCAGGACACGCTGCTGCACGAGTTCACCGTCCGGCCGAACACACCGACCACGACCACCACGACCACCACGACCACCACGACGACCGACCCCACGACGACCACCACGGACCCGACCACGACGACGACGGACCCGACGACCACCACGGACCCGACCACCACGGACCCGACGACCACCGACCCGACCACGACGACGGACCCGACCACCACCGACCCGACGACCACGACCACGACCACCGAGCCCACCACCAGCACGACCACCACGACCCGGCCGACGACCACCACCACGACCACCACGACGTCGGGCGTCACCACGACGACCACCGGTGGGGCGACCACCACCACGTCGCCGACCACCACCGACCCGACGACCACCACCACCGCGTCGTCGTCGACCAGCAGCACCACGACCACGACGACCGAGCCGGTCGCACCCCCGCCCGCGCCGGGCGGCGGCGGCAAGCTCGCCTACACCGGCACGTCGGTCCGCGGACCCCTGGTCCTCGGCGGCGGCCTGCTCGCCCTGGGCGCCGGCGCCCTGCTCTACCTGCGCCACACGCGCCGCCGCACCTGATCCGGACGCGCGGAGGGGGCCGGTCCGCGGACCGGCCCCCTCCGCGCGGGTCCGCTAACCGGACAGGGACGGCAACTGGCCGATCTGCTCCGGCGTGGGCGGCGCGATGTCGACCGGCGCGCCCCAGTCGCGGTAGTTCGCCACGACGTTCACCGCGTTCCCGCCCTCGACCGGCGTGCTCACCTGGGTCTTCACCGGCAGGTCGTGGTCGTCCACCCACAGCGTGAGCACCGAGGCACGGCCGTCGACGGTCACGTGGGCGGTGTACCGGACGGTCTTCCTGCCGGACAGCTCCTCCTCCGCCTTCGCCACGATCTCCGCGCCCTCCGGCAACGCCTTGCGGATGTCGGCGGTGTCGCGGATGTGCACGGCCACGCCCGCCATCGCCCGCCCCAGCGCGTTCTCCGGGTCGTCCGGGTCGAGCTTGAGCCACGGCTTGTCCGGCTGCGGCGCCTGGCCCTCCGGGATGCGCACGAAGATGCCCTCCGGCACCATCACGTACGCGACCTCCTCGGCGCCCGCGGTGGAGATCCGGCAGGAGGCCGCGAAGTCGTCGGTGCGCAGCCCGCAACTGCCCCTGCCGTTGGTGGCGAGGTCCAGGTCGACGGTCACCCAGCCCTTGGCCTCGGCGGCGACCTTGCTGGCCTCGCCCAGCGCCTGCGGCGTGTCGAACGCCCTCATGGTGGGCGCCGGCTCACCGGTGCACGCGGAAAGCGCGGCGGTGGCCGCGGCGGCGCAACCCACCAGGGCGACACGGTTCTTGCGCATGCTCCTCCTCGGGCCGGTAATGGGTAAATCGCCTTTCCGTAGACACTGTAACCAGCACGAGAAGATCCTGAAACGCCCGATTCCCGGCTGTTGCCGCAAACCGAAAAGCACATTCTCCTTTTGTCAGGCGCGTGACAAATCAGGGCCGGCGCACGGACGCCAGCAGGTTGCGGGCGACGTCGCGGAGCTTGGTGTTGTGCCGCTGCGACTCGGCGACGAGCCGGGCGAACGCCTCGCTGTCGTCGATGCCGTGCGCGGCCATGAGCACGCCCTTGGCCTGGTCGATCTCGGCGCGCGACTCCAGCGCCGCCTGGAGGTGCCGGATGAGCGCGCGCGACCGGTCGTAGCGGCGGAAGCCGGTGATGGTGGTGGACGCGGCGGTGGTGAACAACCGGAGCAGGGCCTCGTCGAACGGGTCGAAGGCGCTCTCCCGCGAGCTGTAGAGGTTGAGCGAGCCGATCACGTCGTCGTCGATGACGAGCGGCGCGGACAGGTAGGCGCACACGTCGGCCCGCTCCGCGGCGCGGGCGAACTCCGGCCACCTCCGCCTGCCGTCCTCGCGGGTGGCCCGCACGGGTCTGCGGGTGCGCGCGGCCTCCAGGCACGGCCCGTTGCCCGCCGCGTACTGGTCGCTGTCGATCGCGACGACCCTCTCGTCGGTCGCCGCGGCCGTGGACGCGCCCTCGGGGGTCACCACGGTCACCGAGACGTCCTCCGCGTCCGGGATGACGCGGGACACGGACTCGGCCAACTGCCGGAGCGCGTCCTCCATCGACTGGTCGTCGGCCAGCACGCCGGCCAACTCCTCCAGCGCCTCGGTCGCCTCGTCCAGTTGGCCGGCCGGGACGTGCTCCTGCATGCTCACGTCCCATTTTTTACACCCGGCGGACCATAATCGCCGCAACCGAAGGGGGTGACGTGGTGCGCGTGCTGCTCGTCGAGGACGACGACGGGGTCGCCGGGGCGCTCGTGGCGGCGTTGGTGGACAACGGGCACCGCCCCAGCAGGGTGGCGCGGGGCGCCGACGCCCTGCTCGCCCACCGGGGCTTCGACCTGCTGCTGCTCGACCTCGGCCTGCCCGACCTGGACGGCCTGGAGGTGCTGCGCAAGGTGCGCCGGATCTCACCGGTGCCCGTCCTGGTGCTGACCGCGCGCGGCGACGAGCGGTCGATCGTGCGCGGCCTGCGCCTGGGCGCGGACGACTACCTGGTCAAGCCGGTGCGCCTGGGCGAACTGCTGGCCCGGATGGACGCGGTGGCGCGGCGCAGCGCGGCGCGCACCGGCCCCGGGGACCGCGCGGTGCGGGTGGGCGACGTCGAGGTGGACCTGGAGGCCAGGCGGGTGGTGGTCGGCGGCGTCGAGGTCGCGCTGACCACGAAGGAGTTCGACGTGCTGGCCGCGCTGGCCGGGCGGGCGGGCACGGCGGTGAGCCGCCAGCAGGTCATGGACGAGGTGTGGGGTGACGCGTACCTGGCCGTGTCGCGGTCGCTGGACGTGCACGTGGCGGGCTTGCGGGCGAAGCTGGCCCGCCCCGGCCTGCTGACCACGATCCGCGGCTTCGGCTACCGGTTGGGCGAGTAGGTGCGCCGCCGCCTGCTGCTGGTGCTGCTGCTGTTCTCCGCCGCCGCCGTGGCCGGGTTCGCGGTGCCCCTGCTGGCCACCACGTCCGCCGAGCGCACGCAGCGGTTCGTGCTCAGCCGCACCGCCGACCTGGACCGGTTCGCCGTGCTCGCCCAGCACGCGGCGACGACCGGCGACGACGCGGCGCTGGAGGACGAGGTGCGGGCGTACGTCGCGCTGTACGGCGAGCCCGTGGTGGTGGTCGACGCGGGGCGCCGACCGGTCGCGCAGGCCGGCATGTCGGCCGGGGACCCGCTGTTCGCGCAGGCCCTGGACGCGGCGCTGCGCAACCAGCCCGCGCCGTCCGTGCCGACGCTGACGCCCTGGTCGTCCGGGCACGTGGTGTTCGCGCGCCCCGTCGGCACCGGCACGAGGGTGGCGGGCGCGGTCGTGCTGCGGGCGTCCGTGGACCGCGCGGCGGCGGACGTGACGACGCGGTGGCTGTGGGTGCTCGGCGGCGCGCTGGCCGCGGCGGTCGTGTCGGTCCTGCTGGTGCAGGTGGTGGCGCGGTGGCTGCTCAAGCCGATGGCGGAGTTGGCGGTCGGAGTGCGCGCGGTGGCCGCGGGCGAGCGGCGGGCGCACGTGCCGGGCAGCAGCGGGCCGCCGGAGGTGCGGGAGCTGTCGGAGTCGTTCAACCGGATGTCCGACGCGGTCACCGAGGCCGCCGACCAGCAGCGCAGGCTCGTCGCGGACGCCTCGCACCAGCTGCGCAACCCGATGGCGGCGCTGCGGCTGCGAATGGACGCGCTGGGCGGCCAGGTGCGGCCGGGCGGCGTGGACGCCTACACCGCGAGCGTCACCGAGATCGAGCGGCTGGAGTCGCTGCTGGGCGGCCTGCTCGCGCTGGCCGCGGCGGAGAGCACGGCGACGGAGGTGGCGGCGGGCGGGCGCGAGCCGGAACTGGCCGACGTGGGCGCGGTGGCGGTGGACCGGGCCGGGTTCTGGCAGGTGCCGGTGCCGTCGACGCCCCCGCTGCCGGTGCTGGTGCGCTGCCCGGAGTCCGACCTGGCGCAGGTGCTGGACGTGCTGCTGGACAACGCGGTGAAGTACGGGGGCGGGGTGCGGGTGTCGCTGGGCGCGGACCGCGCCGCCGGGACGGGGTGGGTCGAAGTGCGCGACGACGGGCCGGGGATGACGCCGGAGGAGCTGGTGCTGGCCACCGGGCGGTTCTGGCGCGGCCCGTCCGACCAGCCCGGCACGGGGTTGGGCCTGGCGATCGCCGACCAGCTGGTGCGGGCCCGGGGCGGTGTGCTGGCGCTCTCGTCGGGCGACGGCGGCGCGACCGGCCTCACCGCCCGGGTGACCCTGCCGCTGGAGCCGGCGCTGTGACGGCCGGGGTGGGCCGGCGGGCGTTCCTGCTGGGTCTGCTCGCGGCCGGTGGCGCGGCCGGGTGCACGGGGGGCGCGCCGTCCCCGGAGGTGGTGATCGCCGGCGGTGAGCGCGGCGGCATGTACTTCGACTTCGCCACGCTGCTCGTCGCCCAGCTGACCGGGGTGCGCGGCCGGGTGCTGGAGACCGAGGGCAGCCTGGCGAACCTGGACCTGCTCGCCGACGGCCGGGCGCGGGTGGCGCTGACCCTGGCCGACGCCGCCCACGTCGCCGACCCGGCCCTGGAGCTGCGCGCGCTCGGCCGCGTCTACGAGAACTACCTCCAGCTGGTGGTGCGGGAGGACGACCCGGCGCGGGTCGCCGCGGACCTCGCCGGGCGGACCGTGTCGCTGGGCGCGGCGGGCTCCGGCGCGTCGCTGACCGGCTGGCGGATGCTCGACGCCCTGGGCCTGCGCGGGTCGGTGCGGGTGGTGCACCACAGGTTGGGCGACGCGGCGGAGGCGCTGGCCGACGGGCGGATCGACGCGGTGCTGTGGTCGGGCGGCGTGCCCACGCCCCGGCTCCGGGACCTGTCCCGCATCCGGCTGCTGCCGCTCGGCGAGCTGGTGCCGGGCCTGCGGGAGGCGCACGGCTCGGTGTACGACCGGGTGCCGGTGCCGGTGGGCGTGTACGGCGCGGCGCGCGAGGTGCCCACGATCGGGGTGGCGAATCTGCTGGTGTGCCGGGCGCCGCTGGACGACGCGGTGGCTGCCGCGATCACCCGCACCCTCGTCTCGCGCGCCGCCGCCCTGGTGCCGGAGCAGACGCTGGGCACCCAGTTCCTCGACGCGCGCAGCCTCATCGGCACGGTCGGCGTGCCCCTGCACCCCGGCGCGGCGGCCGTCTACCGGGACCTGCACGGCTGACGCGGCGCGGGGGCGTGCCGGGCACGCCCCCGCGCGGTCAGGGCAGCCGCTGCCCGAAGACCAGGGCGCCCGCCACGGCCAGCAGGCCCAGCACGGTGCCCAGCGCGACCCACGGCCGGGACGCGTCGGTCTGCTTCTTCTCGTAGCCGATCTGCTCGCCGAGCGTGTCGTAGACCCGCCGCAGCTCCTCGGCGCTGGCCGCCTTGAAGAACTCGCCGCCGGAGAGCTTCGCGATCTCCTTCATGGAGTCGTCGTCCACCGGCACGTCCTGGCGCCGCCCCTCGATCTCGACGACGCCCTCCTCGGTGCCGAACGAGATGGTGGAGATGGGGATGCCCACCTTCTTGGCGTCCTCGGCCGCGTCGAACGCCTTGCGCGTGCCGACGGTCTCCTTGCCGTCGGTCATCAGCACGACGCGCGCCGGCGGCGGGCCGTCCGCGCCGCCGACGACCTTGCCGAACGAGTCGATCGCCGCGAGGGCCGCCACGATGGCGTCACCGGTGGCGGTCGACTGGGCGAGCTTGAGCCCGTCGATGCCGGCCGTGACCGCGCTCCGGTCGGTGGTCGGCGCGACCAGCACGGTGGCCGACCCGGCGAACGAGATCAGGCCCAGGTTGATGCCGGGGGTGAGGCCGTCGGCGAACGACTTGGCCGCCACCTGCGCGGCCTCCAGGCGGGACGGCTTGACGTCGGTGGCCTTCATAGACAGCGAGGTGTCGATGACCAGCATCACGGTGGCGCGGTTGCGCGGCACCTTCTGCTCGGCGGTCGGCCCGGCCAGCGCCACGGTCAGCAGGATGAACGCGACCAGCAGCAGCGCGGGCGGCACGTGCTTGTACCAGCCCTGCCGCTTCGGGGCGACCTTCTCCAGCATCGGCAGGTTGGCGAAGCGCAGCGTCCGCTTGCGCAGCACGCGCTGGAGCACGACGTACAGCGCGGCGACCGCGGCGACCGCGATCAGCAGCAGGAACCACCACGGCGCGGCGAACCCGGTCAGGCTCATCAGGCCACCCCTCCCGACCAGCGCCGCTTGCGGGCGACCACGAAGCGCACGGTGTCGGCGATCCAGTCGGAGTCGGTGCGCAGCACGAGGTGGCCCGCGCCCGCTTGGCGCAGGCCGGCGGCGACCCCGGCGCGGTGCTCGGCCGCCGCGGCGGCGAACTCGCGGCGCAGCAGCGGCGAGGCGACGACCTCGCGCTGGCGGCCCGACTCGGGGTCGGCCAGCACGACCGTGCCCACGTCGGGCAGGTCGACGTCGCGGGGGTCGACGACCTCGATGGCGACCAGGTCGTGCCGGGCGGACAGGGCCTTGAGGGGGCGCTGCCACTCGTAGCCGCCGAGGAAGTCGGAGATCACCACGACCAGGCCGCGGCGGCGGGGCGGGCGGCGCAGTTGCTCGACCACCTCGGCCAGCGAGCCGCGGGTGCCCTCGGGGGCGCGGGGGGTCTCGGCGACCTTGCGGATGAGGCCGCGCGAGTGCGCGAGGCCGCCGCGGGCGGGCACCCGGACCAGCTGTTCGCCGGTGGACACCAGCGCGCCGATCCGGTTGCCGCCGCCGCGCGTGAGGTGCGCCACGGCGGCGGTGGCGGCGACCACCAGGTCGCGCTTCTCGCACACCGCCGTGCCGAAGTCGAGGCTGGGCGAGAGGTCGATCGCGAGCCACGTCTCCAGCTCGCGGTCGGCCACGGTCTCCCGGATGTGCGGCACGGTGGTGCGGGCGGTGACCGCCCAGTCCATCCGCCGCACGTCGTCGCCGGGCTGGTAGGGCCTCGCCTCGCCGGGCTCGGAGCCCGGTCCGGGGACCAGGCCCAGGTGGTTGCCCTGGAGCAGGCCGTCGAGCCTGCGGCGGACCTCCAGTTCGAGCGTGCGCAGCGCCGCCTCCATGCGGCCGCCGTGCAGGACCGGCGGCGCCCAGCTCGGGCGGTCGCCGGCGGTGTCGTCGCCGGTGGTCTCGGTCACGGCCTGCCCGCGGGCTGCGGCGCCGACGGGCGGGCGGAGACCTGCGGCAGCGGCACGGTCTGGAGCACGCGCGTGATGATGTGGTCCAGCGGCACGCCGTCGGCCAGCGCGTCGTAGGACAGCACGAGGCGGTGGCGCAGCACGTCGGGCACGACGTCCACGACGTCCTGCGGCAGCACGTAGTCGCGGCCGCGCACCAGCGCGAGGGCGCGGGCGGCGGCGATGATGCCGAGGCTGGCGCGCGGCGAGGCGCCGTAGGCGACCCACCCGGCCACGTCGGTGAGCTGGTGCTCCTTGGGCGCGCGGGTGGCGATGACGAGCCGCACGACGTAGTCGACCAGCGCGTGGTGCACGAACACGCGGGAGGCCACGCCCTGGAGGCGGACCAGTTCGTCCGCGCCGAGGACCTGGGCGGGCACCGGCGGCTCGACACCCATCCGGTAGACGATCTCCCGCTCCTCCTCGGCCGTCGGGTACTCGACCTGGATCTTGAACAGGAACCGGTCGCGCTGGGCCTCGGGCAGCGGGTAGACGCCCTCGTTCTCGATCGGGTTCTGGGTGGCCAGCACGAGGAACGGGGTGGGCATCGGGAACGTCTTGCCGCCGATGGACACGTGCCGCTCGGCCATGACCTCCAGCATCGCGGACTGCACCTTGGCGGGCGCGCGGTTGATCTCGTCGGCGAGCACGAAGTTCGCCACGACAGGTCCCAGTTCGACGTCGAAAGTCTCGCTGCCCTGGCGGTAGATGCGGGTGCCGAGGATGTCGGCGGGCACCAGGTCGGGGGTGAACTGGACGCGCGAGAACGAGCCGCCGACGACGTTGGCGAAGGTCTCCACGGCCAGCGTCTTGGCCACGCCGGGCACGCCCTCCAGCAGCAGGTGGCCCTTGGCGAGCAGGCCGACGAGCATCCGCTCGACCAGCCGGTCCTGGCCGACGATCACCCTCTTGACCTCGAACACGGTGCGTTCGAGCAACTGGGCGTCACGAGCCGGCGTGTTGGGCGCCTCGGCGGCGGGCTCGGACAAAGGTCCTCCTCGAACAGGGTTGTGCGACTGTTCCCAGTCTCCCCTGCCGGCGGTATGGACCTTGTAAAGGGTCTACAGGTCGGCGGGCGTGTCCACGTCGCGAGCCTCGCCGGGCAGCGCGGGGACGCGGACGGGGCCCAGCGGGCCGAGCGCGGAGCGCATCGAGGCGCCGTGCGGGTCGGCGGGCAGGGCCGCGCGCAGCAGGTCCGCGCGCCACGCGCCGGTGAGCCACTGCGCCCGACCGGCGTCGTCGACGAGGACCGCGCCGGCGCCGCCGTCCACGGCGGACCTGAGCCGGTCCACTGTGGAGCGGGTGAGGCCGGGCTGGTCGACCGCGAGCACGACCACGACGTCCGAGGTGACGCGCGCCAGGCCCGCGGCGAGGCCGGCCAGCGGTCCGCCGCCCGGCGGTTCCTCGCGCGCCCAGCGCACGCCCGAGAGGTCCAGGCCGGGGACGTCCCGGGGCGGTCCGACGACCACGGTCTCCGCGGCGCCCGCCACGGCGTCGAGCACGTGGCCGAGCAGCGGGCGGCCGTCGACCACGACCGACGCCTTGTCGACGCCGCCGAGCCTGCTGCCGCGTCCGCCCGCGAGCACCACCGCCGACCACACGGGACCCACGGTACCGGTCAGGCGGGCTCGCCCACGGCTTCCTCGGAGGAGGTGAACAGCAGCCACAGCAGCGCGGCCACGATCAGGCCGCTGATCACGAACACCGGGAACACCAGGTCGAACACGGTGGTGCCCTGCGGCGCGGGCAGGGTCGGGTCGCTGGTGACGCTCACGGCGGCCATGCCGGTGTAGTGCATGCCGGTGACCGCGACGCCCATGATCAGGCCGGCCGCGGCGGTGGCCTGCGTGGTCTTGACGACGAGGGTGAACCAGAACGCGGCGGTCGCCGCGACGACGGCGATCGCGCAGGAGGCGGCGACCAGCGCCGGGTCGTAGCCGATCTCGCCCTTGAAGCGGATGGCCGACATGCCGAGGTAGTGCATGCCCGCCACGCCGAGGCCGGCCAGGGCGCCCGCGAGGAGCAGTCGCATCCGGGTGAAGCGGACCAGCGTGACCAGCGACAGCCCGAGGCCGACCACGGCGACGGCCACGACGGCGGACAGCGCGGTCAGCGGCGCGGAGTACTTGACGGTGGCACCGGGCACGTCGAAGCCGAGCATGGCGATGAAGTGCATGAGCCAGATGCCGATGCCGCCGATGGCGAGGGCGCCGAACACCGTCCAGCGGACCTTGGCCGACCGCTGCGTCTCGGTGCGGGCGCGGGCCATGCAGGCCAGGCCGATCAGGGAGCCGATGACGGCGACGACGTAGGCGATGACGAGCGTGGAGACGTCACCGGAGGAGTGCATGAGTTCGTGGTTCACGGGAGCGGCACCGATCCAAGGTCGAGGTACCCCTTACTAACCCGCTGTCACCGCATTCTCCATAACCTGCCGATCGAGTTCACCGAGTTGAGACTCTTTCACCTCTGTTTTCTACTCCTAGTATGCATTCTCGTGGCATTTGGCCTAACGGGACCCCGTGCAGGTGACCCACTTACTCCGTTACGGTGTGTGTTCGGTCGTGCGCGCCGTCGCGCGGCGTTCGACACCTGACCGGGTGAGCCGGCTCAAGCGGGACCAGCGGTACGCCGATGTGGCCGACATCCCCTGGTGCGCGAAGGAGTCCGGCATGGTGCTGCGCGACCGCGTCCGCGACGTCGTGGAGGGCAAGCGCTTCCAGCGCTTCGTCATCGGCGTCATCGTGGTGAACGCGATCACCCTCGGCTGCGAGACGTCGTCCGCCGCGGTCGCGGCGTTCGGCGGGCTGCTGTCCGCTGTGGACAACGTCGCACTGGCGATCTTCGTCGTCGAGTTGGCGGCCCGGCTCTACGCGCACCGCCTGACGTTCTTCCGCGACCCGTGGAACTGCTTCGACCTGGTCGTCGTCGGCGTCTCGCTGCTGCCCGCCGCGGGTCCGCTGTCCGTGGTGCGGTCGCTGCGCATCCTGCGCGCCCTGCGGCTGGTCTCGATGGTGCCCAGCATGCGGCGCGTGGTGAGCGCGCTGGTGAGGTCGATCCCCGGCCTGCTGTCGCTGACGGGCCTGCTGCTGCTCATGCTGTACGTGGGCAGCGTGGTCGCCATCAACCTGTTCCGCTCCAGCGGTGACGCGCGCTTCGCGGACCTGGGCTCGACCGTGCTCACCCTGTTCCAGATCACCACGGGCGACGGCTGGTCGGACATGATGCGCGACCTGATGGTCACCCAACCGCTGGCGTGGTTGTTCTTCGTGGTCTACCTGCTGGTCGGCACGTTCACCATGCTGAACCTGTTCATCGCCGTGGTGTGCAGCGCGATGGAGCCCGACCCCTCCGCGCCCGACTCCTCCGCACCCGACCGCGACGCCGCGCTGGCCGACGAGATCAGGGCGCTGCGCGAGGAGGTCCGCGCCCTGCGCCTGGAACCCGCCGACCGCTGATCCCGGCCCGGCCCGCCGCGAGTCGGTTGACACAGCCGGCTAATGCCATTAGCTTTCAGGCTATTATCATTAGCTGACCGGAGGGGTCGACATGACCGAGTTCCTGGAACTCGACGGAGGACGGCTCGCCTACGACGTGGTCGGCGAGGGGCCGCTGGTCGTACTGGCCCACGGCATGGGCGACAACCGCGCCGCCTACCGCGAGGTCGCCGCCCGGCTGGCGGACAACGGGTACCGCGCGGCCTCGGTGGACCAGCGCGGCCACGGCGAGTCCAGCACCGGGTGGGCCTCCTACACCCGCACCGACTCGGCGACCGACCTGCTCGCCGTCGTCCGGCACCTGGGCGGCCCGGCGGTGCTCGTCGGCCACTCGTTCACCGGCGGCTCGGTCGCCATCGCGGCGGCGGTGGACCCCGGGGCGGTCAGCGCCGTCGTGCAGATCAGCCCGTTCACCCGTGCGCAGGAGGTGGACTTCCGCGGCCTGCTGACCAACGCCCGCTACCGCAAGGGCATGGCGCTGCTCATGGGCGCCGGGCTGTTCCGCAGCGCCGGGCTGTGGAAGCGCTACCTCGACCACGCCTGCCCCGGCGCCCGGCCCGCCGGCTTCGCCGAGCACGTCGCCGCGCTGGACGCCGACCTGCGCAGGCCCGGTCGGATGGCGGTGCTGGGCCGCATGGGCATGTCCCCGCCCACCGACGCGGGCGCCCGGCTGGGCGACATCCGCTGCCCCGCGCTGGTCGTCGAGGGCTCGCTCGACCCCGACTGGACCGACCCCCGGGCCGAGGGCGAGGGCGTCGTGGCGGCCATGCCGCCGGGACTGGGCCGGGTGGAGGTGGTCGAGGGGGCGGGCCACTACCCGCACGTGCAGTTCCCGGCCGAGGTGACCGCGTTGGTCCTGGCCTTCCTCACGGCGGGCACCCGTGGCTAGGGCGGCGCTGTCCGCGGACGCCCTGGTCGACGTCGCGCTGCGCCTGGTCGACGAGGGGGGACCCGCCGCGGCGACCCTGGCGGCGGTGGCGTCCCACGCGGGCGTGGCGACCCCGTCGCTCTACAAGCACGTCCGCAACCTGGCCGAGCTGCGCGCGCTCATGTCGGTGCGGATCATGGACGAACTGGCCGAGCGGATCGGCGGAGCGGTGCTCGGCCGGTCCGCCGACGAGGCGATCCGCGCGCTCATGCTGGCCTGGCGCGAGTACGCCGTGGCGCACCCGCACCGCTACTCGGCACTCGTCCAGGCCCCCGAACCGGGCGTGGCGCGGGCCGGCGAACGACTGGTCGCCATCATGCTGGCCGCCCTGCGCGCGTACGGCATGGACGACTCCGCGACCGTCCACGCGGTCCGCTGCCTGCGGGCCGCGGTGCACGGTTTCGCCCTGCTGGAGGCGGCGAACGCGTTCCAGCTGCCCGAGGACCTGGACGAGAGCTACGAACTGCTGGTGCACATGGTGGTCAGCGGACTGCGGACGCCCCTCTCCCGCACCTGATCCCGCCGGGGGGCGGCGCCGGGGTCAGAGCAGGCGCGTGGCGAACGGCATGATGCCGCCGTAGCGGACCGGGGCGACGCGGACGACCGCCCCGGAGTGCGGGGCCTCGACCATCATGCCGCCGCCGAGGTAGAGCGCCACGTGCGTGCCGCCGCCCGGTCCCCAGAACAGCATGTCGCCGCGCCGCGCCTGGGACAGCGGCACCTTGCGGCCCGCGTTGTACTGGTACCCGCTGTAGTGCGGCAGGTAGACGCCGACGCCCGCGAACGCGTACATCATCAGGCCGGAGCAGTCGAAGCCGACGCTGTGGTAGTCGCCGTGCGAGTCGCCGACGCCCCAGTCGCGGATGCCGACCGTGGGGCCGTCGTAGTTGCCGCCGCCCCACGAGTAGCGCACGCCCAGGTGCCGCATCGCCCGCGCCACGACGGTCTCCACGCCGCCGCCGACGGGCGCGGTCACGACGGGTTGCGGCCGGGCCGCCGGGGCCTGTGGCGGCGGCGCGGCGGCCAGCGCCGCCTGGCGGGCGGCCTCCTCGTCCTCGCGGCGCTTGTCGTCGAGCCACCGGTCGTACCGGTCGCGCTGCCCCTCCAGGCCCTCCACGGCACCGAGCGCCCGGTCCAGCTCGCCCTGGACGCGCGCGCGGTCGTCCTGGATGGCCTGCGCGGCGGCTGCCTGGCCCTGCTGCGCCCGCACTGCGGCGGCACGGGCGTCGTCGGCGTCGCGCTCGGCCCGGGCGGCGTCGGCCTGCTTCCGGTCGGCCAGGTCGAGCGCGGCGCGGGCGGCGGAGTCCTTGTTGCCCTTCTCGGCGCGGGCGCGCTCGACGTCGTCCAGCGCGTCGAGGCCCGACGCGCCGACGGCCTCCAGCAGCTGGGCGCGGGCGAGCAGGTCCTCGGGGCTCGTCGCGCCGAAGTACGCCGAGACGGAGCCGACGGTGCTGCCCTGGAAGTAGCTGGCGGCGGCGAACTCGTCGAGCGCGGCGCGGGCGTCCTCGACGGCCCGGGCGGCGGCGTCGGCCTCGACGCGCGCCGCGTCCGCCTCCCGGCGGGCCTCGTCCGCCTCGGTGCGCGCGGTTTCCAGGTCGACGCGCGCCTTGTTCGCCAGCTCCATGGCGTGCGCGACGTCGTCGTCCAGCTGCCGGAGCCTGGCCTCCGCGTCGGCGAGCCGACCCGTCAGCTCGCCGACGCGGGCCGCCTTGGCGTCGGCGTCGCGGCGGCTCGCGCTGATCTCGGCGTCACTGGGGTTGGGTGGGGGCGGCGGCACGGCCACCGCCGCCCCCACCAGGCCGACGACGGAGGCCAGCGCGAGCACAACAGGGACCACCCACCGAGTCACGACACCCGCCTCCCGCCGTACGGCCCATCGCGTTGCGCCGAACGGGGCAACGCGATCACGTGACGGAACGATGCCACCACCCGGGCGGTGCCACCACTCGGCCCGAACGCACCATCAGCCACACGGGTCACACGGGGTTTGACGGGCCGGGCTCAGTCGACGCCGCGCCCCGGTCCGCCCCGTGGGGCGCGCGCAGCACGGTCGGCGATCGGCCCGATCTCGGCGACCTCCGGGTCGAGGTCGTCATCACCCGGTCGGGTGCGGTTGAAGGTGGGCAGCGGTTCGAGCAGCCGGGCCGGGTCGTGCTCGACCACGGCGCCGCGGGCGGGAGCGACCGGCGGCACCTCACCAGGTGCTCGGGTCGCCCCACGTGCGCACCGGCCCGCTCGCGGTGACCGGCACGGCCACCAGCTCCGGCAGCGCCTCCTCCGCCGGGGCGCGCACCACGGCCGCCGCCACCCCGTCGTACGGCGTGGGCTCGGGGTTCACCACCACCACGGCCGCCCCCGCCCGCACCGCCAGCCCGACGAGGTCCGAGGCGGGCGACACGGTCAGCGACGTCCCGACCGCGAGCAGCGCGTCGCAGTCCAGCACGGCGGTGCGGGCCTCGCGCAGCACCGGCTCGGGCACGGGTTCGCCGAAGGCCACCACCGCAGGGCGCCGCACGCCCCCGCAGGCCGCGCACACCGGGTACGGGGCTCCGGCGCGCACCTGCGCCAGCGCGTCGGCCACCGGCGCGGCGGCGCCGCACGACGCGCACACCACGCGCGCCATCGACCCGTGCAGCTCCACGACCGCGGCCGAGCCGGCCCGCTGGTGCAGCCCGTCGACGTTCTGCGTCAGCAGCGACCGCACCCGCCCGGCGCGCTCCAGCTCCGCCAGGGCGGTGTGCGCGGCGTTGGGTTCCGCGCTCCACATCGGATCGTCCAGCCAGGACCGCCACGCCGAGCGCCGCGCCGCCGCCGAGGCGAGGTACGGCGAGGCTGCGAACGCGAACCGCGCCACGCCCGACGGGAACGACACCCCCGCGCCGGTGAGCACGGTGATCCGCCGTGCGACGGCCATCACGTCCCGTGCGCCCATGCCACCACCGTGCCACACGCCTGCGAGCATGTCGCGGTGCGCAGGACGTGGACGGGTGTCGGGCTCGGATCTGTCGGTTTGGTCACAGCCGTGGTGGGGACGTTCCTGCCCTGGCTGCGCTCCGGGACGGTCCGCAGGACCAGTTACGAGGTGCTCGCGCTCCGTGGTTTCGCCGGGTTGGACGGCGTGCCGGGCGAGTTGGTGCGGGGCCTGTGGGTGGGACTGATCCCCCTCGCGGTGTGCGCGATGGCCCTCTGGGTGATGCGCTTTCCCCGAATCGGCGCCTGCCTCGCGCTGATTTTTGGCACGATCACGGGAACGGTGGCGGCTCTTGCCGCCGTCCAAGGGGGCGACGGGGCGGCACTGATCGGCATCAGCACGACCGGACCGGTGGTGACCCTAGGTGGTGCCGTGCTGGGGGTCGCAGGGGCGATCACCGTGCTCACCGCGAAAACCCGCACAGCGAACAGCAGTCCAGGAGGATCTCCGTGACCCACCCAGGTGGCGGCGGCGAGTGGCCGCCGCAGAACAACCCCTACGGCCAGCCCCAGCAGCCCGGGTACCAGCAGGGTGGCTACCCGCAGCAGCAGCCCGGCTACCAGCAGGCGGGTCCCCAGTTCCAGCAGGGCGGCTACCAGCAGACCGGCCCGCAGGGCTTCCCGCAGCAGGGCTTCCCGCAGCAGGGTTTCCCCCAGCAGGGCTTCCCGCAGCAGGGTTTCGGCCAGCCGCCCGTCGGCTACGGCGGCGAACCGCCGAAGAAGAAGCGCACCGGCCTGGTCGTGACCGCGGTCGTCGCCGTCCTCGTGCTCGCCGCGGGCACGGTCGGCACGGTGTGGGCGCTGCGCAGCTCCGACGACGTCGCGGCGGGCTCGGAGAATCCCTCCACCGCGGCGAACAACCTGCTCAGCGCGCTGGGCAGCGGTGACGTGCTGGGCATCATGAACGGCCTGGCGCCCGCCGAGGCGGCGCTGAGCAAGGACTACACCGAGGCCACCGTCAGCGAGGCCAAGCGGCTGGAGATCCTGAAGAAGGACGCCGACCCGAACAAGCTCAGCGGCGTCGAGATCAAGAGCGAGGGCATCAAGTTCGACGAGGCCGCCGCGGAGAAGGTCAACGACCACCTGACGATCAACAAGGTGGTCGAGGGCAGGATCACGATCACCTCGGACGTCAAGCAGATCCCGTTGACCGACAAGCTGGTCGACGCGCTGGGCGCGGAGCTGGACCGGGCCGCGCCGCAGACCGAGACGCTGGACTTCGCCAAGGTGAAGGACGAGCGCAAGGGCAAGCCGATCGGCATCGCGACCATCAAGGTCGGTGACGAGTGGTACCCGAGCCTCTTCTACACCATCGCGCACGCCGCGCTGGAGGAAGAGGGCCTGAAGTGGCCGGCCCAGGGCATCGCGCCCGCCGGCGCGGGTTCGGCCGGCGACGCCGCGAAGCAGTTCGTGGAGAAGGCGCTCGACTCCGACGTCGAGGGTGTCATCGCCCTGCTGCCGCCCGACGAGATGGGCGTGCTCCAGGACCTCGGCCCGGTCATCCTCGACCAGGTCGGCAAGACGGCCGCGAGCGGCGCGAAGCTCGTCGAGCTGGAGACGGACACCAGGGACGTCACCGGCGGCGTGCAGGTGACCGTCCGCAGGCTCGTGCTGGAGGTCAAGGGCGAGCGGGGCGAGATCACCCGTGACGGCGACTGCTACACGGCCAAGGCCGAGGGCCAGACGCAGCGGCTGTGCGCGGACGAGATCACGCAGCTGGTGGAGCAGCAGGCCGGCCGCAACGTCCCGGCGGCGGCGATCGACGTCATCGGGCGGGTCGGCGCGCAGGTGCTCAAGGACGGCGTCGGCGTCGTCGCCACCGAGGTGGACGGCAAGTGGTACGTCAGCCCGTTCCGCACCTACAGCGAGATCTTCCTGACGCTGATGCGCGGTCTGGAGCCCAAGGACCTGGACGAGCTGCTGAAGGCGATCAAGTAGGACCGCACCACCTCCCGGCCCCCGTCGCGGATCACCCGCGGCGGGGGCCGAGTGCCGTCCCGAGCCGGGTGGCGGCCACCACGAACAGCACGGCGAGCACGCCGGAGAGCGCGAGCGCGCCGGTGACACCGTCCTGGTGGGACAGCGACCACAGCACGTTGCCCACGGGCGGGGTGCGGCCGAACAGGAGCACGAGCACGACGAGGGCGGCGGACGCGAGCACCGACCAGCCGGCCCGGGTGATCACCGGCCGCCCGCACAGCACGCCCACGCCGACCCCGACCAGCGCGCACACCGCGAGCGCGGCGAAGCCCTCCAGCACGGTCGCCGGCGGGTGGGGGTGCGGCTGCGTCAGCACGGGCACCAGCGCGGCCACCGCGGCGAGCGCCACGGCGGCGAGGGACGCCAGCACCGCCACGGCGGCCTGCACGCGGCCCCAGCCGCCGGCCGCGACGACGGTGATCGAGCGCCGCACCGGGTCCTCGGCGGTCGAGATGATCACGGTGAGCCACGCCGACACCGGGTAGACCAGCACGCACGTCCCGGCGTACGCGGGCAGCGGCGGGCCGGCGTCGGAGGCGTAGAGCATCCCGAGCACGGCCGCGAACAGCAGCAGCGGGGGCAGCCAGCGCTGGGTCCGCAGCACGTCGGCGAGCAGGTACCGCACCAGCGCGGTCACGACCGCACGCTCCGCACCGAGCAGCCCAGCCGCAGCGCCTCGGCGAGCACGCCGTCGCTGCAGCCGGACCGCACCTCGACGCGCGCGCCGCCACCGACCGCCCGCGCCTCCGAAACCCCTTCCAGACCGCTGATCAGCGGGAGCGACTCCCCGACCCGGTCGAGTTCGATCACCACGCCGCCCGCGCGCACCGAGCCGAGCGCCACCTCGCGCATGCCGGGCACGTCGTGCCCGTGGTGGTCGGTGAGCACGACGGCCGCCCCGGAGGCCGCCACCAGCTCCACCAGCACCGCGCCGGCCGCCGCGTCGAGGCCGGACCACGGCTCGTCGAGGACCAGCAGGTCGGTGGCGTGCAGGGCCTGGACCAGCGCGACCTTCTGCGCGTTGCCCTTGGACAGGGTGGCCAGCGGCGCGTCCGGGTCGCCGACGAAACCGAGGTCGTCGAGCAGTTCCCGGCGCACGGGCACGCCGCGCACGGCGGCCAGGTGGCGCAGGTAGTCGTGCGCGGACAGCCGCACCCCGGTCGGGAAGCGCTCGGGCACGTACCCGACCGACGGGCCGCGCTCGACGCGTCCGGACGACGGGGCGGTGACCCCGGCCGCGACGCGCAGCGCGGTGGACTTGCCCGACCCGTTGCCGCCGCGCAGCGCCACCACCTCCCCGGGGTCGACGTCGAGCGTGAAGTCGCGCAGCACCCACGGCCCGCGGCCGTAGCGCTTGCCGATTCGATCAAGGCGCACCACGGGTGTGATGATGCCCGGACCGGGGTGGGGCCGGGTTGAAGCCGCATACAGGACAAGCGTACTGTTTGGGGCAGGAGAGCACCGCGCCGGCAGGTGCGGAAGACTCGGCAGCAGTTCCGACCCAAGAGTTCCCGACCGACTTTGCGCGTCACCAGATGTCACCAGATGGAGTTCCCGTGACTGCACCAGCGAGCAAGGACAGCTTCGGCGCCCGCGGCACGCTCACCGTCGGCGACGCCTCGTACGAGGTGTTCCGGCTGAGCGCGGTCGACGGCGCGGAGCGCCTGCCCTACAGCTTGAAGATCCTGCTGGAGAACCTGCTCCGCACCGAGGACGGCGCGAACATCACCGCCGACCACGTGCGGGCCCTCGCCGGCTGGGACCCGTCGGCCGAGCCGGACACGGAGATCCAGTTCACCCCGGGCCGCGTGGTGATGCAGGACTTCACCGGCGTGCCCTGCGTGGTCGACCTGGCCACCATGCGCGAGGCCGTCACCCAGCTGGGCGGCGACCCGACGAAGGTCAACCCGCTGGCCCCGGCCGAGCTGGTCATCGACCACTCGGTCATCGCCGACATCTTCGGCCGCCCGGACGCGTTCGAGCTGAACGTGGACCTGGAGTACGAGCGCAACAGGGAGCGCTACCAGTTCCTGCGCTGGGGGCAGACCGCGTTCGACGAGTTCAAGGTCGTCCCGCCGGGCACCGGCATCGTGCACCAGGTGAACATCGAGCACCTGGCCCGCGTCGTCATGGTCCGCAACGGCCAGGCGTACCCGGACACCCTGGTGGGCACCGACAGCCACACCACCATGGTCAACGGCATCGGCGTGCTCGGCTGGGGCGTCGGCGGCATCGAGGCCGAGGCCGCGATGCTCGGCCAGCCCGTGTCGATGCTGATCCCGCGCGTCGTCGGCTTCAAGCTGCACGGCGAGCTGCCCGCCGGGGCCACCGCCACCGACCTGGTGCTGACGATCACCGAGATGCTGCGCGAGCACGGCGTCGTCGGCAAGTTCGTCGAGTTCTACGGCTCGGGCGTCGGCGCGGTGCCGCTGGCCAACCGCGCCACCATCGGCAACATGAGCCCCGAGTTCGGCTCGACCTGCGCGATCTTCCCGATCGACGGCGAGACCATCGACTACCTGAAGCTGACCGGCCGCTCGGCCGAGCAGCTGGCGCTGGTCGAGGCGTACGCCAAGGAGCAGGGCATGTGGCACGACCCGTCGGTCGAGCCGGTGTACTCCGAGTCCCTGGAGCTGGACCTGTCGACGATCGTCCCGTCGATCGCCGGCCCCAAGCGCCCCCAGGACCGCATCGAGCTGACCGCCGCCAAGTCGGCGTTCCGGCAGGCGCTCGGCGCGTACGTCAGCGACGACGTCACCGGCGGCGAGGAGCGCAAGCCGGGCGTCCCGCAGAACACGCAGCCCTACGGCGCCGACTCGCCGGTGGACGAGGCGTCCGCCGAGTCGTTCCCGGCCAGCGACCCGCCCGCCTTGTCCGACGGTGACGAGGGCGGCGCGCCGCGCGTCGTCCACACCGCCGCCGAGGGCGCCCAGGGCCGCCCGTCCAACCCGGTGAAGGTGAGCCTGGACGGCGCCGAGTTCGAGCTGGACCACGGCGCGGTCGCGATCGCCGCGATCACCTCGTGCACCAACACCTCGAACCCGTCGGTGATGATCGGCGCGGCGCTGCTCGCGAAGAAGGCCGTGGAGAAGGGCCTGGAGCGCAAGCCGTGGGTGAAGACCACCCTGGCGCCGGGCTCCAAGGTCGTCATGGACTACTACGAGCGCGCCGGCCTCATGCCGTACCTGGAGAAGCTGGGCTTCCACCTGGTCGGCTACGGCTGCACCACGTGCATCGGCAACTCCGGCCCGCTCCAGGACGAGATCTCGGCGGGCATCGCCCACGGCGACCTCGCCGCGGTGTCGGTGCTGTCGGGCAACCGGAACTTCGAGGGCCGGATCAACCCGGACATCAAGATGAACTACCTGGCGTCCCCGCCGCTCGTGGTGGCGTACGCGCTGGCCGGCTCGATGGACAAGGACATCACCACCGAGCCGCTGGGCACCGACCAGAACGGCGAGCCGGTGTACCTGGCCGACATCTGGCCGTCGCCGCAGGAGATCTCCGAGGTCGTCGCCGCGTCGATCTCGCCGGAGGGCTTCACCAAGGGCTACGCCGACGTGTTCGCCGGCGACCAGCGCTGGCAGTCGCTGCCCACGCCGACCGGCAAGACGTTCGAGTGGGCGGAGGACTCCACCTACGTGCGGAAGCCCCCGTACTTCGAGGGCATGGAGATGGAGCCGGCCCCGGTGACCGAGATCGGCGGCGCGCGCGTGCTGGCGCTGCTGGGCGACTCGGTGACCACCGACCACATCTCCCCGGCCGGCGCGATCAAGGTCGACTCGCCCGCGGGCGAGTACCTCACCGAGCACGGCGTCGAGCGCAAGGACTTCAACTCCTACGGCTCGCGACGCGGCAACCACGAGGTCATGATCCGCGGCACGTTCGCCAACATCCGGCTGCGCAACCTGCTGCTCGCCGACGAGAACAACGGGCAGGGCGTGCAGGGCGGCTTCACCCGCAACTTCCTGGAGGAGGGCGCGCCGCAGACCACGATCTACGACGCGTCGGTGGCCTACGCCGAGGCCGGCGTGCCGCTGGTGGTGCTGGCGGGCAAGGAGTACGGCTCCGGCTCGTCGCGCGACTGGGCCGCGAAGGGCACCTCGCTGCTGGGCGTGCGCGCCGTCATCGCCGAGTCGTTCGAGCGCATCCACCGCTCCAACCTGATCGGCATGGGCGTCCTCCCGCTCCAGTTCCCGAACGGCGAGACCGCGTCGTCGCTCGGCCTGGACGGCACCGAGACGTTCGACTTCACCGGCATCACCGCGCTGAACGACGGCGACACGCCGCGCACGGTGCACGTGACCGCCGCGAAGGGCGACGGCTCGAAGGTGGAGTTCGACGCGGTGGTCCGCATCGACACCCCCGGTGAGGCCGACTACTACCGCAACGGCGGCATCATGCAGTACGTGCTCCGCAAGATGGTCCGCGGCTAGTCGACCGACCGGTCAGGGGCCGTCCACCTCCGGGTGGGCGGCCCCTGACGCGTGTCAGCGGTCCGGCGGCGCGGTCCCCTCGGTTCCGCGCCCTGCGCGCAAGACGCCGGATGAATGCCCGCGACCATTCCGCGATTATCTTCCAGACGACCTGGAATGAATTCCTCGCACATACGTGAACGGTGTCGAATAAACCGTCGAAATCTGTCGAATCTGTCGAACAGGTGCACGGTTGTGAAATTCGTTGACATTCGCGAACCGACCCCTTGAAAGTGGCGACATCGCCGCCAGGTGCTCAACCCGCGTACTGCCGACGACGAGGTCGGCACCGGTCCAATGGAGGACTCTCGTGAGGAGAACAACCGCGTTGGCGATCGCCGCGACGCTCATCGGCGGGGTCACCACGGCCATCACCGCGACCACACCCGCCGCCGCCGCGGAGGCGTCCCCGATCGGCTTCGCGTCGGTGAACGCGCTCGGCCGGAACGGCACCACCGGCGGCGCGGGCGGCGCGACCGTGACGGTCTCCACCGCGTCGGCGTTCATCAGCGCCGTGAAGAGCAGCGCGCCGATGATCATCCAGGTCAACGGCACGATCCCGTTGAGCGGCATGCAGGACGTCGCCTCGGACAAGACGATCATCGGGGTCGGCACCGCCGGCCGGATCACCGGTGGCGGCCTGGACGTCGACGGCACCAGCAACGTGATCATCCGCAACCTGACCTTCACCGGCGCGGGCGACGACGCCATCAACATCACCGACGGCGCGCACCACGTGTGGGTCGACCACAACGACATCTCGGGCGCCTCGGACGGCGCGCTCGACGTGAAGCGCGGCTCGGACTACGTCACCGTGTCCTGGAACAGGTTCCACGACCAGACGAAGAACTCGCTCGTCGGCCACTCCGACGGCAACGGCGGCCAGGACCGCGGCAAGCTGCGCATCACCTACCACCACAACCTCTTCGACGGCACGGCCGAGCGCAACCCGCGCGTGCGGTTCGCCGACCCGGTGCACGTGTTCAACAACTACTACCGGAACATCCGGGGCACCGACTCCTACGGCGCGGCGACCGCCATGGACGCGGGCGTGCTCGTCGAGGGCAACTACTTCGACAACGTCGCCGCGCCGACGAAGATCCAGATCTTCGAGTCGGACCCCGGCCGCCTGGTGCAGCGCAACAACGTGTTCGTGAACTCCGGCGCACCCGAGTCGGACGGCACGGTCGTCGAGCCGCGCACCTACTACCAGTACTCGGTGGACGACCCGAACACCGTGCCCGCCTCCGTCGGCGCCGGCGCGGGCGTCGGCAAGCTCGGCAACCCGACCCCGGACACCACCGCGCCCAGCGCCCCGAGCGGCCTGCGCGCCACGGCGTCCACGTCGTCCAGCATCACCCTCGGCTGGACCGCCTCCACGGACGACGTCGGCGTCACCGGCTACACGGTGCACCGGCAGGGCGGCGCGCAGGTCGGCACGTCGAGCACGCCTGGCTTCACCGCCACGGGCCTGGCCGCGAACACCGACCACACGTTCTACGTCGTGGCCCGCGACGCGGCCGGCAACACCTCGCCCGCGTCCGGCGCGGTCACCGCGCGCACGGCCGACGGCCCCGTCCCGCCGACCGGAGGACCGGTGGGCTTCGCGTCGGTGAACGCGCTCGGCCAGAACGGCACCACCGGAGGCGCGGGCGGTCCCGAGGTCACCGTCACCAACGCCGCCGACTTCATCGCCAACATCAAGGCCGACGGGCCGCGCGTGGTCCGCGTGCAGGGCCTCATCACCCTGCCGGCCGGCATGTACGACGTGTCGTCCGACAAGACGATCATCGGCGTGGGCTCCGCGTCGGGCATCACCGGCGGCGGGCTGAACGTCGGCCTGCCGGTGTCGAACGCGACCTCTCCCCCGGCGAACGCCGTGCACAACGTGATCATCCGCAACATGGTGTTCCGGGGCGCGAACGACGACTCGATCAACGTCCAGATGTTCAGCCACCACATCTGGATCGACCACAACGACCTGTCGGCGGGCAAGGACGGCCTGATCGACATCAAGCGCGGGTCCAGCTACGTGACCGTGTCGTGGAACCACACGCACAACCACACCAAGAACATGCTGCTGGGCCACGACGACGGCAACGGCGCCCAGGACATCGGCTACCTGAAGGTCACCTACCATCACAACTGGTTCGACAAGACCCCGCAGCGCAACCCGCGCGTGCGGTTCGGCAACCCGGTCCACGTGTTCAACAACTACTTCTTCGACAACAGCGACGTCGGCGTGGCGTGCCAGGCGCAGGCGGGCTGCTGGGTGGAGGGCAACCACTTCGACGACGTCGAGGAGCCCATGACCACCAGCTACGCGGGCCCCAAGGGCAACATCGTGCAGAAGGACAACCTGTTCACCGGTGAGTCCGGGAACCCGGTGGTGGGCGGCTCCGTCCAGGACCCGCGCACCTACTACCAGTACACGACCGACCCGGCGGCGAACGTGAAGGCGCTCGTCACCGCGGGCGCGGGCACCGGCAGGATCTGACCGCCGCGCGCGACCCGGGGGCCGTCCACGACGAGGTGGGCGGCCCCCGACCCGTTCACAGGTCGTAGTCGCCGTCCTCGACGCCGGCCGCAGGCGTGGGGCTCGACCTGGAGGGTGCCGGGGACGAGTTCGCCGGAGCAGCACAGCGACGACACGGCCTGTTCGGCCCGCTCGTCCCCCGCCACGCCGAAGTGGTCGACGAGGCGTTCCAGCTCGACCGGGCCGGGGTTCCGGGCGTGGCGGGCGCGCAGCGCGGCGATGGGTTCGCGGCGGTGGGTTCGCGGCGGTGGCCTGCCCGGTGGCCGTGCAGCACCTGCGGCAGAACCTGGAACCGGTGCTGCCGGCGGGTGCGGCCGTCGCGTTCACGACGACCGCACCCGACCGGTTCAGAACGGTTGGGCGTTGGGCTGGAAGACCTGGCCGTCGGCCGGGGCCTTGAGGTTGACCAGGTAGTCGGTCACCAGGGTGTCGACGCCCGCGCTGTCGCCGAGGATGCAGTGCCCGAACGCGTCCACGCTGACGAGCCGCGCGTTGCCGAGCTGCGCGGTCATCCGCTTGGAGAACTCGTACTGCGTGGCCGGGTCGTAGTAGTTGCCCACCACGACGACCGGGTTCGGCGTGCGCTTGTTCCACGGGCCCGCCCAGCGGTCCGGGCGCGGCACCGGCCAGGTCGGGCAGGTCAGCAGGTCCGACGCGGCCTGGTAGCGGCCGAACGTGGGCGACTCGCGCTCCCACTTCGCGGCCAGCACCGGGAACAGCTCCGGCACGCGCAGGAACGGCTTGTCGGTGCAGTTCACGCCGTAGTACGAATCGTCGTACTCGTACGGGGTGTCGGCGGTGATCCCGGCGCGGATGTCGGCCAGGCCGCGCCTGTTGTTCAGCGGCGGCAGCAGGGCGGCCTGCTCCTGCGCGGAGAACGTCGCCGCACCGGGGTGCAGCACCGCGTAGACGCTCTGGAGCCACGCGGCGAGCGCCTTGAAGCGGGTCGGCGCGTACAGGTCGCTCGCGACGCGGCCGACGTAGCCGGACAGCGTCACGACCTCGCCCGAGGGCAGCGCGACCGGCTCGGTGCGCAGGTGGTCGCGGACCTCGTCGAACTTGGCGCGCGGGTCGCCCTCGCTGTAGGCGCACTTGTCGCCCTCGGCGTCGCAGCGGTCGAGGAACGCGTCGAGCGCCAGCTCGAAGCCGCCCTTGGCGCGCTGCCGGTCGTACTCCGGGCCGTTGGTGGTGCGCAGCTTCGGGTCGACGTTGCCGTCCAGCACCAGGGCGCGGGACTTCGACGGGAAGATGTTGGCGTAGGTCGCGCCGAGCAGCGTGCCGTAGGAGAAGCCGACGAAGGTCAGCTGCCGGTCGCCCACGCCCTGCCGGAACAGGTCGAGGTCGCGCGCGACGGCCTCGGTGGACATGTGCTGGAGCAGCGGACCGGCGTTGCGGGCGCACGCGTCGGTGTAGTCGACGGTGGCGGCCATCGTGTCGCGGATCTCGGTGCGGGTGATCGGGATGGCCGACATGCGGCCGAACACCTCGTCGGCCTCCTCCAGGGTCTGGAAGCAGCGCAACGGCGTGCTGCGGCCGACACCGCGCGGGTCGAAGCCGATGAGGTCGAACCGCTTCATGACCTCGGGCTGGAAGAACGAGCCGCCGTAGGCGGAGTAGATCAGGCCCGCACCACCCGGACCGCCCGGGTTGATGAACAGCGAGCCGATCCGGTTGGCCTGGTCCTCGGCCGGGCGCTTCATGAGCGCGACCGTGATCTTGGGCCCGCGCGGCCTGGCGTGGTCGAGCGGCACGGGGTGGTTGGCGCAGCTGACCTTGGCGCGCTCGGCCGCGGGGATCTCGGCGAGCACGTCGTCGGCGCAGGTCGACCACTGGATGGGGGTCGCGCCCTGGGCCTGCTGGGCGTCTTGTGCGGCGGCGGGACCGGTTCCGACCAGGCCGGAGAGGGCGGTGCCCGCGGCCACGGTCAGAGCCAGTGCTCTGAATCTGAGTTGCATGGGGTGGTGCTCCCTCGCTTCACTCGGCGTCGCCCCTCAGTGACTCCGCGACGCCACCGCGCGAGGCTTTCACTCGTTCGTGGTGAGCAACACCCGCAGAACGGAGGATTCGTGTCCGGCAAACGGTTCCTCCCCGGCCTCGAACTGTCCCGGCGCTTCTACCGCGAGGCGGTCGAACCGCTGGTCAGGGCGCACTTCGGGGAGGTCCCGCACAGCGCGGCGCTGATCGGTCCCGGGTCGGGGGTGCTGGGCTTCGGCACCGAGCGCTCCGCGCGCCGGGGAGGTCCGGGCGGCGTTGTCGGAGCACCTGCCGACGGTGTTCCCGGGCTACCCGACGCACTTCGCCGGCGGTGACGACGAGGGCGCGAGCGCGGTGCCGGCGCACACCGACGGCCCGTTGGCGCGGAGCGTGGAGGTGACGGACCTGGGCACCTGGTTCGACCGGCGGCTCGGGTTCGACCCGCGCGCGGGCGTCACCACGGCGGACTGGCCGGCCGCGCCGACGCAGCGGCCGGCGGAGACCACCGGCGGGTGGGGTGTTCCACGACGGGCTGGGGCAGTTGGCGGCGGTGCGCGACGCACTGGGCCCGGCCGAGCCGATCGACCCGGCCGCCCGCCCGTTCCACTCCCGCCCGTTCCGGGTGCTGCGCGCGGACCGGTTCACCCGCGCGCTGCGCGAGTCGTACCCCCAGCCCCCGAGAGTCGTACGTCCAAGACCCCTGAGTTCTACACTCGCGCGTAAAGAACTCAGGGGTCCCGGGCGTACGACTCTCGGGACCCGAACGTACGACTCGCGCGGGTCGGGGGTACGACTCGCGGGTGGGTCAGGCGGCGGCGCGGGCCAGGGAGAGCGCGAACCGGCCCTCGGCGTCGGTCCACCAGCGGTGGAGCTCGAACCCGGCGGCGCCCAGCTCGCGCTCCACGCCCTCGCGCCGGAACTTCGCCGACACCTCGGTGCGCAGCTCCTCCCCCTCGGCGAACGTCACGTCGAGGCCGAGCGCCGCCACGTGCGCCTTGACCGGCCGCACGGCCCGGAGCCGCATCTCGATCCACTCCTCCTCGGCGTTCCACAGCGCGACGTGCGCGAAGTCGTCCGGGTCGAAGTCGGCGTCCAGCTCCCGGTCGAGGACGCGCAGCACGTTCCGGTTGAACTCCGCCGTCACGCCCCGGGCGTCGTCGTAGGCGCGGACCAGCACGTCCGGGTCCTTGACGAGGTCGGTGCCCAGCAGCAGCCACTCCCCTCCGTCGAGGACGTCGCGCACCGAGGAGAGGAACTTGGCGCGCTCCTCGGGGATCAGGTTGCCGATGGTGCCGCCGAGGAACGCCACCAGGCGCGGTGACGTGCCGGGCAGCAGGTCGAGGTGCTCGGTGAAGTCGCCGACCACGCCGTGCACGTGCAGGCCGGGGTAGTCGGCGAGGATCGCCCGCGCCGCCTCGACCAGCGCCGACGACGACACGTCCAGGGGCACGAACTCGCGCAGCGAGCCCTGGTCGCGCAGCGCGCTGAGCAGCAGCCGCGTCTTCTCCGACGAACCGGACCCCAGCTCGACGAGGGCGTGCGCGCCGGTCGTCGCCGCGACCTCCGCCGCCCGCTCCAGCAGGATCTCCCGCTCCGCGCGGGTCGGGTAGTACTCGGGCAGTCGGGTGATCTCCTCGAACAGCCGGCTGCCGACCGCGTCGTAGAACCACTTGGGTGACACCCATTTGGGGTACGCGGTCAGCCCGGCCCTCGCCTCGGCGCGCAGCGCGACCGCGGCGTCCTCGGGCGTCAGGTGCACGTCCAGCACAGGCTCGGTCATCCTCGTCCAATCGGTTGAACGTCCACTGTAGACACATCAGCCGCGACGACGCACCCGTCGGGGACCTCGCGCCAGCGCGGGTCGTCGTCGAGCGGCTCGGAGGCGAGCGTCACCGCGCCGCCACCCGCGCGCACCCACAGGGAGTGGGTCCACGTGGTGCCGGCGAGCGCGGTGCCGTCGGTGATCAGCAGGTTGAGCCGGGAGCCGGGTGCGGCGGCGGCCACGTCGGACACCACGCCGGCCAGCGCGGCGGCGGGGCCCTCGCCCGCCGCCAGCCGGGACCGCACCAGCGCCCACAGCAGCGCCGAGTCGGTCGGCGCGTCCAGCGTCAGCAGCGCGGCCGTGGGCAGCGCCCGCGCGAGGTCCACGACGGACCCCGGCCAGCCGGCCACGCGGCCGTTGTGGCTGAACAGCCACCGGCCGTCGGTGAACGGCGCGCACGCGGTGTCGGCCACCGGCATGCCCACCGTCGCCGACCGCACCGCGGCCAGCACCGCGCCCGACACCGCCACCCGGCACAGCTGCGCCAGGTTCTCGTCCGACCAGATCGTGCCCGCCCGGCGGTAGCGCACCGCCGGACCGCCCGGCGCGGGGTACCAGCCCACGCCGTAGCCGTCCACGTTGACCGTGCCGCCGCCGCGCATGTCCCCCGGCGCGTACGACTGCCGCACCAGCGAGTGCGGCGGGTCGTGCACCAGGGTGGACACGGGCACGGCGGGACCCAGGTAACCCAGGTGGCGGCACACCGTCAGGTCAGCTCGTCCCGCTCCGCGTCCCGCGCGCAGCGGAACCCGGCGAAGATCTGCCGCCGGATCGGGTAGTCCCAGTTGCGGAACGTCGAGCGCACCGCCGACGCGTCGCTCCCGAACGACCCGCCGCGCAGCACCTTGTGATCCGGTCCGAAGAACACCTGCGAGTACTCGGCGTACGGGAACACCTCGAACCCGGCGTAGCCGCGGAAGTCCGAGCTGGTCCACTCCCACACGTCGCCGATGAGCTGGTGCACGCCCAGCGCCGACGCGCCCGCCGGGTACGCGCCGACCGGCGCCGGCGACAGGTGCCGCTGACCGAGGTTGGCGTGCGCCTCCGTCGGTTCCCCGTCACCCCACGGGTAGCGGCGCGACCGGCCGGTGGCGGGGTCGAAGCGGGCCGCCTTCTCCCACTCGACCTCGGTGGGCAGCCGCTTGCCCGCCCACCTCGCGTACGCCTCGGCCTCGTGGAAGCAGACGTGCACCACCGGCTGGTCGGGGTCGAGCGGCGCGGTGACCCCGAAGGCCGTGCGGAGCCACCGGTCGCCCTGGCGCTCCCAGAAGCGGGGCGCGCGCAGGGACGCCTTCCGGGCGTGCGCCCAGCCCGCCTCGCTCCACCAGCGCGGGTCCCGGTAGCCGCCATCGGCGATGAAGTCGGCGTACGCGCCGTTCGTGACGGGCGCGGTGTCGATGAAGAACGGGTCGGTGACGACCCGGTGCGCGGGCCGCTCGTTGTCCAGCGCCCACGCCTCGGTCGAGGTGCCCATCGTGAACGGGCCGCCGGGCACCAGCACCTCGGCCGGTCCCACGGGGCCGCCGCGCGGCGGTGGCGGGGCGTCCAGCACCGGGTCGCCGACGCGCAACTGGTGCGTGGCCAGCATCGTCTCGGCGTGCTGCTGCTCGTGCTGCACGATCATGCCGAACGCGAACCCGCCGTCGAGCAGCCTGCGCCCCTCCAGCGGGCTGCTCTCCAGCACGTCGA
The DNA here is from genome assembly GCF_031455225.1 of Saccharothrix longispora. Taxonomy (GTDB): domain Bacteria; phylum Actinomycetota; class Actinomycetes; order Mycobacteriales; family Pseudonocardiaceae; genus Actinosynnema; species Actinosynnema longispora. The sequence goes on from NZ_JAVDSG010000001.1 coordinate 4,243,044, forward strand.
ACACCTTGTCGCGGACCTCGCCGACGTACCGGCGCGCCTCGGCGGGGCCGAGCAGCGGCAGCTCCGGGCGGGCCGAGCGGGCGTGCTTGAACGCGTCGTACAGCTCGTCGATGTCCTGGCGGACCGGTTCGCGCCCGCCCACGTCGCGCACCAGCCAGAGCTCCTCCTGGTTGCCGATGTGCGCGAGGTCCCACACCAGCGGCGACATCAGCTTCGAGTGCTGGCGCACGAGGTCGTGGTCGTCGACGGCGTCGGTGAGGAGCCTGCTGCGGTCGCGCGCCCTGGTGAGCTGGGCGGCGACGTGGTCGCGCAGGGCCCCGGTGGTGGCGCCCGGTCCGGTCGTCTCCCGTGCGGTCATGAACGGCCCCCTCCGGTCTTGTCCTCGCCGGTCTTGTCGTCGATCGCGCGGTGCAGCTCGGCGGCGATGGCCTCCGTCTGCTCGTCGGTCAGGTCGGTGTGGCACAGCGCGGCGCAGCCCAGGTCGACGACGTCGCGCGCGGCACGGGCCAGCACGGGGTCCCGCAGGCCGTAGCGCGCGGCGGCGAGCCAGCGGCCCGCGGCGGTCTCGGTGGCCGCGAGCACGCCGTCCACCGTGGCGGGTGTGCTGAACAGCGCGGCCATCAGCACCACCGGCGGCAGCCACCGGCCGTCCGGCGGGGTGTCGAGGTAGCGGACCTCCAGGTAGCCGCGCGGCCGGACCGGCGGGAACTGGAGCGTCAGGTGGTAGTCGAGGTCGTCGCGGGTGGCCGGCCGGTCCAGTGCGCCCCCGACCCAGTCGGCGAAGGTCAGCGGGTGCGGCGGTGCCCAGTCCGGCCCGGGTCTGCGGATGGCGATGACGGGCGTGTCGAGGACGCGCCTCGCCCAGGCCCGCGCCGGGTCCGCGCACACCGCGGCGGGGCGGGTGCGCACGGGGTCGGTGGCGTAGAGCGTGCGCATCCGCGCGCTGGCCCAGTCCGTGCGGCGGCCGTTGACGCCCGGCGAGTTGGCGAACAGGGCGTTGAGGACGGGACCGAGCGCGTGGACGGCGGCCCAGCGCTTGGGGAGGTCCTCGGCGTGGCCGAAGTCCAGGCACACCTGGAGGCCGGCCGTGCTGCACATCATGGTGATGCCCTCGGGCCCGAGCGGGGCGAAGGCGCGTTCCATCGCGGCGTAGCGGGGAACCCGGAGCATGCGGCGGGGTGGGCGGAACGGGTCGGCGCCCCGTTGCCCGAGGCGCAGTCCGGCGGGTTCCAGCAGCTCCCGGAGGTGGGTGACGTCCTCGGCGACGACGGTGAGGAGGTCGGTCAACGACTCGCGGGGCGGGGTGGAGATCTCGACCTGTCCACCGGGCTCCACGGTCAGCGGGGTGCCGGACGGCAACGGTCGCTGGGGGCTGTCGGGGACCAGGGTCGGCGGGGCGTGCTTGCCGAGTGCCGACGCGAGGGTTCTGGCGTCGAGCGGTCGGGCCGGGTCGTCGGCGTGGTGGACGGTGAACTCCAGTTCCACTCCGAGCAGCCTCGGAGGTCCGTGCTTGAAGCAGACCGAGGCGACGTAGGCCTCGGCCTCGGCACGGTCCCGGAACACCGCGGGCGCGGGACCGGGGGCCGGTGTGTTTCGGACAGCAGTCAACGGTGTCACTCCCCGTGATCTTCGTCGTCCGTTCGACGCTACACGGGGGGACTGACACACGCAGGAGGTCGAAACCCTTGCGGATCAATGACATGGCGGGTGCGCGAGGTGCACCCGGTCGGGCGAAACGGAATTGTCGGACTCGGGCGGGTGGACGGACACCGGGGGTTCCCCGGCGCGTCACCCGATGTCGAGGCCGCCGTCCACCACCGGCAACCTCGCCGGGCCGGTCGCCGGTGGCCGGCCGGCTCCGCGCCCTTCGGCTTTCGCGCGGGCGCGTGCGCTCACGTGCGCTCGCGGGCGGCGGTGTCCGCGGGACCTCCCCGTGCCCGGTAGGACCCGGCTCGGGAGCGGAAGGCGTCGATCGACGCCGGCACGTCCAGCGCTATCCGCTCCAGCAGCCCACCCCTCGGTCCGCCCCACGGCTCGGTGAACGAGGAGCGCAGCCTCCCCCCGTGCCCCGCCCGGAACGGCACCAGGCGCACCGCCGCCTCCCGCGCCGCCTCGGCCAGGGCGTCGCACTGCTCCGCCATCACGCCCGCGTCGCCGACCTCGGCGTGCAGCGCCGCCTCGTGCAGGAAGTACCGGACCGCCGTCCGCTGCCCGTCACCCGCGTCGCCGTCACCCAGCGCAAGCGCGTACGCGGCCGTGCGCAGTGGTCCCGGCACGCACAGGGTCTCGAACACGACCACCCCGGTACCGGCTTCCCGCACGCCTTCGGCGGGCGGCACCAGAGCCGGCCCGGCGCCGACCAGCCGGATCAGGTCGATCAGGTCGGGCCCGCGGCGGGAGCGGTCCGCGGTGGACGGTCCGCCCCCCGCCCGGCCGAGGCCCGCCACCAGGCGCAACGACGGTCGGACTTCCTCACCAGCGGTCACGGTGGGTCACCGTAGCGAGGACGACTCCGGTGGTCCGAGCCCGACGCGGCAAATGCACACCAAAGGGGACATGCCCAAGCCGTACGTACTGATTGGATTTCACAGTGCGGTACTGGCAACATCGACCGGTGCCCAGGGTGAGCCAGGACCACCTCGATGCCCGCCGCCGCCAGATCCTCGACGGCGCGCGTGCGTGTTTCGCGCGCTTCGGCTACGAAGGCGCGACCGTCCGCCGCCTGGAGGAGGCTACCGGCCTGTCCAGGGGCGCCATCTTCCACCACTTCCGGGACAAGGAGTCGCTGTTCCTCGCGCTCGCCGAGGACGACGCCCTGCGGATGGCGGAGGTGGTGGCCGAGCAGGGGTTGGTGCAGGTGATGCGCGACCTGCTGTCGGCGCCCGGCCCCAGCGACGCCGAGCACCCGGCCGACTGGCTGGGCACCCGCCTGGAGGTGTCGCGCCGGCTGCGCACGGACCCGGAGTTCCGGGCCCGGTGGGCGGAGCGGTCGCGGCAGTTGACCGACGCGACGCGGCAGCGGTTGGCCCGCCAGCGCGAGGCGGGCAACCTGCGCGACGACGTGGACGTGGACGTGCTGACCTCGTTCCTGGAGCTGGTGCTGGAGGGCCTGGTGTCGCACCTGGCGATGGGCCTGCCGGCGGACGACCTGGAGCCGGTGCTGGACCTGGTCGAGGAGAGCGTCCGCAGGCACCGCCGGACCGGCTGACGGGGCGGCGCCACTCGGAGCAGTCACCGTTGGGCCGAGGTCGCGCGGGCGCGTGACGCCCTAGTATCGCGCGCATGGCCGACCCGCGTCCTGCCCACGTGCACCGGGTGCGGGTGCGCCCGGTCGACTGCGACCGCCAGGGGATCGTCCACGCCTCGCGCTACGCCGTGTTCTTCGAGGCGGCCATGGTGGAGACGCTGCGGTCGCTGCTCGGCTCCTACCGGGAGCTGGAGCGGCACGGCGTGGACTTCGTGGTGGCCGAGACGTCGATCCGCTACCTGAACCCGGCGCGGTTCGACGACCTGCTGCGGATCGCGGTGCGCGTCCGCACGCTGGGCACGACGACGCTGACCATGGGGTTCGACGCGGACGTGGACGGCACGCCGGTGGCGGCGGGCTGGAACCGGTACGTCTCGTTCGGCACGCCGGAGCTGCGCAGCACGCCGATCCCGGAGGACTTCCGCAAGGTCCTGGAACGCCGCCCGGCGGCCGGCCGCACGGCGCGCGCCACCAGGTCCGCGCCCACGCCCCGGAGCTAGGTGCGCGCCCGCACCCCGGGGGTGAGCGCGGCGCGGACCGCGTGACCCGCGCCCGCGCCCTCGGCACGCGCGACCACCCGCCCCGCCTCGACGCGCACGGCGACCTCGGTCTCGTCGCTGACCGCGGGCACGCCGGCCGCGCGGGCGAGGGCCGCGGTCTCGTCGCAGACCACCGCGACGCGGGGCCAGGCGGCGGCGGGGAACGCCTGCCGCAGGCACCCGGTGAGCTGCGTGACGGTGAAGCGGGCCAGCGGCGCCAGCTCCCCCGGCTCGCCGGTCACCACCGCCACGGTGACCGGTCCGCCGCCGCGCGCCGCGTCCTCGGCCGCGGCGAGGCGGTTGAGCCCCAGCACGACGACCACGCCGTCGGGTCCGGGCGTCACGGGCGCGTCGCGCACGAGGTCGACGCCGACCGGCGGGTCCCACGGCGCGTCGCACCTGGTCACCGGCGGTCCGGCGGGGGGCACCCACCAGTCGGTGAGGTCCAGCCCGGCGAGCTGCTCGCACGCGCTGACCACGTCGAACGGTTCGCCGAAGCCGGGGGCGGCGGCGGCGAGCTGGGACGCGCCGTGCAGGGTCGTCAGCACCGCCTGGGCGTCGCGGGACAGGCGGTGGTGCGGCGCGCCCGGCGTGCGGGTGACGGGGTCGAGGGCCTCCATGGCGAGGGCGAGCAGCAGGGCGTCGAGCGCGAGCAGCTGGGCGAACGGCCGCCGCGTGGCGTCGTCGGCGGTCACCTCGGGCAGGAAGTCGCGGTGCAGCGGGTCGTGGGCGAGGGAGGTGACCCAGGCGCGGGCGAGCGCGCCGAGTGAGCCGCGCAGGTCCTCGCCCGCGCGGGCGGACGGCGGGGCGGCGGCCCGTGCGGCGAGGTCGGCGAGCACCGCGAAGTAGAGGGCGCGCTTGCCGGGGAAGTTCGAGTACACCGCGCCCCTGGTCAGGTCGGCGCGCTGGGCGATGGTGTCGATCTTGGCGTCGCGGAACCCGCGCTCGGCGAACTCCTCGCGTGCCGCCGCGAGCACCCGCGCCCGGTTGCGCTCCTGCGTCTCGGCCCTGCTCAGCCGCACCTCCGCACCCCCTCGTCCGCCCGCGTCGTCGGCTCACGATACCGTCGTCATTCAGATGGCAAGAACATCTGATCTCAACATCCGGAGGATGCGTTGACCGTTCCCGAGATCGACCCCGCCGACCCCGGCGTGCTGCTCGACCCGTTCACCGCCTACGGCGCGGCGCGCGAGGACTCCCCCGTGGCGCGGATGCCCGTGCCCGGCCTGGGCTCGCTGTGGATCGTCACCCGGCACGGCGACGCCCGCGCGATGCTCACCGACCCGCGCTTCGCGATGGACGCCAAGAGCTACCTGCGCCCGCCCGGCATCCCCGAGCACTGCCTCCGGTACATGCGCACGATGTCCGAGCTGGACGGCCCCGAGCACACCCGGCTGCGCAGGCTCGCCTCCCCCGCGTTCACCGCCCGGCGCGCCGACGCCTTCCGGCCCCGGTTCGAGCGGATCGTGGACGGGCTGCTCGACGCGCTGCCCGAGGGAGAGGTGGACCTGCACGTCCACCTCTCCCGCCCGTTGCCGATGGAGGCGATCTGCGAGCTCGTCGGCATCCCCGTGGCCGACCGGCCCCGGTGGCGGGAACTGGGCGCCGCCGTCGCCGCGGGGTACGGCGACGGCACGGCGTTCACGAAGGCAGTCCCGGAGATCGTGGAGGGCGCGCGGGCCGCCGTGGCGCGGTGCCGGGCCGAGCCGGGCGACGATCTGGTCTCCGAGCTGCTGCGCACCCGGGCCGAGGACGGTGACCGGTTCACCGACACCGAGCTGGTCGCCCTCGTGTGGCACCTGGTGCTGGCCGGGCAGACGCCGACGAACCTCGTCACCAACGCCCTGCACGCGCTGCTCACGCACCCCGACCAGCTCGCCGCGCTGCGCGCCGACCCCGACCTGCTGCCCGGCGCCGTGGAGGAGCTGACCCGGTGGGTGGGGCCGCAGCTGCTCACCACGCCCCGGTACACGACGGAGGAGGTGGTGATCGGGGACGTCGTGATCGGCGCGGGCGAGGCGGTGACGGCGGCGATCGCGTCGGCCAACCGCGACCCCCGCGCGTTCGACTCGCCCGACGAGCTGGACGTCACCCGCGCGCCCGGCGCCGGTCACCTCGCCTACTCGCACGGCCCGCACTTCTGCCTGGGCGCGGCGTTCGCGCGGGTCCAGACCGAGGTGGCGCTGGGCGCGGTGCTGCGGCGGTTCCCGGACCTGGCACTGGTCGGGGAACCCCGACCGATCCCGGACGGCGGCACGTGGCGGCTCGCGTCGCTGGTGGTCACCCGCTGACGGGAATCCGGGCACCGTTCCCGTGCCGTGTCCTTGATCCTTTGCGGCGACTGCGACACCGTGGGCGCATGCCGTCCACGGTGAAGAACGCAACGCTGCTGTTACTGGGGCGCGCGGCCGTCCGCGCCCACGCCCTGCTCGGCGACCCGGCCGCCCGGGTCGTCGGGATGGGGTCGGCCCACGACCCGTACGCCGAGTACGAACGGGTGCGCCGCGCCGGCGTGCTGGTCCGGAGCCGGCTGGGCCTCTACCTCACCGCGTCGCACGAGGTGTGCTCGTCGCTGCTGCGCGACCCCGGCTTCGGCGTGCTGCCGCCGAACGCGCTGGCGCCCGTGGACTCCACGGCCCACGCGGGCGGGCGACGGCTGGTGAACCCGGTGGAGGAGTCGTTCCTGGTGCGCAACCCGCCCGACCACACGCGGCTGCGGCGGCTGGTGACGCCGTGGTTCACGCCGCGCGGGCTGCGGGCGCAGGCCGCGACCGTCGAGCGCGTCGTCCACGCCCACCTCGACGAGGTCGCCGCGCGCGGGACCTTCGACCTGGTGGGCGACTTCGCGGCGCGCGTGCCGATCCAGGTGATCACGGAGCTGCTCGGCGTGCCGAACGCGGACCACGCGTCGTTCGCCCGGTGGGGCAGCGCGCTGGTCAACGCGATCGACGGCGTGCGGGACATGGGCGAGATGCGCGCCCTGCACACCGCGCTGCGCGAGTTCGACGCGTTCCTGGACGACCTGATCGCCTTCCGCAGGCGCGAACCCGGCGACGACGCCGTCTCGGCGCTGGTGTCCCGCGAGGACCTGAGCCGCGAGGACCTGGTCGCCACCACGGGGCTGCTGCTGGTCGCCGGGTTCGAGACGACGGTCAACCTGATCGGCAACGCGGTGCTGGCCGTGCTCGGCGACCCCGCCGTCCGCGAACGCCTCGTCGCCGACCCGTCGCACGCGGACGCCGTGGTCGAGGAGACCCTGCGCACGGACCCGCCGGTGCAGTACACGGTGCGCGTGCCGGCCGAGTCCACCGTGATCGCCGGGACGAGGGTGCCCGCGGGCACTCCGGTGATGCTGCTGCTCGCGGGGGCGAACCGCGACCCGGCCGTCTTCGCCGACCCGCACCGCTTCGACCCCGACCGCGCGGACGTGCGCGAGCACCTCGCGTTCTCCTCGGGCATCCACTACTGCCTGGGCGCGGGCCTGGCGCGGATGGAGGCCGCCGCGGCGCTGCGCGGGCTGTTCACCCGCTTCCCGGACCTGCGCCCCGCGGGCCGCGTGCGCCGCCGCCCGTCCCGCGTCATCCGCGGCGCCGCCCACTTCCCCGTCACGACGGGCACCGTTCCGGCGCACGCGACACATCGACACCCGATAGTGGAAATCACCGGCTGAACCACGGGGTCGTGGTGCAGACTGGAACCGGCGAGCAGACCCGCCGCACCGCCGCCGCGGCGGGTCCTCGCCTCTCCGCTCCGGCGCGGAACCTCAGTCCACGCCCCGCATCAGGCGGTGGATGGACTTGGTCGACGCGACCAGCGCCACGCCCAGCAAGATCGCCACGCCGCCGAGCACGCCGAAGTAGGTCACGGCCGTCTCGTCGCTGTAGAACCGCACCACGATCGCACCCACGCCCTGGCCGGCCGCCGCCGCCAGGAACCACAGGCCCATGGTCTGCGAGGCGAACGCGCGCGGCGCCAGCTTGGTGGTCACCGAGAGGCCCACCGGGGACAGCAGCAGCTCGCCGCAGGTCATCACCAGGTACATGAGCACCAGCCACAGGAAGCTCACGCGGACCGACGGGTCGCCCTGGCTGACGATCATCATCAGCAGGAACGACAGGCCGACCAGCAGCAGCGCGTAGCCGAACTTGCGCGGCGTCACCGGCTGGCGCCTGCCCAGCTTCACCCACAGCAGCGCGAACAGCGGCGCGATCGCGATGATCATCACCGGGTTGATCGACTGGATGAACGACGGCGGGAACGCCAGGCCCAGGAAGGAGTTGTCCACGCGGGTGTCGGCGAACGCGGCGATCACCGTGGCGCTCTGCTCGAACAGCAGCCAGAACATGGCCGCCGCGATGAACAGCGGGATGTAGGCGATGACGCGCGAGCGCTCGTCCGACGTGGTGCGCGGGCTGCGGATCATCACCGCGAAGTAGCCGATCGGCAGCAGCACGGAGAACAGGCTGATCAGGTTGATCACGCCCTCCGCGCCCAGCACGCCGAGCACCACGAGCAGCGCCACCACGGCCACCGCGCCGAGGGTGACGGCGGCGATGCGGCCGATCACGCGGGCGCGGTCGCCCTCGGGCAGCGGGTTCGTCGGCGCGGCGGCGGAGTCGCCCAGGCCGCGCCTGCCCAGCCGGTAGACGACCAGGCCGAGCGCCATGCCGACGGCGGCGGCGCCGAAGCCGAGGTGCCAGTCGTAGTTCTCACCCAGGAAACCGCACACCAGCGGCGCGAGGAAGCCGCCGAGGTTGATGCCCATGTAGAAGATCGTGAAGCCGGCGTCGCGGCGCGGGTCGTCCTTGGCGTACAGGCCGCCGACGACCGTGGAGATGTTCGGCTTGAGCAGGCCGGTGCCCAGCACGATCAGGATCAGGCCGGCGTAGACGCCCGCCAGGCCGATCGGCAGCGCCAGCGCGACGTGCCCGAGCATGATCAGCACACCGCCGTGGAAGACGGCCCGCTGGCCGCCCAGCACGCGGTCGGCCAGCCAGCCGCCCGCCACGCCGGACATGTAGACGGCGGCGCCGTAGATCGCGACGAGCGAGAGCGCGAAGCTCTTGTCGAGCCCGAGAGCGCCTTCGGCCGTGGAGCGGTACAGGTAGTAGGCGAGGATCGCCTTCATCCCGTAGTAGGAGAAGCGCTCCCACAGCTCCGTGAAGAACAGCGTGGACAATCCTCGTGGGTGGCCGAAGAAGCCCCGCTGCGGGGTGGAGACGGCGCTCGTGGCGCTCACTGGGTCCTCCTGATGTCAACGATGTCACCCGCGGCGTTCGGCTCACGTTACGCCGGATGGGCGTACGGTGGAAAACCGACGACCCCGCGAGTGGTCCAGTGCACACGCCGGGCGCGCGCCGGGGTCACGGGCCGTTGACGCCCGGCTCCCAGCTCTCCGGCCGGCCCGACTCCGTCAGCAGCAGCTGCCAGTCGCCGAACCCCACGGGCGCGTCGTGGTGCCAGGGGAACCTGCCCTCCGCGGTGGGCAGGACGATCTGGAGCGCAGCGAAGTCGCCCTTGCCGTAGAGCAGGAACGCGCTGCCGAAGAACTCCGGGTAGAAGCCCTTGAAGACGCGTTCGAACGTGATGGGCACGCCGTCGAAGAAGTCCCGGTACAGCTTGCCGGGCACGAACCGCTCACCCTGCCGGGCGCGGTCGACGTAGGCGCGAATGAGCACCTGCGCGTGCTCCGGCGGCAGGCCCAGGACGACGGCCTCGGCGATGCCGAACCGGCGCCACGCGCCGACGGAGAACGAGTAGCCCGCGCCCTCGGCGTCCTCGGGCACGGTGACGACGGCGTGGCCGTGCAGCTCGGCCTGCTCCAGCAGCCAGTCGCGGAGTTCCAGTTCCTGGGGGGTGGGAGCGGTCACCACCCCATTGTGCCCGGTGTCGCGCGGGCGCGGGACGTGCCGCGACCCCCGCGCCGGTGCGGCACGGGGGTCGCGCGGACGGGGAGCGGTCAGCCGACCTCGGCCATGACCTCGTCCGACACGTCGAAGTTGGCGTAGACGTTCTGCACGTCGTCGCAGTCCTCCAGCGCGTCGATCAGCTTGAAGATCTTCCGCGCGCCCTCGGCCTCCAGCTGCACCGTCACCGACGGCAGGAAGTTGGCCTCGGCCGACTCGTAGTCGTAGCCCGCGTCCTGGAGCGCCTTGCGCACTGCCACCAGGTCGCCGGCCTCGGACACGACCTCGTAGCTCTCGCCCAGGTCGTTGACCTCCTCGGCGCCCGCGTCGAGGACCGCCATGAGGACGTCGTCCTCGGCCAGCTCGCCCTTCGGCAGGATCACGACGCCCTTGCGGCTGAACATGTACGACACCGAGCCCGGGTCGGCCATCGAGCCGCCGTTGCGGGTCATCGCGACGCGCACCTCGGTGGCCGCCCGGTTGCGGTTGTCGGTGAGGCACTCGACCAGGACCGCCACGCCGTTGGGGCCGTAGCCCTCGTACATGATGGTCTGCCAGTCGGCTCCGCCGGCCTCCTCGCCGCCGCCGCGCTTGCGGGCGCGCTCGATGTTGTCCAGCGGCACGGAGTTCTTCCGCGCCTTCTGGATGGCGTCGTACAGCGTCGGGTTGCCGTCCGGGTCACCGCCGCCGGTGCGGGCCGCCACCTCGATGTTCTTGATCAGCCGCGCGAAGAGCTTGCCGCGCTTGGCATCGATTGCGGCCTTCTTGTGCTTGGTGGTCGCCCACTTTGAGTGGCCGCTCATTTCTCCTCCGTCGAATCACTCAGCCCGCGGCACGGACCATGTCCACGAAAAGGCGGTGGACGCGCCCGTCACCGGTCAGTTCCGGGTGGAACGAGGTGGCGAGCACGTGCCCCTGCCGAACCGCGACGATCCTACCGGCGGCCTCGCCCGCGTCCTCGGATTCGGGCACCCGGGCGAGTACCTCCACGTCGTCGCCCGCGGACTCGACCCACGGCGCGCGGATGAACACGGCGTGCACGTCGCCCACGTCGGTGAAGTCGAGGTCGGCCTCGAAGGAGTCCACCTGGCGGCCGAAGGCGTTGCGCCGCACCACGATGTCGAGGCCGCCGAGCTGGTGCTGGTCGGGCCGCCCGTCGAGCACGGTGTCGGCGAGCAGGATCATCCCGGCGCACGAGCCGTAGGCGGGCATGCCCTCCTTGATGCGCGCGCGCAGGGGTTCGAGCAGGTCGAACGTCGCGAGCAACCGGCTGATGGTGGTCGACTCGCCGCCGGGCAGGACCACGCCGTCGACCTCGGCCAGCTCCTCCGGCCGGCGGATCGGGCGGGCGAGCACGTCGGCCTCGGCCAGCGCGACCAGGTGCTCACGGACGTCGCCCTGGAGGGCGAGGACACCGACGACGGACACCGGACTTCCTCCTCGTGCAGATCCCCACCAGCCTAGGCGACCCGGTCGACCGCTCGCGCCCGTCCGTGGTGGCCGAACGCTAGTGGGTCTCCACCAGCTCCCGGGCACCGCGGGGGGAGGAGGGGGTGCGGCGCATCGCGCGAGGGCCGGAAAGGGCCTGGTCGAGGTCGTCCCAGAGGTCCTCGACGTCCTCCAGGCCCACGCTGAGGCGCAGCAGGTTCGCCGGGACGCCGGACGCCTCGCGCGCCTCGCCGGGCACGAGCCGGTGGGTGAGCGCGGCCGGGTGCTCGATGAGCGTGTCGACCGACCCGAGGCTCACCGCGGGGGTGACGAGGGCGAGTCTGCGGACGACGGCGACGGGGTCCTCGCGGGTGGCGAGGGCGAGCACCGCGCCGGGGCCGCGCATCTGCGTGCCGACGAGGCCGGCGGGGTCGGCGCCGGGCAGGCTGGGGTGCCGGACGAACTCGACGCCGGGGTGGCCGGCGAGCCTGCGGGCGAGTTCCACGGCGCCGCGCTGGGCCGCCTCGACGCGCAGCGGCAGGGTGGCCAGGCCGCGGTGCATGAGGTAGCCGCCCAGGGGGTGCAGGACGGCGCCGGTGACGATGCGGACCTGGCGCAGCGGCCCGGCGTGCTCCTCGGCGCACGCCACGACGCCGCCGAGCACGTCGCCGTGCCCGCCCAGGTACTTGGTGCCGGAGTGCAGCACGTAGGCGGCGCCGAGCGCGGCCGGGTTCTGGAGCACGGGGGTGGCGAAGGTGTTGTCCACGACGACCGGCACGTCGCCGGCCCGCGCCACGACGGCGGCGACGTCGAGCAGGTCGAGGTTGGGGTTGGCGGGCGTCTCGACGACCACGAGCCCCGTGTCGGGGGTGACGGCGTCGGCGACCCGGTCGGCGGTGGTGTAGGTGGTGCGCACGCCGAGCAGGCCGGAGGACAGCAGGTGGTCGGTGCCGCCGTAGAGCGGGCGCACGGCCACCACGTGCGGTTTGCCGGTGAGCACGCAGGCGGCCTGCACGACGGCCGTGACGGCGGCCATGCCGCTGCCGAACGCGACCGCGGCGGAGGTGCCCTCCAGCGCGGCCAGCGCGCGTTCGAACCGGGCGACGGTGGGGTTGTGCAGCCGCGCGTAGACCGGGGAGCCGGCGTGGGCGGCGCCGTCCGCGAAGGCTTGCAGCGCGTGGCCGCCCTCGGCCTGGTCCGGTACCGGGTAGGTGGTGGACAGGTCGATCGGGAGGGCGTGCACGCCGAGGTCGGCGAGGTCGTCGCGCCCGCCGTGCACCGCCGTGGTTCGCAAGCGTGTCATGGCCCGATCGTGGACTTCTCGTCACTGTTCGGGGGAAACTTCCGCAGGTCGTTCGGCGGACAAGGGAGTTCGGCGTGCTGGATTCGGTGGACGTGGCGATCGTCCAGGAGCTCCAGAAGGACGCTCGGTTGCCCAACAAGGACCTGGCGGACCGGGTGAACGTGGCGGCGTCCACCTGCGTGGTGCGACACCGGGGGCTGCGCGACCGCGGGGTGATCACCGGCTACCACGCGGAGGTGGACCTGACGGCCGTCGGGCGGCCGGTGCAGGCGATGATCGCGGTCCGGGTGCGGCCGCACACGCGGGCGATCGTGGAGCCGTTCATGGAGTACGTGCTGTCCCTGCCCGAGGTGCTGGCGATGTCGCACGTGGCGGGCCCGGAGGACTTCCTGGTGCACGTCGCCGTGGCCGACACCGCGCACCTCCAGCGGCTCGTGCTGGACCGCTTCACGACCCGGCGCGAGGTCAGCGAGGTGCAGACGAACCTGCTGTTCGAGCACGTCCGCAAGCACACCGTTCCACCGATCGGGTGATGGACACCACTCGTCAACGGGGTTACCGGCGGGTATACCAGGTGTCCTGAGGCAGAACGGGGGTCACGTCGTGGTGAACCGGACCGAAGCGCTGCGGGAGCTGCTCGACGGCCACTGGGCCGAGTTGCGCCGCGGCTCGCTCGACCTGCTCGGCAAGGTGGAACCGGTGCACGACCTGCCGCGCGAGGAGCACCGGGCGTGGGTGCTGGAGCAGATGCGCGTGCTGGCGGAGGACGGGCACCCGCTGACCGGCTTCCCGGTCGCGCAGGGCGGGCACGGCGACGTGGGCGGCTCGGTGGTGTCGTTCGAGGTCCTGGGCTTCGGCGACCTGTCGCTCATGGTCAAGGCTGGCGTGCAGTGGGGCCTGTTCGGCGGGGCCGTGCAGGCGCTGGGCACCGAGGAGCACCACGCCCGCTACCTGCCGGGGATCATGTCGATGGAGCTGCCCGGCTGCTTCGCGATGACCGAGACCGGACACGGGTCGGACGTGCAGCACCTGCGCACCACCGCCACCTACGACCCGGCGTCCGGCGAGTTCGTGGTGCACACGCCCGACCGGGACGCGCGCAAGGACTACATCGGCAACGCGGCCCGCGACGGCCGGCTGGCCGTGGTGTTCGCGCAACTGGTGACCGGCGGCGAGCAGCACGGCGTGCACGCGGTCCTCGTGCCGATCCGGGACGGGGACGGCAACCCGCTGCCCGGCGTGACCATCGAGGACTGCGGGCCCAAGGCGGGGCTCAACGGCGTGGACAACGGCAGGCTGTCGTTCGACCACGTGCGCGTGCCGCGCGCGAACCTGCTCGACCGGTACGGCGCCGTCGCGCCGGACGGCACGTACTCCAGCCCGGTCGAGGGCGCGAACCGCCGGTTCTTCACCATGCTCGGCACGCTGGTGCGCGGCCGGATCAGCGTCGCGGGCGCGGCGGGCAGCGCCACCAAGAAGGCGCTCGCCCTGGCGATCCGGTACGCGGAGAAGCGGCGGCAGTTCACCCGGCCCGGCACCGGTGACGAGGTCGTGGTGCTGGACTACCTGACGCACCAGCGGCGCCTGCTGCCCGCGCTGGCCCACTCGTACGCCCTGCACTTCGCGCAGGAGGAACTGGTGCACGCCCTGCACGAGGCGCACGGCGGGGAGCAGGACGACCGGCGGCAGCGGGAGCTGGAGTCGCGGGCGGCGGGGCTGAAGGCGGTGTCCACGTGGCACGCCACGCACACCATCCAGACGTGTCGCGAGGCGTGCGGCGGCGCCGGCTACCTGGGTGAGAACCTGATCGCCGGGCTCAAGGCCGACACCGACGTGTTCACCACGTTCGAGGGCGACAACACCGTCCTGCTGCAACTGGTCGCGAAAGGACTGCTGACGAGCTACCGGGACCACGTGGGCGACCTGGACCCGTGGGGCATGGTGCGGTTCGTGGCCGACCAGGCGGTGGGCGTGGTGATCGAGCGGACGGCGGCGCGGGCGATCATCGGCCGGCTCGTGTCGGGCAGCTCCGACGCGCTGCTGGACCGGGGCTGGCAGCTGCGGCAGTTCGAGGACCGCGAGCGGCACGTGCTGGAGGGGCTGGCGCGGCGGTTGCGGCGGGCGTCGGAGGACGACGCGTTCGACGTGTTCAACGCCGCGCAGGACCACGTGCTGCACGCGGCCCGCGCGCACGTGGACAGGGTGGTGCTGGAGGCGTTCGTGGCGGCCGTCGACCGGTGCGCCGACGCGTCGGCGCGCGAGCTGCTGGACCGCGTGTGCGACCTGTACGCGCTGAGCACGATCGAGGCGGACCGGGCGTGGTTCCTGGAGCACGGGCGGCTCACCCCGCAGCGCTCCAAGGCGGTGTCGCAGGCGGTGAACGAGCTGTGCGGCGGCCTGCGGCCCGACGCGCGGGAGCTGGTGGACGCGTTCGGCATCCCGGAGGGCTGGCTCGCCGCGCCGATCACGGCCTAGGCGGGCAGGATGTGGGGCGTGGACGATGCCGCGCTGCTGGCGCTCGGGCTCGCCGGCTACGTGCGGGCGGTCGCCGAGGAGGTGGGCGTGCCGCCGGAGGGCACCGAGTTCGAGGTGGCCGACACCACCACGGCCTACCTGGCGCTCCCCGAGCGGCCGGGACCGGACCTGATGCTGGTGTGGAGCGGTGGGCACGGCTGGTCGGTGGCGGTCGAGACGCGCCCCTCGGAGCCGCCGGTGACGGTGGCGCACCTGGACGGGCCGCTCGTGCCGCCGCCGGAGGTCGTGGCGCGGTTCGTGGCCGACGTGCTGGCGGGCGGGCCGGGGCGGCCCGAGCCGTCCGCGCCCGAGCCGTCCGCGCCCGAAGACCGGCGGGCACTCGCCCGTGAGCTGGGCGGGTACGCGCCCTAGCCGACCCCGGCCAGCCGCAGCACCGCGGTGGTGGCGGCGGCCAGCACGACGACGACCACGAACGGGGCCCCGCGCCAGGCGGCGACACCGCCGACGAGCACGCCGACCGGCAGGGCGAGGCCGGCGAAACCCTGCCCCTTGGTCAGCGTCGACGTGGCGACCAGGGCGAACAGCAGGACCGTGGCCGAGGTGGACATGAGCGCCTTGACGCGGTCGGACAGCGTGAGCCGGTCGCGCAGCAGCGGTCCCGCGAGGCGGAACGCGTAGGTCCCGGCGGCCAGGACGAGGACGGCGGTCAGCGTCACGGCGCGGGCTCCCGGCGTGCGGTGGCGAGCAGTCCGGCGAGCGCGAGCAGCACCGGCACGCCCGCGGGCAGGAACGGCGTGGTGGCGAGCGCGACGGCCGCGCCGAGCAGGGCGGCGTTCAGCGTGACCCGGTCCTTGAGGGCGGGCAGCAGCAGTGCGACGAGCGCGGCGGGGAAGGCGGCGTCCAGGCCGAACGCGCCGGGGTCGCCGATGTTCCGGCCGACGAGCGCGCCCGCGACCACGGCGACGTTCCACGCGCCGAACAGCGCGACGCCGCACGCCCAGTAGGCGGCCCTGGCCCGTTCCGGGTCGCGCTGGGCGAGGGCGAACGCGGTGCTCTCGTCGATCAGCAGGTGCGCGCCGACGAGCCGCCGGCCCCAGCCCTTGCCGAACACGTCGCCGACGGCCAGCCCGAACGGCAGGTGGCGGGCGTTGAGCACGAGCCCGGCCAGCACGGCCGCCGCCGGGCTGCCGCCCGCCGCCACCACGCCCACGGCCATGAACTGCGAGCCGCCGGCGAAGACGAGGACGGACATCGCCACCGGCAGCCACCACGGCAGACCGGTGGCCGTCGAGATCGCGCCGAAGCTCGCGCCGCTGACCGCGGCGCCGGCCGCCACCGCGGAGACGTCGCGCAGCAGCTTCGGATCAAGGGTTCGCCATGTCGAACGCATCGTCTTCTACGATGAACAGCGGTGGAGGCGTTCGTCAAGCCGAACGATGGGACTGTCATGTCGAACACAGCTGCGCCGTTGGAGGTCATCGCCGCCTCGCTGCGCCGCGAGCGCGAACGCGTCGGCCTGTCGTTGAGCGAACTGGCCAAGCGTGCGGGCATCGCCAAGTCGACCTTGTCCCAGCTCGAATCGGCCAGTGGGAACCCCAGCGTGGAGACCCTGTGGGCGCTCGGCGTGGCGCTGGACGTCCCGTTCTCGCGGCTCGTGGACCCACCCGCGCCGAGGGTCAGGGTGATCCGGGCGGGCGAGGGGCCGGCGATCTACTCGGAGAAGGCCCGCTACACGGCGACCCTGCTGGCCTCGTGCCCGCCGGGCGCGCGTCGCGACATCTACACCCTGAGCCTCGAACCGGGCGTGGCGCGCGAGTCGGAGCCCCACATGCCGGGCACGGTCGAGCACATGGTCGTCTCCACCGGCCGGGTCCTGGCGGGTCCGCAGTCCGACCCCGTCGAACTGGGCCCCGGCGACTACCTGCTCTACCCGGGTGACCTGCCGCACACGGCGCAGGCCCTCGAAGCGGGCTCGGTGGTGGTGCTGGTGATGGAGCACATCTGAACCCGGTTCACCCGGTCGTGAGGGCAGGTACCACTGGTCCGGAGTGGCGGGTAGCACACGCGTTCGAGCGATCAAGCCCGCCACCGACACCGCCGATGGATCTTGCATGCAAACAGCAATCGCTCCACCTATCGTCGATGACATGACCGAGCGCGACACGAAGCCCATCCACATCCGAGCCGTGCCCACCGAGGTGGTGGACACGCTCCAGGCGCGGGCGAGCAAGCGCGGCATGTCGCTCACCTCCTACCTCCGCGACCACCTCGTGGACCTCGCGGACAGGCCGACCGCGGAGGAGTGGGTGTCGTCCGCCGTCGACCGCGGCTGGGGTGTCGACAGCGCGACGCTGCAGCAGGTGGTCCGCGAGGCACGGGAAGAGGAGCGGGAGCTGTGACGGGCACTGTCGTGGTGGACAGCTCCGCCTTGCTGGAGGTCGTCGCCGCCAAGGCCCCCGACCGGGCACTCCTCCACAGGCTGGTCAACTCGCTCCAGGTGGCACCTGCCCTGCTCGACCCGGAGGCGATCAACGCCCTCCGCCGCCTGGAGCGCATGCGGCTGCTGTCGAGTGAGCAGGCGACGCGCGCGTTCCACCACATCCGCACCGCGCCCGTGGAACGCGTCCCGCTCCGGTCGCTCGCCGAACGGGCCTGGGCGCTGCGCGGCTCGGTGTTCACGAACGACGCGTTCTACCTGGCGCTCGCCGAACACCTGGACGTCCCGTTCGTCACCTGCGACGCGAAGGTCGCCGGGTCGAACGGGCACGACGTCGACATCGAGGTCTACCCGATCTCCTGACGCGCGGAGGGCGACCCGCCGGGGTGCACACCGGCGAGCCGCACCACGAATGGGAACCCCTACCAGCCGCGCTCGGCCAGGCGGTGCGGCTGCGGGATCTCGTCGACGTTGATGCCGACCATGGCCTCGCCCAGGCCGCGCGACACCTTGGCCAGCACGTCCGGGTCGTCGTGGAACGTGGTGGCCTTGACGATGGCCTCGGCCCGCTGCGCCGGGTTGCCCGACTTGAAGATGCCGGAACCCACGAAGACGCCCTCGGCGCCGAGCTGCATCATCATCGCCGCGTCCGCCGGGGTGGCGATGCCGCCCGCGGTGAACAGCACGACGGGGAGCTTGCCGGCCTCGGCGACCTCGCGGACCAGCTCGTAGGGGGCCTGGAGCTCCTTGGCCGCGACGTACAGCTCGTCCGCGGGCAGGTTCTGCAACCGCAGGATCTCCGCGCGGATCCTGCGCATGTGGGTGGTGGCGTTGGAGACGTCACCGGTGCCGGCCTCGCCCTTGGAGCGGATCATCGCCGCGCCCTCGGTGATGCGGCGCAGCGCCTCGCCCAGGTTGGTCGCGCCGCACACGAACGGCACGGTGAACTGCCACTTGTCGATGTGGTTGGCGTAGTCGGCGGGGGTCAGCACCTCGGACTCGTCGACGTAGTCCACGCCGAGGGCCTGGAGGACCTGGGCCTCGACGAAGTGGCCGATGCGGGCCTTGGCCATCACCGGGATGGACACCGCCTCGATGATGCCGTCGACCATGTCCGGGTCGCTCATCCGGGACACGCCGCCCTGCGCGCGGATGTCGGCGGGCACGCGCTCCAGCGCCATGACGGCCACGGCGCCCGCGTCCTCGGCGATCTTGGCCTGCTCCGGGGTGACCACGTCCATGATCACGCCGCCCTTGAGCATCTCCGCCATGCCCCGCTTGACGCGGGAAGTACCGGTGACCTGGGTACCGGCGTCGGGTGAAGTGGTCACGGCCAACCTTTCCGAGTAGTGGGAGAACACCACCGATGGTAAGGGGCACGTGGACCGCCGAAACAGGCCAATCCGACCCTTTCTCGGCAGGCCACTCCACCTTCCCCCGCAGGTAGTGGCGTTCGCCACCTCCGACGACCGCGAGAGGCCCGGGACCGCGCCCGATCACGCCGCGCGACGACCGCGGGATTCCTCCTGCCGGGTCGAACCGGTCCGCTTGGGGTTGTCCCCGGCGGCGCACGGGTGTGAGATCGGACACCAAAGACTTGTGGAGGGCGGTCCCATGGGCAACAAGAACCCCGACAACGGCCCCTCGGCAGGCGCGGTCGCTGTGGACGACCCGGCCAAGGTCCGCAACGTCGTGCTGGTCGGCCCCTCCGGCTCCGGCAAGACGACGCTCACCGAGGCCCTGCTCGCCGGCACCGGCGTCCTCACCCGCGCGGGATCGGTCACCGAGGGCAACACCGTGTGCGACCACGACCCGGCCGCGGTGCGCCAGCAGCGGTCGGTCGGCCTCTCCGTCGCCCCCGTCCGGCACGGCGACGTCAAGATCAACCTGATCGACACCCCCGGCTACGCCGACTTCGTGGGCGAGCTGCGCGCCGGGCTGCGCGCCGCCGACGCGGCGCTGTTCGTGGTGAGCGCGGCGGAGGGCGTGGACGCCTCCACCACGGCCCTGTGGGAGGAGTGCGCCGCCGTCGGGATGCCGCGTGCCGTGGTCGTCGCGCGGTGCGACCACCAGCGGGCCGACGTGGTCGACGAGATCGCCTCCTGCCAGGCCGCGTTCGGCGCGGGCGTGGTGCCGCTGTACCTGCCCGGACCGGGTGGGGACGGCCTGGTCAACCTGCTCACCACCGACGACCCCGCCTACGAGGAGCAGCGCAACGCGCTCATCGAGGGGATCATCGCGGAGAGCGAGGACGAGACCCTGCTGGACCGCTACCTCGCCGGCGAGGAGGTCGACCAGGCGACGCTGATCGCCGACCTGGAGACCGCGGTGGCGCGCGGCTCGTTCCACCCGGTGATGCCGGTGTGCTCGCTGTCGGGCCTGGGGTTGCCCGAGCTGCTCGACGGCATCGCCCGCGCCTTCCCCTCACCGCTGGAGCGCCCGCTGCCCGCCGTGACCGGCGTGGACGGCGTCCCCCACCCCCGCGTCGAGGCCGACCCGGACGGGCCGCTGGTCGCCGAGGTCGTGCGCACCGCCGTCGACCCCTACGTGGGCCGGGTGTCCCTGGTGCGCGTGTTCTCCGGGACGCTGCGCCCCGAACGCCCGGTGCACGTGTCCGGGCACGGCATGGCCGACCGCGGGCACGAGGACCACGACGCGGACGAGCGCGTGGCGCACGTGTACTCGCCACTCGGGGCGACCCTGCGCGAGGTGCCGTACTGCGTGGCGGGCGACCTGTGCGCGCTGACCAGGATCGGCTCGGCCGAGACCGGGGACACGGTGTCCTCGCCGGAGCGGCCGCTGCTGGTGGCGCCGTGGGAGATGCCGGAACCGCTGCTGCCCGTGGCGATCGTGCCGCGCAGCCGCAGCGACGAGGACAACCTGGCCCGCAACCTGGGCAAGCTGGTGGCGGGCGACCCGACGCTGCGGCTGGAGCGCAACGCGGAGACCCACCAGCTGGTGCTGTGGTGCATGGGCGAGGCGCACGCGGACGTCGTGCTCGCGAGGCTGCGCGCCGGTGGCGCGGAGGTCGACACCGAGCCGGTGCGGGTGGCGCTGCGCGAGACGTTCGCCGCGCGGGCCGAGGGGCACGGGCGGCACGTGAAGCAGTCCGGCGGGCACGGCCAGTACGCGGTGTGCGACGTCGTCGTGGAACCGCTGCCGCGCGGGGCGGGCTTCGAGTTCGCGGACCGGACCGTCGGCGGCGCGGTGCCCCACCAGTTCGTCCCGAGCGTGGAGAAGGGCGTGCGGGCGCAGCTGGCGCGCGGGTTGCAGGGCGGGCACCCGGTGGTCGACGTCCGCGTCACGCTGGTGGACGGCAAGGCGCACTCGGTGGACTCCTCCGACGCCGCGTTCCAGACGGCGGGGTCGCTGGCGCTCAAGGACGCCGCCGCGAACGGCGGCACGTGCCTGCTGGAACCGCTGGACGAGGTGGTCGTGAGGCTGCCCGACGAGCACCTGGGCACCGTGCTGGGCGACCTGTCCGGCCGGCGCGGCCGGGTCCTGGGCACCGAGGCGGACAGCGCCGGGTACAGCGTGATCAGGGCCGAGGTGCCGGCGACCGGGCTGCTGCGCTACGCCGTGGAGCTGCGCTCGCTGACCTCCGGCACCGGCACGTACACCCGTCGGTTCAGCCGCTACGACCCGCTGCCGCAGGCGTTGGCGGCCCAGGTGAGGTGACCCGGCCCGGCCGGGTCACGTGTTCTGCGGGAACCCGAGGTTCACCCCGCCGTGCGCCGGGTCGGGCCACCGGCCGGTCACGACCTTCGTCCGGGTGAAGAAGTGCACGCCCTCCGGGCCGTAGGCGTGCGAGTCGCCGAACAGCGAGTCCTTCCACCCGCCGAACGAGTAGTACGCCACCGGCACCGGGATCGGCACGTTGACGCCGACCATGCCGACCTCGACCTCGTGCTGGAACCGCCGCGCCGCGCCGCCGTCGTGGGTGAAGATCGCCGTGCCGTTGCCGTAGGGGTTGGCGTTGACCACCTCCAGCGCGTCGTCGTAGGTCGGCACCCGCACCACCGACAGCACCGGCCCGAAGATCTCGTCCCGGTACAGCGCCGTGTCCACGCCCACGTGGTCGAACAGCGTCGGCCCGAGCCAGAACCCGTCGGCCTCGCCGTCGATCGCGTGCGACCGGCCGTCCACGACCAGGGACGCCCCCTCCGCCCGCCCGTTGTCCACGTAGGACAGCACGCGGTCGCGGTGCGCGCCGGTGACGAGCGGCCCCATCTCGCAGCCCGGCCGGCGGCCGTCGCCGACGTGGAGGGCCCGCACGCGGTCCACGATCTTCGCGACCAGCTCGTCTCCCACCGGCTCGACGGCGACGACGACCGAGATCGCCATGCACCGCTCCCCCGCCGAGCCGAACCCGGCCGACACCGCCGCGTCCGCCGCCAGGTCGAGGTCGGCGTCGGGCAGCACGACCATGTGGTTCTTGGCCCCGCCCAGCGCCTGCACCCGCTTGCCGTGCCGCGTGCCGGTCTCGTAGACGTACTTCGCGATCGGCGTGGACCCGACGAACGAGATCGCCTTCACGTCCGGGTGCTCCAGCAACCGGTCCACGGCGGGCTTGTCGCCGTGCACCACGTTCAGCACGCCGTCGGGCAGGCCCGCCTCGGCGAACAGCGCCGCGATGAAGTTCGCCGCCGACGGGTCCTTCTCCGACGGCTTGAGCACCACGGTGTTGCCGCACGCGATGGCGTTGGGCACGAACCACAGCGGCACCATGGCCGGGAAGTTGAAGGGCGAGACCACACCCACCACGCCCAGCGGCTGCTGGATCGACCACACGTCCACCTTGGTGGAGGCGTTCTCGCTGAACCCGCCCTTGAGCAGGTGCGGGATGCCGCAGGCGAACTCCACCGCTTCCAACGCGCGCTGCACCTCGCCCGCCGCGTCGGCCAGCACCTTGCCGTGCTCGGCGGTCACGATCGCGGTCAACTCGCCCTTGCGGGCGTTGAGCAGCTCGCGGAACGCGAACATGACGTTCGCCCGCTGCGCCAGCGACGCGCCGCGCCACCGCGTGAACGCCTCACCGGCGCTCGCCACCGCCTCGTCCACCACGGCCGCGTCGGCGAGGTCGACGCGGGCCGCCACCCGCCCGGTCGCCGGGTCGAACACGTCGCCCGTCCGCGCGCCCTCGCCCTGCCACGGCTTGCCGCCGATCCAGTGCCGGATCCTCTCGGGCCCGATCCTCTCGGGCCCGATCCTCTCGGGCTCGATCCGCACGGTGCTCACAGCACGTCCTCCAGGATGCCCAGCGCTTCTTCGACCTCGTCCTCGGTCACCGTCATCGGCGGCGCGAGGCGGATCACGTTGCCGTACAGGCCGCCCTTGCCGACCAGCAGGCCGCCCTCCCGCGCGCCCTCCAGCACGGCCGCGGCCTTCGCGGGGTCGGGCTCGCCCGCCGGGCCCACCAGTTCGACGCCCACCATGAGCCCCTTGCCGCGCACATCGCCCACGGCGGGGCGGTCCTCCGCGACGCGCCGCAGCCCGTCGATCAGCCGCTCCCCCAGCTTGGCGGCGTTCGCCTGGAGGTCGTGGTCGAGCAGGTAGTCGAGCGTGGCCAGCGCGCCCGCCGTGGAGATCGGGTTGCCGCCGAACGTGGAGATCGAGTTGGCCGTGAAGGAGTCCATCAGGTCGCCGCGCGCGACCACGCCGCCGATCGCCAGGCCGTTGCCCAGGCCCTTGGCGAACGTCATCGCGTCCGGCACCACGCCGTGCGCCTGGATGCCCCAGAAGTGCTCGCCCGTGCGACCCCAACCGGTCTGCACCTCGTCCGAGACCAGCAGGATGCCGTACTCGTCGAGCACCTCCTTGAACGCGGCGAACAACCCGTCCGGGGGCAGCGAGAACCCGCCGACGCCCTGGATCGGCTCGACGACCATGCACGCCACGTCGCCGGCGGTGGACGTCTCCAGCACCTCGCGCAGGTCCGCCACGCACGCCGCGACGTAGTCCGCGTCCGACAGGTCCTTGAAGGGGCTGCGGAACCGGTAGCCGCCGTGCACCCAGCTCACCTTGACGGGGCTGAGCGAGGACGTCGACCAGCCGCGGTTGCCGGTGATCGCGACGGTGCCGAACGCCCGGCCGTGGTAGGAGTTGCGCAGGGCGAGGACCTGGTCGCTGCGCCGGTACCCGGTGGCCAGCATGAGCGCCGTCTCGTTGGCCTCGGTGCCGGAGTTGGTGAAGAAGACCTTGGCGTCCGGGATGCCGGACAGCTCCGCGATCCGCTCGGCCAGCTCCACCTGCGACCGGATCAGGTAGAGCGTGGAGCTGTGCAGCACGCCGGTGTCGAGCTGGGACCGGACGGCGTCGGAGATCTCGGGGACGTCGTAGCCGATCGCGTTGGTCAGGATGCCCGCGAAGAAGTCCAGGTAGGTGCGGCCCTCGCGGTCGGTGACGCGCCGACCGGACGCGCTCGCCAGCTCGATCGGCCGCTCGTAGTAGAGGGCCATCCAGGCGGGCATCACGGCGCGGTGCCGGGCCAGCAGCTCCTCGTGGGCCATCGCGTCCTCCGGTCGTCGGTCACAGCAGTCCCTGCCCGCGAGTCTGCTGGGCGCGCGCGGGGGCCGCCATGCACAACCTGTACCGCTTTGCCGGTGCTGCCATTACGTTGTGTCCATGTACCCCACGGTCGCCGAGGCGCTCGCCCTGCCGGTGGTCCGCCGAGGCCGCCCGGCGGTGGTCGCGGGCGCCGCCGGGATGGGTCGGCGGGTGCGCTGGGTGCACGCGGCGGAGATCGCCGACATCGCGCACCTGCTGCGCGGCGGCGAACTGGTGCTGACCACCGGCATCGCGCTGCCCGGGGACGCGGCGGGGCTCACCCGGTACGTGGACGACCTGGCGGCGGTGGGCGTGTCGGGGCTGGTCGTGGAGCTGGTGCGGCGGTGGAGCGACGAGGTGCCGGGCGCGCTGGTCGCCGCCGCCGAACGGCACGGGCTGCCGCTGGTCACGTTGGCGCGCGAGACGCGCTTCGTGTCCGTGACCGAGGCCGTGGTGTCGCTGATCGTGGACGCCCAGCTCGCGGAGCTGCGGGCCGCCGAGCAGGTGCACGAGACGTTCACCGCGCTCACCGTGGCGGGTGCGGAGCCGGCCGAGGTGCTGCGGGAGGTGGCGCGCACGTCCGGGTTGCCCGTGGTGCTGGAGACCCTGGGGCACGAGGTGCTGGCCTACGACGCGGCCGGGCAGGACCCGGCGGCGCTGCTCGCCGATTGGGGCGACCGGTCGCGGGCGGTCAGCGTGCCCGAGCGGACCGCCTACCACGAGCGGGCGGGGTGGTTGGTGACCGTGGTCGGCGCGCGGGGCGCCGACTGGGGGCGGCTGGTGCTGATCACGCCCGAACCGCCGCCGCACCGGCAGGTCGTGGTCGCCGAACGGGCCGCGTCGGCGCTGGCCGTGCACCGGCTCGTGGCGCGGGACCGGGAGTCCCTGGAGCGGCAGACGCACCGGACGCTGCTCACCCAGCTGCTCGGGCAGCCGCCGCACGACCTGCCGGCGCGGGCGGCGGCGTTGGGCGTGCCGCTGGACCGGCGGCAGCTCGTGGGGGTGGCGATCCGGCCGGGCGCGGCGACCGCGCCCGCGCAGGCGCTGGCGACGCAGGAGGTGCTGAGGGACCTCGCCGAGGCGACGGCGTTGGCGGCTCGGCGAGTGACGGTGCCCGCACTGGTCGGGGTGGTGGACGACACGAGCGTGCGGGCGTTGCTCTCGGTGCCGCCGCAGACGGCGCTGGACGGCGTGCTGCGGCGGCTGGCGTGCGAGGTGCACCGGACGGCGGCGGCGACGCAGCACGCGCTGCCCGTCGTGGTCGCCGTGGGGACGACCGTGACCGGGCTGGCGGACGTGCGGCGGTCGCTGGGCGAGGCCGCGCACGTGGCCGGTGCGGCGCTGCGCTCACCGGGGTCGAAGCTGTACCACCGGCTCGACGACGTGCGGTTGCGCGGGCTGCTGCACCTGCTGCGCGAGGACGGGCGGGTGCGGGCGTTCGCGGACCGCGAGCTGGGGCCGCTGCTGTCGCGCGACGGCAACCAGGGCAGCCGCCTGGTGGAGCTGCTGCGGTGCTTCTGCGAGAACGGCGGCAACAAGTCCGCCGCCGCGGCCGCCGCGCACCTCTCGCGCACCGCGTACTACCAGCAGTTGGCACGCATCGAGCAGGTGCTGGGCGTGTCGCTGGAGGACCCGGAGTCGGTGCTCTCGCTGTACGTCGCCCTCCTCGTCCACGAGTCGGGCGACGTGCCCGGAGCGGGCGAGCGCGACCCTCAGCCGCCGCGCCCGCCCGAGGCGTCCCGCTAGTCCACTAGGGCAGTCCGGGCGCCTGGACCGGCAGTGCGCCGAGGTCCGGGATGTGCTGCGCGGTGCCGGACTGCACGAGCGGCAGCTCCGGCGCGAGCGGCGCGGCGGGGGCGGGCATGGTGCGGGCGTGCGGCGCGAGGGCGTCGGCGGCGAGCGCCTCCGCGTTGGCCGGGACGCTCGGCGCGGACGGCACCTGGAGGCCGGCGGGCGCGGCGATGTGCGGCGCCTTCACCTCGGGCAGCGCGGCGGGCGCCGGGGCGGGCAGCGTGACGGCCTGGCCGCTGAGCAGCTCGGTGGCCGGCTTCGCGACGTCGAGGCCGACGGAGGACGCGCCGCCCGCGGTCTCGTCGACGACGTCGAGGGGGGCTTCGGCGGCGTTCGCGACGGGGGCGAGCAGCGGCGAGACGCCGGCTGCGAGCAGGGCTGCGGCACGCAGGAGTCCGCGCGTGCGGTTTCCGGACACGGTGTTCCTAACCTGGTTGGGGACCTGCAATGGTGACCTCACCACCATCGGCTGCCGGCAAACCCGCACTGAACCGCTCGATCAGGTGACTGACCCTCCGTATTCGCGTATATCTCGATCGGGTGATCCACTAGGAGCCCACAGGGGTTGTCGCGCGACCGGCCACGCCGGCAGCGTCGGGCGGTGGTCGCCCGAGGGCAACCCGCCCGCCGTCGAAGGGAATGCCGTGAGCAGTACCGCCGCCGACCGGTGGACGCGCCGCTTCCACCCCGTGCCCGACGCGCCGCACCGGGTGGTGTGCCTGCCGCACGCGGGTGGTTCCGCCAGCTCCTTCTTCGCCGTCTCCCGGGCGTTGTCCGAGCGCTCGGTGGACGTGGTGGTCGTGCAGTACCCGGGCAGGCAGGACCGCAGGCACGAGCCGTGCGTGGAGTCCCTGGTCGAGCTGGCCGACCTGCTGGTGGACGTGGTGCTGCCGCTGGCGGACCGCCCGCTGACGCTGTTCGGCCACAGCTACGGCGCGAGCGTGGCGTTCGAGCTGGCGGTGCGCCTGGAGGCGCGCGGCGTGGCCCTGCACGGGCTGTTCGCCTCGGGCCGCCGCGCGCCCGGCGTCCACCGCGACGAGCGGGGGCACCAGCTGCCCGACGACGAGCTGCTGGCCGAGATCCGGAAGCTGAACGGCACCGACAGCGGCGTGCTCCAGGACGACGAGATCCTGCGCATGGTGCTGCCCGCCATCCGCGCCGACTACAAGGCGGCGGAGACCTACCGGTGGGAGTCGGGGCCGAAGGTGCGCGCGCCGCTGCGGGCGTTCATCGGGGACAGCGACCCGAAGGTCACCGAGGCCGAGGCGCGCCGGTGGGCCGAGCACACCGAGGGGGACTTCGACCTGGAGGTCTTCCCCGGCGGGCACTTCTACCTCACCGCGCACGCCGACGCCGTCGTCGAGCGCATCGCGCGCCACTGCGGTCGATGACGGCGCCGGCGTGCGCGGCTACTTCTGCGTGCGCGGCTACTTCTGCCCGGCCACGAGCCGGCGCGGCAACCGCACGGGCAGCTCGGTCCGCCTGGTGACGTTGAGCTTGCGGTAGACCTTGGTCAGGTGCTGCTCCACGGTGCTCACCGAGATGTAGAGCTTGACCCCGATCTCCCGGTTGGTGTGGCCGAGCGCGGCGAGCACGGCGACCCGCCGCTCCGCCTCGCTGAGCGACGCCATGCCCGCGTGCTCGACCCGTTCGTCCCACTGCTCGGCCGGGTCGAGGTCGCGGACCGGCCGGAGGCGCAGGGTCAGCGGCTCGGCCTGGCAGCCCTTGGCCATCTGCGCGGCGCGGCGGGCGACCGTGCGCGCGGTCTCGCACTCGCCGACGGCGTTGTGCGCGTCGCTCAGCTCCAGCAGGGCGCGGGCCAGCTCGAACTTGTCGCCGCCCGCCTGGAGCAGCTCCACCGACTCGCGCAGGATCGGCACCTGCCGCTGGGCCGGGACGGTGGCGGCGAGCACCCGCAGCGCGACGCCGCGGCCGCGGTCGCCGCCGAGCGCCGGGTGCTCCAGCTGCTGGCGGGCCAGGGCGTGCGCGGCCTCCCGGTCGTCCAGGGCCAGGTGCGCCTGCGCCGCGCCCACCCGCCACGGCACGGGGGCGGGCAGGTCGACGTGCCACACCTCGGCCAGTTCGCGGCAGCGGTCGAAGTCGGCGAGCGCGGCCAGCGCCCGGTCGGTGGCCAGCAGGTGCTGCCCCCGCGCGTACAGGTAGAGCAGGCCGAGCTGGGTGCGGAACACCGCTTCCGGCACGGGGGTGCGCAGCAGGGCGGCGGCCTCGTCGTGCCGGCCCATGGCGGTGTGCGCGGCGATGCCGACCGCCAGCGGGATGACGATGGCGATGCCCCAGCTCTGCGGCGCGAGCGCCTCGTAGGCGGTGCGGGCCTGGCGGCCGGCCTCGGCCAGGTCGCCCTGCCGGAACAGCGCTTCCGCGCGCAGCGCGCCGACGACCGCGGCCCGGGTGTCGGCCAGGTCGGAGTCGGCCAGCAGCGTCTCGAACCACTGGCCGGCCCGGTCGACGTGGTCGAAGTAGACCAGGGCGGCCAGGGCGGCGGCCTGCGTGCCGAACGTGTAGCCGCCGACCCGGCCGCTCTGCAGGACGCGTTCGGCGGTGGCCGCCAGGTCGGCGGGCCGCAGGCCGACCGTCGTGGGCAGGTCGCGGCCCGCGCCGCCGGGTCCCGCCTGGGCGGGGAGCGCCGTCGGGTGCAGGAACGACAGCGACCCGACCCGCGCGCCGGCGTGGTCGGCCTCCGCCGCGCCGGTCCCGGCGGGGGCGGGCGCCACGTCGGCGAGCGTCGCGGTCAGCTGGTCGATGTGGCCGTACCAGAAGAGGAACTCCGACAGGTGCAGGAGGTTGCGCCGGGACAGGGCGCCGCGGTCGCGGGCGGCGAGCAGCGGCGCGAGGTGCGCGGCGGCGGCCGACGGGTTGCGGACCCACTCCACGCGCAGCAGCAGCGTGGTGATGTCCGCGCGCTCGGTGTCGTCGGTGGTGGAGCGCAGCGCCAGCTCCAGCCGCCGCACGGCCTGGTCGAGCCGGCCGGCGGCCAGGTCGTCCTGCGCGGCCCTGCGCAGCACGTCGGCGCCCCACCGGTCCACCGTGCCGCCACCCAGCGCGTCGGCTTCGGTCAGGTGACCGGCCAGCTCGGCGGGCCCGGCACCGTCGAAGTGCAGCAGCCCGGCGGCCTTGAGGTGCAGGCCGGCCCGCTCGGCCGGGGCGAGGCTCGCCAGCACGGCGCCGCGCGCCACGGGGTGGCGGAACCGGCCGCCGTCGAGCAGGCCGGCCTGCTCCAGCACCTCGACCACCTGGGCGGCCGCGTCGGCGGTGGTGTCCAGCAGCTTGCCGAGCAGGGCCGGGCTCCGGCCCTCGCCCAGCACGGCCAGGGCGCGCGCCACCTGGAGCACGGGCGGTCCCCAGCGGTGCAGGCAGGCCAGCACGCCTTGGCCGAACTCGCGGCCCGCGGTGGTCCCGTCGAGCGGGCGTCCCGCGCGGACGGCCGCGCGGTGGTCCTCGACGAGCGCGGTGACCAGGAGCGGGTTGCCGCCGCTGATGGCGTGGTGGACCGGCGCGAGCGCGGCGGCCGTGCGCGGGTCGAGGTGGGTGGCGAGGAGTTCGGCGACCCCCTCGCGGGACAGCGGGTCGAGCACGAGCCTGGTGGTGTTGGGCTGGCGGGTCAGCTCCGCGTGGAAGGCGGCCCGGCTCGGCCGGGGCACGGCGCACTCGGTGAGGACGACCAGGGTCCGGGTGAAGCGCATCCGGCGCTGGAGGTAGAGCAGCGCCTGGAGCGAGGCGTCGTCGACGAACTGGACGTCGTCGACGAGGAGCACCACGGTCCGCTCGGCGGCCGGCGCCAGCAGGATGGTGCACACCTCGTCGAGCAGCCGGGCGTTCGCGGCGCCGATGGTGGACGTGTCGCCGGTGGACGGGTCACCGGTGGACGGGTCCGGGGCGGTGTCGTCCTCGCCGGCCGCGCGCAGCAGGTCGAGCAGCCGTCGCGCCGCCGGTCCGGGCAGCGCGGTGCCGCGGGCGAGCTGGCCCAGGACGCCGAACGCCACGTCCCGCTCCGCGCGCGACCCGGTGGCGGACAGCAGCACCGCGCCCCGCTGGACCACCTGTTCGGCGAAGGCGTGCAGCAGTTCGGTCTTCCCGCTCGCCACCCCGCCGCTGATCACGACGGCCTGTGCGCGTCCCCTGGCGCACTCCTCGTGGAGCCGGCCGAGTGCGGCCAGCTCCACCTCCCGCTCGACAAGTGTCATTCGCATCCTCACCCCAGTGACGCGGGACGCACCTGTTGTGTGCGCCCGCAGAACGCACGCTCCGCAACCACGTCGTCGGCTTGCTCGGCGGGCCGAATGTATCCGCGAACCCAGTCGAGTGGAAGCTGTCCGAAGTGCGCCGCGACCGGACCTCGCGGGCCCTTCGGGGGCAGGCGATTGGGCCGTTCGCACCACGGGGGTGCGTCGTGGTGCTGAATCGTCACGGGGCGGTCGGGACCGCGGCGCGGTGCGGCACGGCGCCGTACTCGGGGTGGTCGGGCAGCCAGGCGGTGTAGCGCGGGTTGCGCTCGGCGACCTCCCGGTACGCCTCGGCCGCGTGCCGCAGCACGTCGGGCCCGAAGCCGGCGGCCGGGCCTTCCGGGTCCCAGCCGACGAGGTGCCGCCAGCGCAGCGGCACGCCGGCGATCGGCATCGCGGTCAGGCCGGGCGTGCGGCGGAACGTCGGCTGGCACAGCGCCACCGCGTCACCGGCGGACGCCAGGTCGATGCAGCTGCCGATGTCCACCTCGTACATGGTGCGCGGGGTGAACCCGGCCCGGCTGCACGCCGCCACGAAGCAGTCGCCGAAGCACCCGTCCCCCGGCGTCACGGCCCACTGCACGTCCTTGAGCGCACCCAGCTCGACCTCGTCGCGCGACGTGAGCGGGTGGTCCTCGGGCAGCAGCACGAACACCGGGTCGACCGCGACCACGTTCCAGGTCAGGCCGTGCTCCGACGGGGGCGGCGCGTCACCGCACACGCCGACCAGCACGTAGTCCAGCCGTCCGGCGGCGACCATCGCGGCCAGTTCGTCACCGGACCACGACACCTGGGTGGACACGTGCGCGCCGGGGCGCGCCTCGGTGAGCCGGTGCACGAGCCCGCCGAGCATCGGCCCGTTGACCGCGCCCACCCGGTACCGCTCGGCGGGCGCGTCGTCGTCGACCAGGCGCAGCGCGTCCTCCTGGAGCCGGGAGAACGCGGGCAGCAGCACGCGGGCCCGTTCGAGCACCAGCTCGCCCAGCGGGGTGGGGCGGGCGCCCCGGTGGTCGCGCTCGAACAGCCTGCCGCCCAGCAGCGCCTCGATCCGGTGCAGCTGCGCGGTCAGGGCGGGTTGGGCGAGGCCCAGCAGCGAGGACGCCTTCGACAGGCTGCCCGCCTCGGCGATGGCGCAGACGACCCTGAGGTGCCGCAGTTCGAGCTTCACCCGATCGACGGTAGGTGACCGCCCGCGGCCCGTCGAGGGCCGGAGTCCTGACGGGAGGTCGCGGTGGCAATGGACAGAGTGTGCCCTGATCATGGCAAGCGTGGACACTATGACACTGCCGGGGCGCGGGGGCCGACCGGAGGATTCCGGGATGGAAATCGCGCCGAACCGCCCGCGTGAAGGGTGTTCCACGAGCGTAACAGGGATGTGACGGATGGCCCTCGACCCCGCGACCCAGGTCACGACGGACGCCGACGGCCGGGTCGGGCTGAGCGACCACCGGGCCATCGCGGACAGCCCCCACTACAACCCGGAACTGGCCCCGGTGCCGCTGGAGCGGCGCACCTGGACCACCTACAACTTCTTCGCGCTGTGGATGGGCATGGCGCACAACATCCCCAGCTACACGCTCGCCGCGTCCCTGGTGGCGCTCGGGATGGACTGGGTGCAGGCGTTCCTGACGATCACCCTGGGCAACCTGATCGTGCTGGTCCCGATGCTGCTCAACAGCCACGCGGGCACCAAGTACGGCATCCCGTTCCCGGTGTTCGCCCGCGCGTTCTACGGGGTGCGCGGCGCGAACCTGGTGGCGCTGCTGCGGGCGTTCATCGCGTGCGCGTGGTTCGGCATCCAGACCTGGGTCGGCGGCAAGGCGCTGCACGTCATCGTCGGGAGGCTCGCGGGCGACGGGTGGGTGGACGCCCCCGTCGTGCTCGGCCAGGTGTGGACGCTGTGGCTGTGCTTCCTGGGCTTCTGGGTGGTGCAGATGCTGATCATCTGGCGCGGCATGGAGGCGATCCGCAAGTTCGAGAACTGGACCGCGCCGCTGGTCAGCGTCGGTTTCCTGGTGCTGCTCGGGTACGTGGCGGTCAAGGCGGGCGGGTTCGGCCCGATCCTGTCGGAGCCGTCGAAGCTCGGCTGGGGCGCGGACTTCTGGAAGGTGTTCTTCCCGGCGCTGATGGGCATGATCGCGTTCTGGTCGACGCTGTCGCTGAACATGCCGGACTTCACCCGGTTCGGCGGCAGCCAGCGCAAGCAGGCGGTCGGCCAGGTGCTCGGCCTGCCGACGACGATGTCGTTCATCGCGATCGTGGCCATCCTGACCACGTCCGGCGCGGTGGCGCTGTACGGCGAGGCGATCTGGGACCCGGCGGAGCTGGCGAGCCGGTTCGACTCGACGGCCGTGGTGCTGGTCGCCCTGGTGGCGCTCGTGCTCGCGACGATCTCGGCGAACCTCGCGGCGAACGTGGTGAGCCCGTCCTACGACTTCTCCAACGCGTTCCCGAAGAAGATCAGCTTCGCGGTCGGCGGCCTGATCACCGGCGTGATCGGCATCGTGATCCAGCCGTGGCGGCTGATCGCGGACCCGTCCATCTACATCTTCGCCTGGCTCGGGTTCTACGGCGGCCTGCTGGCGTCGGTGGCGGGCGTGTTCGTCGCCGGGTACTGGGTCCTGGCGAAGACCCGGCTGGAACTGCCCGACCTGTACCTGTCGGGGAGGGGCGCGTACTGGTTCACGGCCGGCTGGAACTGGCGCGCCGTCGTGGCGACGCTGGTGGGCTCGGTGCTGGCGGTGGGCGGCGCGTACGGCGGCCCGTTCCCGGCCGACGGCCTGATCCCGTTCCTGAAACCGCTCTACGACTACAACTGGGTCGTCGGCCTGGCCGGCGGTCTGCTCGTCTACCTGGCGCTGGCGCCACGGAGGGAGAACGCGTGAGCACCGTACGAGCGGGTCTGGTCCAGCAGAGGTGGACCGGTGACAAGGATTCGATGATCGCGAACGCGGTCGAGGCGGTCCGGTCGGCGGCGTCGCGGGGGGCGCAGGTCGTGTGCCTCCAGGAGCTGTTCTACGGGCCGTACTTCTGCCAGGTGCAGGACGCGGACTACTACTCCTACACCGAGGGCATCCCCGACGGGCCGACCACCGAGCTGATGTGCCAGGTGGCCGAGCAGAACGGCGTGGTGCTCGTCGTGCCGATGTACGAGGAGGAGCAGCCGGGCGTCTACTACAACACCGCCGCGGTGATCGACGCCGATGGCACGTACCTGGGCAAGCACCGCAAGAACCACATCCCGCAGGTCAAGGGGTTCTGGGAGAAGTTCTACTTCAAGCCCGGCAACCTCGGCTACCCGGTGTTCGACACGGCCGTGGGCAAGGTGGGCGTCTACATCTGCTACGAGCGGCACTTCCCCGAGGGCTGGCGGATGCTCGGCCTGAACGGCGCGCAGATCGTGTTCAACCCGTCCGCGACGAGCCGGGGCCTGTCCGAGTACCTGTGGCGGCTGGAGCAGACGTCGGCGGCCGTGGCCAACGAGTACTTCGTCGGCACCATCAACCGGGTGGGCGTCGAGCCGTTGGGGGACAACGACTTCTACGGCCAGTCGTACTTCGCCGACCCGCGCGGTCAACTGGTGGGCGACGCGGCGTCCGACACGGAGGAGGAGGTCGTCGTCCGCGACCTGGACATGGACCTGCTGGCCGAGGTGCGCGACCTGTGGGCGTTCTACCGGGACCGGCGCCCCGACACGTACGGGGGGCTGGTGCAGCCGTGAGCCTGTTGATCAAGGGTGGGACGGTCGTCAACGCGACCGGGGCCGTGCGCGCCGACGTGCTGGTGGAGGGCGAGACGATCGCGGCGCTGCTCTCCCCCACGTTCACCGTGCACGCGGACGAGGTGGTCGACGCGACCGGCCGGTACGTCATCCCCGGCGGCATCGACGCGCACACGCACATGGAGATGCCGTTCGGCGGCACGTCCTCCGCGGACACCTTCGAGACCGGCACGATCGCGGCGGCGTGGGGCGGCACCACCACGATCATCGACTTCGCCGTGCAGGCCAAGGGCACCTCGCTGCTGTCCACACTGGACAAGTGGCACCGCAAGGCGGACGGGAACTGCGCCGTCGACTACGGGTTCCACATGATCGTCTCCGACGTGGACGACACGTCGTTGAAGGAGATGGAGTCCTGCGTCGACGCGGGCGTGAACACGTTCAAGATGTTCATGGCCTACCCCGGTGTCTTCTACGCCACCGACGGCGAGATCCTGCGCGCCATGCAGAAGGCCCGCGAGACCGGGTCCACGATCATGATGCACGCCGAGAACGGCATCGCGATCGACCAGCTCGTCGCGCAAGCGCTCGCGCAGGGCCGCACGGACCCCGTGGAGCACGGCCTGACCCGGCCGC
This sequence comes from Saccharothrix longispora, assembly GCF_031455225.1. Classification (GTDB taxonomy): domain Bacteria; phylum Actinomycetota; class Actinomycetes; order Mycobacteriales; family Pseudonocardiaceae; genus Actinosynnema; species Actinosynnema longispora. The sequence goes on from NZ_JAVDSG010000001.1 coordinate 4,277,314, forward strand.
CCGAGCTGGAGGGCGAGGCCACGTCGCGCGCCATCACGCTGGCCAAGGTCACCGGCGCGCCGCTCTACATCGTGCACCTGTCCGCCGCGCAGGCGCTGGACGCGGTGACGAAGGCGCGCGACACCGGGCAGAACGTGTTCGCCGAGACGTGCCCGCAGTACCTGTACCTGTCGCTGGAGGACTTGGCCAAGCCGGGCTTCGAGGGGTCCAAGTACGTCGCCTCCCCTCCGCTGCGGCCCAAGGAGCACCAGTCGGAGCTGTGGCGCGGGCTGCGCACCAACGACCTGTCGGTGGTGTCGACCGACCACTGCCCGTTCTGCTTCAAGGACCAGAAGGAGCTGGGGCGCGGCGACTTCTCCAAGATCCCCAACGGGATGCCGGGCGTGGAGCACCGGATCGACCTGCTGCACCAGGGCGTGGTGGCCGGCGAGATCAGCCTGGAGCGGTGGGTGGAGATCTGCTCCACCACGCCCGCCAGGATGTTCGGCCTGCACCCGCGCAAGGGCGTCGTGGCGCCCGGCGCGGACGCCGACCTCGTGGTGTACGACCCGGCCGCGCGGCAGGTCATCTCGGCGGAGACGCACCACATGAACGTCGACTACTCGGCGTACGAGGGCATGGAGATCACCGGGAAGGTGGAGACCGTGCTGTCGCGCGGCCGGGTCGTCGTCGACGGCTCCGGGTTCCGCGGCTCCACCGGGCACGGCCGGTTCCTGTCCCGCGAGCTGAACCAGTACCTGGTCTAGGAGGCGCTGTGGACTTCGGTGTGGTGCTCCAGACCGACCCGCCCGCGCGGGACGTCGTGGCCGGCCTGCGGGCGGCGGAGGACAACGGGTTCCGGTACGGCTGGACGTTCGACTCGTGCGTGCTGTGGCAGGAGCCGTTCGTCATCTACTCGCAGGTGCTGGCGGCGACGAAGTCGTTGGTGGTCGGCCCGATGGTGACGAACCCGAGCACGCGGGACTGGTCGGTGACCGCGTCGCTGTTCGCCACGCTGAACGACATGTTCGGCAACCGCACGGTGTGCGGCATCGGGCGCGGCGACTCGGCGCGGCGGGTGATCGGGCAGAAGCCGGCGTCGCTGGCCACCCTCGGGCGGGCCATGACGGTGATCAAGGAGCTGGCCGAGGGGCGCGAGGTCGAGCACCACGGCACGCCGGTGCGCATCCCGTGGGTGCGCGACGGCAGGCTGGAGGTGTGGATGGCCGCGTACGGGCCGAAGGCGCTCAGGATGGTCGGCGAGCAGGCTGACGGGTTCATCCTCCAGACGGCGGACCCGGACATCGCCCGCTGGACCATCGGGTCGGTGCGCGAGGCGGCGGTGGCGGCGGGGCGCGACCCGTCGTCGATCACGATGTGCGTGGCCGCGCCCGCGTACGTCGGCGACGACCTGCCGCACCAGCGCGAGCAGCTGCGCTGGTTCGGCGGCATGGTCGGCAACCACGTGGCCGACCTGGTCGCCCGCTACGGCGACTCGGGCGCGGTGCCGGCGGCGCTGACCGACTACATCAAGGATCGCGAGGGCTACGACTACGCCCACCACGGCCGCGCGGGCAACCGGTCGACCGACTTCGTGCCGGACCCGATCGTGGACCGGTTCTGCCTCCTCGGGCCGGCGTCGGCGCACGTGGAGCGGTTGCTGGAGCTCAAGGAGATCGGCGTGGACAACTTCGCGCTGTACCTGATGCACGACGAGAAGGACAAGACCCTGGCCGCGTACGGGGAGCAGGTGATCGGCGCGGTGTGAGCCGCGGTGCCGGTCCCCGGGCCACGTCCGGGGACCGGCGCGGTCGCTCGGCGCGGTGGGTCAGCGCCCCTTCAACCCGCCGAGGAAGGCGTGCCACGCGGTCGGGGTGAAGGCCAGGCGCGGAGCGGAGTCCTTGGAGTCCCGCACGCCGACGGCCCGCGCTGCGAACGCCACTTCCACGCATTCCGTGTTGCTCCCACTGCTGCGGCTGCTCCTACGCCACTGCTCCTCCTCCAGCCCCACGCCGTTCCTCCCGCAGTCGGTCGTAGCGGTCCACCCACGCGGCGAACACCGACCACGATTGTTCCTCACCCAGCGCCACCCGGTCGAGGTCGTCGCACGCCTGCCGGAACCGCTCGGTGGTCTCGGCCTCGTCCGAGAGCAGCGACACCGGACCGGCCTCGACGTACGAGACGGGCGGGTGCTCGGCGAAGGTCATGAAGGTGAAGGCGGAGGTCAGCGACGCGGGCAGTTGATCCGCGAAGGGCACCACCCGCACCCCGCCGCGGAACAGCAGCCGCAGCACCTGCTCGTACATCACCTGCGGACCGCCCACCACGTGGTGCAGCGCCGGTTCGAGGACGAAGAAGCGCCCCTCGGGCGGCCGGAGCCGCTCGAAGATCCCCTGCCGGGCCATGCGCTCGGCCACGCGGTGCTCGGCGTCGGCGGTCATCAGCGCTCGGGCGTACCCCTCCGTCTGGAGCAGCCCGGGAACGAGGGCGATCTGGTACGACCAGATGACCTCGGCGGTCTGCTCGTGCAGGAGCAGCGCGCGCAGGTTGTCGGGCATCGCGATCTCGTGCGACCGGACGACGTGGCCGGTGTTCTGCGCCTGGGCCAGGGACATGATGTGGTCGTAGGTGGGTTGGTCGGCGTGGAGCCGGCCGGCGTAGCGGGCGATGTCCGGCAGGCTCGCGCCACGCGTCCCGTGTTCCAGTTTCGATATCTTCGCGACCGACCAGCCCAACTCCTCGACGAGGACCCCGACCTTGACGGCGGACCGGCGGCGGGCTCGGCGAAGGGCGTCACCCAGTTCGCGGCTGAGCGCGTTGGACGCGCGTGGCTCCATACCGCCACGCTAGGCCCGTCCGGTCGGGCGTTCCAAGCCGAAGCCCGTCGTGTCAGCCCAAGGGGTCACCGGTGTACCGGCGGGCAACCGCTGACCCGATCGGGTGCCCGGCGGAGGTCGTGGCGGGCGGCGGCTCGCGCCCTTGCCCGTCGAGCGCGCCGGATTGTCGGACCCCGGCGCTACCGTCCACCCATGACCCTTCCCACCGCCGCCGACGAGGCCCGTTTCTGGACGATGCTGGAGAACGCCTGGGCCGGGCTCGGTCCCGAGGCGAACGACCTGCGTCGTGCCCTGGCGAAGCGCGACACGTCCACCGAGGCGTTCGACGAGGCCGCCCAGCTCGAAGAGCACCTCGACCGGGTGCTGGTCGCCCTGCGCGAGGCCGCCGCCGACCTGTCCTCCGCCGAGCTGACCGCCCTGGACCGCGTGGTCGAGCGCAAGCTGCACGACATCGACCGGCGGGACGTGCACGAGGTCACCGACGGCTCCGACGACGGCTTCCTCTACGCCCGCGGCTTCGTCGTCGCCCTCGGGCAGGAGTTCTACGAGGCCGTGGCGCGCGACCCCCGGATCGCCGTGGAGGACGCGTCGGCCGAGTCGTTCTGCTACCTGTTCGCCCACCTGCACTCGGAGAAGTTCGGGGATTACCCGGAGACGGGGTCGGGGATCACCCGGGAATCGTTCGCCAACCCGGCGGGGTGGCGCGACTAGCGGGTACCGTCGAACGCGTGATCGACTTCGAGAAGCAGTCCGTCTTCAAGCTCGCGCCGTGCCGGCCGGAGGACATCGCGTCGCAGGTCTCGCCCATCCTGATCCAGGGCGAGCAGATCGTGTCGTGCTTCAAGACCGTGCGCGACTTCGTCGTGTTCACGAACAAGCGGATCATCGCGGTCAACGTCCAGGGCATGACCGGCCGCAAGAAGGACTTCACGACCCTGCCCTACAGCCGCGTCCAGGTGTTCTCCATCGAGACCGCCGGGACGTTCGACATGGACGCCGAGCTGGACCTGTGGTTCTCCGGCCTGGGCAAGGTGCGGCTGGAGTTCAAGGGCCACGCCGACGTGAAGCTGCTGGGGCAGGTCATCGCCACGTACGTGCTCTGACCCGGGTCACCGCACCGACCGGGTCGTGCCGTCCCAGCCGCCCAGCACGTCGGGCAGCACCTCGGGGAGCTGCACCGGGTACACGGTGGCGTCGGCCGAGACCAGGTCGGCGGCGGACCACCAGCGGTGGCGGCGGATGGTGCGCTGCTCGACGTCGTCGAAGCGGGACGTGTCGACCTCGACGCCGGTGGGCACGCGGGCCACGAAGAACCACTCCACGGCCGCGTAGCCCAGGCCGTCGAACGAGAACACGGCGTGCCGCTTCCACACCGGGCCGACCAGGTCGGCCGCGGCCAGCCGCAGGCCGGTCTCCTCGAACAGCTCGCGCACGGCCGCGTCCCGCAGCTCCTCGTCGGGCTCGACGCCGCCGCCGACGGTGAACCAGAACAGCTCGTCCGGCCGCACCGGGTCGAAGCCCTCGAACATCAGCACCCGGTCGGCCGGGTCGAGCAGCACGACGCGCGCCGACACCCGCTGGGTCAGCGCGGACGGCTCGTCGTCGACGCCGGGTTCGGCGATCTCGAAGTACGACGGCGTGGGCGCGGTGCCCGCCAGCCGCAGCCAGCGCACCGACCGGCGGCGGCGCAGCGCGAGGGTGTCGCGCACGGCGTCGTTGTGCACCCGCCGCGCCAGCACGACGCGCTGCTCGGCGTCGGACAGCTCGGCGGCCAGCGCGGGCTCCAACCGGCTCCGGTCCAGGTCCTCCAGCAGCGCGGACAGCCGGTTCTCGGCCGCTTCGCGCTCCGGGCGCGGCGCCCGTTCGGCCTCGTCCGCGGCGGCCCGCACCTCCGGCTGCCCGCACACCACCGCCACCGCCCTGGTCACCACGGCGCGGCGCGCGAGGGCCGCGTCGAGGGCCAGCCACGCCGAGTCGGTGCGCACGTGCAACCGGTCGAGCCGGTTGGCCGTACCGAGGGTCCACGGCCCGACGAGCACCGCCAGCGCCAGCAGGACCAGGAACGCCGTCGCGACACCGGAGCTGGTCACGCCTCCCCCACCCGCCGCGGGTCGGCCGCCGTCGCGCTCTCGTAGACGCGCAGCACCTGGTTGGCCACCACGGACCAGTCGAACGCCATCACCCGCTGCCGCGCCGCGTCCGCGTAGCGGGCACGCCGGTCGGGGTCGGTCAGCAGGTCGCGCAGCGCCGAGGCCAGCGCGGCCGGGTCACCGACCGGGGTCAGCACCCCCGCCTTGCCGTCGTCGAGCACGCGCCGGAACGCGTCGAGGTCGCTCGCCGCGACCACCGCGCCCGCCGACATCGCCTCGGTGAGGATGATCCCGAAGCTCTCGCCGCCGGTGTTGGGCGCGCAGTAGACGTCGACGCTGCGCAGCGCGCGCGCCTTCGTCTCGTCGTCGACCATGCCGAGGAACACCATCCGCGAGGCCAGCTCCGGGCCGGCCTGCTTGCGCAGCTCGTCCTCCTCGCCGCGCCCCACCACGAGCAGCCGCACGTCCGGCAGGTCGAGCGCGCGGAACGCCTCCAGGAGCACCGGCATGCCCTTGCGCGGCTCGGTGAACCGGCCGACGAACCCGATCGTGCCGCCGGGGCGCGGGTAGCCGTCCAGCGGGGACGCGTCGGCGAAGAACCCGACGTCCACGCCGTTGGGGATCTCCACCGCGTCACCGCCCAGGTGCTCCACCTGCACGCGCCTGGCCAGCGCGGACACCGCGATCCGGGCGGTGATCTTCTCCAGGAACGGCTGGAGCACGGCTTGGAACGCGGACAGCATCTTCGACCGGGGCGTGGAGGTGTGGAAGGTGGCCACGATCGGCCCCTCGGCGACCATCAGCGCGAGCATCGACAGCGACGGCGCGGTGGGTTCGTGCAGGTGCAGGACGTCGAACTCGTGCTCGGCGATCCACCGCCGTACCCGGCTGAACGACACGGGGCCGAACGACAGCCGCGCCACCGACCCGTTGTAGGGGATGCCGACGGAGCGCCCGGCGGCTGTCACGAACTCCGGCACGGGCGTGTCGTCGTCGGCCGGGGCCAGCACCTCGACCTCGTGGCCGAGGCCGCGCAGGGCGCGGGCCAGGTCCACCACGTGCGCCTGCACCCCGCCGGGGACCTCGAACGAGTACGGGCAGACGATGCCGACCCTCACTCGGCGGCCTCCCTGCGCGCGAGCACCCTGGCCAGCGCCCGCTGCCTACTCTCGGGCAGGTCGGCGAGCCACAGCGGCTGCATCATGTGCCAGTCCGCGGGGTGCGCGGCGATGTCGGCGGCGAACACGTCCGCCAGCGACTGGGTCGCCGACGCCACGTCGGCGACGCCCTGGACCCGGACGGGCGGGTGGATGCGGAACGTCCAGCCGCTGCCGGTGAACCAGACGCCCACCGGCAGCAGCGCGGCGCCCGTCGTGGCGGCGAGGTGCGCGGGGCCGGCGGGCATCATCGTGCGCTCGCCGAAGAACGTCACCGGCACGCCGCCCGCGGTCAGGTCGCGGTCGGCGAGCAGGCACACCACCCGGTTGGCGCGCAGCCGCTCGGCCAGCACGACCGCCGGGTTGCGCTCGCCGCCGGTCAGCGGCACCACCTCGAAGCCCAGCGTCTCGCGGAAGGCGATGAACCGCCGGTACAGCGACTCGGGCTTGAGCCGCTCGGCGACCGTGGCGAACGTGCCGGAGTGCCCGACGAGCCACACCCCCGCCATGTCCCAGTTGCCGCTGTGCGGGAGCGCGACCACCGCGCCCCGGCCCTCGGCGAGCGCCGCGTCGAGGTTCTCCACGCCGGTGATCGACCGGTCCAGCTCGGCGAACACGGTCTCCAGGTCCATCGACGGCAGCCGGAACGCCTCGCGCCAGTACCGCAGGTAGGAGCGCATGGAGGCACGCACCAGCTCGTCCATCTCGGCTTCGCCGGCCTGCGGCACGACCCGCTTCAGGTTGGCCCGCAACTGCGCCGGGCCCCCCTTGCGGGCGGTCCAGTCGGCGATGCGGTCGAACAGCGCGACCGCCGGTCTCTCCGGGAGCAGCCGCACCAGCCGCCACCCGGCCGCGTAGCCGAGGTCGGCCAGCCGTTCGTTCACGTTGGGATGTCCTCCTCGTCCCGGTCGTCCCTCGCGGCGCGGCTCACGGCCAGCACCCGCTGCACGACGGTGATGGTGACCAGCGCGGCCAGCAGGTACAGCGCGATCGGCAGGACGTAGGGCACCCCGAGGCCGTGCAGGCCCACGCCGAGCAGGGAGATGATGAACCGCTCGGCGCGTTCGGCGAGGCCGCCGTCCGCGGACAGCCCGGACGCCTCGGCGCGCGCCTTCACGTAGGACGTGACCTGCGCGCCGACCAGCGACACCAGGGTCGCCGCGGCGAGGCCCCGCTCCCCCGCGTCGAACGCCCACCACGCGACGGCCGCGAACAGCGCGCCGTCGGCGATGCGGTCGCAGCTCGCGTCGAGCACGGCCCCGAACCTCGTGCCGCCTCCCCGGGCGCGCGCCATCGCCCCGTCGAGGAGGTCGAACAGCACGAACGCGGCGACGACCGCCGCGCCCGCGAACAGCTCCCCGCGCGGGATGAACCACAGGGACGCGGCGACGGAGCCGACGGTGCCCAGCACGGTGACGGCGTTCGGGGTGAGGCCGCGGCGCAGCAGCCACGCCCCGATCGGATCGGTGACGCGCGAGACCGACGCGCGGGCGAAGATGTTCAGCATGGGGTGGTGCGGCACCTACCGGCGGGGACGACGTGGTCCCGGGCAGCGTAACGACCCAGCTCAGCCGAGCTTGCGGTGGTCCCTGGAGATGTTCTCCAACAGGTCCTCCAGCGCCTCCCCGCGCACCGCGAGCCGCTCCAGCCGGCCGAACAGGGCCAGGTACTCGCGCACGTCGTGCGGGTCGGTGATGGTGGCGTTGCCGGTCAGCACGCTCAGCGTCACCACGCGCTCGTCGTAGACCTGGAACCCGTGCAGCGCGACCATGTTCGCGTCCACCGTCCACGGCACCACGCCGAGCTGCACGTTGGACCTGCGCATGGTCTGCACCAAGTGGTCGATCTGCTCGCACATCAGGTCCGCCGAGCCCATCCGCCAGCGCAACGCGCTCTCCGCGAGGAGGAACACGAACCGCTTGCCCAGGTCGTCCATGCGCGCCCGGCGGTTGCGCAGGGTCGCGATGGCGGTGTCCTGCTCGTGCGACGGCGTGGTGTTCAGCACCACCCGCAGGTAGTTCTCGCTCTGCAGCAGCGCGGGCACACCCGCGTTCTGGAAGAAGCGGCTGGTGGTGGCCCTGGCCTCGATGCGGGCCACGGTCTGCTGGTGGCGGTGCGCGCCCCGGTGCAGCACCACGCGGCGGGTCTCCGCCTCGGCGTGCAGCTGCCGGGCCAGCTCCACCAGCTCCAGCCTGGTCTCCCTGGTCGCCGACAGCTCGGCCACCAGTCTCTCCACGTCGGTCACGGACGGGAGGAGCATGCCGTTCTCGATCTTCGACAGTTTCGACTGGCTCATCCCGGTCGCGCGCGCCGTGGCCGTACCGGTCATCTTGGCCTCGGTGCGCAGCCGCCGTAACTCGCGCGAGAGCCGTTCTCGGGCCAGCCGCGAACGCTCTGGTGCGGTCATGGAACGCACCGTATCGATGCGCACCCCTCTTGACGATCGGCCAGCAAGGTGTCTGAGGCCCCTCGACACGTCACGCAGCAGTGATCTGCGGCACGCAGCCGACATGCAGGGGCCGATGCACGTGCAGCGGGCCGTGCACCTGCGTTTGCACAGGTCGTGGGGCACGAATCGATGCAGTGGGGCGCTCGTCGCGACACTGCGGCACCCCGGAGTGCGTTCACCCCGTCAGGTCGGGTTCCTCCCAGGCGTCGGACAGCAACCGGCGGGTCTCCCCCAGCAGTTGCGGCAGCACCTTCGTCTGGCCGATCACGGGCATGAAGTTCGCGTCGCCGCCCCACCGGGGCACGACGTGCTGGTGCAGGTGGGCCGCGATGCCCGCGCCCGCCACCACGCCCTGGTTCATCCCGATGTTGAAGCCGTGCGGGCTCGCCACCCGCCGCATCACGCGCATGGCGCGCTGCGTGAACGCGGCGAACTCGGCCGTCTCCGCGACCGTCAGGTCGGTGTAGTCGGGCACGTGCCGGTAGGGCAGCACCATCAGGTGACCCGGGTTGTACGGGTAGAGGTTGAGCACCGCGAAGACCAGTTCGCCGCGGGCCAGGATCAGGCCGTCGGCGTCGTCGAGGTCGGTGACCCGGCAGAACGGGCACCCCTCGGGTTCGTCGCCGACGGCCTTGCCCTCGCCGCGCACGTACGACAGGCGGTGCGGGGTCCACAGGCGCTGCAGCGCGTCGTGGACCCCGACCCCGTCCTGCTCCTCGAAGTCCGTCGTCACTGGACGAGGTCCGCCGTGGGCGAGGCGTTCTCGCGGCGGGTGATCCAGTCGACGACCTTCTCGACCGCCTGGTCGACCGGCACGCCGTTGACCTGCGTCCCGTCGCGGAACCGGAACGACACCGCGCCCTGTTCCACGTCCTTGCCACCCGCGAGCAGCATGAACGGCACCTTCTGCGTGGTGTGGGTGCGGATCTTCTTCTGCATGCGGTCGTCCGAGGTGTCCACCTCGACGCGGACGCCCTTCGCCTTGAGCCGCTTCGCCACCTCGAACAGGTGGTCGGCGTGCTCGTCGGCGATCGGGATGCCCACGACCTGCACCGGCGCCAGCCACGCCGGGAACGCGCCCGCGTAGTGCTCGGTCAGCACGCCGAAGAACCGCTCGATCGAGCCGAACAGGGCGCGGTGGATCATGATCGGCCGCTGCCGCGAGCCGTCCGCCGCGGTGTACTCCAGCTCGAACCGCTTGGGCTGGTTGAAGTCCAGCTGGATGGTGGACATCTGCCACGACCGGCCGATGGCGTCCTTGGCCTGCACCGAGATCTTCGGCCCGTAGTACGCGGCGCCGCCCGGGTCGGGCACCAGCTCCAGACCGGAGTCGAGCGCCGCCCGGCGCAGCGTCTCGGTCGCCTCTTCCCACTCCTCCGGGTCGCCGATGAACTTGGGCGAGTCGTCCCGGGTGGACAGCTCCAGGTAGAAGTCGCTCAGGCCGTAGTCGGCGAGCAGGTCGAGCACGAACTTGAGCAGCGACCGGAGCTCGCCCGGCATCTGCTCCTTGGTGCAGTAGATGTGGGAGTCGTCCATGGTCAGGCCGCGGACCCGGGTGAGGCCGTGCACGACGCCGGACTTCTCGTACCGGTAGACCGTGCCGAACTCGAACAGCCGCAGCGGCAGCTCCCGGTAGGACCGCCCGCGCGACCTGAAGACCAGGTTGTGCATCGGGCAGTTCATGGCCTTGAGGTAGTAGTCCTCGCCCTCGAACTCGATGGGCGGGAACATCGTGTCCGCGTAGTACGGCAGGTGGCCGGAGGTGTGGAACAGCCCGCTCTTGCTGATGTGCGGGGTGTTGACGAACTCGTACTCCGCCTCCTCGTGCCGGCGGCGCGCGTAGTCCTCCAGCTCGCGGCGGATGATGCCGCCACGGGGGTGGAACACCGGCAGGCCGGAGCCCAGCTCGTCCGGGAAGCTGAACAGGTCCAGCTCCGCGCCCAGCTTGCGGTGGTCGCGCCGCTCGGCCTCGGCGATGCGCTCCAGGTGGGCGTCGAGGGCCTCCTGCGACTCCCACGCGGTGCCGTAGATGCGCTGGAGCTGCGGGTTCTTCTCGTTGCCGCGCCAGTAGGCGGCGGCGACCCTGGTCAGCTTGAACGCCGGGATGTGCTTGGTCGTCGGCACGTGCGGGCCGCGGCACAGGTCGCCCCAGACGCGGTCGCCCGAGCGCGGGTCGAGGTTGTCGTAGACGGTCAGCTCGCCGCCGCCCACCTCCATGACCTCGGCGGTGTCCACGTCGCTCTTGAGGTCGACCAGTTCGAGCTTGAACGGCTCGTCGGCCAGTTCGGCCTTGGCGGCGTCGACCGACTCGACGACGCGGCGGTCGAACCGCTGCGCGCCCTTGACGATCGCCTTCATGCGCTTCTCCAGCGCCTGGAGGTCCTCGGGGGTGAACGGCTTGTCCACCTGGAAGTCGTAGTAGAAGCCGTCCCGGACCGGCGGGCCGATGCCCAGCTTGGCCTCCGGGAACTGCTGCTGCACTGCCTGCGCCAGCACGTGGGCGGCGGAGTGCCGGATCACGCTGCGGCCGTCCTCGGTGTCGGCGGCGACCGCCTCCACCTCGACCTCCACCCGAGGCGCCCACGACAGGTCGCGCAGGTTGCCCTCGGGGTCGCGGACGACCACGACGGCGTCGGGGCCCTTGCCCGGCAGACCGGCCTCGCGGACCGCGGTGCCCGCCGTGGTCCCCGCCGGCACCACCACGCGAGGTGGGTCGAAAGCGGCCGCGGGACGTGGCTCGGACACGGTGACTCCTAGGTTCGCGAGGTGACTCTGACCCACCGATGTTATCGGTGCTCACCGAGCGCTTTCCCCCCGCACCGCGCCACCGTCCCCCGACAGGGCGGGAGCGCGGCACCCGACCCCCGGGAGCCCCGAGCTCCAGGACCCGAGAGTCCAACCTCCAGGTCGGACTCTCGGGTGGGTTGACATGGTGGAGTGTGTGCGCTATGTCAGGAAACCGCGCAGCAGCAGGGCCGTCCCGTCCAGGTGCTCGGCCATCGCCCGGCGGGCCGCCTCGGCGTCACCGGCCAGGATGCGGGTCACGATCACCTCGTGCTGCTCGTTGGAGTGCGCGAGGTTGCGCGGCAGCAGCGGGATGCGGTCCAGCAGCTCGTTGACGCGCATCCGGACGTCCGCGACCGCCGCCGTGAGCGATGCCGACCCGGTCGCCTCCGCGATGGCCAGGTGCAGCCGCGAGTCCTTGCGCCGGTACTCGTCCACCGCGGCGTCCCGGCACTCGGCCAGCCGCGCGAGCAGGTCGCGCCGGTCCACGGCGCCCAGCGCGCGCCCCGCCGCGCACTCCGCCGCACCGGTCTCCAGCACCGACCGCAGCGTCACGGCGTCCAGCAGCTCGCCCGCGGGCACGTGCCCCCCGGCCGGCGCGACCGGCACGGACGCGGTGACGAACGTGCCGCCGTACCGCCCGCGCCGCGACTCGACGAACCCCTCGTCCTGCAACGACCGGATCGCCTCGCGCAGCGTCACCCGGCTCACGCCGAGCCGCCGCGCCAGCTCCCGCTCGGCGGGCAGCCGCTCCCCCGGCCCCACCGCGCCGAGCCGGATGGCGCGCATGAGCCGTTCCACGGTCTCCTCGAACGCGTTGCCCACCCGCACGGGGCGGAACAACGCGTCCGCCAGCGGGGTCACAGCGGGGTCACGTAGGCACCGGCGATACCGCCGTCCACGAGGAAGTTCGACGCGGTGATGAACGACGAGTCGTCACTGGCCAGGAACGCCACCGCGGCGGCGATCTCCTCGGGTTCGGCGAACCGCCCGAGCGGCACGTGCACCAGCCGCCGCGCGGCCCGCTCCGGGTCCTTGGCGAACAGCTCGCGCAGCAGCGGGGTGTTCACCGGTCCGGGTGAGAGGGCGTTGACGCGCACCCCCTGCCGGGCGAACTGCACGCCCAGCTCGCGGCTCATCGCGAGCACGCCGCCCTTGGAGGCGGTGTAGGAGATCTGCGACGTCGCCGCGCCCATCGTGGCCACGAACGACGCGGTGTTGATCACCGACCCCCTGCCCCGCGCGAGCATGTGGGGGATGGCGTACTTGCAGCACAGGTACACCGAGGTCAGGTTGACCTTCTGCACCCGGTCCCACGCCTCGATGCCGGTGGTGAGGATGGAGTCGTCGTCGGGCGGCGAGATGCCCGCGTTGTTGAACGCGATGTCGAGCGACCCGTAGGTGTCCACGGCGGTCTGGAACAGACCGCGCACCTGCTCCTCGTCGGTCACGTCGACCTGTGCGAACAGGCCGGACACCTCGTCCGCGGCGGCCTTGCCCGCGTCGCCGTCGACGTCGGCGACGACCACCCGCGCGCCCTCCGACGCGAGCCGCCGCACCGAGGCCAGCCCGATCCCGCTGCCGCCGCCGGTGACGACCGCGACCCGGCCCTCAAGTCGCTGAACCATGTGCTCTCCCGGGTTTCCGAAGCTCAGTGCGCGATGAAGACGTTCTTGGTCTCGGTGAACGAGTCGAGGGCGTCCGGCCCCAGCTCGCGGCCCAGCCCGGACTGCTTGAACCCGCCGAACGGGGTCCAGTACCGCACGGACGAGTGGGAGTTCACCGAGAGGTTGCCGGCCTCGACGGCGCGCGAGACGCGCAGCGCGCGGCCCACGTCACGCGTCCAGATCGAGCCGGACAGGCCGAAGTCGCTGTCGTTGGCCAGCCGCACGGCGTCCTCCTCGTCGGTGAACGGCAGCACGGCCACCACGGGGCCGAACACCTCCTCGCGGGCCACCGGGTCGGTGGGCGCGACCGGCGCGAGGACGGTGGGCGGGAACCAGAAGCCCGGTCCGGACGGCGCCGTGCCGCGGAACGCCACGGGCGCGTCGGACGGCACGTAGGAGGCGACCTTGTCGCGGTGCGCGGCGGAGATCAGGGGCCCCATCTCGGTGGCCTCGTCCCGGGGGTCGCCGACCACGACGCCCTTGACGGCGGGTTCGAGCAGCTCCATGAACCGGTCGTGGACCGACGCCTGCACGAGGATGCGGGACCGGGCGCAGCAGTCCTGGCCCGCGTTGTCGAACACCCCGTACGGCGCGGTCGCGGCGGCGCGTTCCAGGTCGGCGTCGTCGAACACGATGTTCGCGGACTTGCCGCCCAGCTCCAGCGTCACCCGCTTGACCTGCGCGGCGCACCCGGCCATGACCTGCTTGCCGACCCGGGTGGACCCGGTGAACACGACCTTGCGCACGGCCGGGTGCGTGACGAACCGCTGCCCCACCACCGCCCCCGAGCCCGGCAGCACCTGGAACACGTCCTCGGGGATGCCCGCGTCGCGGGCCAGCTCGGCCAGCCGCAGCGCGGTGAGCGGGGTCAGCTCGGCGGGCTTGAGCACGACGGTGTTGCCGGCGGCGAGGGCGGGCGCGAAGCCCCACCCGGCGATGGGCATGGGGAAGTTCCACGGCACGATCACGCCGACGACGCCCAGCGGCTCGTGGAAGGTCACGTCCAGGCCGCCGGGCACCGGGATCTGCTTGCCGAACAGGCGTTCCGGCGCGGCCGAGTAGTAGTGCAGGACGTCGCGGACGTTGCCCGCCTCCCACCGCGCGTTGCCGATGGTGTGCCCGGAGTTGAGCACCTCCAGCGCGGCCAGCTCCTCGACCGCGCCGTCGACCGCCTCGGCGAAGCGGCGCAGCAGCCGGGCCCGGTCGCCCGGTGCGACGGCGCGCCACGCGGGCAGCGCCCTCGACGCCCGGTCGATCGCCGCGTCGGTCTCCTCCGGCGACGTCGGCGGCACCTGGCGGACCAGTTCCCCGGTGGCCGGGTTGATCACGTCGAACGCGGTCATCTCACTCCTCCGTCGCGGGCGTGGCGGGTCGGCAGGCCGCCACCAGGGCGGCGAACAGCCGGTCGTCCTCGCGGTCGGCCTCCGGGTGCGACTGCACGCCGAGCGCGAACCGGGCGCCGGGCAGCTCGACGGCCTCCGGGGTGCCGTCGGGCGCGGTCGCGGTGACCAGCAGCCCGTCGCCGAGGACGTCCAGCGCCTGGTGGTGGTGGCAGTGCACGGTCGTGGCCGGACCGACGACGGAGGAGAGCACCGAGCCGGCCGCGACGGTGACGCCGGTGTGCTGGAACACGCCGGGCGCGGTGCTGTGGCCGTCGACGTGCTGCACCAGCGTGCCGCCGAGCGCGACGTTGAGCACCTGCATGCCCCGGCACACGGCCAGCAGCGGCAGGTCGAGCTCGAGCGCGGCGCGGGCCAGGGCCAGTTCGGCGGCGTCGCGCTCGGGGCGCGGCGCTCCGGTGCGCGGGTCGCGCGGTCGGCCGTACCGCGCCGGGTCGACGTCCGCGCCGCCGGCGAGCACCAGGCCGTCGAGGAAGCCGACGGAGTCCGCGTCCCAGTGCCCGACGGGCGGCAGCAGCACGGGGTTGCCGCCCGCGCGCACCACCGAGTCCAGGTAGTCGCGGTGCAGGACGGCCGCCTCCGCGTCCCAGATGCCGAACGTCGCGCGTTCGAGGTACGTGCTGACGCCGATCAGCGGCCTAGAGGCGTTCGAAGCCACGGATGCGCTCCCAGTCGGTCACGGCGGAGTCGAACGCGGCCAGCTCCACCCTGGCCGCGTTGAGGTAGTGGTCCACCACGTCCTGCCCGAACGCCTCGCGCGCGATCTCGCTGCGGCGCAGCAGTGACGCGGCGTCGCGCAGCGTGGACGGCACCGTGGGGCGGTCGGAGGCGTAGGCGTTGCCGGTGAACTCCGCCTCCAGCGGCAGCTCGTTGTCCACGCCGTGCAGACCGGCCGCGATCAGCGCGGCCACCGCGAGGTACGGGTTGACGTCGGCGCCCGGCACCCGGTTCTCGAACCGCAGCCCGTGGCCGTGCCCGACCACGCGCAGCGAGCACGTCCGGTTGTCCCTGCCCCACGCCACGGCGGTCGGCGCGAAGCTGCCGCGCGCGAACCGCTTGTAGGAGTTGATGTTCGGGGCCAGGAAGCAGGTCAGCTCGCGCAGGCCGGCGAGCTGGCCCGCCATGAAGTGCTCCATGAGCCGCGACATGCCGCGCCCCTCGGCGAACACCGGCCGGCCGTCGGCGTCGCGCAGGCTGAGGTGGATGTGGCACGAGCTGCCCTCGCGCTCGTTGTACTTGGCCATGAACGTGAGCGACTTGCCGTGCTGCGCCGCGATCTCCTTGGCGCCGGTCTTGTAGATGCCGTGGTTGTCGCAGGTCGCCAGGGCCTCGGCGTAGCGGAACGCGATCTCGTGCTGGCCGGGGTTGCACTCGCCCTTGGCGGACTCCACGACCATGCCCGCGCCCGCCATGTGGTTGCGGATGGCCCGCAGCAGCGGCTCGACGCGCCCGGTGCCCAGCAGCGAGTAGTCCACGTTGTACTGGTTGGCCGGGACCAGGTCGCGGTAGCCGCTGCTCCAGGCGTCCTCATAAGTGGTGTCGAAGACGATGAACTCCAACTCGGTGCCCACGAACGCGGTCCAGCCGCGCTCCGCGAGCCGGTCGAGCTGCTTCCGGAGGATCTGCCGGGGCGAGACGGCGACGGGGTCGCCGTCCTCCGTCACGATGTCGCACATGACCAGGGCGGTGCCCTCGTGCCACGGCACGCGGCGCAGGGTGGACAGGTCGGGGCGCATGACGAGGTCGCCGTAGCCGCTGTCCCAGGAGGACGAGGCGTAGCCCTCGACGGTGTTCATCTCGACGTCCACGGCGAGCAGGTAGTCGCAGCCCTCGGCGGTGTGCTCCATCACCACGTCGACGAAGTAGCGCGCAGCGCAGCGCTTGCCCTGGAGGCGGCCCTGCATGTCCACGACGGCGACCAGCACCGTGTCGACCTCTCCGCTGTCCACGAGCACGCGCAACTCCTCGACGGAAAGCATCGGCAGTACCTCCAAAGGTATGGCAGCGAACCATTGGACGCACCAATCTTGACACCATCGAGTGGCCCACGCCACCCTCAATTCCCCTTTAAAGGAACGCGACTGACCCATTAGGGAGCGTCGATGGCCAAGCACGTCGAATACGAGAAGGTGGGCAGCGACTACCTGGAGCAACGCCAGTTGAAGCGGGGCGCGGCGGGCTGGGTGCTGCTCGCGGGTCTGGGTGTCTCCTACGTCATCTCCGGCGACTTCGCCGGCTGGAACTTCGGTCTCGCCCAGGGCGGTTGGGGCGGGCTGCTCATCGCGACGGCCCTGATGGGCCTCATGTACACGTGCATGGTGTTCGGCCTGGCGGAGATGGCCTCGGCGCTGCCCGTGGCGGGCGGCGGGTACGGCTTCGCGCGCCGCGCCCTCGGACCGCTCGGCGGGTTCGCCACCGGCGTCGCCATCCTCATCGAGTACGCCATGGCGCCGGCGGCCATCGCGGTGTTCATCGGCGGGTACGTGGAGACGCTCGGGCTGTTCGGGCTCACCAACTCGTGGCCGGTGTACCTGGTGTGCTTCGTGGTGTTCATCGGCGTGCACCTGTACGGCGTGGGCGAGGCGCTGCGGCTGATGTTCGCGATCACCGCCGTCGCGGTGGTGGCGCTCGTGGTGTTCGTGGTCGGCATGGTGCCGAAGTTCGACTCGGCGAAGCTGTTCGACCTGGCCGAGGGCGACTCGTTCCTGCCGTTCGGCGTCACCGGCGTGCTGGCCGCGCTGGTGTTCGGGATCTGGTTCTTCCTCGGCGTGGAGGGCGTGCCGGTGGCCGCGGAGGAGGCGCGCGACCCGCGGCGGGACATGCCGCGCGGCATCATCGCGGCGATGGTCGTGCTGCTGGTGTTCGCCGCGGCCATCCTGGTGTTCGCGGCGGGCGGGGCCGGGTCGGAGGCGCTGAAGGCGTCGGACAACCCGCTGCCGGCGGCGGTGCGCGCGGCCTACGGCGGGGACAACGCGCTCGCCCAGGTCGTGAACTACGTGGGCCTGGCCGGCCTGGTGGCGAGCTTCTTCTCGCTGATCTTCGCCTACTCGCGGCAACTGTTCGCGCTGTCGCGGGCCGGATACCTGCCGCGCTGGCTGTCGCGCACCGGCCGGCGCAAGACGCCGTACCTGGCGCTGGTCGTGCCGGGTGCGATCGGGTTCGCGCTGGCGGCGATCACGCGGAACGGCGCGGTGCTCATCAACATCGCGGTGTTCGGCGCGGCGCTGTCCTACGTGCTGATGACGTTGTCGCACATCGTGCTGCGGGTGCGCGAGCCGGACCTGGAACGGCCCTACCGGACGCCGGGCGGCGCGGTCACCACCGGCGTGGCGCTGGTGCTGGCGGTGGCGGCGGTCGTGGCCACGTTCTTCGTCGACGAGGTGGCCGCCGGGATCACCGCGGGCATCGTCGTGGTGGCGCTGGCCTACTTCTGGTTCTACAGCCGCCACCACCTGGTCGCGTCCGCGCCGGAGGAGGAGTTCGCGGCCATCGCGCAGGCCGAGCAGGAGTTGAAGGACTGACCGGGCCGTCGGGTGGCGGTTCCCCTCGTACCGCCACCCGACTCCACCCGAAGGTGGACTTTCGCTCACCCGCCGCGACGGGAACCCCGTGTCCAACGGGTGCCACCGGGTGAGGAGGTAGGGCCATGACCACCAAGACGTTCGCCACCGGGATCGCCGTCGCGGCACTGCTCGTGACCACGGGCACGGCGACCGCGGCGCCGAGTTCCGAGGAGCGGGTGCTGTCGCTGACCAACGGGGAGCGGGCCGCGGCCGGCTGTCCGGCGCTGACCGCCGACGCGCGGCTCGACTCGGCCGCCAAGCGGCACAACGACGAGATGGCGCGCACCGGGAACTTCAGCCACACGGGTGTCGACGGCAGCACGCCGGCGCAGCGCGTGACCGAGGCCGGCTACACCTACCGCGTCACGGCGGAGAACATCGCGATGGGCCAGGGCACGGCCGAGGAGGTCGTGAGCTCGTGGATGGCCAGCGAGGGCCACCGCGCCAACATCCTGAACTGCGACCTGCGCGACCTGGGCGTCGCGTTCGCCACCGACGCGGGCGGGCGCACGTACTGGACGCAGGAGTTCGGCCTGCACCAGTGATCCCGGTCCGCGGCCACCGGGTCAGCAGTAGACCTCCGAGCGGCCGGAGGACGCGCTCGACGAGCACCCCGGCGACGACGTAGTCGGTGTTGGAGTGGCGCCGGCCCGTGCCGGGCTCGAAGTTCGACGGGTGGCGGAACGCCTCGTCCAGCAGCTCCTGCGGCCGGTAGCCCCGGAACCGGCCGGCGCCGCGCCACCGGTTGGTCGACCAGCCCTCGCCGTGCGCGTAGTCGTAGAGCCCGCTGGTGTGGTTGAGCACCTGGCGCACGGTGATCAGGTCGCCCTTCGGCACGCCGGCGACGTACCGGCCCACGGGGTCGTCCAGCCGCACCCTGTCCTCGTCCACGAGTTGCAGGACGACCGTGGCGACGAAGGTCTTGGTGACGCTGCCGATGCGGAAGTACCCGTCGGTCCGCGCCTCGCCGGCGGCGTCCGCGCGTGGGCCGGCGGTGTCCTCGACGGCGAGCGGGGCACTCGCCGCCCACCCCTGCTCGACCCACTCGTCCAGAGCGGGAAGGCGCAGGCCAGGGCCGGCACGGCACCGACGGCCGCGGTTCCGATCATCATGCCGGCGACGCCGGGGAAGGCCGCAACGGCCGACCACGGTGAGCGCCGCATGATCGACTGCGGAAAACCCACCCCGCGTCCGGCATCGCGCCCGTGCCCCTCCGCGGGCGCCCTGGCAGGATCGGGGCGTGAGTGACATTCAACGTGTTGGAGTGGTGGGCTCGGGCCTGATGGGTTCCGGCATCGCCGAGGTCTGCGCCCGCGCCGGCCTCGACGTGCTGGTGGCCGAGGTCAGCCCGGACGCCACGGAGGCCGCGCGCGGGCGGATCGCCTCGTCGCTGGGCCGAGGGGTGCGCAGCGGGAAGCTGTCCACCGAGGACCGGGACGCCGCACTGGAGCGCCTGCGGTTCACCACCGACCTCGCCGACTTCGCCGACCGGAACCTGGTCGTGGAGGCCGTCGCGGAGAACGAGCAGGTCAAGACCGAGGTCTTCGCGGCGGTGGACCAGGTGGTCACCGACCGGGACGCGATCTTCGCGTCGAACACCTCGTCGATCCCGATCATGAAGCTGGGCATGGCCACCAGCCGGCCGGAGCAGGTCATCGGCGTGCACTTCTTCAACCCGGTGCCGGTGCTGAAACTGGTGGAGCTGGTGCCGTCGCTGCTGACGGGCGAGCAGACCAAGGCCCGCGCGGAGGCGTTCGTGACCGACGTCCTGCACAAGGAGGTCATCCGCTCGCAGGACCGGGCCGGGTTCGTGGTGAACGCGCTGCTCATCCCGTACCTGCTGTCGTCGATCCGGATGCTGGAGTCCGGGTTCGCCAGCGCGGAGGACATCGACAACGGCATGGTGCTGGGCTGCGCGCACCCGATGGGCCCGCTGCGCCTGACCGACCTGATCGGCCTGGACACGACCAAGGCCATCGCCGAGTCGATGTACGAGGAGTTCAAGGAGCCGCTCTACTCGCCGCCGCCGCTGCTGCTGCGCATGGTGGACGCGGGCCTGCTGGGCAAGAAGAGCGGGCGCGGGTTCCACAACTACGCGTCCTGAGACCCGCCCGACCCCGACGGGGCCGCCGATCCACGTGGATCGGCGGCCCCGTTCGCGTACCCGGGTCGTGGCGCGGCCGGGTGGGCCGCCGTCGGGAACAATTAACAGAAGTGTCTCGAATGGGTCAGCGGGCAATCCGGCCGAACGCTCGACCGTACCCCACGCCGAAGTGCGCACAAAATACCACGATGCGTCATCGGTGATCGTCCGCACATTGGTGCGAAAGTATGACAGTGGTCTAGTCAATAGGCCGTTCGGAGCAGTCTTGATTACCGTTCTCTGCGGACGGCACCCTGATCGACAACGGCCCTGACGTGCCTTTAGAGTGCCCTACGTCACGCTAGGGCCGCCCGGTGGACAAGATTGGTTCGCCTAGCGTAACTTTCGGTTCGCACCCCACGAGGAGAACCCCGCCTTGGACCCCCACAACGTTTCCATACGCGATTTCACAGGCCGCCAGCTGAGCGCGATCCTGCATTCTGTGGGCATCACCGGAAACACCGTCAAGTCCGTCGGCCTGCTCGCGGAGACCTTGGGTCCCGGGGGTCTGCACCCGATTTCCGAGAACCCCGCGTGGCCCTCCGGCGTGGCCGACGACCACTCCCCCGTCGAGTTCTCCGCGGCCTTCGAGGCCGACCGGCCGCCGACCGTCCGCGCGATCGTGGAAACCAGCGCCACCAGGCCGTCCAGGTCGGCCAACGTCTCGGCCGCGCTCGCCGCGCTCGACCGGCTCCGACGCCGGGAGTCCCTCGACGCGACGCGCTTCGACGCCGTCCGCGACCTGTTCCTCCCGGAACGCCTGGAACACGATTTCGCGTTCTGGTACTCACTGGTCTTCCGGGCCGGCGCGGCACCCGCCGTGAAGGTGTACTTCAACCCTGAAGTACGCGGTCCGGAAGCGGCCGGCGGATTGGTGCGGGAAGCGCTCGGCCGAACCGGTTTCGCCGCCGGTTTCCCGGTCCTGCGCGACCACGCGGTGACCCGCTCCGGGCTCGACACGTATTCCTTCTTCGCGCTCGACCTGCTCGACCCGCGGCAGGCCCGGGTCAAGGTGTACGTCTCGCACCAGAGCGCCGGGGTAACCGAAGTCACCCGCGCGGCCAAAGCCGCCCACGGCGTCGACGTGGACAGGGTGCCCGACTTCTGCCTGCTCACCGGCGGCCGCTCGGAGGCGTTCGACGGGCGCCCGCTGATTTCCAGCTACACGTTCCTGGACGGCGACGTCGCCGCCCCCAGCGGGTATTCCCTGTACGTGCCCATCAGGGACTACGTCGCGGACGACGAGGAAGCCCGCAGGCGCGTGCTCCAGGTCATGTCGAAGTACGGCCTCGACCCCACCCAGTTCGACAACGCCCTGCGCGCCGTCGCCAGGCGCCCGCTCGACGAGGGCGTCGGCCTGATCGCGCACGTGTCGCTGCGCATGGGCAGGCCGCGCCCCGGCATCACCGTGTACCTGTCGTCCGAGGCGTACGACGTGGCGTCCCCGCGCCCGGTCAGCCTGGTTGTCTAGGAGTCCGCAGTGCCCATCATGGAGCCGTACCGCATCAAGGTCGTGGAGCCGATCCCGATCACCACGCGAGAGCACCGCGAACGGGCGCTCGCCGCCGCCGGGTACAACCCGTTCAACCTCGCCGCCACCGACGTGACGATCGACCTGCTCAGCGACTCGGGCACCGGCGCCCTGTCGGCGGAGCAGCAGTCCGCCGGACTGCGCGGTGACGAGACCTACGCGGGCGCGCGCTCCTACTACCGGTTCCGCGACGTGGTCGAGGGCCTGACCGGCTACCCGCACCTGTGGCCCGTGCACCAGGGCCGTGCGGCCGAGCGCATCCTGTTCACCGCGCTGCTCAAGCCCGGCCAGGTCTGCGTCGGCAACACCCACTTCGACACCACGCGCGCGAACATCGAGATCCTCGGCGGCCAGGCCGTCGACCTGCCCTGCCAGGCCGCCAAGGACCTCGACAGCGACGCGCCGTTCAAGGGCGACATCGACCTGGACGCGCTGGAGGCCGTGCTCTCCGGTCCCCAGGACGTCGCCCTGGTGCTCATGACCATCACCAACAACGGCGGCGGCGGCCAGCCGGTGTCGATGGGGAACCTCAAGGCCGCGGCGGCCATCGCCCGGCGGCACGGCGTGCCGTTCTTCCTCGACGCCGCGCGCTTCGCCGAGAACGCCTGGCTCGTCACCCAGCGGGAGCCCGGCTACACCGACCGCACGCCGCGCGAGGTGGCCGAGGAGGCGTTCCGGATCTCCGACGGCTGCGTGGCGAGCCTGAAGAAGGACGCGATCGTCCACATCGGAGGGTTGCTGGCGGTCAAGGACCCCGAGCTGGCGCAGAAGTGCGAGCTGCTGCTCATCGCCACCGAGGGGTTCCGCACCTACGGCGGGCTCGCCGGGCGCGACCTGGAGATGCTGGCCCAGGGCCTGCTGGAGGTCACCGAGCCGTCGTACCTGCGGGCCCGCGCGGAAGCGACGGCGTACGTGGCGGACCTCGCCGCCGCCGGCGGCGTGGACAGCGTCCGACCGACCGGCGTGCACGCCGTGTACCTCAACGCCGGCCGGCTGCTGCCCCACCTCCCGCCGGCGCGGTTCCCGGGGTTCGCCCTGGCGACCGAGCTGTACCTGGCGGGCGGCATCCGGTGCGCCGAACTGGGCTCGCTCTACCTGGGCGAGCTGGACGACGGGGGGAACCTGCTCAAGGCCGCGCCGTACGAGCTGGTCCGCCTGGCCATCCCGCGCCGCGTCTACACGCAGAGCCACCTGGAGTACGTCGGTGAGGTCCTGGCCGGGATCGCGCAGGACCCGGAGCGGGTCCCCGGCTACCGGCTGACCCACGCCCCGCCCCTGCTGCGCCACTTCAACTGCCGCTTGGAGCCCGTGTCCTGAGCGGATGAGGGCTCGGCGCCACCACCACGCGGAACGCCGGGCGGTGGGTCGCCGGTCGGGTTCCGCCGCGCGTAGGCCGCGGACCGAGCCCGGGCGAGGTCGTCGAGCCGCGCCGGTGAGGCGTCCCGGACGTACCGCTCGGTACGTTCCGGGGCCGGAATCGTCGGACCCCGCCGGCAAGGTCGAGAACAGGGGTCCCCTTGGGCGGGGACCCCTGCGGAGCGTTCACCCGGCCGGCGCGTCCGGGGTCGGCGCGTCCCGGACCGGCGTCCCGTCAGGCCGGCACGGCTCAGGCCATCGCGTCGAGCCGGTCCATCGTGTGCTGGATCAGGCTGATCAGCACCGACTTCGCCGACTCGCGATCCCGCGCGTCGCACAGCACGAGCGGGATCGCGGCGTCCACGTCGAGGGCCCGGCGGACCTCCTCGACCTCGTAGTTGTGGGCTCCCTCGAAGCAGTTCACGGCGATGATGAACGGGATGCCGCGGCGCTCGAAGAAGTCGATCGACGGGAAGCTGCTGTCCAGCCGCCGGGTGTCGACGAGGATGACCGCGCCGATCGCCCCGAAGGCGAGCTCGTCCCACATGAACCAGAAGCGGTTCTGACCGGGGGTGCCGAACAGGTACAGCACCACCTCCGGGTTGATGGTGATGCGACCGAAGTCCAGGGCGACCGTGGTGGTCTCCTTGTTCTCCAGCCCGACCACGTCATCCACGCCGACACCGGCCTCGGTGAGCAGCTCCTCGGTGTGCAGCGGGGGGATCTCGCTGACCGAGTTGACCATCGTCGTCTTGCCGGTGCCGAACCCCCCCGGCGATGACGATCTTGACTGGGGTGGGGACCAGCAGTTCCCCACCCGGCCGCTCAGATTCCACGGACACCATCCAGCACAGCCTGCAGCAGGTTCCGGTCCGGCACTTGCGGGACTCGGGCGGGATCTCGGATCACGACGTCACCTCGCTGGATGAGGTCGCTCAACAGGACCTTGACGACCACCAGGGGGACGTCGAGGTAGGCGGCGACCTCGGCCACGGACAACGGGCGCCGGCAGAGCTCCATGATCTCCAGGTGCTCGACCGACAGCGCGTCGGGGTCCGACGGCGAGGGCATCGCGCGCACCTGGGTGACCAGGTGCAGTTCGGGGCGCAGCGGACGGGTCCGGCCGCGCACCATGGCGTAGGGCCGGACGAGGGGGCCCGCCGCCTCGTCATACCACCAGTCCTCGCGGGGCGGCATCAGGAAGACCTTCGGGCGGTCGGCAGGCTCGCCGCGGCTGTCCCGCGCGGCGCCGACGACAGGTAGGTCCCGACTCGCTTGACCAGCATGTTCATCTCGTAGGCGATCATGCCCATGTCCGAGTCCTCTTCGCCCAGCACGGCCAGGCACGCGCCGTGGCCGGCCGCGGTGACGAAGAGGTAGGCGTGCTCCATCTCCACGATGGTCTGCCGCACGGCGCCGCCGCCGAAGTGCCGGCCGGTGCCGCGGGCCAGGCTCTGGAACGCGGAGGCCATCGCCGACAGGTGGTCCGAGTCGTCCTTCGACAGTCCTGGTGAACGGCCCAGCAGCAGACCGTCCGCGGAGAGGACCACGGCGTGGCGAGCTCCGACCACCCGGCCGACCAGGTCCTCCAACAACCAGTTCAGCTCGTTGTGCTGGCTGCTCATGTCGTTCATCGGGTTGCCTTTCCGGTTTCCAGTCGTCCGGCCACTGCTGCTGGTCAGGGTTCGAGGTCGTCGCCGGAGGTCCGGCGGGCGTCGCGGGTGCCCCGTTGGAACGCCGACAGCCCCTTGCGGGCCTTCTCGGCGGACTGCTCGGGATCGACCTCGGTGAGCGGTTCGGGCGAAGGGTGGAAATCGTTGCGCACCAGTTGGGGCGCCAGGTTCTGCTGGCGGCGCCTGCGTGGCAGTTCGGGTCGACCGCCGGGGCCGGTGCCACCGGCGGCCGGTTCGCCGTTGTTCGCGGACCGCTCCTCGGGGGCCCGCTTGCGCTGCGGCAGGTCCAGCTCGCCGCTGCGCTGCGACAGGTCCAGGGTGCCGCTGCGCTGCGGCAGGTCGAGCCCGCCGCTCAGTCGCTCGACCTCTGGAAGGGGATTCGGGTCGGCTTCGGCGTTGGCTGCCGCCTCGGCCTGGGCCCAGAAGCCCTCCAGGTCGCGGGAGTTGTCGGGAAACCTGGCGTCTCGCACTGAGTCGTCGCCCTGCTCCGGGATCTCGTGGTAAGTACGGCGCGGCAGCTGCCGCGTCTCGGCGGGTTCCGTCGCCGTGGTGGGGCCCGCGACGATCGAGGACGGGATCAGCACGAGGGCCAGCGTGCCGCCGTAGGGCGACTCGCGCAGCTCGACGTGGATGCCCCGGCGGGCGGCCAGACGGGCGACGACGAACAGGCCGAGGCGCGATTCGCCGCGCAGGCGCATCGCGTCGAACTCCGGCGGGTCGGCGAGCATGGCGTTGTGCTGCTCGCGGTCCTCCGGGTTGATGCCGAGTCCGTGGTCCTCGATCTCCACCACGATGCCCTGGGGGACCTCGCTCGCGTGGACCTGCACCTGGGAGCGCGGCGAGGAGAACGCGGTGGCGTTGTCGACCAGTTCGGCGACGAGGTGGATGGTGTCGGCGACAGCGGCGCCGACCAGCGCGGTGTCGGGGATCGGGTTGACCTTCACCCGCACGTACTGCTCGGTCTCGGCCACGGCGGCGCGCAGCACGTCCTGGAGCCGGACGGGCTTGCGCCACTGCCGTCCCGGCTGCTCGCCGGCCAGGATGATCAGGTTCTCGGCGTTGCGGCGGGCGCGGGTGGCGAGGTGGTCGAGCTGGAACAGCGCGTCGAGCTGCTCCGGGTTCTCCTCCTCGCGCTCCAGCTTGTCGAGGATCTTGAGCTGGCGGTGCACGAGGCCCTGGTTGCGGTGGGCGATGTCGAGGAAGACCCGGTTGACGCCCTCGCGGGCCTGGCTCTCCTTCACGGCCGCGGCGACGGCGGTGTACTGGGCGGCGTTGAACGCGTCGGCCACCTGGCCGATCTCGTCACTGCCGTAGTCCAGCGGCGGGACCTCGACCTCGACGTCGACGTGCTTGCCCTCGCGCAGCCGGTCGACGATGTCGGGCAGGCGCTCGTGGGCCAGGGCCAGCGAGTCCTTCTTCAGCGCCGTGAGGCGGGTGATCAGGGCGCGGTTGACCAGGCGGTTCGACGTGCGGACCGCGATCAGGATGCCGACGATCACGGCGAGCAGGGCGATGAGGGAGCCGATGAGCACGGTGCGGAACTTGCTCTCGCCGCGGGCCATGGTGATCTCGACGGCGTCGGACGCCTGCTCGTCCACCAGGGCGGTCAGCTCGGCCGAGATGGGTCCGCTGAGGTTCTGCCAGTCCTGGAGCGTACCGGCCCTGACCGGGTCGTCGCCGTTCTGGACCAGCCTGTTCTCGAACTCGATCAGCCGCTTCCACTGGTCGCCGTCGACCATGAACTGGTAGTGCTCGCGCGTCCGCTGGAGGGCGTAGGGGGCGATCGAGTCGTAGGACGAGTGGTAGGCGCCGACCAGGCTCGCGAACTCGACGTGCTCCTCGGGGGTGAACTCGCCCGCGGCCAGCGCGCCCGAGGCGAGCGAGGTGGCGCGGGACATCCAGTCGGCGGCCTTGAAGTAGTCGGCCGCGGTGATGGCGTTCTGCACCGACTGGTGGTCGGGCACGATGCGGGCCTGCACGTTGAACAGCGCGTTGCCCGCGTCGAGGACGCTGTTGTAGTACGTGTAGATCTCGGTCTTGGAGGCGCGGCCGGACTCCAGCGCGGACCGGCGCTGCGGCAGTTGGTCGAGCAGCGCGTTCAGGGCGTTGATCCGGTCGACGATCTCCCGCGGCGCGGAGGACGCCAGTTCCTCGAACGCGGCGCGCATCTCGGTGACCGAGCGGTCGGTGGCCTGCTGCTGGGCCTCCAGGTCGCTGGTGCCGCGGTCCGGCTGGCTCAGCGCCGTCATGCTCAGCTCGCGCTCCTTCTGGATCGCGGCGAAGGACTGGACGGCCGGGATCGAGGCGTCCTTGACGCCTGAGGCGACGGCGCGCAGGTAGAAGCCGTCGAAGACGGTGTAGGAGGAGAACAGGGCCCACATGATGAGCAGGACGATGCTGGGGACGACGACAACACCCGTGAGCCGCGAACGGATGGTCTTGTAGTTCGTCTCCGTGGTGCTCTTCTGCTTCACAGCGCTCCGCAGCCTCGTCCTCGTTGGCAGGTCAGACGCAGCGCTAGGACCACTGCCTCTTCTTCACCCGATCGGCCACAGAACGGTAACACCGGAAGATCATTATTACGAAGAGACAGCGATCACTTGCGCGACGCGACGATGAGGTTACCCAGTCGAGTGACGCCACGAACAGGGGGCCGATGTGAACTTCTGAACACCGGCCCCCCGACTTTCCCCGTTCGGTTCACGCCCGGGGAACGGAAACCGCGTCGTACGTCGTCGTGGGCGTGGGCGGGGTGGTGAAGCGCGCGTTCGGCAGGTACAGCCGGTGACCGAACGAGGCGACCGTGGTGGGCACGTCGAATCGCGGGTCGGTGATCCTGGTCACCAGCCTGCCGCCGCTCCCGTCCCTGGTGAGGGCGAACACCGCCACGGTGTTCAGCCTGTTCTGCACCACGTGGAGGGTCCGCCCCTCGACGAGCAGGCCGTCACCGTTCGTCAGCACCTCGCCGCCCAGGTCGACGAGATCGGTCACGCCGGTCCTCTTGTCCACCCGGTGCAGTTGGCCGGTGTTGCTCTGGACGATCAACAGCGCTTTGCCGTCCGGGGTCTCCGCGATCCCGTTCGCGTTGTTCACGCCGGGAGTCAGCACGAAGTCGCCGGTGAGCGGAATCGGGGTGTGCGACTCGGGCAGGGCGCCGAACCGGCCGAAGGGGATCTTGTACAGCGCGGACTTGCGCGAGTCGGTGAAGTACGCGGCCTCATCGGTGATCACCACGTCGTTGACGAACGTGTCGCTCCCGGCGAAGTCGTAACTCCTGAGGATCTCTCCTGTTCTCGCGTCGACCACCCGGCCGTCGCCCCCGGCGCCACCCGCCACGAACAGCCGCTCGCGCCGATCGACCTTCAACCCGACCGACGCCGTGCCGGGCCCCTGGCTGAACACCTCGCCCCGCCCGGTGCGGAGGTCGACCCGGAACAGGTCGCCGTCGGCCCGCGACCCGAAGTACGCGGTGGGCGCGTCCCCGATCGCGATGCCCTCCGGCAGGAACCCGTCGGGGAGGGGGAACTCGGAGGGGAACGCGTGCGCGGGCGCTGCGGTGGCGGGCGCGGCGGTGACGAGGGAGACCCCCAGCACCACGGCGGCCAGCGCACCGAGTGTGCGAGACATGACCACTCCTTCACGGTTGAGTCCGCCGCGAGTCTTCCGCGACGGGCGACGCGGGGAGAAGGCCCTACAGGGAAGCGACAGGAAGGGCGGCCGCCGCGACCGGCACCCGCCGGAGTCGGCGGCGATGCCCGAGGAGGTCACGGACCGCCTGGTGGAGAGCGCGAACACCGGCCGCCGGTGCGGGGAGTGGGCGCCGTGCTCCCGCGAGCCGTCAGGGCTGGTCGCGGAACACCTGGTCGCGGTAGGACCGGAACTCGTGCCAGGCGACGGGATCCCCCTCCCGCAGCAGGTCGCCCTCGGACAGGTCCACCGGGCGGCAGCCGATCCCCTCCCGAGGCGGAAGATCGCGGCGAGCGCGCCGTCACCGCCGCCGCGCACGTGCAGCATGATCGCCTCGACCGGGTCGCGGTGGCCGGTGTCGACCTCGGTGCTCCAGCCCTCGCCGGTCGGCACGCCCCGGACGGGATCGTTCAGGTCGATGCCCGGCTCGGCCGCGCGCAGGCCGTCGTGCACGGCGGCGAGCGGTCCGATCGGGGACAGCCGCGCGTCGGGGGCAGGTCGTCGACGGACCTCAGGTCCTCGGACAACGGGTGCGGCATGACGTCCCAGCTCACCCGCGCAGTGGGCCGGCCGCGTCAGCCCGCCTGGAGGGCCAGGTAGAGGTCGACGCGTTCGGCGAAGTTCGACAGGTCCGCGCCGAGCAGGTCCTCCACCCGGCCGATGCGGTAGCGCAGGGTGTTCACGTGGACGTGCAGGCGGCCGGCGGCGGTGGTCCACGAGCCCGAGCAGTCGAGGAAGACGCGCAGGGTGCCCAGCAGGTCCGAGCCGTGCTCGGCGTCGTAGTCGACGACCGGGCCCAGCAGGCGACGGCGCAGGGAGCCCCTCAGCTCCTCCGGGACACCGGCCAGCAGCAGCTGGTGGAACGCGATCTCCTCGCCCGCCACGACCTGGGTCCGGCCGGTTCGCCGCTCCCCCAGCCTGCGCGCGTGCGACGCCTCCTCCGCCGCGCCGCGCAGACCGGTGTGGCCCACCGGGGACGAGATGCCGACCAGGAAGCGGGTGGCGCCCAGGCCCGGCTCCAGGACGCGCAGCGCCGACCGCACGTCGTCCACCCACGGACCGGCGGGGGCCAGCGCGTAGACCTCCTCGCCGATCCCGGCCACCAGGGACCGGGGCGTGACCGCCGCCAGCACCTCTTCGAGCAGGGCGGCGGCTCCGGCGGTGGTGCCGGCCCGGCCGCCGGACAGCGAGGCCGCCACGACGCGCAGCGGGGCGTCGGGGTCCCAGCCGACGGCGGCCACGCGGGCGGACAGGTCACCGCCCGCCAGCACCTGGCGCAGCAAGGGGCCCGCCGCGCGGTTCTCGATCTCCCGCCCCTGCACGACGCGCGCCCGTTCGACACCCACCAGGCTGGCCAGTTCGGCGGCGACCTCGTCGCGGGTGCGGTCGCCGGAGACGACGAGGACCCACGACGTCAGCCTCGGCCCGCCGCGCGCGGCCACCGGCAGCAGCGTCACACCGCGCACCACTCGCGGGAGCCGGTCGGCCAGCAGGAACTCGCGGACCAGAAAGGCCGGGTCGTCCGGCTCCGGTCCCGCCACGACGTGGCCGGTGCACGCGAGCACCAGGCAGGGCGCGCCCAGCTCGGCCGCGCCCGCCGCGATCAGCTCCGCCAGGTCGCCGCCGTCGGCGACCACGGTCAACAACCGCCGGTGCCGGTCCAGCTGGGCGCCCGCCGCGCCGACCCGTTCGGCGGCCAGCTCCAGCACGACGTGCTCGGTGATCGTCGCGAACGACAGGTCCACCGGCACCTCCAGCAGCGGCACGCCGTGTCGTTCGCACGCCTCCACCAGGGCCGGGGGCAACGCGCCCGCCTCGGGTGGGCCGGCCGCCAGCGCCGCCACGCCGGAGGCGGCCAACGACGCCACGAACGTGTCGCAGTCGGCGTCCGTGCGGTGCCACAGCAGACCGGACAGCACCAGCTCGCCGCCCGAGAGGTAGCGCGCCGGATCGGGCAGCTCGGTGCCGTAGAGCCCGGTCACCGGGCGGTCGAGCAGGTCCGCGCCGACGACCGGTCGGAGTCGGAGTTCGGGCATCCCCACCAGGCTGCGAACCAGCAACACGCACGTCCCCTCCGCGTCACCCGGCGCGTCTAGCCTCGTCCGATCGTGTTCGTAGGAAAGCACGAATCCACTCCCGGTAGCAGGCTGGGATTCATGCGCCACCGCCGTAGCCGACCACCCCCGCCACTCTGTGTACTGGCCCACACACCGCAGCACCCACCTCCGAGGTAGCCGATGGACTTCCTTCGCCCCGACAGCCTCGCCGAAGCGCTGGCACTCAAGGCGCAGCGACCGGACGCCGTGCCGATCGCGGGCGGCACGGACGTGATGGTCGAGCTGAACTTCGACCACCGCCGGCCGGCCGCGCTGCTCGACCTGACCCGCGTCGAGGACCTGCGCACCTGGGACGTCGACGGCGACTCGGTGCGCGTCGGGGCGGGCGTGCCGTACACCCGGATCATCGAGGAACTGGGCGACCGCCTGCCGGGGCTGGCGATGGCGTCGCGCACCGTCGGCTCGCCGCAGATCCGCAACCGGGGCACGGTCGGCGGCAACCTCGGCGCGGCCTCCCCCGCGGGCGACGCGCACCCGGTGCTGCTGGTCGCGGACGCCGTCGTCGAGGTCGCGTCGACCCGCGGCACGCGCCGCATCGCCGCCACCGACTTCTACCTGGGCGTGAAGCACAACGCGCTGGAGCCCGACGAGCTGATCACCTCCGTGCGCCTGCCCGCCGCCCGGGCGCCCCAGCAGTTCGCCAAGGTCGGCACCCGCAACGCCATGGTCATCGCGGTGTGCTCGTTCGCCGTGGCCCTGCACCCCGAGCAGCGGCGGGTCGGCGCGGCCGTCGGGTCGGCCGCGCCCACGCCCCTGCGCGCGTCGGCGGCCGAGGAGTTCCTGTCCGGCGAACTGACCGCCACCGGCCAGTGGGAGTCGCCGAGACCCCTGCTCGACTCGGTGAAGCGCCGGTTCGGCGAGCTGGTCGCCGAAGCCGCGAGCCCCATCGACGACGTGCGCGGCAGCGCCGCGTACCGCAAGCACGCCCTCTCCGTGCTCGCCCGCCGCACGCTCGGCTGGGCGTGGCAGGACTACCCTGGGAAGGTCGCCTGACATGCGCGTGGACGTGACGGTGAACGGCGAGCGGCGGGTCGCCGACGACGTGTGGGAGGGCGAGAGCCTGCTGTTCCTGCTGCGCGAGCGACTGGGGCTGCCCGGCTCCAAGAACGCCTGCGAGCAGGGCGAGTGCGGCTCCTGCACGGTGTACCTGGACGGGGTGCCGGTCTGCTCGTGCCTCGTCGCCGCGGGCCAGGCCCACGACCGCGAGGTGCGCACGGTGGAGGGGCTCGCCGACGGGGAGCGGCTCGACCCGGTGCAGGAGGCGTTCATCGAGGCGGGCGCCGTGCAGTGCGGGTTCTGCACCCCCGGTCTCGTGGTCGCCGCGCACGACCTGCTCGCCCGCGTGCCGCACCCCGGTGACCCGGAGATCCGCGAGGCGCTGGCGGGCAACCTGTGCCGCTGCACCGGGTACGAGAAGATCCTCGACGCGGTGCGGCTGGCGGCGTCGAAGCGATGACGCCCACCGTCATCGACGGCGCGTCCATCGCGACGGTGGACGCCGCCGGCACCGAGATCGCCTCCGGCCACGTCGTGGTCGAGGACGGCCGCGTCACCGCGGTCGGCCCCGGACAGGCCCCGAGGCCAGCGGGCCCGCACACCTGGGTCGACGGCACCGGCTGCCTCGTCACGCCCGGTCTGGTCAACACGCACCACCACCTCTACCAGTGGGCCACGCGCGGCATCGCCCAGGACGCCGCGCTGTTCGAGTGGCTGACCACGCTCTACCCGGTGTGGGGCGGCCTCGACGCGGGGATCACCCACGCCGCCGCCTCGGCGGGTCTCGCCCGGCTCGCCACCACCGGCTGCACCACGGCCGCCGACCACCACTACGTCTTCCCGCGCGAGGGCGGCGACCAGTTCGAGGCCCTGGTGGGCGCGGGCAGGCGCGTCGGCATCCGCCTGCACGCCGTGCGCGGCTCGATGGACCGGGGCCGGTCCCGGGGCGGGCTGCCGCCGGACAACCTCGTCGAGGAGACCGAGGCCGCGCTCATCGCCACCGAGCAGGCCGTCAACGACCACCACGACCCGGCCGCCGACGCCCTCGTGCGCGTCGCCGTCGGCCCGTGCTCGCCGTTCTCGGTGAGCCGGGAGCTGATGACCGGTGCCGCCGAACTGGCCCGCGCCAAGGACGTGCGGCTGCACACCCACCTCGCCGAGACCGTCGACGAGGAGGAGCAGTGCCGGGCCGAGTACGGCTGCACGCCCACCGAGTACGCCGAGCGGCTCGGCTGGCTCGGCGAGGACGTGTGGCTCGCCCACACCGTGCACCTCGCGCCGGACGCGGTGAAGCGGCTCGGCGCCACCGGCACCGGCTCGGCGCACTGCCCCACGTCCAACGGACGGCTCGGCACGGGCATCGCCCCGGTCCGCGACCTGCTCGACGCGGGCGCGCCGGTCGGCCTCGGCGTGGACGGCGCGGCGTCCAACGAGTCGTGCGGCATGGTCGAGGAACTGCACCAGGCCGTGCTCCAGGCCCGCCAGCGCGGCGGCCCCAAGGCGCTCGACGTCCGCCAGGCGCTGTGGCTGGGCACCATGGGCGGCGCGCGCTGCCTCGGCCGCGACGCCGAACTCGGCTCGATCGAGCCCGGCAAGCTGGCCGACCTCGCCGTGTGGCGGCTCGACGGCCTCGACCACGCGGGCATCGACGACCCGGTCGCCGCACTCGTCCTCGGTCCGCTGCCGACGCTGAAGCTGCTGCTGGTCGGCGGCCGGACCGTCGTGGTCGACGGCGAATTGCGCACTGCCTCCGAGACCGGTCTCGCGCGCGAGCTGCGCGCCGCCGCCGCCCGGCTGAAGGGGGCCGCATGACCACGCCACGCCGCGACGCCGGCGGGGCGGTGAGCAGGGTCGGGTCGGCGAGCAGGGCTGCGATCAGCCGCCTCCCGCCGTCCCGGGCGTCCGGGGCGCCACCGCGGACGACACCCACCTCGACGACACCCACCTTGGGGACGCGATGAGCCTGACCCCCGCTGGACTGACCTCTTCGGTGTCGGGTGGGATCGGCTCCAGCCCGCAGCGACCCGACGGCAACCTCAAGGTGCGCGGCGAGTTCGCCTACGCCTCGGACCTGTGGCACGAGGACATGATCTGGGGCGCGACCCTGCGCAGCCCGCACCCGTACGCGCGGATCGTGTCGGTGGACCTCACCGAGGCGCTGAAGGTGCCCGGTGTGCACGCCGTGCTCACGCACCGGGACGTCACCGGGCTCAACCGCTACGGCCTGGAGCACAAGGACCAGCCGGTGCTCGCCGAGGACGTCGTGCGCTACCAGGGCGAGCCCGTCGCCCTGGTCGGCGCCGACCACCCCGAGACGGCCACACGCGCCATGAAGCGCGTCAGGGTCGAGTACGAGGTGCTCACCCCGGTCGTGGACATGGAGACCGCGGCCGACGACACGCCGCTGCACCCCGGCGGCAACCTCGTGCGGCACGTGCCGATCCGACACGGCGACCAGGACGCCACCGCCGAGGTGGTCGTCACCGGCCGGTACGAGGTCGGCATGCAGGACCAGGCGTTCCTCGGACCCGAGTCGGGGCTCGCGGTGCCCGCCGAGGACGGTGGCGTCGACCTCTACGTCGCCACGCAGTGGCTGCACGTCGACCAGGCGCAGGTGGCGGCGGCGCTCGGGCTGCCGCTGGAGAAGGTGCGGCTGACGCTCTCCGGGGTCGGCGGCGCGTTCGGCGGGCGCGAGGACCTGTCGATGCAGGTGCACGCCTGCCTGCTCGCGCTGCACACCGGCAAGCCCACGAAGATGGTCTACAACCGCGAGGAATCCTTCTACGGGCACGTGCACCGCCACCCCGCGGTGCTGCACTACGAGCACGGCGCGGACCGCACGGGCAGGCTCGTCTACGTCAGGGCGCGGATCTTCCTCGACGGCGGCGCGTACGCCTCCAGCACGGGCGCCGTGGTGGCGAACGCGGCCACGCTCGGCATCGGCCCCTACGACGTGCCCAACGCGACCGTCGACTGCTGGGGCGTCTACACCAACAACCCGCCGTGCGGCGCGATGCGCGGGTTCGGCGCCGTGCAGGCCGGTTTCGCCTACGAGTCCCAGATGGACAAGCTGGCGCACGCGCTGGGCATGGACCCGGTGGACGTGCGGATCGCCAACGCCATGGCGGAGGGCTCGGTCATGCCGACCGGCCAGGTCGTCGACTCCGCCGCGCCCGTCGCGCGGTTGCTGGAACTGGTCCGCGACAAGCCCATGCCGCCGGTCCCGGCCGAGGTGGACCTGAGGGACATGCCCGGTGGCGTCTCCAACACCACCCACGGCGAGGGCGTCGTGCGCGGGGTCGGCTACGCGGTCGGCATCAAGAACATCTGCTTCTCCGAGGGCTACGACGACTACTCCACCGCCCGCGTGCGGGTGCAGGTCATCAACGGCGAGGCGGTCGCGCTGGCGCACACCGCCGCGGCGGAGGTCGGGCAGGGCCTCGTGACGATCGTGCAGCAGATCGTGCGCACCGAGCTGGGCGTGCAGCGGGTGACGATCCTGCCGATGGACACCTCCATCGGCAACGGCGGCTCCACCTCGGCCTCCCGGCAGACCTACGTCACCGGCGGGGCGGTCAAGGCGGCGTGCGCGGCGGTACGGGCGGAGCTGGCGAAGCTCACGGGTGGCCGGGACCCCGCCGACCTCGGCCCCGCCGACCTCGCCGACCTGCTCGGTGACGGGGTCGTCGACGAGACCGTCGAGTGGCGGCACCGGGCCACCGAGCCGCTCGACCCGGTGACCGGGCAGGGCAACGCCCACGTGCAGTACGGTTTCGCCGCGCACCGCGCCGTGGTCGACGTGGACACCGAACTGGGCCTGGTGAAGGTCGTGGAGCTGGGCTGCGCGCAGGACGTCGGCAAGGCGCTCAACCCCCAGGCGGTGATCGGCCAGATCCAGGGCGGGTCGGCGCAGGGGCTGGGCCTCGCGGTGATGGAGGAGATCCAGACCGCGGGCGGGGTGGTGCGCAATCCCTCCTTCACCGACTACCTGATCCCGACCGTGCTGGACATGCCGCCGATGACCATCGACGTGCTGGAGCTGGCCGACCCGAACGCGCCCTACGGCGTGCGGGGCGTGGGCGAGCCGCCTACGATCTCCGCCACCCCGGCCATCGTCGCGGCCATCCGCGACGCCACCGGCCGCGCGCTGACCCGCGTACCGGTGCGGCCGGAGCACATCACCGGCACCTGACCAGGACCACCGCACCGCACACCGGAGCCGGGCGAACAGCCGCGGCACCGACCGGCATGCCCCGAGGAGCACCCCATGACCACCTCCCTCTCCCCCGACCACGCCTGGCTGCGCGAGTCGGTCGACCTGGCGACGCGCAACGTCGCCGAGGGCGGCGGCCCGTTCGGCGCGGTGGTCGTGCGCGACGGGGTCGTCGTCGCCACCGGCACCAACCAGGTCACCACGACGCTCGACCCGACGGCGCACGCCGAGGTGGTGGCGATCCGCGCGGCCTGCCGGGCGCTGGGGGACTTCCGGCTCACCGGTTGCGCGCTGGTCTCCTCCTGCGAGCCGTGCCCGCTGTGCCTCTCGGCGGCGCTGTGGGCGCGGGTGGACCGGGTCCTGTACGCCGCCGACCGGGACGACGCCGCCGCGGCCGGGTTCGACGACCGCGAGTTCCACGAGCTGTTCGGGAGGCCGCGCGAGACGTGGAGCATGCCGGTCGAACGGATCTCGACCGGTGAGGACAGCGCGCCGTTCACGGCGTGGCTGGCCCGGCCGGACCGGGTCGACTACTGAGGTGGTGGGACGCGGGCGGACCGCCGCGGCGCGGGAGGGGGAATCGCTGCTCATGGGACCAGGCTGCGCCGGTCCACCGAGGACGGCGACACGTTACCCGTCGGTTGTGGACAACTCCCGAACGGGTGACCTCACGTCCCCAGGAGCCCTCGGTCGTAGGCGACGGCGACCGCGGCGGCGCGGTCCTTCACGCCCAGCTTGGCGTAGACGTGCACCAGGTGCGTCTTCACGGTCGCCTCGCTGATGAACAGCCTCGCCGCCGCCTCGCGGTTCGTGCAGCCGCGGGCGATGAGGCCCAGCACCTCCACCTCGCGGTCGCTCAACGGCTCGGCCGCGGGCCGGCGGACCTGGCCCACCAGGCGCGTGGCCACCGAGGGCGACAGCACCGCCTCCCCCCGGGCCGCCGAGCGCACGGCGCGGAACAGCTCGTCGCGCGGCGTGTCCTTGAGCAGGTAGCCGGTGGCGCCCGCCTTGATCGCGGGCAGGACGTCGCTGTCGGTGTCGTAGGTGGTCAGCACCAGCACGCGGGTCGGGAAGCCGCGCAGCCGCCCGATGGCGGTGACGCCGTCGACGCCGGGCATCCGCAGGTCCATGAGCACCACGTCCGGGGACACCGCGCGCACCACGGCCACCGCCTCGGCGCCGTCGGCCGCCTCGCCCACGACCTCCAGGTCCCCGGCGGAGGCGAGCATGCCGCGCAGGCCGTCGCGCACCACCGGGTGGTCGTCCACGATCACCACGCGGATCACCGCGCCACCTCCGCCGGGATCGCGGGCACCGACGCGGACACGGCCGTGCCGCCGCCCGGCTCGGACTCCACCACCAGGGCGCCCGCCAGGCGCGACACCCGCTGGCGCATCCCGACCAGGCCGAACCCGTCGGTCGCCGTGCCCGGGTCGAACCCCGCGCCGTCGTCGCGCACGTCCAGCGTCACCACGTCCTCCATGTACGACAGGGTCAGACCGACGCGGGACGCCGCCGCGTGCTTGGCCACGTTGGACAGCGCCTCCTGCGCGGCCCGCAGCAGTGCCACCTCCACCTCGGGGTGCAGGGGCCGCGCCGCGCCGGTGGTGGCGACCGACGCGGGCACGCCCGTCTGGTCGGTCCACCCGGCGGCGACCTCGGACAGCGCGTCCGGCAGGTTCGAGTCCTCCAGCGCCGGCGGCCTCAGGGCGTGCACCGAACGGCGTGCCTCGGCCAGGTTCTCCCGGGCCAGCCGCAGGGCCGTCTCGACGTGGCGCGGCGGGTCCTCGTCGACCTGGAGCTGGGTGATGATGCCGGTGAACCCCTGGGCGAGGGTGTCGTGGATCTCCCGCGCCAACCGCTGGCGCTCGTCCAGCACGCCCGCCTCGCGGGCCTGGATGAGCAGCTGGGCGTGCAGGCCCGCGTTCTCCTCGATCATCGCGGCCATCTCCGCCACCATCTCCTTGCGGCGCAACGACTGCTCGTGGGTGTAGTGGCCGAACAGGGTGAACGTGCACGCCACCGCCACGACGATGAGCACCATGACCGCGTACAGGCCGATCGCCGCCGGTTCGGGCACGGGCAGGCCGCCGTGCATCGAGGTGGCGGCGAGGACCGCGGTGGCCGTCACCCCGGCGAGCTTCCAGCGCCCCGGCAGGAACCCGGTCGCGTAGATGTACCCGGCGAACGAGTAGAACCCGAACATGGGGTGCCGCAGCCCGAGGACCCCGTAGAACACCAGGACACCGAGGAAGAACACGACCATCGGCCCGGTCCGGTCGTGCCACCGCGGGTGCAGCTCCACCCACCAGAGCATCCACAGCACCGCGGCGACCGCGATGCCGAGGTTGGTCCACCGGACCGGCCACGGCTCCGCGGCGACCACCAGGTACGAGGCGGTGGACAGGACCAGCACGAAGTACGGGATCGCCTGTCCCGCCACGTGCAACCGGCGCTCCCAGACGTCCAGCCTGTCCGTCATGCCTACTCCCAGCGGAACGATTTCGCCGCGACGGTACCCGCCACCAGCGTGACCAGGGTGAGGACGCCCAGGTGGACCGGGTCGGGCGCGGCGCCGAGCCACGACGCCTGGAGGGCGCCGACGCCGGGCGGCAGGTGGTCGCCGATGGTGTTGAGGAGGTCCGGCAGCAGCATCCTCGGCAGGTAGGCCCCGCCGAAGAACATGATCAGCATGAACACCACGGTCGCCCAGCCGCCGGCGGCGCGCGCGTTCGGCGCCCACGCCGCCACCAGCAGCCCCAGCGCGGACAGCGACAGCATGCCGAGCAGGCAGGTCACCAGGAACCCCAGGGGGTGGCGGGGCAGGTCGATGCCGAACACGAGCTTGCACACGGCCATGAGCAGCACGACGGAGACCGCGCCCGCGGCCACGTTGACCACGACCTGGGCGACGAGCAGCTTCGCCGGGTGCACCGGGG
This sequence comes from Saccharothrix longispora, assembly GCF_031455225.1. Lineage (GTDB taxonomy): Bacteria > Actinomycetota > Actinomycetes > Mycobacteriales > Pseudonocardiaceae > Actinosynnema > Actinosynnema longispora. The sequence continues at coordinate 4,315,895 of NZ_JAVDSG010000001.1, forward strand.
TGGTGGAGAACCGGCGCAGCACGCCCTTCTCCCGATAGGTGGCGACGGTCTGGGGCAACTTGTTCAGCCCCAGGAACGCGAACGAGATCACGACCAGCGTGCCCACGTAGTGGTCGATGAACCGCAGGTCGCCGAACTCGGGGTCGGGGGTGCGCAGGGCGGGGATCGCGCCGAGCACCAGCAGCAGGACGGTCGGGAACGCGATGGCGAACGCCACCATGACCGGCTCCCGCAGGAACAGCTTCCACTCGATCCTGACGATCTTCAGCATGATCGGGTCACTCCGTGAGCGCGCGGCCGGTGAGGTGGATGAAGGCGTCGTCCAGGCCGGCCTGCTCGATGCGCAGGTCGGCGGCGACCACGTGGTTGCGGGCGAGGCAGGACGTGACGGCGTGCAGCAGGTTGCCCTTGCCGGTCACGACGACCTGCGGCCCGTGCCGCTCGGCGGATTCGACCTCCGGGAGGTCCGCCAGCAGGGCGAGGTCGAGCGGCGCGGTCGGCCGGAACCGGACCCGCTGCTCGCCGTCCAGCCGGGAGACGAGGCCCGCCGGGCTGTCGACGGCGACCAGCTTGCCGGCGTCGATCAGGGCGAGCCGGTCGCACAGCCGCTCGGCCTCCTCCATGAAGTGGGTGACCAGCACGACCGTGACGCCGGAGTCGCGGACCTGCTCGACCAGCGCCCACGTGTCGCGGCGCGCTTGCGGGTCCAGGCCGGTGGTCAGCTCGTCGAGCACGGCGATCCGGGGCTTGCCGATGAGTGCGAGCGCGATGGACACGCGCTGCTTCTGGCCGCCGGACAGCTTGCGGTACGGGGTCTTCGCGCGGTCGCCGAGGCCGAGCCGGTCGAGCAGTTCGCGCCAGTCGGCCGGGTCCCGGTGGAACGACGCGTACAGGTCGAGCGCCTCGCCGACCCGGATGTGGTCGGGCAGTTCGCTCTGCTGGAGCTGCACGCCCAACCGGGAGCGCAGCTCGGCGCGGTCGCGGCGCGGGTCGAGCCCGTCCACCCGGATGGTGCCGCCGTCCGGCGAGCGCAACCCCTCGACGCACTCGACGGTCGTGGTCTTCCCGGCCCCGTTGGGACCGAGGATGCCGAAGATCTCCCCCTCGTCGACGGTGAACGAGACCCCGTCCACCGCGACCTTCCGGTCGTACCTCTTCACGAGGTCGACCACTTCGATGATCGCCATGCCCCGAGACTCGTCGGCGGGGCGGTGGAAGTGATCACCTACGCGGTCGTACTCGCGGTCAACCGATCGGTTGACCTCCCCTGGACCGCCTCGGGGTGGTCCCCGAGCGCGGTCGGGGGCGGCCCCGGAGGCGGGGTCAGGGCTGCCCGGTGCGGAACTTGTCGAGCACGCGGCGCTCGCGCTTGGTGGGGCGGCCCGCGCCGCGTTCGCGCCGGGCCACGGGCACCGCCTCCAGCGGGGGCGGCGGCGGGGTGCGGTCGATGAAGCAGGTGGCGGCGTCGGCCGCGCCCACCCTCTTCTGGATCACGCGGACCACCTCGACGACCTTGACCACGTCGCCCACGCGGGCGCGCACCTCGTCACCGGGGACGACGACGGTCGAGGGCTTGGCCGGTTTGTCGTTGATGCGCACGTGGCCCCCGCGGCACGCCGCCGCGGCGTCGGGCCTGGTCTTGGTCAGCCGCACGGCCCACAACCAGCTGTCGATCCGGTTGGCCATCAGCGGACCACCCCGTGCAGGACCTGGGCGACCAGGGCCGCGACCACGGTCTCGTTGTGCCCGGCGTCGCCGGGGCGCAGGGTGCGCGCGGCGGCCTCGACGGCGCCGTGGACGAGCAGCGCGCGCAGGCCCGGCTCTGGCACGCGGGCCTCGGCCAGCACGTCCACCAGTGGGGCGAGCAGCTTCTCGTGCTCGGCGCGGATCCGGGTGCGGGCGGCTTCGGGCAGGGCGTGGGCGGACAGCGCGACGACGGCGCCGTGGCTGCCGTCGGCGATGATCTCCAACTCGGTGCGCAGGTACGCCTCGACCTTCGCGGGCACGCCCTCCACCGCCCGGACCGCGTCGGCGAGCCTGCGCGCCCAGTCCGGGAGCTCGTCGGACACGATCGCGGCGACCAACTCCTCGCGTGACCGGAAGTACTCGTACAGGCTCGGGCGCGACAGCCCGACGCGCCGGGCCAGGGACGCGAGGGTCAGCGCGTCGGCGCCCTCCTCGGCGACGATGTCGCGGCCCGCGTCGAGCAGGGCGCGCAGCCGGTTCGCACGGTGCTGCGCGAGGGTGTCGGCGCTGATCCGGGGCACCCGCCAGATCCTAGCCCTTGCTTTCCCGACGCGCCGTTGGAATAGTTCCCTACACCCCGTCGGGAACCTCGGAGGTGCACGTGTTCGTCGCGACCAACCGCCTGTTCGTGCCCGCAGACCGCGCCGAGGAGTTCGAGACCCGCTTCCGGGACAGCATGCGCACCCACCTGCCCGGCGTCCCGGGCCTGCGCCGGAGCACGCTGCTGCGCCCCACGCGCCCGGATCAGCCGTACGTGTCGGTGAACGAGTTCGACACCGAGGACGACTTCCGCGCGTGGGTCGCCTCCGACTCGTTCAGGGAGGCGCACCGGCGCGATCCCGGCATCGCCCGCCACGTGACGGGCAACGCGGTGGAGACCTTCCACCGCTCGGAGGACCTGCTGCTCACGGGATCGTGATCGCCCTCATCCGGGCGATCTCGTCGCTCTGCGAGGCGACCACGTCGTTGGCCATCTCCTCGACCCGCACGTCGGACCCGTTCGACAGCAGGTCGACGGCCATCCGCAGGGCGCCCTCGTGGTGGGCGATCATCAACTGGAGGAAGAGGCGGTCGAACTCGGCGCCGGTGGCGGCCTCCAACGCCGCCATCTGCGCGTCGGTGGCCATGCCGGGCATCGAGGCGTGGTCCACCTCGGGCAACGAGCCGCTGTGGCCGTGCGCGGGCGCGCTCTCGGCGTACTGGCGCCGCCACTGCTCCATCGCGCCGATCTCGGGGCCCTGGGTGTCGTGGATGCGCGAGGCCAGGCCCTTGACGGTCTCGTGCTGCGCGCGCTCCGGCGCGAGCACCGCCATGTCCAGCGCCTGCCGGTGGTGCACGATCATCTTCGCCACGTAGGTCACGTCCGCCTCGCTGGGCGCGACCCAGCGGTCGGTGCCCACCTCGTCCGGCGAGACGGTCTCCGCCTGCTCGCCGGGGCCCTTCGGCGCGAGGATCGGCGCCTCGTCCCCCGGCTGCGACGTGCAACCCGCCAGGACCGCCAGCAGCAGCGCGACGAACACGACTCGCATCCCGAACCCCCCTCACACACCCGGACGGCGTCAACGTACCCGCCGTTCCGGTAACCGGAAAGTCATCGGCAACCGACGATCGGGTCTGGTACTTAGCCTTGCGAACGGGCGATACTGCGGTTCCTGCACTGTAGGGTTGGAAGGGGAACCTGAAGTGGAAGCACGCGTTTCTACCCGAGGTCGGCGCAGAGCGCCGATCGCGGTCCTGGGGGCTTTCGCGCTCGCCCTGTCGGCGGTCGCCATGGCCCCTCAGGCGATCGCGGCTCCGGACGACGCCGACCTGGCCGGCCTGTCCGAGACCCAACTGTCCAGCCAGGAGCAGCCGGCCACCGGCATCCCGGGCGTGGACGAGATCCGCAACTCGCGCAACGTCAAGCACCTGGCGAACCTGCCCAAGCCGGCGCCGTTCACCTCGTCGTCGACCTGGTCCGACCTGGCCTTCCAGGGCAACTACGCGTTCAACGGCAACTACGACGGCTTCGTGGTCTACGACGTGCGCAACCCGCGCGCCCCGAAGGTCGTCAGCTCCGTGCTGTGCCCGGGCTCGCAGAACGACATCTCGGTCAAGGACAACCTGCTGTTCCTGTCGACCGACTCGTCGCGCAGCGACGACTCGTGCGCCAGCACCCCGCTCCCCGCGACCAACAAGGACGCGTGGGAGGGCATCAAGATCTTCGACATCAGCGACAAGAAGAACCCGAAGTACATCAAGTCGGTCGAGACCAAGTGCGGCTCGCACACGCACACCCTGGTCCCGGACAAGCGCGGCAAGGACGTCTACGTCTACGTCTCGTCGTACAGCCCGAACGCGGCGTTCCCGGACTGCCAGCCCCCGCACGACCTGATCTCCATCGTCAAGGTCCCGCTGAAGGACCCGACCTCGGCGTCGCTGCTGTCCGAGACCGTCCTGTTCCCGGACGGCGGCAACATCGGCCGACCGGGCACCGTCCCGACCGGCTACGTGACGGCCACCTCCGGCTGCCACGACATCACCGTGTACCCGTCGAAGGACCTCGCGGCCGGCGCGTGCATGGGTGACGGCGTGCTGTGGGACATCTCCGACCGGACGAAGCCCCGCGAGATCAGCCGCGTGCAGGACGACGTGAACTTCGCGTTCTGGCACTCGGCCACCTTCAACAACGCCGGCACCAAGGTGATCTTCACCGACGAGCTCGGCGGCGGCGGCGCGGCGACGTGCAACGAGACCATCGGCAAGACCCGCGGCGCGGACGGCATCTACGACATCACCGGGCGCGGGGACGGCCGCAAGCTGGAGTTCCGCTCGTACTACAAGATCTCCCGCACCCAGGCCGACACCGAGAACTGCGTGGCCCACAACGGCTCGCTGATCCCGGTGCAGGGTCGGGACATCATGGTGCAGTCCTGGTACCAGGGCGGCATCTCGATCTGGGACTTCACCGACTCCCGCAACCCCAAGGAGATCGGCTGGTTCGAGCGCGGCCCGCTGCCCAACGGCTCCGGCGGCGGCACGTGGTCGGCGTACTACTACAACGGCTACATCTACTCGTCCGACATGGCCAAGGGCTTGGACGTGCTGGACATCCGCGACCCGCGGACCGTCACCGGCAAGCTCGTGCGCGTGGACGAGCTGAACGTGCAGTCGCAGGGCTCCTACCGGGACCTGTTCCCGCGTCGGTGACCTCGTGAGGACCTAGCACGGCACAGCGCGCCGGAGGGGCCCGCCGCACCAGCGGCGGGCCCCTCCGCCGTGCCGGCCCGCGCGGACCGGCGGGGCGTCACGCCTCGACCACCATCAGCCTCCCGGCGTCGAGGTCGAGCGCGACGGCCGTGCCGGGCGGGAAGTCGGCCGCGCGGCCGGAGGGCTGGTCGACGCGCACCACCTGGCCGCCACCGCCGAGCCGCACCGACAGCCTGGTCACGGGCCCCAGGAAGCTCTGCGCCAGCACGTCGCCCACCAGCACGTCCCCCGTCGGGGCGCCGTCGTCCCCACCGCCGTGCCGGGTGATCGCGATGTCCTCCGGCCGGACGATCACCTTCACGTCGCCGTGCAGCCCGTCGGCCGCGTCGGTGGCCAACCGGAACGCGCCCAGCCGCACCCCGCCCGGCTCGGCGGTGCCGAACACCGCGTTCGTGACGCCGACGAACTCCGCCACGAACGCCGACGCGGGCTCCCGGTACACGCGGGCCGGGGTGTCCAACTGCTCCAGCCGGCCGTGCGACATCACGCCCACCCGGTCGGAGACGGCCAGCGCCTCCTCCTGGTCGTGCGTGACGAACAGCGTCGTCGTGCCCGACTCGGTCTGGATGCGCCGGACCTCGTCGCGCAGTCCCACCCGCACCTTGGCGTCCAAGGCGGACAGCGGTTCGTCGAGCAGCAGCACGCGCGGCCGGATCGCCAGCGCCCGCGCCAGGGCCACCCGCTGCTGCTGGCCGCCGGACATCTGGTGCGGGTAGCGCTTGCCCAGGTGCGCCAAGCCGACCAGCTCCAGCAGCTCGCCGACCCGGGCGCCGCGGTCGGGCGCCCTGCGCAGCCGCAGGCCGAACGCGATGTTCTCCGCCGCGGTCATGTTCGGGAACAGGCTGTAGGCCTGGAACACCATGCCCATGTCCCGCTTGTTGGCGGGCACGCCGGTGACGTCCTCGCCGGCCACGGTGACGCGGCCCGCGTCGGCGGTCTCGAACCCGGCGACGATCCGCAGCGCGGTGGTCTTGCCGCAGCCGCTGGGCCCGAGCAGGCTGACCAGCTCGCCCTCGGCCAGCTCCAGGTCGAGCCCGGCGAGCGCCGTCTGGCCGCCGAACGACTTGCGCAGCCCGTCGAGTCGCAGGTAACCCATCTCAGCCTTCCTCCGGGGAGCCGTTCGCGGGGGAGGCGTCCCGCCGCCTGCCGACGAACGAGAGCAGGAACAGCAGCGCGAACGCGAACAGCAGGCTCAGCAGCGACACCGCGATGGACACGCCCGCGGCGCGCTTGCCGAGCAGGTTGACCCGCACCTGCACCGTGTCGAAGTTCAGCAGTGAGGCGATGGTGAACTCGCCGAGCACCAGCGCCACGGACAGCAGGGACGCGCCGATCAGGGCGCCGCGGATGTTCGGCACCACGACCCGCAGCAGCACCGTCCCCCAGGACGCGCCGAGACCGCGCGCCGCCTCCGCGAGCGTCCTCAGGTCGATCGCGGACAGGCCGGCGTCGATCGCCCGGTAGGCGAACGGCAGCACCAGCACCGCGTAGGCGAAGGTCAGCGTCAACGGCGAGTCGCCGAGGAAGTAGTCGACCCACGCGTACAGCGGGGCCAGGCCGACGACGAGCACGATCGCCGGGATCGCCACCGGCAGCAGGCACAGGAACTCCACGAGCTGGCGCAGCCCCGGCAGCCGGAGCCTGATCCACGCCGTGGTCGGCACGAGCAGCACCAGCACCAGCACCGAACTGGTCACGGCCAGCTGCACCGACACCAGGATCGCGTCGACCAGGTCGGGGTCGTCGACGATGCCCGACCACGACTCCAGGCTGCGCGTGCCGTTCGCGCCCCGGGTGGAGAACTCGGCCATGGCGACCAGCGGCAGCAGGAAGTACGCGCCGAGCACCAGCAGGACCGCGGACCGCGTGATCCCCCTCTTGGTCACTGCCACCGGGTGAACCTCCGCTGGAGCAGGGCGTACAGGCCCATCGCGACGGTGACGACCACGATCATGCCGAAGCCGAGCGCCTTGCCCAGGTTCTCCTGCCCGAGCAGCACCTCACCGGTCAGCGCGCCCCGGATTTGGAGCGGCACGATCGGGCTGCCCTGGGACACCAGCGCGGCGGCCGTGGCGTAGGCGGAGAACGCGTTGGCGAACAGCAGCAGCAGCGAGCCGAGGAACGCGGGCAGCAGGATCGGGCCGCCGACGTGCCGCCAGTAGGTCCACGACGAGCCGCCGAGGCTGTCCACCGCCTCCCGCCACTGGGGGCGCAGGCCGTCCAGGGCGGGCAGGAACACGATGACCATCAGCGGGATCTGGAAGAACGTGTAGACCAGGGTCAGGCCGGGCAGCTCGAACAGCCAGGCGCCCGTGGCGAACAGGTCCACGCCGAACGCGTCGCGCAGGAACGTCGTGACGAAGCCCTGGAAGCCGACCGTGGCGAGGAACGCGAACGCCAGCGGCACGCCGCCGAACTGGGCCAGCACCCCCGCTCCGGCGATCACGACGCGGCGCAGTGCCCCCTCCGGGCGGCCGGTGGCGACGGCCCAGGACAGCAGCGCGCCGAACACCGCGCCGAGCAGCGCGGTGAGCGCGGACAGCTCGATGCTGCGCAGGAACGCCTGGAGGTGGACGCCCCGGGTCAGCTCGGCGAGGTTGGCCGGGGTGAACGCGCCGTCCCCGTCCTGGAACGCCCCGGCCAGCACGAGTGCCGTCGGGTAGAGCAGGAACGTGCCCACGTAGGCCAGGAAGGGCGCGACGACCAGCCACGCCGTCCAGCGCGCGCGGGACGGACCGCTGTCGGTCCTCCTCCGGCAGGGCCCGGGCGAGGGGCCCTTCCCGGCCGCCGTCGTGACGGGTGCGACCACCGGTCAGCCCACCGCCCGCGCCCACGACGCGGACAGCACCTGCTTGGCCTTGTCCGACTGCTCCTGGGTCAGGAACACCTGCTCGCCGCCGGTGTCGGGCAGCTTGGCCGCGGCGGCGGCGTCGAGCGTGCCCGCCTTCTCCATCGCGTCCATGCGCACCGGCCGCGAGAGCCCTTCGAGGTACAGGTTCTGGCCCTCGTCGGAGTACAGGAACTCCTGCCACAGGCGGGCGGCGGCCGGGTGCGGGGCGTCCTTGTTGACCGCCTGGTTGTAGTACGCGCCGACCTGGGCGTCCCGCGGGACGACGACCTTCCAGTCGACCTTGCCCGCGAGCTTCGCGGTCTGCGCGGCGTTGGTGTAGTCCCAGTCGATCACGACCGGCGTCTGGCCGGACTCGATGGTCGCGGGCGACGGGTCGACCGGCAGGAAGTTGCCCGCGGCCTTGAGCTGGGCGAAGAACTCGACGCCGGGCGCGATGTCGTCGGCCGAGCCGCCGTTGCCGAGCGAGGCCATCACGACGCCGGAGAACGCGGCGCCGGCCTGCGTCGGGTCGCCGTTGAGCGCGACCTTGCCCTGGTACTCGGGCTTGAGCAGGTCCTTCACCGAGGTCGGCGCGGGCACCTTCGAGGCGTCGTAGCCGATCGACATGAAGCCGCCGTAGTCGCCGTAGTGGAGGCCCGAGGGCTCCTTCAGCTCGTCCGGGATGTCCGCCCAGGTCTCCACCCGGTAGGGCGCGAACACGTCGGTGTTGGCGAGGGCGACGTTGAGGCCCAGGTCGAACACGTCGGGGGCGCGGTCGCCGCCCTTGAGCTGCTTGGCCGCGTTGATCTCGTCCTGGCTGGAGGCGTCGGGCTGCGCGGAGTCGACCTCGATGCCGTACTTCGCCTCGAACGCGGAGATGATCGCGCCGTAGTTGGCCCAGTCCGGGGGCAGCGCGATGACGTTGAGCCTGCCCTCCGCCTTCGCGGCCTCGACGAGCTCGTCCAGGCCGCCGAACTCGGCGGCGGACTTCGCGGTGGCCGCGGGCGTGCCGCTCGCCGCGCCCTCCTTGGGCGGAGGCGTGCCGCAGGCCGCGACGAGCGCCAGCGCCGCAGCGCCGGTGCCGACCAACCGCAGGACTCGGGTGTGGGTCACGGGTCGAACCTTCCTGGAGGTGGCACAGGGCTTGGCAGCGTGATCGCGTCCGGGACGTGCGGAGGATTCGCGAATTGCGCTCGCCTTGTCAAGCGGCGCGTTGTGCCAGGTCTCGATTCAGCGCGCCGGACGAATTCCCCGGGCTGTTCCGGTGGACGGCGGGTTAAC